>JBOEGR010000028.1:0-74296 GCA_050633525.1 Cellvibrionaceae bacterium
TCATTAATGAGGGGCCAGCTATATTGGGGGGTTGCGGGCATTTGCTGATAAATAGTGTGAGCAGCATCTTCTAATTCGTTTAACGAGAAAAGCGACATAATGTATCCTGTTCTTTTGGCCTTAATTAGAGTGGTTATCCTGTTTTTAGTTTATTGAATGTGATTGGGTTAAGACTATCAAAATACTGATCTTTGTTGATTAAATTTATTGTTTGTCATAAATTTAAGCCATGACGATTAAACACCAAGATATCTATCCTGTTGAGCCTATACGCTCGCGTTGTATTGGTTCCTCTGGTATTGAGCTACTTCCTGCTAGCCCGTACTCCGCCTCCTATCGGCCAGAGTCGCATATTATTGGTTTTGCTTTTGATACACAGACAGGTATCCATGCTTTTGGTACAGATAGGCGTCAAGATTTTCAAAGGCAGGCCCATTCTTTTGCGTTTATTCCCGCTGGGTGTGATGTTTTTTCAGAGTCGGAGCAGGGGGGAGAATATCTTAAATTGAGTATTGTTCCTGAGTTGCTGTCAGCAATTGATTGCAATGAGGCAATCACTCAAGTGGTGACGGCAAAGGCGGTTTCTATTGCCAGAAAGCTTCGCTTGAGCTTAATTGCAGGAATTGAAGTGGAGCCGTTGTTGCTAGAAACACTGTTTGATTATTTGACACCACAATTAACGCCAGCTAAAAAAAATATACGCTTTCCCTTTACACCCAAGCAACTCAAGAGGCTGGATGATTTTATTGACGCCAATATTGACCAGCCTTTGTCTGTGATTAAAATGGCTCAAACCCTTGATGTGTCAGCGGGCCATTTTTCTAGGGTATTTAAAGCCAGTGTGGGTGTTTCACCTTTTGATTATGTAATTCAGCGACGATTGGCTTATGCTCGTTATCGTACGCATCGCCTATATCAATCAGGCAGTGGCCTCAGTGAAATTGCATTTGCCAGTGGTTTTTCTTCTCATTCTCATATGACAATGGTATTTAAGAAACACCTTGGCTTAACGCCCAGTGAATTGTTGGTTAATAATCTTTAAATTCTCTTTCTCTGGATAATATTGCTAGATTATCTATTTCATCGTTTATATCGATCTCATTTTCTTGGCTTTGGTATTCATCATAGTCTAGCCTTGATTGAGCTGTAGGTAGTGTTGTTGAAAATACAACACCACTGATATCAAGAGGCGTGATAAGTACCTGAGTAGCATGGCGTTGTTTTTTGGTTTTTATATTCCATATGCTAATGCCCAAGTCATTCTCGATAGTCTCTATAGATTCTTTTTTTGCATCAGAAATATGCACAGTGTATAGCGTTCTCGAATAACTGGATAAGAGTTCTATTTTGATAATGTTAAAAGCGATTTTCTGTTCTATTCTTTTGTATTCTCGGTTTTTCTCTAAATATTTATTATCTGGTTCTGCCGTATTTTTATCTGTATTCGTTAAGCTGGTGGTGTCTGATTCAATTACTTTATCTAATATAATAGCGGGTTTTTTGTGCGCTAGTGTTAAGCTAAAGCCTATTGAGTTTTCTTCACCATTTTCTCCGTAAAATGTAGCAATATAGGCCTCTTGATTATTTTTTATATTGTCGAATTTAATACTACCTTCATAGCCTTGGACAATACTATTAACAAAATAAAGCCCTAAACCTTTGCCGTGATGCTCTTTTTTACGCCGGCTGGAATAGCCTAGTTGAAATATCTTGTCTTTCTTTTCCTCTGGTATCGATTGTCCATAATTATAGAGCCGAAAATGCATGGCGTCGTTGCTCTTTTTTAAATCAAGAACAATAGGTCTGGTGAGTTTGGAGCCGTTGCTTGTTTTTTTATGATAAAACTGGGCATTATTAATCAGGTTTTCAAATAGTAAGCGTAGATGGTTCGGGTTCCCTAGCATTTCAATATTGCGTTCAATACTGAGCTTGAATTGAGTGTCTTGGTATTTTATCACCTCACTATTGGTGTTGTTGCTCAGTATATGAGGTCCATCTACCAAGAGCTGTAAACATTCGGTTAATACTTGATCGGCTAAAAATGTAGCTTGATAGGGCGACTGTGCTGCTATTTTTTTGTTGTCTTGCAAAATGGATTGAAAATAATGCTCTTCGCATTCGCATAAATAGTTGCCAATATGCAAGGCAATATTATCCGTAGTCGATAAATCGAGTAAATCCCATAAGTAGCGCATGCTCGATTGGGCATCTTTATACTCTGCTGCTGCATTTTTTGTTTCGGCTAGGGTGAGTGCGTGCTGTACTTTGTCAAAACAAATGACACCATTGTGCCTTACTTCAGCTGCAATGTTTTTAAAGTGCATAAACTTTTCATCGTATTGAATATATTCCAATAAACGATCACTAATAAATAATTTCAATTTATCTGAGTGGCTCGCATAGGTGTGTGCTTTATTTTGTAGGTTCTTTTTGGCAAGGCTTAAGGATTTGATCGTATTATCATATTGCTTACGTTGGCTGTAAAATCGACCGATATCCCAAAAGACAATGAGTAATATAGCCATTAAACCAATCGCTTGATAATAAGCGTTAAATAAAAAAGTAGGTAGATAAAAAGAGAAGGGTAATGCTGCTAGTAAAGCGATTTTGAGCGAAGGGTTAGCTGCAATAAATAAAAATAAAATAGCAATTGTCATCAAAATGATACTGAGCCAAGGAAAGAGCAGCTTTTTGTATGTTAATTTTTCCATGAGTAAGCCCCCAAATCGCCAAAGGTAACAATGCCTGTACCTTGTTTGCATTGCTCAATAAAGCTTCCTTTAGCTCCCTCTGCCTGATCAAATGAATGGCGCAGTATTTTAATGTGTTGCCGATAGTTTGCATAAGAAAAACGGTCGGGATCGCTACCAAGCCTGTCAGCAATTTGCTGGGTAGTGAGGGGCCTCGGTGAGGATTGAACCAAGTAATATAATATTTTGCGGGGCGTTGGCGCTAAGGCTCTACGAGGGTTGTTAGGGTTCATTAATTTTTGTTTGTGCCAATAGACATCCCATGTGCTTAAATCGATAGTGAGGGCCCCGCTATGAATAATCTCGTTTTGGTTTTTGTGTTGAGGTTTTGTTTTTCTTAGTATGGCTTTGATGCGCCAACATAGGACTTCTTCAATATTGTGCTGGTGCTTGGCAATAAAATCTTGCGCACCTGTTTCTTCTAACGCGGTTTGTTCTATTTCGGTGCCGCTGTGTTCAGATAAGAAAATGATCGGTAGTTCTGGCCACTTGTTTAACAGCATTCTTGATACTGAAAACCCGGCACCTGAATTACCGCTCATGTGGGCATCTAAAATGGCTATATCGGGTTTATCTGATTCTTTTAGTAAGCTAATTTCTTGTTTAGCAGCACTGGCAAAGCGATAGGTGGTTAAGGTGGTGGGCTCGTCATCGAATTGGCTATTTTCAAGAATGGGGCTGAACTTATTAATCCAATGTGTTTGATCTTCGACCCAAAAAATAGTTGCCATTGCCGTTTTTACTCGATTCTGTTTGTTTGGTGTTATTGAGACAAGCCTAGCTGATATGCAAGTACTACTTCAAAGCTTCGATTATAAAGTAGTTTGAGGGTATTTCATTTGATCTATATCCCGTTTTCTCACCAATTTTTCACCCGTGATTGTTATAAATACCTTATCGCTTCTGCCATAAAGGCGGGGGCTGTTTTTAATATACAATTTATAGGTGAGTAGAATGAATACTTCTATCTTAACATTATGGTCAGATCAGCTGGGCCTCTCCTTGTTGATCTGGCTATTTTTACTGGTTACCGTGATGTATTGCGGTCGCCAGCAGGCTCATGCAGTCCTGCGCTCCTCTGGGCGCGCTATTTATGGTCTGATGCGTTTGTCATCTCGTGCTATTGGCAAAGTAGAGCAGCAATTGATGGAGCGCAATCGCGACATCTTATTGGCTGCGGGAGCCGAGCAGTTAGAGCGTACTATTGAGCGTGAATTTGTGCGTGTTAATACGGTTGTTTCCCGTGATTTAGGCAATTATCCTGCACTGCATCGGCAGATTAGTGATGCAATCGATCAGATAGAGCAGGACTTTCAAAGTGCCACGGACTCTCCACCTTTACCTCCAGCTTGGCTAGATGCAGTTGAAAGCATTGCTGCTATTCCTCGCAATGGTGATCCTGCGGTGACTAAAATACTTAAAAATATTCATAAAACAGTCGATTCGGCTTATCACGAGACACAAAAAAGTTTTCAAAAAAATACCCTTGAACGACATCGCTTATTGGGCGGTATGCAACCTTTGTGGCGAGAAACATCTACAACTTTAGCCAAAGTGAAAGAAAAAATAGAGGGTTTAGATGAACGTTCAAAGCATATCGATGATCACATGAGCAACTATGAAAAAATGCGCGCAGGCGATCAAGATATTATGCGGGTACTGGCATCGTCTTCACTAACGCAATTTTTTATTTCAGGTTTAGTATTGCTTGTCGCCATTATGGGGGGCTTGATTAACTTTCAGCTAATTGCCACGCCTATGGCAGAAATGGTTGGGGGGACAAGTTATATTGGAGGAATACAAATATCGGATATTGCAGCCTTAGTCATTATTATGATCGAAATTGCGATGGGTTTATTCTTAATGGAATGCTTGCGCATTACTCGCTTATTTCCTGTGATTGGTAGCATGGATGATGTGATGCGCAAACGTATGTTAATCATTACCTTGGTGATCCTAACCGTACTAGCCAGCATTGAAGCATCACTTGCCTATATGCGTGATTTACTGGCGCTCGATAGAGAAGCCTTAACACAATCTTTGGTAGGTGCGTCTAGTGTGTCAGCAGCAGAAACCAGCTTGCGTTGGATTCCATCTATTGGGCAAATGATTATGGGTTTTATTTTACCTTTTGCTCTGGCTTTTGTTGCCATTCCCTTGGAGTCTTTTATACATGCCAGTCGAACCGTGATGGGGATGTTATTAGTAGCTTGTTTACGTTTTATTGCTATTGTCGCGCGTTTGGTGGGCAACTTTTTTAACCATCTCAGCAAAATACTCGTTAGTCTTTATGACTTTATGATTATGCTGCCTTTGACGTTAGAGTCTCTTTTTAACAGAAAGGGAGCTCTCATTAAAAATAGAAATTTTAGCGCTAAAAAATCGACAACAATAGATGATGATAAGAATGAACCTTATATGCTAAATCAATTAGCGGAGGAGAAGTAAAATGAAACATATTATCCCTTTGATCTTGTCTGCCCCCATTATCACAATCGCACCGGCATTATTCTTTATTATGGCGCTCACTGGCTGTGGTGAAGCGAATAATAAAAATCGAGCAGTTTATTTGCTCTTAGATACATCGGGCACTTACAGTCAAGAAATCACCAAGGCTCAGTTGATTATGAATTATCTTCTGGCTACCTTAGATAGTGGTGATTCTATTGCCATTGCTCGAATCGATAGCGGTAGCTTTAGTGAAAAAGATATACTGGTAAAAGCCACATTTGACGATAGACCCAGTACTGTCATTGCTCAAAAACGTACCTTTAAACAACAGTTAGACCACTTTGTTAATAGTAATAGGCGCGCTAGCCGCCATACTGATATTAGCGGTGGTCTTTTACAGGCTGCTGAATACCTTTATGAAACGGGTGCGTCTGAAAAACATGTATTAATTTTTTCAGATTTAGAGGAAGACTTGGTTAAAGGGCATATTCGAAAATTTGATTTACCCTTAGATGGTATTCATGTTTCCGCTTTAAATGTTACTAAGCTGAGAACCGATAATATCGACCCGAGGGAATATCTGAGTCGTTTAGATTATTGGAAAAGTAAAGTACAAAAGAGCGGGGGAGAGTGGCGTGTCATCAATGATTTAGAGCGTTTAGATAAATTAATTGTACAGCTTTAAAGGCTATTCTTACTTAAGGAGCCTGAATAAGTCATGAGCGATTTTTCGCTGGCTAAAATTTCACTCAGACTTGTTCAGGCTCCTTAAACCTTCTGCTAGGCAATAGCCGCTTTGTGAGCTACTATTATTTCTCATTGCATTCCCCTTCTTTTAGCATATACGCTTTAAGATCTTTCCCTTCTTCATCCTCAAAGACTTCCTCACTATAGTCTATGTTCACAATACGGTCGATTCGAAAGTTGCGAAAGTCATTACGTTTTTCACACCAGCCACCGAGCAGCCAGACTGGATTGAAAAAAAGCAGAGCGAGGGGCCTTAAGGTACGCGTTGTTTGTCGGTCTTTTTCATCGCGGTAATCAATGTGTATTTTCTGTCGTGTACGAATACATTCGCGTATGCCTGAAAAACTAACCGTCCAAGGTATTAGGGCTTTAGTCGGTATTGAATAGGTTGTAATTTGTTCGATTTCACCTTGTAATTTTGTGGGTAGTACGGCTTGAATTTTTTCAAATGCGTTTTCTGCTTTAGAGGCAAACTGTTCGTCTGTCCATTGGCGAACCATACTGATACCGAGTGCAATGGCTTCCAGCTCATCCGCATCAAAGGTCAGGGGGGGAAGGTAATATTGTTTATCGATAACATAGCCAACACCGGCTTCTCCGGTGATCGGAACACCAGAATCCATTAGATCATGTATGTCGCGATAGACGGTCCGTGTACAAATACCAAATGTTTCTGCAATGCCTTTTGCAGTGACCGCTTGACGGCGACTACGAAGAAAATGGGTTAACTTAATTAAACGATCCGCACGCCGCATGGTTATTTTCCTATTTATCTTACGATCTAAGTCACGAAATTATAGTGTAAAGCAACCCTACTGACACCATGCTGTCAGTAGGGGCTACTTATACTGCCGTTTCCCTGACTAATTCACTTGTTTGATACATGGACAGTGCTTATTTAGTCTTTTTTATAATGATATACAGGAGTCAATTTTATGAGTAATCCCGTCGGTTGGTTTGATATACACGTTGCTGATATGCCCAGAGCCCAAGAATTTTATGAAACTGTGCTTGGGGTGCAGTTAAGTGATTTAGGGGACCCCAGTGACCCTAGTATGACGATGAAAGCATTTCCCTGTGATATGGAGCAGTACGGTGCCACGGGAGCTTTGGTTAAAATGGAAGGTATGCCTGTGGGCCAGAATAGCGTGCTAGTTTATTTTTCATGTACCGATTGTGCCGTTGAAGAAGCTCGTATCGAGTCTGCGGGTGGCAAGCTTGAAAAGCCTAAGTTTGCTATCGGTGAATATGGTTTTATCTCATTAGGTATTGATACAGAAGGGAATATGTTTGGTTTGCATTCTTTAGCATAACAATATTAGGGCTGATAAGCGTTATTCATCGAGCGATAGTTTTATCACTGCTTTTTAATTTTCTCATCGTGTCGTAAGATAGGCGCATGAAAATATTAATCGAACAAGCTGGGCTGGGTGATGTCGAGCGCTTATCAGCACTCTTTGATCAGTATCGCATTTTTTATGGTCAAAAGAGTCATGTTGAATTAGCTCGATCATTTATCGAAGCGCGCATTACTACTCAAACCTCGCAACTTTTCTACGCTCAAAATGAGTTGGGTGACGCCCTCGGTTTTACACAGCTTTATCCTTCATTTTCATCGGTATCCGCTCAGCACCAATGGATCTTGAATGACCTCTATGTACAAGAGGAATTTCGGTTTAAAGGGGTTGCGCGAGCACTTCTCAATAAAGCTAAGGATTTTGCCATGCAAGATGGAGCTAAAGGTTTGGCTCTATCAACGGCAAAAGATAATATAGCGGCTCAGGCTTTGTATGAATCCTTGGGGTATAAGCAAGATACAGCGTTTTTTCATTATTATTTGTCTGTTCAACCCTCCAGTTAGTATTTCTGGAAAATTATTATAAGAGTGTATTATGGGCATAGCCTTGGCTTTTGATGTCTACGGAACCTTAATTGATACCCAAAACATATCGATTAAGCTAGCGACCATAGTTGGGCCTAAAGCGAGTGACTTTTCTCAGTTGTGGCGCAATAAACAGCTAGAGTATTCTTTTCGGCGTGGTTTGATGCAACGCTATGATTCTTTTGCGGTGTGTACGGCACAGGCATTAGACTATTGTTGTTTGTATTACAATGTTTTGTTAAGTGAAACCCAAAAACGCGCTTTACTCGATGCCTATGCTATTTTGCCCGCTTTTGATGATGTGAAAGATAGCTTGCAAAGTTTATCGGATAAAGGCGTGCCTTTGTATGCGTTTTCTAATGGCCCCAAGAGGGCGGTCGAACTCTTATTAAAACAAGCGCGCATCCAACATTATTTTCTTGACGTGATTAGTGTTGAAGATGTTCACAGCTTCAAACCAAATCCAGCGGTATATGAGCATCTTGTTAATAAAACAGCTGCCTCTAAAGCCAGTGTGTTTTTGGTATCGAGTAATCCTTTTGACGTCATTGGTGCAGTATCTTCTGGCTTAAAAGCCGCTTGGGTAAAACGTTCTCCTAGTGCGGTATTTGATCCTTGGGGTATTGAGCCCACAATAACCATTCGCTCATTAAGCGAGTTATTAGTTAATATCAAACACTTATAATAAATCTTCGCAGCACTGATACCTTTCTTTCTGTAGCTTTTTCAAGATCTTTTTGATTTTTCTTTTTCCATAAAAAATTATGAACCTAAACCTTATCTCTTACGACTATTAAATGTTAGTCGTATATTAATTTGATATGCGCATGAAGCAAAATACATTAATAGGAGAGAAGGATGAACAAGCAACAGAAAGGTGGTGTGTTTAGTCAGTTGGTTTTGGTGGCTGCTTTATTGCTGGTACAAGCAGATGCTGGAGCCCTTAACAAAAATAATGAAATACAAAAAGTAAAACCTCCAAAACCATTACTGCAAAATGATGGCCAGAAAAACAAAAATAATAATGGTGTAAACACTATGAGTGTTTTACCGCTAAAAACTGAAGCTAAATTCACTCGTAGTGAACGAATAAAGCCTAAAATAAAATTGTTTAGAGCTACATCTACACCTACATCTAGAGCAGAACGATCGACTCATCGCTCAGAAGGTTCGCTTACGCCTGATAGTGGGAGATTGGGCACAGTTTTTCCAAAAGAAGGGCAAAGGGAGCTTAACGGCATGAAAGAGCTCAAACGTTTTGAGCGTTTAAACTCAAACGATAGAGTCGGTATGCTAAAAAGAAATGATCATAGTTTGAATGACCGTGCACCGTCTGGTGGTATCGAGCGTATTGAATCAGGCCTTCCATCAGCATCAGGCGGTATTGAACGTGTTGAAACAGGTGCACCATCGGCTTCGGGTGGTATTGAACGTGTTGAAACGGGCGCTCCATCGGCTGCGGGTGGTATTGAGCGTGTTGAAACAGGTGCACCATCGGCTGTGGGTGGTATTGAGCGAGTTGAGAGCGAGCGCTCCAGTTATGGGGTTCCAGGTGGTGGTGATTATCGGGGAGGCACTCGAGTCAATCATGGCATTCACGGCAATCCCGACACAGCAACATTATCTAATGGCGAGGAGGTTTTACTGAATGAAAATATTGAAGTTAAAGGTGATGGCTCCTTGCACGATAATGCTACAGGTAGGAATGTACGCGTAGATCAAAAGACTGGAGAGACGGTTGTAACGAATCCAGACGGTTCGGAAATAAGTCGGACGCCTGCCCCTAATGGAGGTTCAGGTAATGAGTCCCAAGGGGGTAATGATTCTAACGATAGCGGAAGCAGTAAAGCTGAAGATAATGATAATAATTCAGATGCTGATAGTAATGATTCGGGTGATAACGATACAGATAATAGCGGTAATGAAAGCAGCGAAACTGATGACGGTGGTACAGAGACCGGAGAAGCTGAAACAGAAACAGAGGAGGGCACTACTGAATATGGAGAAGGTACTGGAAGTTACAATAAAGCTCCTGGTGCCAAAGTGATTGATGATTTTGTGGCTACAAAAACAGGTGAAAAAAATGATGTAGAATCAGCTACCCCGGAACCTTGTGGTGACGATGATGGCTCTGGCCGAGTAGCAGAGCCAGGATTAGAAGAAGGCCCCAGCTGTCTTCCTGGTACTATTCAAGGAGAGGAGGAAGAAGAACAAGCACGGCCACCGACGGTTCAAGAACACTTAGCCTCTCGCGGTACGGGGAGTGATGATAACCCGCGTGATCAGGTTATCGATCCTAGTGGCTTTGATGATCAGCGATCGGAAGACTATAACCCAGCCATGGAGACACTGGAGGCGATAGATCATAGCGTTAATCCTGGAAATCGATAAAGTTTTACTCTAAGGATGATTGGTCAATGACAATATAATCAAGCATATAGCCCCTTCAAAAGGGCTTATATGACTTGATTGTAAAGCATCAATAAGTAATATAAACCAAATAATGAATTGCATTAACTGCTATCATCTGTATGAATAATGCCTATTCAAAGGAATGATTAGTCGCACATAAAAAATCAGGTAAAATACCTGCGAGTTTCCCCCCACTAACTATACTGTTGTAGCGTATGTGACCAGCAAGAGGTGTTTATGAGTGTTTATTTAGAATACATGGAAGAAATTGAAAGTCGAAAGGGTGAAGGATTACACCCCAAACCGATTGATAGTGCAGAATTAACGGCTGAAATCATTGAACAAATCAAAGATACCGCTAATGAGCATAGAGAAGACTCTCTTAAGTTTTTCATATATAACACCTTACCCGGTACGACAAGTGCAGCAGGCGTAAAGGCTGCATTTTTAAAAGAAATTATTCTTGGCGAATCAGTCGTTAAAGAGATTTCACCTACCTTTGCTTTTGAGCTTTTATCTCACATGAAAGGTGGCCCTTCAGTAGAAGTATTGCTAGACCTAGCGTTGGGGGATGACGACCAAGTTGCCAAACCTGCTGCAGATGTTTTAAAAACCCAAGTTTTCTTATACGAAGCGGATATGGAAAAATTGGAAGCTGCCTTTAAAGGAGGCAATGCACTCGCCAAAGACATTCTAGAAAGCTACTCGAAAGCAGAATTTTTTACAAAGTTACCTGATATCGATGAGACAGTTGAAGTTGTCACTTATATTGCCGGTGAAGGTGATATCTCCACTGATTTACTGTCTCCGGGTAATCAAGCTCATTCTCGTTCTGACCGTGAGTTACATGGTAAGTGTCTGATCTCACCTGAAGCCCAGCAAGAAATTCTAGAGTTACAAAAACAGCATCCTGATAAAAAAGTCATGTTGATTGCTGAAAAAGGCACCATGGGCGTAGGTTCTTCACGTATGTCTGGTGTTAACAATGTGGCTTTATGGGCAGGTAAACAGGCTAGCCCTTATGTTCCCTTCGTTAATATTGCTCCTGTTGTTGCAGGTACTAATGGTATCTCTCCCATCTTTTTGACAACAGTTGGCGTAACCGGCGGTATTGGTTTAGACCTTAAAAATTGGGTTAAAAAGAAAGATGCTGAGGGTAATACTGTTCTTGATGAGAATGGCGATCCGGTTCTTGAGCAGAGCTATTCTGTCGAGACGGGTACTGTACTAACCATTAATACTAAAGAAAAGAAACTTTACAATGGTGATAAAGAGTTGGTTGACGTAAGTTCTGCGTTTACACCACAGAAAGTAGAGTTTATGAAAGCGGGCGGTTCTTATGCCATTGTTTTCGGTAAAAAACTTCAAACTTTTGCTGCTAAAACACTCGGTGTAAAAGCGCCATTGGTTTATGCAGCCTCTAAAGAAATTTCTCACGAAGGCCAAGGTTTGACGGCCGTAGAGAAAATCTTTAACAAGAATGCAGTGGGTGTTGCTTCTAAAAATGCCTTGCATGCAGGATCAGATGTTCGTGTACAAGTGAACATTGTGGGTTCGCAAGATACAACGGGTTTAATGACTTCTCAAGAATTAGAGTCTATGGCTGCAACGGTCATTTCCCCGATCGTTGACGGTGCTTATCAATCAGGTTGTCATACCGCCTCTGTATGGGATAAAAAAGCGCAAGCGAATATTCCTAGACTGATGAGCTTTATGAATAAGTTTGGTTTGATTACGGCCCGTGACCCTAAAGGTGCTTACCCCGCTATGACGGATGTGATTCATAAAGTATTGAATGACATTACAGTAGATGATTGGTCGATTATTATCGGTGGTGATTCACATACGCGTATGTCGAAAGGCGTCGCCTTTGGTGCCGACTCAGGTACAGTAGGTTTGGCTTTAGCAACCGGTGAAGCGACGATGCCGATTCCTGAATCGGTTAAAGTGACCTTTAAAGGTGATATGAAAGAGTATATGGACTTTCGTGACGTCGTCCATGCTACTCAAGCGCAAATGCTGAAGCAGTTCAGCGGCGAAAATGTATTCCAAGGCCGTATTATTGAAGTACATATCGGTACCTTGTTAGCAGACCAAGCCTTTACCTTTACTGATTGGACTGCAGAGATGAAGGCAAAAGCCTCTATCTGTATTTCGAATGACGAAACACTTATCGGTTCATTGGAATTAGCGAAAAGCCGAATCCAAATTATGATCGATAAAGGCATGGATAATGAAGCGCAAACACTTGCGGGCCTTATTGCAATCGCAGATAAGCGTATTGCAGGTATTCAATCAGGTGAGCAGCCCGCATTAGTGCCAGATAATACTGCTAAATACTATGCTGAAGTGGTTGTTGATCTTGATGAAATCGATGAGCCTATGATTGCTGATCCAGACGTTAATAACGAAGATGTTTCTAAGCGTTATACACACGACGTGATTCGTCCCGTGTCTTACTATAATGAGAAATCAGTAGATCTTGGTTTTGTGGGTTCTTGTATGGTTCACAAAGGTGATATGCAAATTATCGCTCAGATGTTACGTAATTTAGAAGCGCAAAATGGGAGCGTTGAATTCAAGGCGCCATTAGTTGTAGCTCCACCCACTTATAATATTGTGGATGAGCTAAAAGCTGAAGGTGACTGGGATGTTCTTGCCAAGTATGCTGGCTTTGAATTTGATGATACCAACCCTAAAGCTGTCGCTCGTACTAAATACGACAACATTCTTTATCTTGAGCGTCCAGGTTGTAACCTATGCATGGGTAACCAAGAGAAAGCAGAGCCCGGTGATACCGTTATTGCCACTTCAACTCGCTTATTCCAAGGCCGTGTTGTCGGTGATTCGGAAGAGAAAAAAGGTGAGTCCTTATTGGGTTCTACACCATTGGTTGTGCTAGCTACTGTTCTTGGTCGCTTCCCGACACTTGAAGAGTATAAAGCTGCTGTTGACGGCATTAATCTAACGGACTTTGTTCCACCTGAGGAAGAAATGTCAGTGGAAGCCACACCAATTAAGTTTGTTGGCTGATAGGTTAACTTTCCATTATTGAAAACAGGGGCCTATTCATTTAGGCCTCGTGTTTTTACCCTCTCTGCTCTTTTATCTTATTATTACTGTCTTTCTACTCACTTCACTTTAGTACTCTACTAGGGCGTTCGGCTACATTTTTGCTTTATATTCTTGAAATAGTCTATTCATATTGTTTATAGCCTTACAATAAACTCTCTTTTTTATTTATACTAACTACATATCAATTAGGTAATTTTCGCTAATATGAATATCGATCACTTTGACCTTAATCTGCTGGTTTGCTTTGATGTGCTCATGCGTGAGCGTAATGTCTCCAGAGCAGCGGAAAAGCTAAATATTAGCCAACCGGCAATGAGTAATAGTCTGAAACGCTTGCGGCATCATTTTGGTGACCCTTTATTAGTACGTACGACCGGGGGTATGCAACCAACCGAAAAGGCTTTGGAGCTTGAGCCTCTTATACGTCAGTCGCTCACGGTTGCGGAAGAGGCCTTGTCGCCTAATGAAGACTTTGATCCTCTCAATAGTCAGAGAACGTTTCGTTTATTGGTTAGTGATTATGTAGAAGGGACGCTAATTACGGCTTTAGTGGCTTATTTACAGCAACATGCGCCGAAGCTGTCGCTGGATATCATGACCTTAAGTGACGGTAGTTTTCAAGACTTAGAAAAGGGTGCGATTGACCTAGCGATTAACCGTTTTGATTCAGTACCGCAGTCGTTTTATCAGCGCCCCATCTGGAAAGACAGCTTTTCTTGCCTTTTGGCTCAAGGTCATCCGCTAATAGAAAAAAATACGATTGATAACTATCTTGCTGAGTCGCATATATGGGTCAGTAAGACAGGGATCGGTGTAGGTACTGGTATGTCTCAATCAAGTGATCGAGGGTGGGTAGATGATGCTTTAACGAGTTTGGGGCACGAGCGTGAGATTAGTGTCTTTACTCGGCATTACCAAATCATTCCTTTATTAGTCAAACAAACGAACTTAGTCGCGACGATGCCAACACGAGCAGCATTGTTGTATAAAGATGACCCTAGTCTACGTATAATCGAGCCACCTTTTCCAATATCACCCATTGAAGTCAATATGGTGTGGAGCCCTTTGTTGCATCACAATGGTGCCCATCGTTGGATTAGGCAAACGTTAATTGATTTAGCTAACAAGATGGTAGGCTGAGGGCCTATCATGTTGATTCCAGGTTTATTGGTTAATGATTTTTTTGATTTCCAATAGCCAGCCGTCACTTGGAGACTCTATTAGTTCAAATGAGCGGGGGTGCTTGGCTTGATCGACAAAGAGTAGGTATTGTCGACCTTCTTCAAAATGACCATAAACTTGGCAATTTTCATCTCGTGAGAAGTTTCCCAAGTCTGAATAGGCCCAAAATTGAATATCGTTGTGGTTATCAAAGGTATTTCTACCCGTTTTTCCATAGGCTAATTTGCCAGTAAGAGAAAAATTGTTTTGCTGGTTACCTTTCAGTACCTCGGTGACAAAAAACTCGGTAATATACGTATCGCCGCTCACGCTTTGAGGTTTATAAGCTTGAGCTAAGACGATGCTATTAGTGTTGTTTACTAGTTCTTCACTTGACCAAAGTTGCTCTGCTGGCAAATTTTGACAGGCGACTATGATAGGGCTTATGAGAGTGATTGCTATGGTAGATAGCGTATAAAAAAACCGCTTGTACCACTTAGGTGGCGGTATACGGTATACGGCTAAAGTCGTATAAATATTGACAGAATGGTTCATATTGATACCTCTCACTCTATAAACAGAAGGTATTTACTTAGAGTGTTGAAAATAAAGCACACACATTATTATTGTTAGTGTGCTTAGGCTAAAGCAAAAAAATACAGACGGCAAGTCCTGAGTTTATTTTATCTATGATTGCCAGTCGGTGTTTTCATAGCTTGTTTGGTATTAAGTTAAGATTTTTAAGAAAAGAGTACTTAAGAAAATAAAGTGACTAGCATAAGAAGGCGTATTAATGGGAAATGTTAAAACACCCTGTATTGGTGTGTGTTCAACCGGTATTGGGGATCTCGTGTGTAGAGGCTGTAAGCGTTTTGCTCATGAAGTGATTGATTGGAATGGTTATACCCAAGAGCAGCGCCAATTAGTGGTAGATAGGCTAGATCAATTCTTGCAAAAGATCGTGGGCAATATGATCGATATTTTCGATGAAAAACAGTTATTAAAACAAATGCAGTATCAGCAAATACATTTTAATGACCAGCTATCTAGTAGTCGTTGGGTCTACGAGCTTTTGCGCAATGGTGCGAGTCAGATTAATAATACAGATGATTTTGGTTTTCGTTTAAAACCTCAATGGCAACGTTATTCTTTAGAGCAAGTAAAACAGTTTTTAGAGCAAGATTTTTTCACCTTGTCGAGCGCGCACTATGATCGATATATTGCCACCGCTACTTAAGGAGCTTCTGAGAAAGCCATGCATATGTTTTATAATCGCTTAACTAAAATGATATCGCTTTATTCTTTTTTATTACTTTTGTTATTGAGCCTGATTAGCAATATTTCTCAGGCAAATAATTTATTTACTATGACTGCTCCAGAGGTTGAGGTTTCACAGGTAGAGTTTTTGCGTTGGGTAGAAAAAGATTTATTTCTTAATGTGAGCTTTTCTGTTACGAATCAAAATGACAGTGATGTGAATATTAAGGCGATTCGTTATGAGATGTTAGTGATGGGGCGCTCCATTACGAAAGATTATCATGAACAGAAAATTTTTCTTGGCGCAAATACGATTAGTGAGATTGTATTGCCTATTACAATAGATATGATGCGTTTATTTTCAGTCATGCCAGAAGCGCTACTTGCTAATAAAGTGGAGTACGTATTAACGGGTGCTGTAGTTGTAGAGGGCTTGGTTTTACATTTGCCTTTTGAACAAAAAGGGTCTTTGCCCCTCTATAATCAGCCGCAGTAAATGATACCCTTTAGATGGGGGGTTGAGTGTGATGCTGTACATCCAAGGGCTGCAAATAATAATGATGTGGGTTTAAAGTAGGGTCATCACTGATCAACGTTTTAACTTGATATAAATCCAGCATCCATCCATTTAACATTTTATTTAATAAATTAGTTTCAAAGGGATTAAGCGGTTTTCTAATATACTCTGCAATATCGTCTTCGTTCATTGATTTTAATAAGCTGCGATGAATATCGCCAATGCAAATTAGTCTCTCATAAGTATCATTACCGAGTTGTAGTTCATAGCGCGTTTTAACGCGTTTACGCCATGTCGATATGGTCGTTCTGGTTGCTGCACCTGCGAGTACTCTTCTTTCATTGTCAGTGATTTTCCAGCAGTCCGTGATCAATAAAAATTGTTTAGCCGCAATTCGACCAAGGTGTGACTTTTGTTCAACGGAAAGTTCGCTATTCATTGCTTGCTTTTAATGTGAGTTGTTTCTTTGAGTATAGATCTATACCTTAATTTAGCAAAAAATTTATTTGGCTCAGTATATAAGTATAGATATATACTGAGAATAAGCATTAAGTTTTGAGGTCAGCCCTTAACATCCAGCCTTTAAAGTCCAGCCCTCAAAATACGCCCCTCAGTATTCATTACCTAAACCGCAAATTATTTCTAGAGAGTTGCGCTATATTTGTACGGCCCATTAACTTCATATCTCTTTCTAGTTCTGCGCGCATTAAGCCTAATGCTCGTTCTACACCTTTTTGGCCGGCGGCAGCCAAAGGGTAAAGGTACATACGGCCAATGCCGACAGCTTTAGCGCCAAGTGAGAGGGCTTTAAGTACATGGGTACCACGTTGTACGCCGCTATCGAATATGACGTCTATTTTATCGCCGACAGCGTCAACAATTTCAGCGAGTTGATCAAAAGAGCTGCGGGAACCATCAAGTTGTCGACCACCGTGGTTGGAAATGACAATGCCAGTACAGCCAATGTCGACTGCTTTACGTGCGTCTTCAACACTCATAATACCTTTTAAACAAAATTGACCATCCCATTGGGCTACCATTTTTTCGACGTCGTCCCAATTCATTGAAGGATCCAGCATATTACTAAAATAGTCGCCAATAGAGCTGGCGCCACCATCCATATCCACATGATCTTGTAATTGAGGTAAGCTAAATTTTTCATGGGTAACGTAGTTGATCCCCCACATGGGTTTAATGGCAAATTGGATTAGTCCCCCAAGTGTTAAACGAAAAGGAATGGAAAAGCCGGTTCTGAGGTCGCGCTCGCGATTACCGCCGGTAATCGAGTCTACTGTTAGCATCATGACTTCAATACCCGCTTGTTTGGCGCGCTCCATCATGGCGCTATTGAGTCCGCGATCTTTATGGAAATAAAACTGATATACCTGCGGGGTATCGATTTGTTTGGCGATGTCTTCAAGGCTCACCGTGCCCAATGAGGATACACCAAACATGGTGCCATATTTTTCTGCGGCGGCGGCCACAGCGCGTTCCCCTTGATGATGGAATAATCGCTGTAACGCTGTAGGAGAGCAATAAACAGGCATGTCGAGTTTTTGTCCCATTACTGTGACGGACAGATCTATGTCCTTCACTCCAGTTAACACGTTGGGTATCAAGTCGCAGTGCTCGAAGGCTTCGGTATTGCGACGATAGGTACTTTCATCGTCCGCGCCGCCATCAATATAATTAAAGATTGGGCCTGGCAGCCTTTTTTTCGCTAATTGTCGAAAATCATGGAAGTTGTGACAGTCTTTGAGTCGCATAATGGCTCCAGTAGCTACTATTAAATTGGTCTAACCAATATTTGCTATATTGTGACCTATCTCAACTCTGTTATAGTGGCTTGTCAATGATTAAATGTAATTATTTTAAATTATTGATTTTGTTAAAAAATTATATTTAATTTCAGCTTTTCAATTTCATTTTTTCATCTTCTTTAATTACAAAGATATAATTGGTTAGACCAATATGAAACAAACAGACGAATTATACCAATTTTATGAGGCGGCAATTATCGAGGGTAGTTTGCGTTCTGGTACACGTTTGCCGGCAGAGCGTGAGCTCGCACAACGGTTTAATCTATCCCGCACCAGTGTGCGGGAGGTGCTGCAGCGATTAAAAGCAAAAGACTGGATTGTCAGTAAGAGGGGTGGGGGACATTACGTTTCGGCCCAACTGCAACAGGATTTAGCTGAACCTATGCTAAAAATATTGTCGAATAACCCGGATGCCCATTTCGACTTGTTGGAATTTAGGCATAGCATTGAAGGGGATTGCGCTTATAATGCGGCCCTGAGAGCGAATACCTTGGATTTGGATGCCTTATCTGAATCTTATCGACATTTGGAAAAAGTCTATCGTGCCAACGACATTGAGGCACAAGCCGAGGCGGATGCCGCTTTTCATTTGGCGATAGCAGAAGCAAGCCATAATTTGATTTTTCTGCACCTGATGAAAAGCTTATTCAGCGTCTTGCGAAGCAATATGTTGAGTAGCATTGTCAGTATGTTTGATAATGATATTTCACGGCAAGCATTGATGAGCCAGCACTCGGCTATTTATGATGCCATTATTCATCGTCAGCCGAGTACCGCCAAAGAGGCTGCTCATAAGCATATTCGCTATGTGGAAGAGTTATTGCAAAACCTCGCGCGCGAGCAGCATCGTCAAGAGCGGTCTGAGCGTAGGCATAACAAAAGGCCCAACAAAAGCCACAATAAAGATTAGCCATAGTAAAATTAGATATAATGAAGGCGTAGCGGTTCAGCCGCGAATTAAAATTAGAATTACCTAAGTTGAGTTTATGACCAATATCGACCATATACACGAGTTTCTCTATTGTGAAACGCCACAGGCTTGGATAGAGCAAGCACTAAATGATATTCCCTTGTTATTAACAGATCACGCTAATTGTGAGCTTAAAGCTGCGCAAACCGCTCAGAGCATTATGTGGAAGTACGGTTTAAAATTCGATCCCTTAAATCATAAAGCCAACCCTAAAAAATCAGCCGTGGCGCAGTTAAATTCAACTTGCCGTTACCCTGATAACTTTGAGCTGTTAAACAAAATGTCACGACTTGCGCGGGAGGAGTTAAGGCACTTTGAACAAGTGATTGCCGTAATGAAAAAACGTGGCATAGACTACTACCAAATTGAAGCTGCAAATTACGCGAGCCAGTTGCGTCAGAGTACTCGTACAAATGAACCTGAAAAATTGATTGATATTTTGATAGTGGGTGCCATTATTGAAGCGCGTTCATGTGAACGCTTTGCTAAATTAGCCCCTTACCTAGATGAAGAGTTAAAACAGTTTTACTTGTCTCTATTAAAGTCAGAAGCAAGGCATTATCAGGATTATCTTGCTTTGGCTGAAAAGGCAGCCAATCATTTTTCTAGCGAAAATAAAGTGTTTTCAGTGAGTGAAAGAGTGGCCGAATTATTATCTCTTGAAAAAACGTTAGTAGAGTCAGAGGCTCAGCAGTTTCGTTTTCATAGCGGCCCGCTTTCTGCTTAAACTGCAATTTTTTACTTAAGTTGTGTGTTAATTTTTAGTTATCAATAATATAAACTGGGATAAAGTATGAATGCAAAAAAGTTAACTTTAGTTTTACTGGCAGTGTTTGGCGTTTTGTTGGTGCTGGGGCTTGTTGCAAAA
The DNA here is from genome assembly GCA_050633525.1 of Cellvibrionaceae bacterium. Classification (GTDB taxonomy): domain Bacteria; phylum Pseudomonadota; class Gammaproteobacteria; order Pseudomonadales; family Cellvibrionaceae; genus CANLBN01. The sequence continues at coordinate 19,911 of JBOEGR010000028.1, forward strand.
AAAAATGGTATTCATTTTTTGGGGACTCAGTCGCCATCAAAGGATCGCCTGAGTCAGTTGGACTTTTTTCTATTTGATCAGCCTAGAACTTTGTCTCCTGTTACCTTAAGTACTCTTGAGGGTAAAGACACCGCCTTAGCTAATACAACGGAACAATGGCAGCTGGTTAATTTTGGTTATATGTTTTGCCCTGACATTTGTCCGATTAATTTACGCTTGATGAGTGAAGTGAAAAGGGAATGGGATGCTGAGAAAAAGGCTGCTGATTTCGCTATTACTCATATTACTTTTGACCCTGAGCGGGATACGCCTGACCGTTTATCAAAATATTTAGAATATATCGATAAAAACTATATTGGTTTAACAGGTGACCTAGAAGAGATTCGTAAAGTGGCCCAACAACTGAATACTATTTTTATACATGAAAAACCTGATGAGTACGGAAACTATTTTATTACGCATAGCGACAGTATTGCTTTATTGAATCCTCAGGGCCAATATGTGGGTTTGTTTAAGGGGCCTTATGATAAAGGCAATATGGTAAAAGCGCTCGAGTATTTGATTAACTAGCTGCTGGAATGCAGCTAGATGTCATTGAGGTGAGGTAGCCGTTAGTAACTTCCATGGTGTTTATGTTTTTTACCATGTGACATTTTTGGTTCTTTTGCGATAGCGGTTACGGTTGTGGCGCTACCGTCTGAAAATTCTAGTGTTAACTTAACTTCTTGTTTTTCGGTGATGGCTTGTTTCACATTAATAAACATAATGTGGTAGCTGCCCGGTTCGAAGTTGATGGTTGATTTAGCTGGAATCGTCAATGAAGTCACCTTCTGCATTTTCATTACGCCATCGTTCATTTTGTGCTCATGAATTTCAGTTCTGTCTGCTACTGTACTTGTAGCGTTAATGAGTTCAATATCTTTATCGCTATGATTCATTATATGAAAGTAGGCAGCACTGTTAGTGATTCCAGGCGGTGTGGGTTTAATGATGGGAGCGTGTATGATTATACCTTCTGCAGTTGAGCTATTTTTTTCGGTATCATGATGTGCTTTATGATTATGAGCATATTGGCTTTGGGCTAAGCTGTTATGGCTAGTGAGAATAAAAGAAATAGCACTGGAGCTTAGTAATAGAAATGTAACAATGGATTTCATGGTTTTCCCTTATGGTAGTAATACTTTTTTTGAATGGCTTTTGTAATGCTCAACAAGTATTGAGTATATGAAAATTTTTAATTCGAAGCAATGGAGCGAAGCTAAGGGCCTTGATCAGCAAGGTTTTAATAAAAGTTCTGCCAAAAGTTCCTTTATCAGGCGTAAAGCGGTCTGGCTAGTACTGTGCTTGTTGATTGTATTTTATTTTTTAGTCTATTTTGCAGTAAAACATCTCAATAATCTTGTGTTTCAGACCCCCGTAATATTTTCTGAGTACGCCCAAGTTGAGTCAATTTTAAGTCAAGAGTTGAGTGAGAGTAAAAATTTATCGGTAGTGTATATATGGGAGCGTTATTGCCCGTGTAATTGGGGCGTGAATTCACATTACTCTAGTCTATTTGATGAATATAGTAGTAATGATATTGATTTCTATGTTGCTGATTTATCAGCTCATCACTCTGATATTAAAAAAACAACTGCTCCTAAGGGGCGTGTTTTAAGTAAAGGAGCCTCAAAGGCTTTACTTGCCGAGGTGCAATATGTCCCAGCCATTGCAGTAATGAGCGAGAATAATGAGTTGTTATACTACGGGCCACATAGTTTGGGTTTTGTGTGTAATGCCGAAACGAGTATCGTTAGTAAAGTCATTAGCTCCCTTAAAGAAGGTGTTTTTTCTAAAAATACTAACGTTATCGGTGAGGGTTGTTTTTGTGCTATCGACAATCATTAACCGTTAGTGCTGCTTTAGTAGGAAAGTGATGCGCCATGCGTGTCTGTGTTGTCTTCTCCCATTAAATAAAGATAATAAGGTAGTAGCTCTTCTGCTTGTTTAACTCCTTCCGGGTTTTCAGCTGGGTAGGCATCAGCTCTCATTTGTGTCCGTGTCGCTCCGGGGTTGAAGCTATTCACTTTAATGTTGCTCGTATTTTCTAGTTCATCTGCTAATGTTTGCATTAGGTTTTCATTTGCCGCTTTGGATACAGCGTAAGCTCCCCAGTAGGCACGACCTTTATGCCCAACAGATGATCCGGTAAAAACAATAGAAGCTTGTTCGCTTTTTTGTAGCACAGGTAAGCATTTTTTTGTCAGTAGAAAAGGAGCGGTGATATTGACTTGCATGATCTTTTCCCAGCTGTTTACACTTGTGCTGGCAATTGAGGTGCGTTCCCCTAACTGCGCGGCATTATGTAGCAAGCCATCAAGGCGTCCAAAATTTTCTTCAATCGCGTCTGCAATTTCTTGATAGTGGCTTTCTTGTGCCGTTTCGAAATCAATAGGGATGATGGCGGCTTGAGGAAAGCCAGCTTGTTCTATTTCGTCGTAAACTTGCTCTAGCTTACTGACTGTTCTGCCCAATAGGATGACGGTGGCGCCATGCTGAGCGTATGCTTTTGCAACGACTTTACCAATCCCGTCGCCAGCGCCAGTAACAGCAATGATTTTATCGTTTAGTAAATCTGTTTTTGCTATATAGTGTTTTATATCAATCATTATGTGTGAGTTTTATAAGTATTGTTGAATGATGGGCCAAATGTCATTGCTGTGATGAGCAATATGATCAGCGCCCCATTGGGTAATGTTATCGTCTTGATGAATATAACCAAAGCTCACGGCAATGGTTTTACTGCCTGCGCTAATACCACAATCGATATCGCGTTTATGATCACCAATATAAACAGCTTCGTGGGTGTTGCAGCCAACCTTATTACAAGCAAGTATAAGAGCCTCTGGGTCAGGTTTTGCTTTTTTAACGTGATCGGGGCAAATTAATAGATTGGGTCGTGCCGCTAGTTGTAAATTGTCTACAATGGATTCTGCAAAGCGATAGGGTTTGTTGGTAATGATTCCCCAAAATAATTTTTCATTTCTAATATGTTCAATTAATGTTTGCATACCGTCAAACAGTACACAATGCTTGCCCATGTGTTCGAAGTAAATATCAAGCAAGCGTTGTCGCCGTTCTTCGAAACCATCGTCGCCCACATTTAATTGAAATAATAAAGTGGTAAGGGCACGAGCACCATCTGATACTGTTTGTCTAATGTCGCCTTCGCTAATTCGAGGGGTTTGATATTCGTCTGCTAATTGATTGAGTGTAACCACAAAATCAGGAGCGGTGTCTAACAGTGTGCCATCTAGGTCAAAAAAAATGGCTTTAGCTTTTGTCATCTTTTTAATGTCTTTATGCGTTTTTTAAATCAAATATAGTAGGGTTAAATACTTTTAGTCGTATGTACTAAGTAATTAACATCTACATCATTGGTATTTAATTTATAGTGCTTGGTAATAGGGTTGTAGGTCATTCCGGTTATTTCTTCCCATTGAAGTCCTGCTTTTCTCGCCCAGCTTGCTAGCTCCGATGGTTTGATGAATTTGCTATATTCGTGAGTTCCTTTTGGTAATAGTCTTAAGATGTATTCGGCGCCGAGAATGGCGAAAGCATAGGATTTAGGGTTACGGTTAATTGTTGAAAAATAAACATGACCGCCGGGCTTAACTAAATCCGAACATGCTTGAATCACTTGGCTTGGATCGGGAACGTGCTCTAACATTTCTAGGCAGGTCACAATATCGAACGAACTAGGTTTTTGTTCAGCTAGTTCTTCGGCAGTAATGCGTTGATAGTTGATAGAAAGGTTGCTTTCCATTTGGTGTATTTTGGCAACGTTAAGCGGAGCCTCTCCCATATCGATGCCTGTCATTATGGCTCCGCGTTGAGCGAGTGCTTCGCATAAAATGCCGCCGCCACAGCCCACATCCAGTACCTTAAGCTCGGCAACGGGTGAGCGCTCATCAATAAAGTTACTGCGCAAAGGGTTGATGTCATGCAGAGGCTTAAACTCACTGTTTCTATCCCACCAGCGTTGCGCTAAGGCTTCAAACTTTGCGATTTCACTAGGGTCTACATTGAGTGTTTTTGTTTGTGAGTTCTCTTGTGTCTTTGGCTCGGTTTGTGTGTTGCTCATGATTGAATTTTATCCTGCCATTGTTTGCTATTTGCAATAATTTCCTGCTCGTTAAGGGTCATTAGTTGTCGGTTTTGCATTAATGATTTTCCTTTAACCCAACTATGACTGATACGATGTCCGTTATGGGTATAGACCAGTTGTGATAGTGGGTCATAGAGAGGTGCTTGTTCTAGTGGGTCTATTTTAATCGCGATAATATCAGCGTCTTTTCCTACTTCTAGGCTGCCGGTGACATTGTCGATACCCATTGCTTTGGCGCCATTGATCGTTGCCATCTCTAAGGTTTGATGCGCACTTAGAGCGGCGGCATTACCTGCAACTGCTTTACCCAAGAGAGCGGCTGTATGCATTTCGCCAAACATATCTAGGTTGTTGTTACTGGCACAGCCATCGGTACCTAATGCGACATTAATACCATTTTCTAAGAGTTTAGCTGCGGGGCAGAATCCACTGGCTAATTTTAGGTTGGATTCTGGGCAGTGAATAATATGTGCCCCCGCTTTTTTAATGAGTGCAATGTCATCATCGTTTAGTTCCGTCATATGCACGCATTGAGTGAGAGGGGTTAATACATTCAAATCAAATAGGCGCTGAATAGGCCGTTTGCCTTCATTGTTTTCTGAGTCTGTAACTTCTTTTTTAGTTTCATGCAGATGGACTTGAATGCCCGATTGTAATTCTGGGGCTAATACGGCTATTCGAGCAAAAGTTTCATCACTCACGGTATAGGGTGCGTGAGGGCCAAACTGAATTTTAATTAACTCATGCGAGCGATACTGATCGCGTAATGACAGGCCTTTGCTGATGTAATCATCAGCATTGCTTCCCCAAGCGCTAGGGAACTCTAGGACAGGAAAGGTGATTTGGCAGCGTATACCAGCATCGTGGGCTGCTGCAGCAGTTTGATCGGGGAAAAAATACATGTCAGAAAAGCAGGTTGTTCCACTGCGAATCATTTCGGCAATGGCGAGTTGTGTTCCTTCTTTTACAAAGTTGGCCGAAACATGTTGTCCTTCGGCAGGCCAGATATGCTCATTAAGCCAAGTATCTAAGGGGAGGTCGTCTGCATAACCGCGCAATAAACTCATTGCGGCATGACCGTGGGCATTAATTAAACCCGGTGTGATGATATGTTCGCCCAAGTCGAGCTGTTCTTTGGCTTGATAGCGATTTTTGGCTTCCTGTGTGGGTAAAATTGCACTAATTTTGCCATCAGTAATGACAAGAGAGCAATCACTGTAGGTTTTGTTTTTCGGGATAACAGGAATGATCCATTTGGCGCTAAGCAGGAGGTCACATTGTTCGGCTGAGGGTTGATTGGCTGATGTGTGTGTCATATTAAACGATATCGGTATGTGATTTGATATTTTCTATGTGTGTATTTCGTTATAAGACATTCTAAAGCAAGTGAGAGCGAAAAGGGCGATTGTCGTTAAATTTTGAGGTCGGTGATGGCTGCCTCATTTCTTTGTTTTCTTTATCCGTATTACTTGTGTCCATAATGCTTGGATTAGCGCACTAGTCGGTTTATACTCCTATTACCCATTTTTTGGGTGCTAATGATTTATTGTTAGTCTTTAACTTTTAGTTTGCGTGAATACTCGAATGAATACTCGTCCTCAAATCATCATTGCCCAGGTTAATAGCATTATTGATGCTTGTATTACCCTGTTTGCGGTTTTGGTTTCTGTGTGTGCTAAGGCGATCTCTTCGTGTTCGGTTTCGTTGAGCGTGCTTACATCAGCCGTGAGCCCCTCTCCTCGTAAACCGATGCATTATACGATGCATGCCACCAAGACAATGTGGCGGTATCATCCCGCGTGCCCTGTTAGTGAGACAATTTAGTACAGCAATAAATTAATCTACTCTTGGCCGCGGAACTTATCGCGGCCAGTATCAGTTCTTTTTCTCCTTACTAATACCGACCCCGATAAATAAACGGCCTTCCTTTTATCTATAAATTGGAGGCATACAATGCTTTATAACTTACTCAAAACAACTTACAGCCGTAGTGTAAAACTGATTAGACTCAGAAAGGCGCGCTTAGATAAGCGGCGTTCAGAAAGAGCGCTAAACAAACTAGATGATCACCTGCTTGATGATGTGGGCCTGCGCAGAGATGCTGATGGCAGTATTGTATCGATCAAGTCAGGTGCTACTATATCGAGAGGGCATGATCGAACAGGAGCTAAGAGCAATGAGCAAATTGTAAATAAGCGACTGTACTTTGCAAGACGAAGGCTCTAGTGAGGTAAGGCTGTTTGGTGAAGATTGATGATTTATTGGGCCGGTTTACCAGACAGCCTTGCTTGTTTTTTGAGCGTTGATGATGCTCGGTACGTATTTTACTCCTCAAGCGCAAAGAGTGAGGGGAATCTCCTATTGAGTACCCGCTTAATACTCCCTTTTTATGATATACTGCTCGGCTTAATTTAGGGCTGCGTACTATTGCTTTGGCATTAATGCTGCTGCCTATTTATTGATCACATTTACGAATAATAAGTAATCAGAACACAGGCTTAAAATATGGGTGATTTGGCGCACGAAGTTTCCCCCGTCAGTATTGAAGATGAACTAAAACAATCCTATCTCGACTATGCAATGAGTGTCATTGTCGGTAGAGCACTACCTGATGTCCGCGATGGACTCAAGCCAGTGCATCGACGTGTCTTGTTTGCGATGAGCGAACTCAATAACGATTGGAATAAACCCTATAAGAAGTCCGCTCGCGTCGTTGGTGACGTGATTGGTAAATATCACCCGCATGGTGATTCTGCCGTCTATGACACTATTGTGCGGATGGCACAAGACTTTTCTTTACGCTATACCCTCGTTGATGGCCAAGGTAACTTTGGCTCAATCGATGGTGATGGCGCTGCAGCTATGCGTTATACCGAAATACGCATGAAGAAATTAGCTCATGATTTATTGGCTGATTTAGACAAAGAAACGGTCGATTTTGTACCTAACTATGATGGTACAGAACAAATCCCTGATGTGATGCCAACTCGTGTTCCTAATCTTTTGATCAATGGCTCTTCTGGTATTGCCGTGGGTATGGCGACGAACATTCCTCCCCATAATCTGACAGAAGTCGTTAAGGGCTGTTTGGCTTTTATTGAGAATAACGATATTACCATCGATGAATTGATGGAGATTATTCCAGGTCCTGATTTTCCAACTGGCGCTACCATCAATGGTCGTGCGGGTATTGTTCAAGCGTATCGCACTGGGCGAGGTCGAATCTACTTGCGCGCTAAAGCAGATATCGAGCGTGACGATAAAACCAATAAAGAAACGATTATTATTACGGAGATCCCTTACCAGTTAAATAAGAGCCGTTTAATTGAAAAAATTGCTGAGCTGGTAAAAGAGAAAAAAGTTGAAGGTATATCTGAGCTTCGTGATGAGTCCACTAAAGATATTCGTATTGTTATCGAATTGAAGCGTGGAGAGTTGGGTGAGGTTGTACTCAATAACTTATATGCACAAACTCAATTAGAAAGTGTGTTTGGTATTAATACGGTTGCGCTTGTTGATGGTCAGCCAAAAATATTAAACCTAAAAGAGTTAATTGAATGTTTTGTTAGGCATCGTCGCGAGGTTGTTACGCGCCGAACCGTTTACTTATTAAGAAAAGCGCGTGAGCGTGGTCACATCTTAGAAGGATTAGCTGTTGCCATATCGAATATCGATGAGGTCATTGAGCTAATTCGAGGTTCAGCGAGTCCGGCTGAGGCTAGAAGTAAGTTGTTATCCAAAGGCTGGGCGGCAAGTTCAGTTTTAAAGTTTCTGGAACGAGCCGGTGACGATGCGTGTAGGCCAGAAGGCTTGGCTGAGGAATATGGTTTGCGTGATGAAAACTATTATTTGTCACCTGCGCAAGCGAAAGCTATTTTAGATCTTCAGTTGCATCGTTTAACGGGGATGGAATATGACAAGCTTTTAAATGAATACCAAGAAAAGTTAGAGCTTATTGCAGAGTTTCTAGAAATTCTAGAAAACCCTCAGCGTTTAATGACGGTTATTCGTGAAGAGCTTGAAGAGATTTTAAAAAATTATGGCGATGAGCGTCGCACTGATATTCAAAGCTCTAAGCGTGATTTAACGATCGAGGATTTAATTACAGAAGAAGATCGTGTTGTGACCATTTCACATGGCGGTTATGCAAAAACTCAGCCGCTAAGTGATTATCAAGCACAGCGTCGTGGTGGAATGGGTAAAGCAGCAACTTCGGTAAAAGATGAAGATTTTGTCGAGCATTTATTGATCGCGAGTACTCACGATACAATTTTGTGTTTCACCAATGCGGGTAAAGTCTATTGGCTGAAAGTGTTTCAAATTCCTTTGGCTGGCCGGCAATCAAAAGGTCGCCCTATGGTGAACTTATTACCATTAGATAAAGACGAAAGAATTACCTCTATCTTGCCTGTTCGCGAGTACGACGATGATCATTTCATCTTTATGTCTACATCCAATGGTACCGTTAAGAAAACACCATTGTCGCAATTTTCTCGCCCAAGAAGTGTGGGCTTAATCGCCTTAGACTTGGTTGAAGGTGATCATCTTGTGGGTACGGCAATTACAGAAGGCGAGTGTGATGTCATGCTGTTTTCTTCTGCGGGCAAGGCCGTGCGTTTTAATGAAACTGATATTCGCCCTATGGGTAGAACCTCTCGCGGTGTGCGAGGTATTCGCTTGGAAGAAGGGCAGTCTGTGATTTCAATGTTGATCCCGAAAGAGGAAGGCAAAGTATTAACTGTCAGTGAAAACGGTTATGGAAAGCGCACTGTCGTTACCGAATACCCTACAAAAGGTCGTGGTGGTAAAGGTATGATTGCAATGCAATGCAGTGATCGTAATGGCTCTTTAGTAGGTGCCGTGCAAGTATTTGATGGCGATGAAATTATGTTGATTTCTGATCAAGGGACATTGGTTCGAACGCGTGTTGATGAAGTGTCATTGTCTGGGCGTAACACTCAAGGCGTTCGAGTGATTCGAGTGAAAACCGATGAGCATGTGATTGGTGTAGAACGAATCGAAGAGCCTGAAGAAATCGTAACAGAAGAAACGGCCGAGCTTGCTAATACAGAAGTTGATAATAGCTCAGATGCTGATAGTACCGAATAAAGGTCACTGAAAGGCTGGCGCGAGTAAAGTATGCCCCTAATTTTCAAGGGCATAAAATAAGTTAAATAGGTAAATTAAGTTTCACTATGTCGAACAAGAAAACCTTAAATGATCTGCGCAATGAGATTGATTCAATTGATACTCAATTAGTCGAGTTGATAAGTGCTCGTGCTCGATGTGCCCAATCGGTTGCAGAGGTCAAAAAAGCCAGTAATGCCGATACCACTGTTTATTACCGGCCGGAACGCGAAGTTCAGGTCTTAAAAAAAGTGATGGAGATCAACCAAAAAAATGGCGGTCCTTTAACAAATGAAGAAATGGCCCGCTTGTTTCGAGAAGTGATGTCAGCTTGTTTGGCGCTCGAGCAACCGATCAAGGTTTCCTTTTTGGGGCCAGAAGGAACATTTACTCAGCAAGCAGTGACAAAACATTTTGGTCATTCTGCAGTGCCTATGCCAATGAGCGCTATCGATGAAGTGTTTCGCGAGGTAGAGGCGGGCGCCGTTAATTATGGAGTTGTTCCTGTAGAAAACTCTACCGAGGGTGTTGTCACTCATACCTTGGATAGTTTTATTGATTCCAATATCCATATTTGCGGCGAAGTTGTATTGCGCATTCATCAGAACTTGTTGGTCTCTGATGTCACTAATGTCGATAAAATTTCTCGTATTTATTCTCATCCTCAAAGCTTGGCGCAATGCCGCAAGTGGCTTGATGCCAATTATCCTAATGCAGAGCGGATCCCTGTTAGTAGTAATGCAGAAGCCGCAAAGCGTATTAAAGGAGAGTGGAGTTCTGCTGCTATTGCCGGTGTAACGGCTTCAGAATTGTATGATCTAAAGGTCTTGGCTGAAAAAATTGAAGACGAGCCCGATAACTCAACACGCTTTTTAGTTATTGGCACACAAAAAGTTCCGCCCAGTGGTGATGATAAAACGTCATTGGTAGTGTCTGTTCGTAACAAGCCAGGTGCCTTGCACGACATTTTAGAGCCGTTTAGAAAATTGGGTGTTGATATGACACGATTACAGTCACGTCCTTCTCGGATCAGTGCTTGGAATTATATTTTCTTTATTGATATAAAAGGCCATAAAGATGATGAGTTGGTTCAAAAAGCCTTAACGGAAGTGGCAAATGCTTCTGCTGAATTGAAAATTTTGGGTTCTTATCCTGTAGGCGTTTTATAATTTTATTATGAGTGACTCATCTCAAACAGATGCTGATTTTCCTGTGCCGCCCGCTAAATTAGTTGTTGTCGGCCTTGGTTTAATCGGTGGTAGTCTCGCTGCTGGTTTTAAGCAGGCAGCCAAAGATCATTCACTTAACCCCGCACAGAATCGAGAGGTTATTGCTGTTGTTCGCCGCCAGCAAACAGCGGATTACGCCCTTGCCAAGCATATTGTTGATCGCGCTTTTTTATCTTTAAATGATATCGCTCCTGAATTAAAGCAGGGGGATATTGTTGTCATTGCTGTGCCTACTCTGAGTGTTGAACATGTTATTGCTGACGTAAAAAAGTTAGTCAATGATAAAGTGACTATAACCGATGGCGCTAGTGTTAAAGGCAGTGTGCTTGATTCAATTAAATCTATTTATGGTTTTGTGCCGCCACAGTTTGTTTTGGGGCACCCTATAGCGGGCTCTGAAGAAAGTGGGGTGGAGGCGACTAACCCGAATTTATATCACAATCATAGAGTTATACTCACTCCGGTAGATGAAACAGGTCCTGAGCATATTGAGCGGGTCAGTGCACTATGGAAAACAGTTGGGGCAGAAGTATTGTCTATGCCGGTGGAAGAGCACGATGATGTGCTCGCTGCGACAAGTCACCTGCCTCATGCAATAGCGTATTCCTTGGTTGATACTTTAGCGAATGATTCTGAAAATGAAAATATTTTTCGCTATGCGGCGGGAGGCTTTCGTGATTTTACTCGTATTGCCAGTAGTGACCCGAAAATGTGGCATGATATTATGTGTGCCAATAGTGAGTCTGTTTTAGATGCGATTGATCTTTTTCAAAATAATTTAAAACATTTGCGTCAAGCTATTGCAGATAAAGACAGTGACGCCTTACTTGATATATTTAGTCGAGCAAAAGCAGCCCGAGATCATTTTTCATCTTTAATTAATAAAAAGCTAAATGAACAGTGATTTAGCTTTCCAACTTCATTGATATAATTAACCTATACATGTCTACTCAAAAGCCTTCTGATCGATCAGCAGATCAACATAAACCATCTCAACTTATTCGATATAGTGTGAACCCCGGCGGTAAAGTCTCGGGCTCTATTCGTGTTCCTGGCGATAAATCAATATCCCATCGTTCTATAATGCTAGGTTCTATTGCGAATGGAACGACAAAGGTCTCGGGGTTTTTAGAAGGAGAAGATGCGCTGGCGACTCTTCAAGCATTTAAAGATATGGGGGTTGAGATTGATGGACCTATTGCCGGTAGTGTCACAATAAAGGGGCGTGGCTTACACGGTTTACAAAAGCCCGATGATTCTCTCGATGTGGGCAATGCAGGAACAGCGATGCGTTTGCTTGCCGGTTTAATGGCGGGACAAGACTTTTCTGTCACCTTGACTGGTGATGCTTCTTTGTCAAAGCGCCCAATGAATCGTGTTGCAAACCCTTTACGGGAGATGGGCGTTCAAGTTCAAACAGCAGCTGAAGGCCGTCCTCCGATTACCATTAACGGAGGTGTGAATCGAGGTGAAGCAGAGTCGAGGCCTCAAGCTATTCATTACGATATGCCGATGGCCAGTGCGCAAGTAAAGTCTTGTGTGTTGCTAGCGGGGTTATATGCTAAAGGGCAGACCTCCGTCACGGAGCCAGCACCGACCCGTGATCACACCGAGCGTATGTTGCGCGGTTTTGGTTATAAAGTGCGAACAGAGGGTTTTGACAACGGCAGCAGTAAAGTCTCTCTTGAGGGTGGTGGTAGTTTATCCGCTATTGATATCGATGTACCCGCAGATATCTCTTCGGCTGCCTTTTATATGGTGGCGGCATCCATTGCCCCAGATTCGGATATTATCTTGGAGCATGTTGGTATTAACCCAACGCGAGATGGCATTATCGCAATTTTAAAGTTGATGGGCGCTGATATTAGCCTTCAAAACGAAAGGGAAGTTGGTGGTGAGCCGGTAGCTGATATCCGAGTTCGATACGCGCCTCTAAAAGGAATTGAGATCCCTGAAGAATTAGTTCCTCTCGCTATTGATGAGTTCCCTGTTTTATTTGTTGCTGCGGCATGCGCCGAAGGCACTACAGTGTTAACCGGTGCCGAAGAGCTTCGAGTGAAGGAAAGTGACCGTATTCAAGTGATGGCTGATGGTTTGTTGTCTTTAGGGGTTAATGCGAAGCCAACACCTGACGGTATGATTATTGAAGGTGGATCTATCAGCGGCGGTGAGGTAGAAACGCATGATGATCACCGAATTGCAATGTCATTTACGATGGCGGCTTTGAGGGCGACGGGGTCTGTTGTTATTAATAATTGTGCCCATGTGGCGACCTCTTTTCCTAAGTTTGTAGACATTGCCAAACGCGCTGGAATAAGCATAGAAGAACAAGTTGTTTAGCATTTTCAATACATTTCATTATAATGCCGTCCGCGATGGTATTCCCTATGCCCCTTAATCTGGCTTTTGCCGCATGGTTTTTAGCTTAAACCAAACGGCAGGCTTTAATTAATCACTTACAAGATGAACACTAGTAGCATGAATCAAGATTATTCTTTGACCCACCTTAAACAGTTAGAGGCGGAAAGTATTCATATTATCCGTGAAGTCGCTGCCGAATTCGATAATCCGGTCATGCTTTACTCTATTGGTAAAGACTCAGCTGTCATGTTGCATTTAGCGATGAAAGCGTTTGCTCCGGGTAAATTACCTTTTCCTCTTTTACACGTCGATACCACGTGGAAATTTAAAGAGATGATTAAATTCCGTGATGGCTATGTCAAAGAGCTAGGTCTGGACTTGATCGTTCACACCAATCAAGAAGGTGTCGATATGGGAGTTGGCCCATTTACTCATGGTAGCTCTAAGCATACTGATATTATGAAGACTCAAGCTTTAAAGCAGGCTTTGGATAAGCATGGTTTTGATGCTGCTTTCGGTGGCGCACGACGCGATGAAGAAAAATCACGTGCAAAAGAGCGTGTATATTCTTTCCGTGATAAAAACCATCGTTGGGACCCCAAAAACCAACGCCCAGAGTTATGGAGTATTTATAACGGCCGCATAGATAAGGGTGAAAGCATTCGAGTATTTCCTTTGTCAAATTGGACGGAGTTAGATATTTGGCAATATATCCACCTTGAAGAAATTCCTATTGTGCCACTTTACAAAGCGGCTAAAAGGCCAGTAGTAGAAAAAGACGGCATGTTAATTATGGTTGATGATGACCGTATGCCTATTACTGAAGAAGATAAAGTTGAAGAGAAGATGGTTCGTTTCCGCACGCTAGGCTGCTACCCATTAACCGGTGCTGTTGAATCAGAAGCAACAACGCTGCCTGAAATTATTCAGGAAATGTTATTAACAACGACATCAGAACGCCAAGGTCGTGCGATTGATCACGACAGTTCTGGTTCGATGGAAAAGAAAAAGCAAGAGGGTTACTTTTAATGTCACACCAATCAGATTTAATCGCTGAAGATATTGATGCTTATCTTGCACAGCACGAACAAAAAGAATTGCTGCGTTTTTTGACTTGCGGCAGTGTAGATGATGGTAAGAGTACCTTAATTGGTCGCTTACTCCATGACACAAAAATGATCTATGAAGATCAGCTGGCCTCTATTGAATCCGATTCTACTAAACACGGGACAACTGGCGAGAAAATTGACCTAGCTTTATTAGTTGATGGTTTACAGGCGGAGCGCGAGCAGGGTATTACGATTGACGTGGCCTACCGCTATTTTTCGACCGCTAAGCGTAAGTTTATTATTGCTGATACGCCTGGGCATGAGCAATATACGCGTAACATGGCGACGGGTGCCTCTACCTGTGACTTGGCAGTCATTTTGATTGATGCTCGCTATGGTGTGCAAACGCAAACTCGACGTCATAGCTATATTGCGTCTCTTTTGGGTATTAAGCATATTGTTGTTGCTGTGAATAAAATGGATTTATTAGATTTTAGCGAAGAAAAATTTAATGGGATCAAAGATGATTATTTGGCCTTTGCTGAAAAAATTGGTTTAGATAAAGATATTTATTTTGTTCCTATGTCTGCATTAGATGGTGATAATGTGGTAAATGCGAGTGAGCATACGCCATGGTATACAACACCAAAGTACAGTGGCCAAACATTAATGGATATTTTGGAGCATGTTTCGATTGCTGCGGATAAAAATGTCGAAAACTTTCGTTTTCCAGTTCAGTATGTCAATCGCCCTAATCTAGATTTTAGAGGTTTTTGTGGAACCATCGCTTCTGGTGTTGTGAAAGTAGGCGATGCTGTTCGTGTTTTGCCTTCATCGAAAACCAGTAAGGTGAAGAGTATCGTGACCTATGATGGTGACTTAGATTTGGCTTTTGTTGATCAGGCTGTGACTCTGACTTTAGAAGATGAAATCGATGTGAGCCGTGGCGATATGATCGTTCACGCCGATGCAGAGGTTCAAGCGACTAACCACTTACAGGCTCATGTCGTATGGATGTCCGACCTTGTATTAGAGCCAGGCAAGCAGTTCTTTTTTAAATTTTCTAGTAAGCTAACAACAGGTTACATTGAAAAATTAAATCATAGGATTGACGTCAATACCCAAGAGCAAATAGCTATTCAGCGTGTGGTGCTGAATGATATTGCTTTTGTTGATGTTGCTTTAAGCCAGCCCGTGGTAGTGGATCGATATGATAGCAATAGAACGACGGGTGCGTTTATCGTTGTTGATCGTTTGACCAATATTACAGTGGGTGCTGGTATGGTATCCAATGTATTGGATTCATTGGATCAAAAGCTAGATACAGGTGCCTTTGCGACAGATTTTGCTGAGTTAATTAAACAGCATTTTCCTGATAAATCGCCTGATGAGGTAGCCGGCCTTGTTAAAAAGTTTACGCAGTATCTATAAGAAACCATAAGTTTGTAAGTTGTAAAAATTCGATCTTTTTCATAAAGATCGAGTTTTTTAGTTTTAACGCTTTGAGATTTAGTGTTCGATCTTGTTGTAAGACATCTCTTGCAGCATTTTCAGTTATTGTCGCCTATTTATTTTGTGTGCTTATATTATGATTACCTTGCTTTTGTAGCTTTTGTAATTAAGCAACAAAGCACAGCATGGACGCTGGTTAGAGAAGTGGAGGTCATCATATGATCTGCGTCTTTTTAAATATCATTACATGGAGGTTTTCTTATGAAAACAACACAATCTTATTTTCCTGTTCGCTCGTTAATTCCGACACTTTTTTGCTTTGCATTAGCATTGCCGATCGTCGGATTTTCTTCATCTAGTTTGGCTGCGGAACCCATATCGGTCGCTGCCTTAGCACAAAAAGTAGAGGTGGTTAGTATTAATACTGCTAGCGCGGAAGCGATTGCTGAAGCTATGCGTGGAGTTGGCTTCAAAAAGGCGCAGGCTATTGTAGAGTGGCGTAAAAAGAATGGAAAATTCACTTCGTTTGAGCAGTTGTTAGAGATTAAGGGCATTGGTGAAAAAACCTTAGCCGCTAACAAGAAGCGTATTAAATTGTAGGTTTTAATTTCTACATTATGTTTTAAAGGGGCTTTTTAGCCCCTTTATTAGTAGCGCCTATTGAGCAGCCTTTTTGTAGGGCTCATTCCTTAAAGAATTTTAGAGCAATGTGAGGTCTTTCTGATATTGAGTGGTCAATGCAAGAGATTTACACTTTGTGTTATTGGTATTAGTGTTGTTGGCACTGCTATTATTGTACTAAAAGCCGTCTTTATACCCGCTCCTCTATGAGGTATTATTCAAAGCATTATCGTAAACGACCATTTATAGCGAATTAGGATACCCCGTTGAGTTCATCTTCTATATCTTCCCCTTCTTTGACTTCATCTATTTCCCCCATTGTCGTTGCAATGGATTTTGATTCTGCTGATGCTTGCCTTGCGCTCGCAAAGCGCTTAAACCCGAAGCAATGTCGATTAAAAGTGGGCAAAGAGCTTTTTACTGTCGCTGGCCCTCAGCTGCTAGAAAAGCTACATACGCTTGGCTTTGATGTCTTTCTTGATTTGAAATTTCATGATATCCCTAATACCGTTGCAAAAGCGGTGAAAGCAGCCGCGGATTTAGGTGTGTGGATGGTAAATGTCCATGCCAGTGGTGGAGAGCGCATGATGGCGGCTGCTCGTGAATCACTGGAATCTGTGCAAGGTAAGCGGCCCATGCTTATTGCTGTCACAGTATTGACCAGCATGACACAAGATGATCTTAACAGTATTGGTCTTGATATCAGCCCTGCGGAGCAGGTGCTACGCTTAGCGCGTTTGTCCCAGCAAGCGGGTTTAGATGGCGTTGTCTGTTCTGCTCAAGAGGCTAGTATTTTAAAGTCGGCGCTTGGGCAAGACTTTTCATTGATCACCCCTGGTATTCGGCCTGAGGGCTCAGCGACAGATGATCAAAAGAGGATATTAACGCCGCAAGAAGCGCTTGCAGCAGGTAGCGATTATTTGGTCATCGGTAGACCTATTACGAAAGCAGAAGATCCCGCAGTAGCGTGTGAAAGTATAATCAGTACGCTTTAACTCTTTTTTTAGTCTTCATATAAAGGCCTTAATTTTTATGTCTATACCCGTTATTACTGTTGATGGTCCAAGCGGCTCAGGGAAAGGCACTGTTTGTCAGCGTTTGGCCAGTACACTTGGTTTCAATTTGTTGGATAGTGGCGCCTTATATCGTTTAACGGCATTGGCCTCGCAGCGAGGTGGCATTGATGTTAGTAAGGAATCCGATGTCGCAGAGCTTGCTCGTAGCCTCGATGTGAGTTTTCAACCGAGTGAGAAGGGTGTTTTGGTTGCCTTGGCGGGTCAGGATGTTAGCAGAGATATTCGGCTTGAAGAGACAGCTATGGGGGCCTCTGTTGTTGCCGCTTACCCTAGTGTTCGAACGGCTTTATTGGAGCGTCAGCGCAGTTTTCAGTGCTCGCCGGGCTTGGTTGCTGATGGGCGCGACATGGGGACAACAGTCTTCCCTGATGCCGAGATAAAAATATTTCTGACCGCGAGTGCCGAAGAGCGCGCCAGACGGCGTTATCAGCAGTTGATTGACAAGGGAGAATCTGCTAATCTCCGCGCCCTGCTGGAGGATATACAAGCTCGGGATCATAAGGATATGCAACGATCAGCTTCGCCACTCAGGCCTGCTGAAGATGCTGTTTCCATTGATAGTACTTCAATGCCTATTCAGGCGGTACTTGATCTGGTGCTAGAGCTTGTAAAAAAGCGTTTAGATTTACCTAAAAGTTAGTTCTTTTGCGTTGATTAAACAAACCCTTTTTAGCAGAATTTTTAGTAGTACTTTTTAATAGTACTTTTTGTGTAGTGATTGTCTCAATTTTTTGGCGAAAGGCGTTTCTAGGTAGAGCCTTTGATTCATGTTTATATGATTCACAGCCAAAAGCGTCGGTCAGGCGTGACATCGCTACTATTATTAACCGGCCCGCAAGCCTGACACTGCGGTAGAATAAGTCTGACTAATACGATTCGTTCGTATTCTCACGGATTTATGCTGAATATATTAGGTCCCTCCTATGAGCGAAAATTTCGCAGAACTCTTTGAAGAAAGTTTAAAAACCGTTGATATGATCCCTGGTTCTATTGTAACTGGTGTGGTTATCGATATTGATAAAGACTGGGTGACAGTTCACGCAGGTCTAAAGTCTGAAGGTGTTATTCCCGCAGAACAGTTTGCGGACGAAAGTGGCGAATTGTCACTGAGCATCGGCGATGAGGTTCAAGTTGCACTTGAATCTGTAGAAGATGGTTTTGGTGAAACTAAGCTATCTCGTGAAAAAGCCAAGCGTGCTGAATCTTGGAAAGTCTTGGAAGCGGCTCATGCTTCTGAAGAAGTGATCACCGGTATGATCACTGGTAAGGTTAAAGGTGGCTTTACGGTTGATATCGCTAGCATTCGTGCATTCTTGCCTGGTTCATTAGTTGATGTGCGCCCTGTACGTGATACGGCTCACTTAGAAAATAAAGAGCTAGAATTTAAAGTTATTAAGCTTGATCAAAAGCGTAATAACGTAGTTGTTTCTCGCCGTGCTGTTATGGAGTCAGTGAACTCTGCGGAACGCGATGAGCTATTGGCTAACCTTGAAGAAGGTGCAATGGCCAAAGGTATCGTTAAAAACCTTACTGATTACGGTGCTTTCGTTGACTTGGGTGGTGTTGATGGCCTACTGCATATTACTGATATGGCGTGGAAGCGTATTAAACATCCAAGTGAAATCGTCAACATTGGTGACGAGATCGACGTTAAAGTATTGAAATTTGACCGTGAGCGTAACCGTGTTTCTCTTGGTCTTAAGCAAACTGGCGAAGATCCTTGGGTTGAAATTAAGAACCGTTATCCAGAAGGTGCACGCGCGAAAGCGGTTGTTACCAACCTAACAGATTACGGTTGTTTTGCTGAAATCGAAGATGGTGTTGAAGGTCTTGTTCACGTGTCTGAAATGGATTGGACAAACAAAAACATCCACCCATCTAAAGTGGTTCAGTTAGGTGATGAAGTTGAAGTAATGGTTCTTGAAATTGATGAAGAGCGCCGTCGTATCTCTCTTGGTATCAAGCAATGTCAAGAAAATCCGTGGGATGCTTTCGGTCGTCAGTTTGAGAAAGGCGATAAGATCTCAGGTAATATTAAGTCAATCACTGACTTCGGTATCTTTATCGGTTTGGATGGCGGTATTGATGGCTTGGTTCACTTGTCTGATATTTCTTGGAGCGAGAGCGGCGAAGATGCAGTTCGTAACTTTAAGAAAGGCGATGAGCTTGAAACTGTTATTTTGGCAATTGACCCTGAGCGTGAGCGTATCTCTTTAGGTGTTAAGCAGCTTAATGAAGATAGCTTCACTGGCTATACTACAGCGAATGACAAGGGCAGTATCGTTAAAGGTATTGTAAAAGAAGTTGACGCTAAAGCCGCGGTTATTACACTTGACGAAGAAGTTGAAGGTGTTCTTAAGGCAGCTGATATCAGCCGCGAGAAAGTTGAAGATGCTTCAACTGTGTTGAAAGTAGGCGAAGAAGTAGAAGCCGTTGTTACTAACGTTGATCGTAAAAATCGCGTTATTACGCTTTCTATCAAAGCTAAAGACGCAGCTGAAGAGAAAGCGGCTGTTAAAGAGCATAGCTCAAAACAAGCTGAAGAAAACTCTCCAGCGACTTTGGGTGACTTGATTAAAGCACAAATGCAGGGGCAAGATAAGCAATAAGCTTATTTTTGTTCAGCTCTACTTAAAAGGCCGCATTAGCGGCCTTTTTTACGCCTAAAGGAAGTAGGTGATGAGCGTTGCCCTCCAAGGATGGAGGGTACATCCAAAATGCAGGAGCAATTTTGGAGTGACTGCCAAGGATGGAGGGTACATCCAAAATGCAGGAGCAATTTTGGAGTGACTGTAAGGCGTGGGTAGCGTATGACTTATGATAGCTTTGTAGAGAAATACTGCATTTGAGGGCTTATACACAGGTCTATACCGTCTAATGAATAGTGGTGTTTCTCTTGTGATAAGTTAGTCTAGCTTAGGCTCTCAGTTTTTATTTAATAAAAATATCTTCTCTAAAAGATTGCATATTTCTAATCTATTGATATTATTGAAGTATTCAGCTTTTTATTGTTCTCAGTCATACGCTCGGTGTTGTTGGTAGGCATGGGTAAGCCGCTACTGGGCTTAATGATAAAGGGGTGAGCCAAACTAACGATAGTAGTGAGCTAAACCACGATGACTAAATCGGAATTGATTGAACGTATAGCCGAACAGCAAGAGCAGCTGTCGGTTAAAGATATCGAGTTAGCTGTGAAGATGATACTGGAGTATATGTCTCAGGTTCTAGCAACCGGTGAGCGCATAGAGATTCGTGGGTTTGGTAGCTTTTCACTGCATTATCGTGAGCCAAGAACAGGGCGCAACCCTAAAACAGGTGAGTCAGTGAGCTTGGAGGGTAAATATGTTCCCCATTTTAAACCCGGTAAAGAGCTCCGTGATCGGGTGAATGATAGTCTCAATACTCACCCTTAGCCGCCTTCGTAAGTTGCCTGCTTACTCATTTCGCCATTTACAGCCAATTTGTTACTAAGCTTGCTAATTATTGTGTTTGCTAAATATTAGTCTATTAAGGTTGTAAGTCTCTTATAAATATCATGCGCTAATACGTTACAATCATATAGCTAGTATCGATTACGGTACTTTCGTGCTTTCGATGTGGTATAAATATTGAACAATAGTGTTGGAGTTTAAGATGATTAAGTGGTTTAAATACCTTTTCTTGGGCGCCTTGTTGATAGGAAGCATCATATTAGGTGCTGTTTTCACCTCCCAAAATGATCAAGCTGTCTCGGTTGTTTTATTTGGCTTTGAGTTGACAGAATTAACTTTCGGTATGTGGTTGTTGTGTTTTTTACTTGTGGGTAGTTTTATTGGTCTTTTGTTGAGCTTTTTACCGATTTTGTGGGGACGCCAATCACGTGCCAGTAAAGAGCGTAAAATAGCTAAGTTGGAAAAAGAAATTAGTCAGCTACGTAGCGCAAGCATAAAAGGGTAGGTATGAATGCTTGATTTTGGTTTTGACCTCGCTTTTGATTGGCGGCTTTATCTCGCCTTGATCGCTGCCTTAGCTTTTGGTTTTTGGCAGGGAAAGCGCTATCAATCGCGTGATGGCAAAAGTGCTACCCATTCCCTAAATCAAGAATACTTTCAAGGCTTAAATTTTCTGCTGAACGAAGAGCCTGATGCTGCAATTGATTCGTTTATCAAGGCCCTAGAGGTAAACAGTGAAACGCTAGAAACCCACTTGGCTTTGGCAAAGCTTTTGCGCAAGCGTGGAGAGGTCGATCGTGCTATCAGGGTTCATCAGAACTTGCTTGCTAGGCCAGGTTTGACTAAAGAGCAGTCGGAGCAGGCTCAGTATGAGTTAGCTGTCGATTTCACTAAGGCTGGTTTACTGGACCGAGCCGAGGGCCTGCTGGTTACTCTGATAAAAGAAGAGGGTATATTTCAACAGCAGGCCTTAGTGTTACTTTTGGAAGTCTATCGTGATGAAAAAGAGTGGGAGGATGGCCTAGGAGTGTTGCAGACTCTTGCAGGTTCTCGTTTTAGTAAAAGCTATGACAAATGGGCTTCTACAAGGGCTCATTTTTGTTGTGAGTTGGCTGAGGCAGCAATTATAGCAAATGAGTATGAAGCGGCTAGGCGCTGGCTAAAACAAGCTTTGGCTTATGACAAGCAAAACGCTAGGGCGAGCCTATTGTTGGGACGTTTGGAGATTGCCGCAGGTAATACTGAAAGGGGGATTCAGCAGTTGCAGCGGATTGTTGAGCAAAACCCGGATTACGTTTCAGAAGCATTGCCTTATCTGGCGGGTGGTTATAAGGAATTAAACCGGCTTAATAAATACCGCCATTTTTTAAATGATGCTTATCATAAATTCGATAACCCGATTCTAGTAGCGGAGTTAACTGATGTCATTGCTTTACAAGAAGGTGAAGCAGCGGCAGTAGAGTTCATCGCTAAAGAAGTAAGAGACCATCCATCGGGGGTGGGCTTACATAAATTACTCGATTATTACCTGTCGTTTGCTGACCAAAGGACTCGTGATCACTTATCAGCCTTGCAGACGGTAATGGAAAGAGTAATTCAGCGCTCACCTCAATATCAATGTCGTCAATGTGGTTTCAAAGGGCAAAAACTGCATTGGCTTTGCCCTAGTTGCAAACAATGGGGCAAAATTAAACCTATACAGTTTATAGGTGAAGAGCACAGTTCTTCGCATCACTGATATATTGTTTACCTCATTCATCCCTTGTGGGATATTTCCTACGTTAAATTCAGCTATTTCCTCTATTTTCTGTCGCACCGTTTATACATAATCTCTTTCACAGGGACGTTGCACAGGAAGTGACTGTTTATTAGATCAAGAATGCTTAATAGCGCTTGAGCCGATAGATAGTAGGCCAAGAAAGGCCAAAGGAAGCGACTATTTTATGTTCAGGATGAACGATATCTCGTGTATGCATGGATGCAGGGAGCGGGGCGTACTTATAAAGGATAATAAGGGCGTAAATCGTTAATATTTTACAGTGAATAGTACAGGATGACAGGATGTCGTCGACTAAACCCGGTAAACCTATGTTTACCGGGTTTTTTTATGTTTTCTGGAGGTGGGATCTAAAAAGAGAGGAGCTCTTTTTCTAGTTGTCGCTATATAACACCTATGGTGATTAAACTTGTTAGTTTTAGGGGGTTTTGCTTAAAAAACATTCAAAAAATAATGGTATTTATTTGATAAACGAGTTGTGTTTAAAAATGTGAGTATCTCCATAGCGAAAAAGAATAAGATGCGTTAGTATCCTTTCGATAGAAGTACATTAACTCTTTGAAAACTAAGTGAAAAAGAAAAAGGATTACAGAGGTTGACAGTATATAAACAGCTCTATATCATGCGCACCTCGTTTGGCCGATCGGCCAAATCACGATTCCGCCTTAGCTCAGTTGGTAGAGCAAATGACTGTTAATCATTGGGTCGCTGGTTCGAGCCCAGCAGGCGGAGCCAATATTCTTTTATATCCTTATTTTCTTGTGTGTGATCAGTAATTAAGCGCTTTATGGCGCTTAGGTTCTGTGGTGTGAATATTCTCCGCAGCCTAGAGGTTAGATATGTTAAAGATTGGATAAATATGCACACATTATCAGTTATTTTAGTATCTGCGAATGTTAATTTAATAAATTAACTGTAAGTTTTTTGACTATTGGTAAAGATATCAATATACCGCTATCCAAAAAGAAGTAGATCAATTAAAAAAGAAACTTTTCTAATAATTTCTTAACAGGCCAGGTTAATTATTAAGGGTGGATATTAAATGAGAAAAATAGCCGTTATTGGTATGGGGTATGTTGGTCTACCGTTAGCAGCAGAGTTTGGAAAAGAAACTTTTGTTATAGGGTTCGATATAAATAAAAATAGAATTGAAGCCTTAAAGAGAGGCGTGGATGATACTTTGGAAGTGTCTGCCGAAGACCTTAAGAAATCAAAATTTTTAGAATTTTCTATCGATTTAGAAGATTTAAAAAAATGTAATATATATATCGTTACGGTACCAACCCCTATTGATGAACACAAACGCCCTAATTTAAGCCCCCTCATCAAAGCAAGTGAAATGATAGGGAGTGTTATTAGTAAAGGTGATATTGTGATATATGAATCTACTGTATACCCTGGGGCAACTGAAGAAGAGTGTATCCCTGTAATTGAAAATGTTTCGAGCTTTAAGTTTAATGAAGATTTTTTTGTTGGGTATTCTCCAGAAAGAATTAATCCAGGAGATAAGGAACATAGGCTATCAAATATATTAAAAGTTACATCAGGGTCAACACCATGTGTTGCTGAAGAAGTTGATGCTCTATACCGCTCAATAATAGTGGCTGGTACTCACAAAGCTAGTTCGATAAAAGTTGCAGAGGCGGCAAAAGTAATTGAAAACACTCAGCGCGATGTCAACATTGCTTTAATTAACGAGCTTTCTATTATTTTCAATAAATTGAATATAGATACGCTTGAAGTATTAGAGGCCGCTGGTACTAAGTGGAACTTTCTACCCTTTCGTCCAGGTTTGGTGGGTGGTCATTGTATAGGTGTGGACCCTTATTATTTAACCCATAAGGCGCAAAACATCGGCTATCACCCTGAAATGATTCTTGCTGGTCGTCGATTAAATGACGGTATGGGAAAGCATGTTGTTTCACAGCTTGTGAAAAAAATGATTAAGAAATCTATTGATATTAACGGTGCAAAGGCCTTGGTTATGGGTCTTACATTTAAAGAAAATTGCCCTGATCTTCGAAACACAAAAGTTATAGATATTATTTCGGAATTGAAAGAGTATGGTATTGATGTTGATGTGATGGATTCTTGGTGCTGCAAATCAGAGGCAAAAAAAGAATACGGTCTAGATATTATCAGTGAATATAAAGAAAATTACTATGATGCTGTGATTATTGCGGTTGGGCACAATGAATTCAAAGAGCTCGGAGAAAGTAAGATACATTCTCTTGGTAAGGAAGGTCATGTTCTTTATGATCTTAAATATGTATTAGATAAGAGTGAAGTTGATATTCGCCTGTAAGTATTGGAGATAGAGATGTCTAGATACGAAGACATACAAAAACAATTGATAGAAAAACCTAAAAAATGGTTGGTAACCGGTGTTGCTGGTTTTATTGGATCAAATTTATTAGAGGAGTTGCTTAAGTTAGGGCAGCAAGTGATTGGTCTAGATAATTTTTCTACTGGTTACCAGCACAATTTAGATGAAGTTAAAAGTAGCGTAAAACCTGCACAATGGGAAAGGTTTCATTTTATCGAGGGGGATATTCAAAGCTGTGAAACCTGTGCATTAGCAGTAGGTGATGTAGATTATGTGTTACATCAAGCTGCTTTGGGGTCTGTACCAAGGTCTATTGCTGATCCAATTTCAACTAATGCCGCAAATATTACAGGTTTTTTAAATATGCTGGTTGCAGCAAGAGATGCAAATGTTAAACGTTTTGTTTATGCTGCCTCTAGTTCTACCTACGGTGATCATCCAGATTTACCTAAGGTGGAAGAAAATATTGGTGCGCCACTTAGTCCTTATGCTGTGACTAAATTGGTCAATGAGCTTTATGCTCAAATTTTTGCTAAAACTTATGGTTTTAATACTATTGGTTTGCGCTATTTTAACGTTTTCGGTAAAAGACAAAACCCAAACGGAGCATATGCAGCGGTAATTCCTAAATGGATCGGTGGAATGATTAAGGGTGAGGAAAGCTTTATAAATGGAGACGGGGAGACCAGTCGAGATTTTTGTTATATTGCTAATGCGATTCAAATGAATATTTTAGCTGCAACGGTAGAAGAAAAAGAAGCTGTTAATCAAGTTTATAATACTGCTCTTTGTGAAAGAACTAGTCTAAACCAACTTTACAAAATGATTGAGTCTGGTTTGATGCAAAGAGTGCCTAATTTGAAAATCAAAACAATGAACTACCGAGATTTTAGATTGGGAGATGTCAAACATTCTCAAGCGGATATCAGTAAAGCTAAAAAACTTATGGGCTATAATCCAAGTCATAGGGTTGTCGAAGGTCTTGATGAAGCAATGGATTGGTATGTTAGAAGCTTCTTAGCTTAAATATATAAGATAAATAACCTAAAATTTTATATGAAAGAAACTATTAAAATTCTAAACAAAGAGGTTGGTCGTGGCCAGCCTTGTTTTATTATTGCTGAAGTGGCTCAGGCTCATGATGGTTCACTTGGTATAGCCCATAGCTATATTGATGCAGTCGCTGAAGCAGGTGCAGACGCTATAAAATTTCAAACACATATAGCATCTGCTGAAAGCTCAGTAGGCGAACCTTTTAGGGTTAAATTTTCGTATGAAGACAATTCGCGTTATGACTATTGGAAGCGAATGGAGTTTACAGAGGAACAGTGGAGAGGGTTGGCCGAGCATTGTAACGAAGTTGGGTTAATATTTTTAAGCTCGCCTTTTTCAAGTGAAGCGCTAAGGTTATTGAATAAAATAGGTATGCCTGCTTGGAAGGTGGGCTCGGGTGAGGTTAATAACCCAATATTACTTCGAGACATGATTGATACCGGAAACCCGATTTTGTTAAGTAGCGGTATGAACACTTGGAGTGAGATAGAGCAAGCGGTATCGTCTATCAATAAAATGGGGGGGGCTTTGGCTTTATTTCAATGCACTAGTAAGTATCCGACGGCATTTGGGGATGTAGGGTTAAACGTCATCGACCAGATGCGCAAAAAATTTCATATACCAATAGGCTTGTCTGATCACTCAGGGTCAACTGTTCCATCCTTAGCTGCAATATCGAGAGGGATTAACTTACTTGAAGTTCATGTGGTTTTTGATCGAAAAATGTTTGGTCCTGATTCGTCAGCCTCAATAACTCTAAATGAGTTGAAAAGTTTGGTTGAGTTCAGGGATGGGCTTCATCTTATTGAACAAAGCCCTGTTGATAAGGATGATATGGCAAAAGAACTATCTGAAATGAGGGCTCTTTTTAATAAAAGTATTGTATTGTCCGAATCAATAAAAGAAGGCAATGCCCTTACTAAAGAGATATTAACGTTAAGGAAGCCAGGAACAGGTATTCTTGCTGAAAAATTGAATGAGTGTATAGGCAAGAAAGTGAATAAAGATTTAGATAAAGGCCAATTTCTTACTTGGAAAGATTTTGAATAAATTATGACAATTAGAAAAATATGTGTTGTGGTTGCAAGTCGAGCGAATTATGGAAGAGTAAAGTCTGTAATGAAAGCGATTAATATACACCCTAATTTGGAGTTACAACTTATTGTTGGAGCATCAGTGATGTTGTATAGGTTTGGTAAAGCTGTTGATATTATCAAGGAAGATGGTTTTAAGCCTGATAGGACAATCTATTATGTTGTGGAGGGCGAAACACTTTCTACTCAAGCAAAATCAACAGGTCTAGGTGTGATAGAGCTTGCTACTGCTTTTGAGGATATGCAGCCAGATATGGTTGTAACGGTTGCAGATAGGTTTGAAACAATGGCTACCGCAATTGCATCCTCTTATTTAAATATACCGCTTGTACATATACAAGGTGGTGAGATTAGTGGCAATATCGACGAGCGTGTTAGGCATGCTATTACTAAATTGTCAGATATACATTTTCCTTCTACTGAAAAATCTCGTGAAAGGCTAATCAAAATGGGGGAAATGTCAGATTATATTTTTAACTACGGTTGTCCAGGAATGGACACTTTGGTAGAAAATGATTTATCGATTGATAATGAAACGATGAAAAAGTATGGTGGTGTGGGTGGAGGTGTTGACTGGGAAGCGCCTTACCTGCTTATGGTTCAACATCCAGTTACAACCAGTTATGGAGAAGGCCTGAGTCAAGTTAACGAGACTTTAGCGGCGCTACGAGATATGGAGAGGTTTCAAAAAATTGTGTTATGGCCAAATATTGATGCGGGAACAGATGAAATATCGAAAGGATTAAGAATGTTTCGTGAAAGAAATAAAGAATTGCCCTTTTATTTCTTCAGAAATTTCTCTCCGGAAGATTATGCACGAGTTCTGAATAATGCAAGATGTGTTATAGGAAACTCATCGTCATTCATTAGGGAGTGCTCCTTCTTGGGTGTTCCTGCGGTGCTAGTTGGGGATAGGCAGGAAGGAAGAGAGCATGGCAATAATATAGTGTTCTCTGACTATGATGAAAATGAGATAAAACAGCATGTCAGAAAACAATTGAGTAATAACTTAATTGAAGAGGATCATCTTTTTGGTAAAGGTGTTTCTGGAAAATTAATAGCGGAAAAGTTAGCGACAATTGATTTAAATATTAAAAAAAGAATGACTTACTAAAGGTATGATGATGAGCGATAAAAAAGGTGATGCAAACTCTTTTGATACAAACTGGAAGAATAGAGCTGAGTCATTGTATACACATTGGACCCGAGGAAATGTTGAAAATCAAATACAAATGGCGTTTCGTAATCATTGGCTACTTTTTTCTGAAATTTTGGGGAAAGAGAAAGGTTATAGCGGAGGAAAAAGGGCGCTAGAGATAGGTTGTGGAAGGGGAAGCCTATCTTGCTATTTTAGTGATGCAGGTTATGATTGTACATTAGTGGATTTGTCGGAAAATGTAATTGATATAGCAAAAAATATTTTTGACGAACATTCGTTAAAGGCTAATTTTTTAGTTGGTGATGCAAATAATCTTGATATTGCAGATAATTCATTTGATGTTATTTATTCAATAGGTTTGCTTGAGCATTTTGAAGATATTGAAACTCCTTTGGCTGAACAGATTCGAGTTCTTGATAGCGGAGGGGTTTGGTTTGGATATATTGTACCGAAGTATTTTGATAATGTTCAAAAAGATTATCAATGGATTAATGAAATCTTAAAGGGCTATCAGAAACAAAGTAATGAAGAATTAATTCGTAAAGAAGAAATTTATCGATCTGACTTTGGGTCGGAAAGGTACATCCCGGTATTAGAGAAGTTGGGTCTTTCTAATATACAGGCTAGTGGTGTATACCCTGTGCCCATGATTTCCCATTCAATTGACTTTCCTTTTTCTCTCATGCCTAAAGAAAGTGAAGAAGCGCTAATTAAGTATTTTCAAAAGGTGCTTGAAAATAATAAAAAAGTTTCAGGTAAGAATGCATGGTTGTGTGAAGAAGGTTATGGAAATGCTTTTTTAGTATGGGGTGTTAAAAAATAAAGCATGCGCATACTAAATGCTGAACCTGAAAATTATAGCCGGAAGGCTTATGGGGTGCTTGCTTCCCTTGGTGAGGTGATTGAGTGTCATTGTGATAGGAGTCAGTTGTTAGAACTGGTGCCCGAGATAGACGTATTGATTGTTCGATTAGGGCACCACATAGATGAAGAGGTGTTTTCTAAGGCCACTTCTTTAAAGGTTGTTGTGACAGCAACAACAGGGCTTAACCATATAGATCTGAAAGCAGCTGATCAGTATGATGTGGCAGTTTTGTCACTAAAGGGCGAAAGACAATTTCTAGATACATTAACTGCTACAGCTGAGTTGGCATGGGCTGGTTTACTGGCTTTTGTTAGGAATATTCCAGGGGCTGTAGACCACGTTAACGAAGGCGGCTGGAATAGGGATTTATTCAAAGGTTACCAACTCAAAGGAAAGACACTTGGTATAGTAGGTTATGGACGATTAGGGAGTATTGTCGCTGCGTATGGTAAAGCTTTCCAGATGAAAGTTATTTTTACCGATCCTTTCGTTGATGCTTATCCTAGAGAAGTGGAAAAAGTTGAGTTTCCATACTTGCTAGCGAATTCTGACGTTGTCAGTGTGCATGTAAATTATGATCAATCTACCCATGGCTTATTTGATCGTCAGGCTTTTCTTCAATTTAAGAAAGGCTCTATTCTTATTAATACATCTCGTGGCGAGTTAATTGATGAGCTTGCGATGCTTGATGCCCTTGAAAATAATATTCTTAAAGGGGTTGTCTTAGATGTATTGTCTGATGAGGCAAATAACTCACCAATTTGGCCTAAGGATAACGTTGTTTGGCAAAAAATATCTTCTAATTCTAATATTTTAATAACTCCCCATATTGGTGGGGCAACCCACGAGTCCATGGCGAGTGCTGAACAGTTTATGGCAGATAAGCTTCGGTTGTTTACAGAAAACGAAATGAACATATAATTGTGGAGTAGATAAAATGAATAGTACCAAAGCACTAAAGGGAATAATTCCTGTCTTGTTGTCCCCTTTAAATAAAGATGGCTCAGTTGACCATAAAGGCACATCTAATCTGGTTGATTTTTTAATTAAAGCTGGTTCGGGTGGATTTTGGGCAATGGGTTCTGCTAGCGAAGATATTAACTTAACAAAAGAAACGCGATTAGAGTCGTTGCGAGTTGTTTCAGAGGTAAATGCAAGACGAGTTCCTATAATAGCGGGTGCAGGTCTAACATCAATTGATGATATCTATAATTTTTTTGATGATGTTGCGGATTTGGCAATTGATGGTATTCATATATTGCCTTATGACATTAAAATGGGGGAAACACGCCTCGTGCATTTTTTAAACTTATTAGCAGATAAATCTCCTGTTCCTATATGGATGTATCATAACCCTAAGCGTGGTCGTGCTATATCGGCTAATGTAATAAAAGAAGTTCATCAGCACGAAAATATTGCAGGTATTAAAGTTGGTGGTTACAACTTAACTGAAATGTTATCCGCAGTAATGTTTAAGTCTGATGGTTTTGATGTGATAGGTGCTGGAAGTGGACAATTATATAGTATGTTGAGTTTAGGAGCCGAGGCTCATACTACCAGCGATGCATCTGTATTTCCTGAGCCATTCGTTGATGTTTACAATACTTTCAAAGAAGGTCGTCTAGAGGAGGCGAGAGAAAAACAGTTTAAGTTAATTAATTTATCTAAATCATTACCACGAACTGATAATGGTGAATATGCTGCTGAAGAAAAATATATGTTATCACTTCGTGGTGTTTGTGAGGAGTATGTTAACCCTTTGTACAGAACGCTCTCAAATGAAGAAAAAGATAAGTTAAGACGTGCATTGCAAGGATATGGTTTTTCATGGGCGTAAAGGAATTTAAAACAGGAGAGGTTGTAGCAATCATTCCTGCTAAATTAACATCAGTTCGATTACCTAAAAAAAATATTATTGATTTTTTTGGGCAACCTCTTTTTTTTTATTCTGCTCGTGTTGCTGAGTTATGCTCTAATATTGATGATATTTATGTTACCAGTGAATCAAATGAAGTTTTAGATTTGGCGAACCAGTTTGGTTGTCAATCTATTCTGAGGCCAGAAAAACTCTCTTCTTCAGAAATAACCAACCTCGATGTTTTGATTCACGCCTTCAATGAAATTACTCAAGAAAGAGGAGTGGTTCCAGAATTTGTCGTTCTATTGCAGCCAACGCACCCTTTTCGCTTCCCATCTGAATTGGAGAGAGGGGTAGAGTTGTTGAAGAGTGACCCTGATGCAGATGTTTTAATGACTGTGTTGCCAGATGATCGTTTGAGGGGTGAAATTAAACAAGGTTATTTTTTTCCTGAGTATTCAGTGCCCCGAAATAAAAAAAATGAACCCGATATGTTTTTTAATACAGGCTCTTTTTATATTCTTCGTACAAAAACCACGTTATCTCAGGGGAGAATGTTTACCCATAATATTATTCCCTTAAAATTAAATAATCCTGAATTTGAAATTGATATCGACTTAGAAAGTGATCTTGCGTTAGCAAAATGCATGATGAAAATTAATAAAAATAAGTTCTCTTTTTTTTGGAATTAAATGATTATGAGAATCGTTAGTTCATGTCAAGGTAACAGTTTAAAGATTTTTTTAAGATTACTGGACCTGTTAGAAACAAAGCATGCAATTGAACAAATAGGTGTCTATGTTTCTGATTCTATGTCATATGGCGCAATGTCAGATGTAAGACTTGCGGCTGATAATGTTTCCATCCTAACCGAATGGGATGTTTTTGAGCAAGCTAAGACTATTTTACCAGATTGGGAAAAAATTAGGCGATATGAAGATGAGATCGGAGACCCTGTTTTTTGGAATGTATTGCTTTCTGATCGACGAGTGTTTTTTGGTCGAAAGTGTAAAATGACCCAAGATTATCCTTCTAGGTTTTCATATGAGCAAATGGGTAGCATACTTGATGCGTTATTAGACAATGTCAGCCAATTTTTTGAGAAAACAGCCCCGGACTTAGTGATTAGCTTTGGAACTTCTAATGTTGGTGATTATTTATTTTATTTGTACGCTAAATCGAAAAATATTCCATTTTTACAACTAAAAGCGACCAAGATATCAAATAGAGTATCTTTGAATGATGATATTGTTGAGCTTTCTTCGCATATTAATACGTTGTATCAAGGAGATGTGACGTTTGATGAAAGTGTAACATCTGAAACTAAAAAATATATTCATCAGGTGAAAAAAGCGGGCGTGCAATATGAAGGCGCTATTTTACAAAAGAAAAAAATGGACTTTATTAAGATATTAACTTCTATAGCGAAAGGTATTTATGCAGATATTAGGCGACTCCGTAACCCAGTCTATAGAGCAGACAATCATTTAGAAATATATTCGTTATTACAGTTACATGAAAAGGTAATAAACCCTTTAAGGTTTAAATATCAAAGCTTAATGCTAAAAAATAAAGTGTTAGCATATGAAGAGCTAGATATTATAGGTGATTTTGTCTTTTATCCTCTGCATTTTGAACCTGAAGTATCGATGCAGGTTGTTGGTAGACCATATCAAAACCAAATTGAGCTGATTAGAAATATATCATTAAGTTTGCCCGCAGGAATGAAAATAGTTATTAAAGAACACCCGAGATCTAAAGGTTTTAGGAGTTTAGGATATTATGAAAAGTTATTAAATATCCCTAATGTTTACCTTGCTGACTATCGAATATCTACTGATCTGATCGTTAAAAAGTCATCTCTTGTCGCTGTTATATCTGGAAGCACTGGGCTTGAGGCAGCAATTATTGGCAGGCCCGTTATTACTTTTGGTAAACCTGTCTATAATGTTCTTTCAGATAATATGGTAAAGCACATTGTTGATTTAAATCAGTTAAGTCAGAACATTAAAGACTTATTGAATAATTATGAGTATGATATAGATGATATTGAGCGCTATATCGCTTCAACAATTACTGGTTCCGCTCCTGTTAATTTGTATACAGCTCTTTTGAAGAAAGAAAATAGATATAGTGAAAGTGCCGAAGAAGGGAAAAATAAAGAAGATAATGAATATAAGGCTCTGGCAGATTATTTTGCTTCAAGAATTAAAGACGTTATTGTAGATTGTAATGTTTAAAGGCCGATGTGGTTATTAAATGCAAACAGAGCAAAACTTTGTTATCAAGCGGATCATAAAAAATGCACTTGTTGGTTGGCTGACAAAAATAATCATTGCCGTATCCGGTGTGTTTCTAACACCTATTTTAATCTCTGGACTTGGTAAATATGAATATGGAATATGGACTCTAGTAGGACAAATAATCAGTTTTTTGTTAATTGCAGATTTTGGTGTTGCTAGTAGTGTAGGGCGCCTAATATCAAAATATGATGCTTTAGAGTCGTTATCCGATAAAACAAAAGTATATTCGACAGCGTTGCTAATTTTTTTTGTGACCATGCTTTTTTTATCAGCTATAGTTTTTTTAACTATAAATTATATGCCTCAATGGCTAGGCGTAAGTTCTAACTATTTTGAGGTTACCATTCATATTTTACTAGTAATGACGGCTAATTTGATTGTCGCTTTCCCTCTTCGTGTCGGACGAGGATTGTTGCAAGCTGCCCATCGCTTTGATTATATCGATATTGCTGCTACCTTAGCCAAATTATCTCAAGTGTTGATAGTTTGTATTCTCTTTTATCAAGAAAATATTTCTCTTGTTACGTTAGCATGGACCATGGCTATTATTAATATGGTGACAGAGCTTTCGATTTTTTTAAGATCAAAGAAAATATATAAAGATATTTCATTTAATGCTAAGTCTATTGATATAGGTTCAATGAAAGAGGTATTTTCTTTAGGTGGCGCCTCTGTTTTGAAATCTATTTCTGGTGTGATGTCTCAACAAGGCATGGTGTTTTTGGTCGGGATTCTATTAGGTGTTCTTTATGTGCCTCTGTTTTCTATACCACTGCTACTTCTTGTTATTATCGGGACATTAATAGGAAAGATAGGGACTTCTTTTATGCCTGCTGCAAGTGCTTATGATAGCCTCTCTGAGATAAAAAAAATATTAAACCTTAGCGTTTACGGTGTTCGTTACACTTTCATGCTTGGTTTGTTAGTTAGTGTGTATATTTTTTTTTACGGAGAAATGCTGTTAACCTTTTGGTTGCCTGAAAAAGAAGTAAGTAAAGCTGACTTGCATATTATGTACTTAGTATTACAAGTGGTAATTATTCCATTTGTTTTAGCCCGATCTAATCAAGGTAATCGAGTTATTTTATCAAGTACAGGTCAACATTGGTTGGTATCGAATATTTTATTTTTATCATCTATCTTGAGTATTTTAATAACTATTCTGTTATTACATGTGACGGATTTAGGTATCTATAGCTTTGCTGTGGGATGGGCATTGAAATTATTTTTTGGTGATTATTTATTGATACTCTATTATTTATTTAATAAGTATTCGGTTAATGTATTAGAATACCTTTATAAAGCGTATTTCAAGCCAATTTGCGCCATTATTCCGGTATTTGTGATTACGATTCTTTTAAATAACACTTTTGAGTCAGATATTTTTATGTGGTTATTGCTCAAAAGCGGGTTATTTTTTTTAGTATCATTAGTGTTTATTTATTCTATCTGTATAGAAGAGAGTCATATAGACCTACTTGTGCCACATAAATTACGACCAAGGTGTTGGTTGAAAAATAAACAATATTAGGGAGAAAAATGGAAATTAAACAAAAATATATTCCGAAAAATCATAAGCGTTTAGTTAAGTCTTCATTTATAGATTATTCTGATGAAAGGGGAAAATCTATTATTGGAGCACTGTTCTTTAGAGTGTTAGGAGCTATAAAAAGTCGTTTGAGTTATTCCTCAGCAGAAAAATACATTCGTACTAATTTTCCTGATGTTGCAAAATCACAAGATGTTGCTCGTTTAGACGGAGGGCTAACAGGTCAGTATCAATGGATCCGATTATATGAGATAGCAAGTTTAGTTAAGTCATTGGATATTAAAAGTGTTTGTGAGTTCGGTTCCGGTGGTTCAACGGCGATGTTTTCTCGGCTCAATTTAGATAAGTCTGTGACACTAGAGCAAAGTGAAAAATGGATTAAGCGGACTCGTGAATTGCTTCCTGAAAATACAAATCTTGAGTTGTTAAGGCGTGATCGTTTAGTTGTTAATTATGATGGGGAGCCTTGTACTAAATATGATTTACCGGATCAGTTTTTTGAGCAGTCATTTGATTTAATCTATATTGATGGCCCTACAGCGGTTGCGATGACAGATGAAGAAAGAAACCTCCCTATACTAGATGATACAAAAAAGACAATGCCGAATATAGATGTGGAGATGTTTTTTGATAAAGGCGTTTATCCTAAAGCTATTTTAGTTGATGCTAGGCGAGCTACGGTAAGACGTTTATGTGAAAAGTACGAACATAAGTATGATGTTTTTATGAGGTATTACTATAAGGATAAATCTGATCGGTCAGGTGAGTTTTTATATCATACGGTTTTGCTTCTGAAATGATACCAGCCTATGATTAAAATATTAAAATCATTAAGTAGGTCTATCATGCAATCGATAGCCCATAAACTATTACCTCAGCTTGCAATGTATGTTGATGCTAAAAAATATATTTTAGGTAAAGATGGGCATGTGTTCATTGGTTACTATGATATCGATCCTGTGGATACGACAAATAAAAAGGTACTTTGCCATAGGGTGTCATTGCAGTTTACTAATTCTATTGAGCCGCATATAGGGGATATAGGGCTTATTTCTATAGAATCTCCTAATGTTTTCGATAAAATTGGAGAAACCAAAGCTGTTAACTGGCAGCTAGGGAGCCGTCTTCAGTGGATATCTGAGCAAGAGATTATTTACAACGATATTATTGATGATAAGCAATGTTCGATACTATTTAATCTTGAAAAAAATATAGTTCAGCGGCAATTTATTCGACCTTTTTGGGCGTTGTCACCCAATCTTAGTATTGGTGTAAGCCTAAATTTTGCTCGCCTTAGCGTAAAAAGGCCGGGTTATGGCTATGGCGGTGTTAGTCCTGATGGTGATAATGATACGCTAACTATTTTTGAAATTTCGACTGACCAAGTATTGTTTCAAATAACTCTTGATGAAGTAGTGGGAAAAATTGGTTTTAACTTACCGGAAGGGGCAGACGCTTACTTTAATCATGTTACATGGTCCCCATGCTCCACAAGATTTATTACGTTATTTTTGTTTGAAGAACCTAGTTCAGGTGAACGATTTTCATATCCTGTCTTGGTAAATTGTCTCGATTATAGTGTGTCGTTATTTCATAATGAAGGCTTGTTTAGCCATCACGTTTGGCTTGATGATGAGCGAGTCTTGGCATTCTTGAAGCTTGATGGAGTTAATACTTTTGCTGTATGGGATAGTAGTTTTGGGTGGAATAAGTCAAAAGAAAATATGCCATCATTAGATGGGCATCCATCAATCTTGAGTGATAGTGACGAGCTTATTGTTGATAGCTATCCAGATAGACTAGGCAGAATGTCTTTATACCGTGCCTCTACTGATGTTAGCAAAAAGCTCTTAAAAATTTCTAGAATAATGAATAGCAAAGTGTATTCGGGGGCACATAGATGTGATTTACATCCCCGTGTATCCAAAGGCAATAAATATATTATTTGTGATGCTCCATTTCAAAATGGAAGGCGTGTGCTTGTCATTGAAAACAGCGGTGCTTCCTCAAAATTGTAGAGTTTGCTATGAGACTGCTAAAAAGAATAATAGGCATAGTTATATATCTACTAACAAGAAATGTTAGTTTTAGATATATTTTGCCAGAAAGATACTCTTCTTTTATCGAAAGAATAAGAACGTATGCCCTTGTCTTGCAGGGAGCTAAAATAGGTAAATCATCATACTTAAGATCCGGTGGGTTTGTGGCTTACCCAAAAAATTTGGTTTTAGGTGAAAATGTTAAAGTGGGAGAAAATAGCCAGTTTTATAATTATGATAGAGTTTTTATAGATGATAATACCGAAATAGGCTCTAATTTATATGTGCAAACAAATGAGCATAACCTGACTGATAAAACCCTTCCTTTGGCTAAACAAGGAGCGTATTCATCTCCTGTATCTATTGGTGCTGGCGTATATGTGGGAGCAAATGTGACAATATTAAGCGGTGTCCATGTGGCTGATCGGTGTGTTATTGCAGCTGGCGCTGTAGTAATTAAAGACACAGAAACAGGTTTTATTTATGGCGGAATTCCTGCAAAGAAAATCTCAGAAATACAATAAGCTTCATGAATATGTTTATAAATAATCATTAATCATGCAATATTTTTATTTTATATCATTATTTTTTAGCGTTGTTTTAGTGCACAATAGTGTTAAAGACAATAAGTTTAACTCTTATATCTATTATTGGTTTGTACTTGTTGTCGCGTTAGTGTTGGGCTTGAGAGGTAACGAGGACGAGTATACTCGAGTATATGTATTGATACCTACATTGGACGTATTTTTTTCAAGCGGGCATGATGTTATTAATGAAAAAGGGCTGGTGTTTTCTTTAATTTCATCGTTCTTTAAAACGTTTGGGTTAAATTCGCAGTCTATTTTTTTGTTCTTTTCTGGAGTAGGAGTTTTCCTGCATGCCAAATATTTCCAGAAATTTACAAGGTATTATTTTCTTTCTTTCCTTTTGTATTTAAGTCATGAAATCTGCTTTAAAGAGTGGGTCGGGTTAAGGATGGGATTGGCTAGTGCTATGCTATTGCCAATGATTCATTGTTTATATAATGATCAAAAAGTAAAGTTTTTATGTTTGGTTGTTGCTGCTACATTAATTCAATATGTTGCAGTGTTATCTATAATTTTACTATTTTTGAATAGAAAAATTAAACCTCGGTTATTATGGTTAGGTTTACTTTTTGCTGTTGCTATTTTACAGCTTAATATAGTTTCAACGCTAGTGCATTATTTGAGCGATTTAGGATTTCTGCCGGATATTGTGGTTTCATACCTAAGTGCAGAGTCTTATGTCTATGATGTAGGCTTGACGCATCCTAAAACAATTCAGCAAATAATAACTGTTTCGGTTATGATTATATTGTTTGGTTATAAAAAAGAAGTTATTTCAGTTTATTATAATTTATTATTTAATGCTTATTATTTAAGTACAATTTTTCTAATTCTTTTTGCTGAGTTGGCTCTTTTTGCTTTTCGTTTTGGCGGACACTTTTATTCTGTAGAGCCTATCTTAGTTACTTATATTGTTGTGACATGTAAGCAAAGAACGTTGGTAGCTAATTTGCTTTCTATTTTGGCACTAATTATAGCTTATGTGAATTATGTCATTGTCGGCCGAGTGTCGGAATATGACTTTTTAGTAAATTATCCTGTTTAATATTTCTTAGAGAAAGTCATATGAGAGTATTTTATATTTCTCCATCTGTTATTCCTTCTCGTGCTGCGAACTCTATACATGTTGTTAATATGTGTGAAGCATTTACACAACATGATTGTGAAGTTACTTTATTTGTACGGTCTATGAATAAGGATAAAAGTAAGTGCAAATGTATCCTTAATGATTTTTATGGCGTCGATAATAAAAAAATTAATGTTGAACCTTATGCTTCTAATGTATCTAGAGGTGCAGAATTAGTTATTGCTTTTAAAGCATTTGGTGCTTTTTTAAAAGAAAAAATTAAAGGTAGTGAGCCAAATTATATTGTTTCAAGGAATCTTTATGCCGCTGTTTTAATCGCTTTGCTTTTTCGTAAAAGACTGGTGTATGAAACACATGCTCCTGAGAAGGGGCTGCGCAAGATTCTTCAAAAACATGTAGTCCAATCAGATCGAGTATGTGTTGTTGTTATCAGTCAAGCATTAAAAAGTATTATTACTGAAATGTATGACTTGCCTGATTCCACTATAATGGTATTGCACGATGCTGCTAGAGCGGGGAAGATCGCTATCGATGAAGATGAAAAGAAGATTTTACAAGAAAAGTTCTTAGGTGAGGAAGTTGAGTTGCCTAAATATGAAAAAATAGTCGGCTATTTTGGACATCTATACTCAGGTAGAGGTATCGATATTATTGAAGGTTTGGCGGTAATAAATAAGAATTTTGCATTTATTGTTTATGGTGGGAATGATAAAGAAATCACTGATTTTAGAAAGAATAACTCAAGCAGTAATTTGTTTTTCATGGGGCATATTTCTCCTGAGCGTGTTCAGACAGCGATGAGCATGATGGATGTTCTTTTAATGCCATACCAAAAATCTGTTTCCGTAGGTGTAAAGGGGGTTGATACTGCGCAGTGGATGTCTCCGATGAAAATGTTTGAGTATATGTCAACGGGAGTCCCTATCATATCATCTGATTTACCTGTTCTTCGAGAAGTTTTAACTCATGGCGAGAATGCATTGCTCGCAAAAGCAGACAGTGTTGAGGAGTGGAGTTCTGCATTGCAGCAGATATATGTTTCAAAAAGCCTTGAAAAAAAGTTAGGAAGGAGTGCATTTAGGGAATACCAAGATAAATATACATGGAAGAAGAGAGTGGAAATTATGATGAGCTTTCTATCTGATAAGCAAAATGGTCTGTAATATGGCAATAAGAAGAGCATTTATTATTGTCCCATCTGCTGTTTTAGACAGCCCTGTTAAGGGAGCTGCAGCGTTGGCGAATTCATTGACGCGTTGGTTTGATGTTACATTTGTTGTTTTAAAAGGCGATATGTCGAATTTTTCCTTATTAAATGATGATGTTCAAAAAGTTATTTTGAGTGAAAAAGGCGCTATCGTGCAAAAGATACTGTTTTTGCGGCGCCTTTTAAGAGAAAAGGGTGGGAGAGATCAAGTTGTCAGTATATCTTCCTGTTTGTCTGCAGACTTTGTTAACAGTTTTTGTGTGGATGTTGCAGTGACTTGCGCAACTGTTAGAGGGGATTTGCCAGAAGTATATCCAATCACCTATGGTAAATTGGGTAAATGGGTTGCCTATTGTCACTTAAAGCGACTTTCAAAAGTGGATTATGCTATATCGATGACATTATCTATGTCTAAGCAGGTTGAAGCATATATTAAAAAGCCTAGTCCAATCATCGGTAATTTTATTGATGAAGCTCGTTTAGATGCTTTCCGTAGGGCAAAGCCACTTACAGGACCTTACAAATTTGTTTATACCGGCTCTCTTATTTATGGTAAGCAGCCCCAACTATTAGTTCAAGCAGTCGTTGATTTGCTTGATCGTGGCTTTGATGTTGAGCTAGATGTTTTAGGTGATGGTCCTTTACTGGATGAGCTTAAGTGTCAAGCTGGCGATCTTTTTAGCCTTAAAAGTATTCGTTTTCATGGTTATGTGAAAGAACCATTTAAGTACATTGCGGCTGCGGATGTGTTAGTTCTACCGTCTATTTCAGAGGGTGTGTCTCGTTCTGTACTTGAGTCTTTGTATCTAGGCATACCCAGCGTAGTGAGAAATATTAATGGTAGTTCCGAATTGGTACATGATGGTGTGAATGGTGCGTTATTTAATGAGGATGCAGATTTACCTGATGTAATGTTAAGGGTAGCAAAGTTGTCAAGGTCTAATGAATGGTTTCGTGAAGTACTTATTCCTGAGTGTTTTCGGCAGTATCCTTCAGTAGAAAAATATATTAAATTATTAGAAAAGCATTGTTGAGGTAAATACACTAGTGGCTGAACAAACAGAGTATTTTGATTATTTGCAAAAAAGGAGTAAGTTGGGACTGCTTTATCGTCAATATTGGCTATATCCAAAACTATCGCGTTGCTTAAAGGGGAAGGCATTAGATATTGGATGTGGCATTGGTGATTTACTCTCTTTCCGAAAAAATACATATGGTGTCGATATTAATGAAGAGACAGTCGCTTGGTGTCGCCAATTAGGTCATTCTGTGGAGGTGATGCAAGAAGATGTATTACCCTACGAAGATGGTAGTTTTGATTCGGTGATCATGGATAATGTGTTGGAGCATATTGAAGACCCTAAAAATATTTTATCTGAAGTAGATAGAGTTTTAGTAAAGGGCGGTATTTTCATCGTTGGTGTTCCTGGTACACTAGGGTATTCTAGGGATTCAGATCATAAAGTTTTTTATTCTCGAGAAAAGTTAGTCGATACAATGAAGAATGCAGGGTTTTCTGTTAATAATATTTTTTCTATGCCTCTAGAGCTAGATTTTCTAGATACTCGTATGAGTCAATACTGTATATATGGCGTTTTTGGTTTGAGAGAAGCATAATAATATTTTTATCTATAAATGATAGGTTGTATTTATGTTTAGGAGATTGGGTTGGGTTCGATAACAATTTCAATTGTAAGCCATGGGCATGGAGAAATGGTACGGCAACTTTTAGATCAGTTGGCCAAACATGCTACCTCTATTGATAAACTGAT
The DNA here is from genome assembly GCA_050633525.1 of Cellvibrionaceae bacterium. Lineage (GTDB taxonomy): Bacteria > Pseudomonadota > Gammaproteobacteria > Pseudomonadales > Cellvibrionaceae > CANLBN01. Next base: position 61,080 of record JBOEGR010000028.1, read on the forward strand.
CATTACTTATAATGTTGAAGAGACAGAATGGGTTATACCTGAGAAATATCCATTTAAAGTGATTTTGATTCGAAATCCTGAGCCTTTAGGGTTTGGCTCTAATCACAATCAGGCGTTTCACTATTGTGAAACAGACTATTTTTGCGTAATGAATCCAGATATCTATATTCAAAACGACCCATTTGAGCAATTGTTATCTTGTTTTTTGGTTCAGTCAGTATCGGTTGTTGCTCCATCAATCATTGATGCTGACGGTAGAAAAGAAGATAGTGCCCGTTATTTTCCTACGCCTATCTGTCTTATAAAGAAGCTACTTTTAAAATATGATGGTGTTTTTCCTTTTGCCGAGAAGGATCGAGTGGTTTTCCCTGATTGGGTGGGTGGTATGTTTTTGTTGTTTTCTGCTGAAAAGTATAAGTTTTTGTCAGGTTTCGACGAGAAATACTTCCTTTATTACGAAGATGTTGATATCTGTGCGCGTATCTGGAAAGCGGGATATAGTGTCGTATTAAACACCGAGGTTAATGTCGTTCATAATGCTAGGAGAGAGAGCCATATTAAATTAAAGTTTTTAAGATGGCATTTGGTAAGCGCTTTTCGTTTTTTTTTAAATCATTACGGTAGATTTCCTGAAAAAATAATATAATTTTTATGGGATTTTTTATTAAAAATCAAATATATTTTTTAAAACTATGTTAAATGTGTTGTTGACTGGAGCTACTGGGTTTGTCGGTGGCCATACTTTAGAATGTTTGCAAAAAAGAAAATATAACGTGACAGTATTAGGTCGGAAAGAGTGTGATGATTCTTCTTTGGGGTCTCCTGCCGAATATTTTAAAGGTATTGATGTTGTGATTCATTGTGCAGCCTGTACTAATATTATAAAAAAAGACCTAACTAGTGATGATGTTTTAAATGAATTTAGGAGGGTGAATACTTACTGGACTTTGGATTTAGCTAAAAAATCAGCTGCTGCTGGTGTTAAACGCTTTATCTTTATAAGTACAATAAAAGTAAATGGAGAAAGCACAAAAAATAAAAAGGCTTTTACCTTGGATGATAACCCTGTTCCAGTTGATTCTTATGGGAGATCTAAATATGAGGCTGAGCAAGGTCTTTTCGTTATCTCTCAAAAAACTGGTATGGAAGTTGTTATAGTGCGGCCTCCTTTGGTTTACGGGTCTCGTGTTAAAGGAAATTTTTCTTCCATAATAAATGCGGTTCGAAAAAGTATTCCTTTGCCTTTAGGTAGTATAACAGAGAATAGACGTTCCTTTCTGGCTTTAGATAATCTTGTTGATTTTATTTCTCTTTGTGTCGATTACAAAAAATCACCTAAAGCGGCTAATCAAGTTTTTTTTCTCAGTGATGGCGAAGATATATCTACAGCAGAATTGTTTAAACGTATTGCTACTGCATATAATAAGAAAAGTTTTTTATTTCCATTTCCTGTTTTATTTTTAAGTTTAAGTGCTAGGGTTCTGGGCGGAGAATCAATGGTTAACCGCTTAATAGGGTCGTTGCAAGTAGAAAACTCTAAGGCTCGCAAGCTATTAGGCTGGAAGCCAATCATCACTATGGACGAGCAGTTACGAAAAATGGCTGAAGTTGGTAGCTAGTCTAAATACTTGATTGTTGTTTAACTCGATCGCCGTAACCTTTTCCTGTGATAGTATGGAAAAGAAGTATGCCATATAAGCAAAGGTTTAAATTTCTATTCATCGCTTGGTCATAGATAGATAATTTAATAGGGGTAGACATATCTACTTCTTTTATTTGCCCAAGGCCAGTTATGCCAGGTTTATAGTTAAAAACGTTTCTTTTACTTCTTTCTTCTGTCAATTTTTTTTGTGTAGGCAGGCCGGGCCTTGGCCCCACCAAGCTCATGTCTCCTAATATTACATTGATAAGCTGTGGAATCTCATCTAGTTTACTTCTTCGTAGAATTTTTCCTAATGTTGTTATGTCATTTATATTCGCTAGGTGCGTCCCGACTTGGGCCGCATTGGGCTGCATTGAGCGAAATTTGATTAGTTTGAATATCTTTTTGTTCATCCCCAAGCGTTCTTGGAAAAAAAGAGGTGACCCAGTATCGAATAGCCCGGCGATATAGATAATGACAAAAAGAGGGCTAAGTGCTGCTAATCCAATGACTGATAACCCTAGGTCAAAGAGTCTAATAATAAATTTTTGCATAAATTTAGGTAAAATGTTGAGTTAGGCGATTTAAACTGTGATTTTATCGTGATTTTTTGAAAATACACAGGCTATAATAAGTTTTTTGCCATACAGCTAGCCAATGATGGAAAAGTTACTATCACAACACATTTCATACAAGGCCGCCACACTAAACCGTAGCTATAAGCGATTGATTATGGTGTGCGCTGATTTACTAGCGCTTCCTCTTGCTTTATTGTCAGGCTATGCTTTGCGCCTAGCCGAATTTTGGCCTGATCGTTATTTGGTCGCTGGTTGGTGGTTATTTATCTTAGTTCCAGTTGTTGGCGTTTATATTTTTATGCGTTTAGGGCTTTATCGAGCCGTTGTTCGTTTTATGGGCGCGCAAGCTATTTGGGCTGTAGTAAAGGGGGTTTCACTCTTAGCGCTTTTTCTATGGGCCGCGGCTTTTGTATTTAAGGTCGATCCTTTCCCCCGTTCGGTCCCTATCAACTTTGCTTTAGCTGCTCTAGTTTATGTTGGTGGCAGTAGACTATTAATTCGCCACTATTATCACTGGCTTCTTAAGCATTATGTAAATAAAGAAGCTGTACTGATTTATGGTGCTGGTGGTGCAGGTATTCAGTTGGCGACTGCTTTGTCAGATGGGCGTGAATATCACCCTGTAGGCTTTGTCGATGATGATCAGTCATTGTGGGGTTCTACGATTAAAAACTTACCGGTATATGCCCCTCATGCTTTCGCTGAGGTTATTCAACTTTCTAGTGTTAAACATGTGCTATTGGCTGTGCCTCACGCAACTAATAGAGAAAGAAGGCTCATGCTTGAGAACTTGGAGGGGCTAAGTGTGCATGTTCAAACAATTCCGTCAATGCCAGAATTATTATCGGGTCAAGCTTCTATTGAGCAGTTAAGAGAGGTGCAAATCGAAGAGCTACTGGGGCGGGACCCTGTTGCCCCTATGCCTTCATTGATGGCTAAATGCGTTAAGGGCAAAATAGTGATGGTGACGGGTGCTGGAGGTTCTATTGGGTCAGAGTTGTGTCGGCAAGTTCTGCTACAGGAACCCAAAGCAATAGTGTTGTTTGAGATTAATGAGTACGGCTTGTATCAAATAGAGCAAGAGCTAGTTTCTATATCAGATAAACATAATTTATCTGTTCCTATTTATGCTTTGCTGGGTTCTATTGCTAATAATGACAGGGTTAGTAAAGCCATCCAGCGTTTTAGTGTTAATACTATTTATCACGCTGCAGCCTATAAGCATGTTCCTATCGTTGAGCACAATGTTGTAGAAGGTGTATGTAACAATATCATTGGTACACGGGTGTTAGCAGAAGCTGCTGCGTCAGAAGGAGTAGAGTATTTTATTCTGATTTCTACCGATAAGGCTGTCAGGCCTACTAATATTATGGGTGCAACTAAGCGTTTTGCAGAAATGATTTTGCAACAATTGTCTACTACTAGTACCGATACTATTTTTTCTATGGTTCGCTTTGGTAATGTTTTGGGCTCTTCGGGTTCAGTTGTTCCCCTTTTTCGTAAACAGATTAAAGATGGTGGGCCTATAACGGTAACTCATAAAGAAATTACCCGTTACTTTATGACTATTCCGGAGGCTGCCTCTTTGGTGATTCAGGCAGGTTCTATGGCTCAGGGGGGGGACGTATTTGTTTTGGATATGGGGGAGTCAATTAGAATAGTAGATCTTGCCAAGCGTATGGTGCAACTTTCGGGTTTGGAGCTAAGATCCGAAGATAATCCAGAAGGTGATATTGAAATACGTTATACGGGTTTACGGCCAGCAGAAAAACTATATGAAGAGTTGCTTGTGGGTAACAATGTTGTCGGTACGGAGCATATAAAAATTATGCGAGCAAGTGAAACATTTTTAGACGGGCCTATACTTTACCAATACCTTAATAATATGTTGGAGGCGGTTCATACGAATGACTACGATAAGCTACGTCATATACTATCTAAAGCTATTTATGGATATAGGCCGCACGAAACAGTCGTAGATCATTTTAAGCCCAAAGATTTTCCCCCTGCAAATATAATCAACTTACGTTAATAGTTTGTAATGGCTCTATTTTTATAAATAATTCGTCCGATAGCGATAACCAAACCAAGCATTAACCCTAGCAGCAAGCTTATAGAAACCGTAAGTTTCTTTTGGGGTTTTATTGGTTGTGTTGGTGCATTAAGGTTTTGGCTAAATAGTGTAAACTCCGTTGTATCTAAGTCTTTATTTACGAGTTCTTTAAGTATTTCTAATTCTCGATTCTTTTCCAGTAATATTTTTTCGGATTCCAGCTGCCTAATCTTAGGGTCAAAAAAGACGGTTGGCTTTAATGAGCGCAGATTATCGATTTCAGCACCTAGCAGTCTGGTACCCTTAAGATAAAGGGGGTCTTGGTTATTATTTAGTTGTGCGTTTATCTCTACTTGTTTTGATGTTGATGATGAGGCGAGTCTTGATAAAGAACTTGGGGAGTTTAACTGTAAAGCTTCGGCAATCTTTAAGGCTTCTTCAAGTTGCTTTAACTCATCGTGCCTGTTGGCGAGTGCTAGAGTTTTACGTGCTTCCAATTTATCTTCAAGCTTATTTAAGGCTAGCCTTTGTTCCCTTTCCATTTTGTTGGCTTGATTGCCTAGTACACCTTTATATTGATTGTGAATATCATTTATTGTGCTATTTTTGGCAGCTTCTAAATCACTAAATATTAATCGGCTGATTGCTTGTCGCTCTAAACCTTTATAGTGAAGCAAATAGTTGTCGGGGATAAGAGGGTTGACCTTTTTTTGTACAGATGGATATTCTAGGTATCGAACTTGCTCTAAAGAGTTAAAAGTGTTTTCGTTAATGTATATACCTAATGCAGATTCAATTAAATCTGAATTAGTATTAGTTAAGTTATTAATGTGAGAGCTACTTTCTACTCTCTCTATAAATTGTGAAAAAATATCATCTGGCTTTATTGAAAAATACGGCGTTTGGTTTAGATAGCTTAATTCGATAGCGCTAGGTTTAAGTAGTCGTGCACTGACTTGGTATGTGGGTGTTGTTGTTAAGGTGTGTAATAGTCCTATTAATGTCACTACAATGATGCAAGTGATGATCACTACTTTTTCACCCCAGAGATTGGAAATTAATTCAATTAAGTTTATTTCGTCATCATATTCAGTATGTTTTGAGACCACGTAGATTTCCCTTGGTAATATACTAAGTAAAGGGCAAGATTATAGAGCCCCCCGAATTGAATAGCCAGCTAACGACAATAGTTTGTTCGAGCCTAATTAATATTGCCAACACCGCAAATTCTCGCTATAGTGCGCGGCCTTGTTTTAGCAGAATGCTTAAAGCAATCAGTACGACCGTAGCTCAGTTGGTTAGAGCACCACCTTGACATGGTGGGGGTCGGTGGTTCGAGTCCACTCGGTCGTACCAATTCAAACCCTACAACTTCCACAAGCGACCTTTGGTAAGGGCCGCCACTGAAAAAGGAAAGCACTATGCCTGTCATTACTCTGCCTGATGGTTCTCAACGTTCTTTTGAGCAGCCTGTTTCTGTTTTTGATGTTGCCTCTGATATTGGCCCCGGTTTAGCGAAAGCCACTTTGGGTGGTCGAGTTAATGGTGAGCGCATTGATGCTCACGATTTGATCAGCGACGATGCTGAATTGACTATTTTTACTGCCAAAGACGAAGATGGTTTAGAAATCATTCGCCATTCCTGTGCGCACTTATTGGGGCATGCATTCAAACAATTGTGGCCCGATGCCAAAATGGCTATCGGCCCCACCATTGAAAATGGCTTCTATTACGATATCGATATGGAACATCAATTGACTGATGACGATGTTGCAAAGTTAGAAGCGCGTATGCGTGAGCTGGCAAAAACACATTATGATGTGGTAAAGAAGAAAGTCAGCTGGCAAGAGGCCTACGATACTTTTCAGTCCCGCGATGAACAATATAAGATGGAAATTCTCGATAGAGATATTCCTAAAGATGCTCAGCCAGCTTTATATCACCACGAAGAATATATCGATATGTGTCGTGGCCCTCATGTTCCTAACATGAAATTCTGTGAGCATTTTAAGCTGCAGCGAGTCTCTGGTGCATACTGGCGGGGCAATTCAGATAATAAGATGCTACAGCGTATCTATGGTACCGCCTGGGCCAATAAGAAAGATCTTAAGGCTCATCTGCATTTCTTAGAAGAAGCTGTTAAGCGTGATCATCGTAAGCTGGGTAAGAAATTCGACCTATTTCACCTACAAGAAGAAGCGCCGGGGATGGTGTTTTGGCATCCCAAAGGGATGTCGATCTATTCGATGGTAGAAAACTATATGCGTGATGCAAATCGCCTAAATGGTTATCAAGAGGTGAAAGCGCCTCAAGTCCTTGAGCGCACTCTTTGGGAAAAATCCGGCCACTGGGATAAGTTTCGTGAAAATATGTTTACGGTGAAGTCTGAAGATCGTGACTTTGCTGTAAAGCCAATGAATTGCCCAGGGCATATTCAGATATTTAATCAAGGTTTGAAGAGTTATCGCGACTTGCCTTTGCGGCTCGCTGAATTTGGCATCTGCCACCGTAATGAGGCCTCAGGCACCTTACAGGGTTTGATGCGTGTTCGTGCATTTACTCAAGATGATGCCCATATCTTCTGTGTCGAGGAAGATATTCAAAAAGAAGTGTCCACCTGTACTGATTTGCTATTTAAGATATACAAAGATTTTGGTTTTGATAATATTATTGTTCGCTTGTCCACTCGTCCTGAACAGCGTGTAGGATCTGATGAGGTCTGGGATAAGGCAGAAAAGGCCTTGGCAGACGCTCTAAATGCTAAGGGCTTGGAATACGAATTACTTCCAGGTGAAGGGGCTTTTTATGGGCCTAAAATTGAGTTTTCTCTCAAAGATTGCTTAAACCGTGTTTGGCAGTGTGGGACGATTCAGGTCGACTTTTCCATGCCGGGTCGTTTGGATGCTCAGTATGTGGCGGAGGATGGTTCGCGCCAAGTACCCGTCATGTTACACCGTGCTATTCTTGGCTCATTTGAACGTTTTATCGGTATTTTGATTGAGCATTATGAAGGTGCTTTTCCTGCTTGGTTGGCGCCAGAACAAGCCGTTATTATGAATATTACGGATAATCAGGCCGAATATGTGAAAAAAATCCAAGAAACCTTGCAAAACAGTGGTTTCAGGGCCATTTCGGACTTGAGAAATGAGAAGATCGGCTTTAAAATTCGCGAGCACACAATCCAGAAGCTACCCTACCTACTAGTGGTCGGTGATAAAGAGCTCGAAAACCAGACCGTTTCAGTTAGAACTCGTAAAGGTGACGACCTAGGTTCCATGACAGTAGATGCTTTTATGCAGCTTCTCGGTGATGATATTAAGCATAAGAAAGCTTAATTAGCGATAGATAGTGATTTTTATAAAACAGCACTAACCTATGTTAGTGCTGTTTTATTTTCTAGCTAGTACTAGCAAATACCTAATGTTGCAAAGTACGTAAAAGGTGCCTCATTCATGTCAGTGGGGTTAAAGGCCAATAAAGGTCAAATTTGGAGACAATATCATTAATAACAAAACAGGTAGCCGTGCGAAAAAAGCACGTATCAACGATCAAATTGAAGCGAAAGAAGTAAGGTTAGTTGGAGCAGACGGCGAGCAAGTCGGTATTGTTCCCTTAGATGAAGCCTTAGGCATCGCTCAAAAAGCAAGCTTAGACTTAGTAGAGATCGCACCAGATTCAGCACCCATTGTGTGTAAAGTGATGGATTATGGTAAACACCTGTTTGATATTAAGAAAACCAAAGCTGCCGCTAGAAAAAAACAAAAGCAACAGCAAGTAAAAGAAATGAAGTTTCGACCAGGGACGGAAGAGGGGGATTATCAGGTCAAACTACGCAACCTGATACGTTTCCTAGAAAACGGGGATAAGGCCAAAGTATCGTTGCGATACCGCGGTCGGGAGATGGCTCACCAAGAGTTAGGTATGGAAATGCTGAAACGCATTGAAACTGACCTTATTGAGCTGGCCACAGTTGAACAATATCCGAAAATGGAAGGACGTCAACTGATTATGGTATTAGCCCCGAAAAAGAAAAAGTAAGAATAGTGCATTCAAAATGCGCTTAAAGCCCGCTGGCGTTGTCAGCTCCGTGCTCGAATGCTCATGTATTATCATACATTCCGCTTCTGTGCGCGGTGCTTCCTAGCCTTCGGACTTTAATCACTATTTTGAAAAGCACTATTAAAGATGTGTTTTTATTTTCAAAGACATATTTATGGGCTTTTAGCTGCCTACTTACTTTATATTATTAACCAGACACAAGATGTCTAAATGCGGAGTTTATTCTCATGGCAACAAAAGCTAAAGTACACAGTGGCGCGTCAAAGCGTTTCAAAAAAACGGCTGCGGGTTACAAGCGCAAAAGCGCTTATAAGAGCCACATCCTCACCAAAATGACCACTAAGCGCAAGCGTCAATTACGCGGAACCAGTTTGGTTACTGCTGCTGATAAACCAGCAATTGATGCAATGCTTCGTGCAAAATAACTGAGGAGATAAAATATGGCTCGTGTAAAACGTGGTGTCGTGGCTCGCAGAAGTCACAAAAAAATTCTGAAAGCAGCAAAAGGTTATTACGGTGCGCGTTCGCGTATCTTCCGTGTTGCTAAGCAGGCAGTTATTAAAGCAGGTCAGTATGCATACCGTGACCGTCGTGTTAAAAAGCGTAATTTTCGTGCGCTTTGGATCACGCGTATTAATGCGCAATCGCGTGCATTAGGTATGACTTATAGCCAGTTAATAGCCGGTTTGAAAAAAGCAGAGATTGCATTAGATCGTCGCGTTTTAGCCGATCTAGCGGTACATGACAAAGCAGCTTTTGCAGCTGTTGTTGAAAAAGCCAAAGCAGCACTCGCTTAATTCGAAAAGCGAACTGTACCTTTACCGGTATGGTTTATAAAAGGGGAGGGCTGTAAGAGCTCTCCCTTTTTTTGTTCTAAAAATATCATTTCCGTACAAATGACATAAAAGTCTAGAGTCCAAGAGATAATGACAATGGAAAATTTAAAAACGCTAACTGATGAAGCGTTAAGTCTTGTTGATAATGCCAGTGAACTTTCGGTGCTTGACCAAGTTCGTGTTGATTACCTTGGCAAAAAAGGCCAGATAACTGCGTTATTAAAAACCTTAGGCCAGTTATCCAATGAAGAGCGCCCAGCAGCGGGTGCAAAAATTAACGAAGCCAAACAGCAAGTACAAGAGGCTATTGCTCAGAAAAAAAATAGTCTTGAGCAGGCCAGTATAGATGCCAAATTAGCGTCCGAAAAAATTGACGTGACTCTTGAAGGTCGCAACGCAAGCCGTGGCGGTTTACACCCTGTTACAAAAACATTGGCGCGAATTGAAGCTATTTTTAGCTCAGTTGGGTACAAGGTCGAGAAAGGCCCAGAAGTAGAAGACGATTATCACAATTTTGAAGCCCTCAATATTCCTTCACATCATCCTGCGCGTGCAATGCATGACACTTTTTATATCGATAAAACCAGTATGGGTTTCGTAAAGGAGTCGAGTGAGCTAGACGCAGAATACGTACTACGAACGCATACCTCGCCCGTGCAAGTCCGTGTCATGGAAAGCGCAATGAAAGCCGAAGGTCCGCCTATTCGTGTTGTTTGCCCAGGCCGTGTATATCGTTGTGATTCGGATTTAACGCATACGCCGATGTTCCATCAAGTGGAAGGTTTAGTGATTGATACCAATATCAGTTTTGCTGATTTAAAAGGTACAGTTGATCAGTTCTTGAAAAGTTTTTTTGAGGCTGATGTGCCGGTTCGTTTCCGTCCGTCTTATTTTCCTTTTACAGAGCCTTCTGCTGAAGTCGATATTCAGTGTACAAATTGTGGCGGTGATGGTTGTCGAGTTTGTAGTCATACTGGTTGGTTGGAAGTCATGGGTTGCGGCATGGTGCACCCAAATGTATTTGAAGCCAGCGGTATCGATACGGAAACCTACAGTGGTTTTGCCTTCGGTATGGGTGTAGAGCGTTTAGCCATGTTGCGTTATGGCGTGAATGACCTTCGATTATTTTTTGAAAATGATTTGAAATTTTTAGAACAGTTTTAATTATTTGATATAAAAAAATTATTAAATGCCTTTTAAAAGGCCTATTTATTTATAAAAATTAGTAAAGGTTATCATGAAAATAAGTGAATCCTGGTTAAGAGAATGGGTGAATCCAGAGCTCAATACAGCAGAACTCTCAGAGCAAATGACAATGGCGGGTTTAGAGGTGGACGGTATTGAACCGGTTGCCGCCGATTTTAGTGGCGTCATCGTAGGCGAAATTTTATTTGCTGAGCAACACCAAGACGCTGATAAATTACGCGTGTGCCAAGTGGCTGGTGCTAACGGAGAAATTTTCCAAGTGGTTTGCGGTGCGCCCAATGCGCGCGTCGGTATTAAAATTCCTTTTGCAACAGTTGGCGCTGTATTGCCCGGTGATTTTAAAATTAAGAAAGCCAAATTGCGTGGCGTTGAATCATTTGGCATGCTGTGTGCGCAAACAGAGTTACAGTTAGGTAGTGACGATGATGGTCTTTGGGAGTTGGCAAATGATGCGCCAGTAGGGACTGACCTCCGTGAATACCTACAATTAAATGATAACTGTATTGAAGTCGATCTTACTCCAAATCGTAGCGATTGTTTGTCACTCAAGGGAGTGGCTCGTGAAGTTGCTGTATTGAATCGATTATCTGTTTCTTCGCCAGATATCCCTGCAGTGCCCTCAGTAATCGAGGACACCTTATCAATTACTTTAGAAAGCCCCAAGGATTGTCCTCGCTATGCTGGGCGAATTATTCGTGGAGTGGATTTATCCTTACCGACACCTCTATGGATGCAAGAGCGTTTGCGTCGAGCGGGTATTGGTTCTAAAGATATCGCTATTGATACCACCAATTATGTTTTGCTGGAGTTGGGTCAACCGATGCATGCTTTTGACCTCGCCACTTTAGAGGAGGGGATCGTTGTCAGGCGCGCGCAAGATAAAGAGGCTTTATCTCTGTTGAATGATCAGTCCGTAGAATTAAACGACAATGTACTGGTCATTGCCGATAAGCAAAAAGCTTTAGCCATGGCCGGTGTGATGGGTGGTAGCGCAAGCGCGGTGAGCGACACGACAAAAGATATTTTTTTAGAGAGCGCCTTCTTTGTGCCAACCTCTATTGCTGGGCGTGCTCGTGCCTTTGGTTTGCATACAGACTCGTCTCACCGTTTTGAGCGTGGTGTTGATTATAAGTTACAAGAGCAGGCCATTGAGCGTGCAACACGTTTAATCATTGATGTGGCAGGTGGTCAACCTGGCCCTGTTAGCGTAGCAGAAGCCGAACACGCTATCTTAAATGAGAGAACCGTCGAGTTACGCCGCGAACGTATCTTCTTAGGTCTCGGTTTTGAAATGGCTGATGATGAAGTGCTCGATATTTTAACTCGCCTTGGTTTGAATTTAGTTAGCCAAGATGAGCACTCTTGGACTTTGGCGGTCCCAAGCTACCGCTTCGATATTAATATCGAAGCCGACCTCCTAGAAGAGCTCGCCCGTGTGTACGGCTATAATCGTTTGCCCACAACTAGTTTGACTATGGCGATGGATTTACCCATGCATCAAGAGTCGTTAATTGGTCTTGGTGCTGTACAGTCGGAGTTAATAGCTAGGGGCTACCAAGAAGCAGTATGTTATAGCTTTGTTGATTTTAAATTACAGCAACTGCTAGACCCAAGCACCCAACCAATACAGCTACAAAACCCAATTAGTAGTGATATGGGTGTTATGCGAACATCCTTATGGCAAGGTTTATTAGGCGCATTGGTTCACAACGTCAATCGCCAACAATCACGAGTACGCCTATTCGAGACAGGCTTACGCTTTCTACCGGCACAATCACCACAAAACCCGACAGACAAGCCTTTGCAGCAAATCATGGTAGCAGGCCTTATTTATGGCCAACGCCAACCGGAAAGTTGGATAGAAAAAGCTGAGCCAGTCGACTTTTATGATATTAAAGGTGACGTTGAAGCCTTGCTAAAACTGACAGCACAAAACGACTTTACTTTTTCTGCTGCCCCGCACCCTGCATTACACCCTGGGCAAGCGGCAGATATTAGCTTAAATGGTCGAGTTGTGGGGTATCTGGGGGCACTACATCCCCAAATTCAGAAGTCTCTCGATATTAATCAAGCTGTTTATCTATTCGAAATAGAGCAATCTGCCCTCGATGATGCACAGTTACCTAGTTTTGAACCATTATCACGTTTCCCCGAGGTTAGACGCGATTTAGCCGTTATTGTGGACCAGACACTGGCAGTTTCTGAGCTTGAGTCTACAGTAAAAGAAGCGGCGGGGGCCTTGTTAACAAACTTAAAGGTGTTTGACGTGTATGTGGGCAAAGGTATTGATTCGCATAGAAAAAGTGTTGCTTTGGGCTTGACCTTTCAGGATCTTTCCCGCACTCTTACCGATGACGAAATAACCACCGCTTACGACAATGTCGTTGCGTCGCTAAAAAGCAGCTTTAACGCCGAATTGCGCTGATAATCGTTTAATTTAACGATTACTCTCCTATTTGGTCATTAATGGGAACCTTCTTGTAGAAAGGGAAGGTTCTGAATTAAAGCTGTCGACAAATAAAAACGACCAATAACAAGAGGGTATCTCGTGTCAGATGCATTAACAAAGGCAGAGTTGGCTGAAAAGCTATACGAAGACCTTGGTTTAAACAAGCGCGAAGCTAAAGAGCTGGTTGAGCTATTTTTTGAAGAAATACGAGGTTCTCTGGAGCACAATGAGCAAGTGAAGCTCTCCGGCTTTGGAAACTTCGACTTAAGGGACAAGAAGCAACGTCCCGGACGCAATCCTAAAACGGGTGAAGAAATACCGATCTCAGCAAGACGAGTCGTTACCTTTCGCCCAGGGCAAAAGTTAAAAGCCCGAGTAGAGGCCTATGCTGGAA
>JBOEGR010000029.1:0-10256 GCA_050633525.1 Cellvibrionaceae bacterium
AGTGATTAACTCCTTGACTAGTTTAAGCTTGTTACTGGTGCTATGGTAAGGGAGGGTGTTGTGTTTACTCTCGAACCGCCAGCACGAGAATGTTCAACTCGTTCTGGGGGACTCAGACACATTTAAACTAATTGAATAAGACAATTTCTGATTGTTTGACATCTTTCCATGTGTCATTGGGTGACTGATAGTAATAAGGTGCATACCAAGCTAAGTGTTCAATACGTATTTTTTCATTTGCTTTAATTCTTAGAGCCGTGAATTTGGTGTTTTTAGGGTAAATAAATTTACCTTTGTCAGCATTCGTTCCATAAGATAAATTGTTATACACCCCTAATTCTGTTTGCCTAAAGCCACTACCGCCAAGTAATGTACGAAATTCTTTACCTTCATTGTCTACAAGTATTATTGCTACTTTGACAGGTTGATTTTCGCCAATTTTTTTATAGCCTGAGCTGATAATATGGAATTCGTCTTCCTTCATGTTTTCTACAGGCTCATATAATGCTTTATCAAGCAATAGTTCTAAAAATTGTATGTGTGGAATTGTATTCAAAGGCTCATCAAATGTAATTGTTTGCCATTCAGCCGTAATCGTGAATGGCCCTTTGATTATCTGATCAGTAGGTGCTGCTTGCGGTAAATCTGCAGAACAGCCTGTAGCAATTAACAAGCTAAACCACAGAGCAGAACCTAGACGGTTAACAATGGCCATCATGAGGTGATTAACTCCTTAACTAACTTGAGTTTATTACTAGTGGCGATGGCAGTCGGTGTCATGGCGTGGGAAGGTATTTTGTTTAGTAATGGGATGAGCGCTTTCTCAAAAGCCGAGGCAATTAACTCACTACAGAAAAACGTGTTGTTATGCTCACGTTTTTGCGTGGTTTCGTGGATTAGCTCAACCATGTAACCAATTTTTGTCGCTTGATAGGCGCCACCACAACCCGTTGAAGCCGCTGAGCGAATGGCGCCAAACTTATCGTAGCCTTTACCTTTCTGTTCTTTGGCGTAGTGGCATACCCATGCCGCATACTCTGTTGTCATTGTCTTATGACGATATAAAACAGCATGGCTAGCTTTTCTAAGTGCAAATGGTAGAGAGCGTATTTGTACACCTGACTTTGGGGTTGCTTCAATACAATCTCCATTCTTTAAAGCCAATATTGCATGGCTAAAAGGGCCGCATGTTATACCGCGTATACCACCTGAGGTCATGGTGTCTGAGGTAGTTAAAATAATATCGGCGGGTTCAACCAGTGACAGGTCAAGTGCTTGGGTGGGTGCGGCTTGTGCTTGTGCAGACATAATGATTTCTCCTTAATCAATTATTTTTTGGTGTTAGTGGCAGTATTAAAACCAACGGCAATGGGAGCTTCTGCATTACCGTCTTCGTCATAAGGGGTATATTTCACCTCTATATCGACAAAGCTAATGGTGATTTCTTCACGAGGTCGAACCCCTTCATCAATAGCAAGCACATCATATTGACTAATAAGAGCATTTTTGAGGGTATATTCAATAAAGGTATCCGTGCCATTACCGGTACCAGTTTTAGTTTGGACTAGTTTGATTTCTTTACCGCGACCACAAGCGGCTTGGATAAATAGATTAGGCGTTGCTTTATCCATCAAACGATGGATTTTTAAATCGCCAATCGTGGCATTGGAGCTTTCGCGGTCACCTTGGGTAGATGTGCTGGAAGTGATGTTGCGACTTACATCCCATCCCCATTTCATAATGTCCATCCAGCCTTGGTAGCTTGGGTCTGATGCTTCGCCTGTGACGCCTTCAATAAATAAAAATGATGACATAGTATGCAATCCTCTTTGTCCTTTGCGTATGTTGTTATGTCTGTTCAATATACCTATTAGAACCAAGCCGACTATACAATGAACAGTATCAAACTAACACTCTGCCATGTTGAATAAGGCGCCATTTCTGTATGTAAAATAAGCGTATGGGCTACTTTTTATTAGGAATGAGAACCGGTTAACAAGCTGTACGTATTTCTGCAAACACTTTTAACAGCAGTGTGCCTGCTGGTTTGATTTTCATTTTGCCTTGGTTTTTATCAATCGGTTGCCATGAGAATTATATTTAGATTTGCGGTAATTAGGCGCCAAAGCTCTTTAAATCGTCCCCTAATCTGTAAATCATAGCTCACTTCCTGTAATCTCATACTCCCTCTAATATTGTACTAATAAGATACTGATTGTATTCAGGGAGCTTTTTCCACGATGGCATTTAATGAAGATTCACGGGTTAAAATACCCACTATTTTGCATTTAATGCGCTTGGGGTATGAATATCTATCTCTGAAAGACCCTAAAGTCACTTGGGACGAAACGACCAATATCTTTACCAATGTTTTTTTAAGTAGCATCAAGCGTCTTAATCCTGCACTCAACGATCTTGAAACTCAACAGTTTTTAGCTGATATATCACTAACCCTAGAAAATGAAGACCTAGGCAAAGCCTTCTATGAAAAATTGATTGATAAGTCGGGTACACGTTTAATTGACTTAGAAAATTTCGATAACAATACCTTCAATGTCGTTACAGAGCTTACATATAAAAAAGACGACGAAGAGTTTCGCCCAGATATTACACTCCTTATTAATGGCTTACCTCTGGTTTTTATTGAAGTTAAAAAGCCCAATAATAAAGACGGTGTACTAGCAGAGCATAAGCGCATACAAACGCGCTTTCAGAATAAAAAATTCCGCCATTTTGTCAATATGACTCAACTCATGGTGTTCTCCAACAACATGAAGTATAACGATAGTTCAGCTCTGCCAATCGAAGGGGCATTTTACGCAACCGCATCCTATAAAAAACCTAGTTTTAACTACTTCCGTGAAGAGCATGACTTTGATCTAAAGTCATTGTTAGCAACCATTAGCGATGATGATGAAACCTTTATACTCAAAGACAACAATTTACAGAGTATTAAGCAATCCCCTGAATTCGATAAAAACAAAAGCCTTAATACTCCCACAAACCGTATATGCACCTCATTGTTTCAGCGTGACCGTCTCGCGTTTTTGCTAGAATTCGGCCTAGCCTATGTAAAAGAGCGTACAGGCTTGCAAAAGCACATTATGCGTTACCCGCAAATGTTTGCGACTAAAGCAATAGAGCAAAAACTAGAAGAAGGCGTTAAAAAAGGCATTATCTGGCATACCCAAGGCAGTGGTAAAACAGCGCTGGCATACTATAACGTAAAATATCTATCTAACTACTTTCAGCAGAAAAAGGTTATTGCCAAGTTTTATTTTATTGTCGATAGAATTGATTTACTTATTCAGGCAAGCCGAGAATTTGTAGCGCGTGGGTTGGTTGTCCATAAAATAGATTCGCGAGACGCCTTTGCCAGAGATATTAAGCAAACCGCAGCCATTCACAACAATAGCGGTAAAGCTGAAATCACCGTTGTTAACATTCAAAAGTTTGAAGATGACCCCGACGTTATTAAAAGCGTGGATTACAATCTTAATATTCAGCGAGTATTCTTTTTAGATGAAGTTCACCGTAGCTATAATCCCAAAGGGAGCTTTTTAGCTAACCTAGAGCAGGCTGATCGCAATGCCATAAAAATCGGTCTGACGGGTACGCCATTACTGGGGGATGAATACAATTCGAAGCTATTGTTTGGCGATTACATCCACAAATACTATTACAACGCCTCTATCAAAGATGGCTACACCTTACGTTTAATTCGTGAAGATATTGAAACAAGCTATAAACTTAATTTACAAAAAACACTAGAAGAGATAGAGATTCTAAAAGGTAACGCCGATAAAAAGCAGGTCTACGCTCACGAAAAATTTGTCGAGCCTATGCTGGATTACATCGTAAAAGACTTTGAACAAGCGCGTATAACCATGAATGACAGCACGATAGGCGGTATGGTGGTCTGCGACTCTTCTGATCAAGCCAAAATGATGTACAACATCTTTCAAGCACAGTTTGCGCAAAAAATAGAGTTAGCCGAGCCAGAAACACCTTATCTAATGGCAGCCGAACCCCAAGCAAGTTACAACGCTAAGAAAAAATCCAGTAGCCAAGTCACAACTGCTGCCTTAATATTGCATGACGTTGACACCAAAGAAGAGCAAAAGAAAAAAGTCGAAGAATTTAAAGAAGGTAAAATAGACTTTCTATTTGTATTTAATATGCTCTTAACCGGTTTTGATGCATCACGCCTTAAAAAGCTCTACATAGGGCGAGTGATTAAATCTCACAACTTATTACAAACATTAACCCGCGTTAATCGTACCTATAACAATTTTAGTTATGGCTATGTGGTAGATTTTGCCGATATAGAAAGTGAGTTTGAAAAAACCAATACAGAGTACTTTAAAGAATTACAGTCCGAGCTAGGCGATGAAATAGAGCACTACAGTAAGCTGTTCAAGTCACAAGACGAAGTGCTAAAGGAAATAGAAGAGATCAAAGATGCCTTATTTCCCTTCGATACCATCAATGCCGAAGTGTTCTCTGAACAAATCACGCAAATTAATACCCGTGGGGAAATGTTAAAAATCACCCGCGCGTTAAATAATGCCAAAAGCCTCTACAATCTAATACGTTTGTCGGGCGAGTACGAACTACTTGAAAAACTTGATTTTAAGACGATCACCGTTTTATCTAGAGAAGCCAATAATCGCCTAGCATTGATCAATACCAAAGAAACACTAGAAAGTAATGTGGATACCTCCAACCTGCTTAATGTTGCTCTAGAAGATGTAGTATTCGCCTTTACTAAGCTCAAAGAAGAAGAGATGATCTTAGCCGATGAGTTAAAAAACATCCTACAAAAAGCCCGCGAAAACTTGGGTGATAACTTTGACCCAAAAGACCCAGAGTTTATATCCCTTAAAGAAGAGCTTGAACGCCTATTTAAAAAGAAAAATCTTAGCGAAGTCAGTAAAGAGCAAATGGACAGTAACATAAAAGCCTTAAACGAAATATACAACCAAGCGAAAGAATTAGAGCGCAAAAATCAATTGTTACGTGCCAAATACGATAACGATGAAAAATACGCTCGTTTACATAAGCGCCTAACAGAAAAAGACCCGCTAACCGACAGCGAAAGCAAGCTCTTTACAGCTTTACAAGGTTTAAAAATAGCTGTCGATAATGAAATACAACAAAATGCTAAAATGCTCGACAACGAAAGCTTCGTCGAGAAAAAAGTGATGCGCCTAGTAATTGACCAAATAAAAACCAAGCACCATATTAATATCGATGCCACTACCACTAAGCGCATCAATACACTACTCGTTAAAGAGTATATGAATGAATATTACGGCTACACACCCGCTTATTAAGCACAACCTCCTTTTAATCAGTAATTAGATAGCAGCAAACCATGGCCACCACACAGCAATTTGAACAACAAACAAAAACTCTTATCGATGACCTAAAAAGCGTCTGCGCTAATTATGGACTAGGTAACGACGGTAACGAATTTAAAATTATCACACAGGTGTTTTTATATAAATTCCTTAATGACAAATTTGTATATGAAATAAAACAAATCAACAGCAATATCGCCAGTGCCGAAAATTGGGAGGATGCACTAAAAGCACTCAGTGAAGATGAATATGAAATGCTGATGATGCAGCTAAGCGAAAGCACCGCCCGCATTAACTCAGACCATTTTATTAGCACCTTATTCGCCAAACAAAACGAAGCCAATTTTGCCGATATATTCGATACTACCCTACTAGGAGTGGCTCGCGATAATAGCGATATTTTTTCGGTATTAACCGATGGTGGCGAAAAAATAGTCCTGTTTGAAAATCTTAGTAAATACGTGACTGACAAACGCGATGACTTTTGTAAGGCAATCGTCAACAAACTAACCGGTTTTAGCTTTGAACATATTTTCACTGAGAAATTCGACTTTTATGCCACCATCTTTGAATACCTTATTAAAGACTACAACACCAACAGTGGTGGCAAATATGCTGAGTACTTTACCCCCCACGCCGTCGCAAAAATCATGGCGCGTTGTTTAGTACCCAAAAAGAAAGGAAAAAAAGTCCAAAATGTGACCTGTTATGATCCCTCAGCCGGTTCGGGTACTTTATTAATGAATCTCGCCCACGAAATCGGCGAAGACAAGTGCACACTCTACTCGCAAGACATCTCGCAAAAATCATCTAGCCTACTGCGCCTAAATTTAATCTTAAATGACTTGGTTCACTCCATACATAACATCATTAAGGGCAACACCATACTCGACCCTTACCATAAGCAAGACAATGGAGCCCTGGAGCAGTTTGACTATGTGGTATCCAATCCACCCTTCAAACTCGATTTTTCCGACTACAGTGCAGACTTAGAAAGCAAAGAAAACCACGACCGCTTCTTTGCTGGCGTACCCAAAATACCCGCCAAAAAGAAAGAGTCCATGGCGATCTATTTAATGTTCCTACAGCACATTATCTATTCCCTTAAAGCCAAAGGCAAAGCCGCGGTGGTTGTGCCCACCGGTTTTATTACCGCCCAAAGCGGCATCGATAAAAAAATTCGTCAAAAACTGGTGGATGAAAAAATGCTAGCCGGTGTCGTCAGTATGCCCTCTAACATCTTCGCTAATACGGGCACCAACGTGTCTATCTTGTTTATCGATAAAACTAACACCGAAGACGTAGTATTAATTGATGCCTCCAATCTAGGTACAACGGTAAAAGAAGGTAAAAATCAAAAAACGGTATTAAGTCATGATGAAGAAGATCAGATTATTAATACCTTTAACAGCAAAGAAGCGGTAGATGATTTTTCTGTGGTGGTTGACTATGACGATATAGCTGCGAAGAACTACTCCTTAAGTGCGGGGCAGTATTTTGAGGTTAAAATTGAGTATACGGATATTTCACAGGAAGAGTTCGCATCTAGACTGACCCAATTTCAATCAACCTTAGATAACCTGTTTTCTCAGTCGAGTGATTTAGAGATAAAAATAAAGAGCGGTTTAAAGGGTTTGAAATATGAGTAAACTAACAACATACAAGTTTAGCGAACTCTACGATATGAGTTCAGGTATATCTTCCAAGCCAGAACAGGCAGGACACGGTTTTCCATTCGCCTCTTTCAGTACAGTATTTAATAACCAGTTTTTACCTGAGACATTACCTGATTTGATGGATACATCCGAAAAGGAAAGAAAAATTTATTCAATTAACAAAGGCGATATTTTCTTAACACGAACGAGTGAAACACTTGATGAGTTAGGCATGAGCTGTGTTTCAATAAAAAACATACCCAATGCAACTTACAGTGGGTTCTTAAAACGACTAAGACCTAAGCAAACCGATATTAGCTACCACAAATTCATGGCGTTCTATCTGAGAAGTAAACTATTCAGAAAAACAATGAGTAACAACGCCATCATGACGTTGAGGGCTAGTTTGAACGAGCAGATTTTTTCATATCTTGATTTGCTGCTACCTGAATACAAAGAGCAAAAAAATATTGGTGACTACCTATATCTGTTAAATCAAAAAATCGAACTAAACAACAAAATCAATACCGAGCTAGAAGCCATGGCCAAGCTCATCTACGATTATTGGTTTGTACAATTCGACTTCCCCGATGCCAACGGCAAACCCTACAAATCCTCGGGTGGGAAAATGGTTTACAACGACGCGTTGAAGCGTGAGATTCCTGAAGGGTGGAAGAGCGGGAGTGTTGATGAAGAGTGTAGTGTTAGGAATGGTTATGCCTTTAAAAGTGAATCTTATACAGATGATGGTTATACAATAGTGAGAACTAAAAATTTTAAAAGTGGTTCAGTCGAGTATGGTGATATGGTCTATATTAGCACCGAAGATGCTAAGTCTTTTGATAGGTATCATTTGTCAAAATTTGATTTTCTACTTGTAATGGTAGGCGCTAGTGTAGGAAAGAACGTTATTGTGAATTCTAATATTCTACCAGCCTTGCAAAATCAAAATATGTGGTGTTTTCGTTCTAGATTTTCAGTGCAGCACTTCACCAACCAGCTACTTAAAATAATTGTTGTCGAACAATTGTCTACGTCATCAGGTAGTGCAAGAGAGTTTTTCAAAAAGGAGTCGTTTCGAGAGGCAAAATTTGCAAACCCAGACATAGCATTGAAGAAATTTTATGTTGATAAAGTGGCACCAATATATGACAGAATAGATATTATAAAAAATGAAAATCAAAAGCTGATCGAATTGAGAGACTGGCTCCTCCCCATGCTAATGAACGGCCAAGTCACCGTAAAATAATATGACAAGCATAAGCCATATCACCCATATCGATAACCTTGCCAGCATTATTGCAGAAGGTTGCTTGTGGTCGGACGCCAAGCGTATCGAGCGGGGATTAGTGAATCAAAATATTGGCTATAGCCATATTAAGCAACGTCGTTTAAGGCGTCCTGTAAACGTTGCGGTGGGTGGGAGTATTGGGGATTATGTGCCGTTTAATTTTTGCCCTCGGTCGGTGATGTTGTTCGTTATTCATAAGGGGCACCAAGATTATAATGGAGGGCAGGGGCAGATAGTGCATTTATTGAGTGAGGTAGATACAGTACGTGCAAGCAATCCCCATTGTTTTTTTACCGATATTCACGCGGATTTGGACTACGCCGAGCAAATAGACGACTTTAACCGCCTTGGCGAATTGGATATACAGCATATTAGTACTGAGTGTAACTGGGTAGATATGAAGGAAGAGAAGCAGGCAGAATTTTTGGCCTTTGAGCATGTAAAGTGGCACACTATCACCCGAATAGGTGTTCAAACACCAGAGATAGCAACCAGTGTGACTCAAATTCTAGCTGCTAGCGCTCACAAACCTGCTCTAGAAGTCCAGCCTAGCTGGTATTATTAAGCCTAAATATTTGTAGATTATTGAACATATGAGAACCCGATGATCAGCTACCATCAAGGCAATATACTACACGATCAAGCCGATGCCATTATCAATACGGTAAATACTGTAGGGGTAATGGGTAAAGGTTTGGCATTGCAGTTTAAAAAAGCCTTCCCTGAAAACTTTAAGGCTTACAAGCGCGCTTGCGACGATAAAGCCGTAGTGACGGGCAGGGTACTGACCGTTTCGATGGATTCTCTTAACCCGCCGTATTACATCATTAACTTTCCTACCAAGGCTCATTGGAAGGCCAATTCTAAGCTCGAATACATAGAGCTTGGTTTAAAGCACCTTAAACAGGAGGTTAAGCGCCTGGCGTTGACATCAATCGCCATCCCGCCTCTTGGCAGTGGCTTAGGAGGCTTAAATTGGGCCGAGGTGGATCAACTCATTCAGTCTGCAGTGGCAGATATGCCTGACGTGGATTGGCGTATTTACCCGCCGCAAAATGCACCACAGGCCGCTGCAATGGTAAACAATACGGGGCGCCCGAGTATGACCGCTGGCCGCGCTGCAGTGATTGGGCTTATTGAGCAATACGTTTCCACTGGGTTTGTATACACACTGTCTTTGCTAGAGGTGCAGAAACTGGTGTATTTTCTGACGGCCGCTGGCGAGCCATTAAATCAGGTTACCTTTCAAAAACATGTGTATGGACCCTATGCGGATGTATTGCGCCATGTGCTAAATCGCATGGAGGGCCATTTTATTAGTGGCTTTGCAGATGGCTTAAACAAGCCCGACACTCCTATTGAGCTTGAAGGTGATGCAGCCAGTGAAGCGCAAAACTACTTAGCGGAGTATACAGAAACTAAACAACGCTTTGATCGAGTGGCGCAACTTATTGAAGGCTTTGAATCTCAAAACGGAATGGAGCTTTTGTCCACTGTTCACTGGGTTGCTACGCAAGAAGCGGAAGATTTGGGCAGCCTCAGCATAGAGCAAATAATAGATAAAGTTCATGAGTGGAGCCCTCGTAAAGCAGAAATGAAGCCCGCACACATTGTTGCTGCTTGGCAACGATTGAGTGAGCAAGGGTGGTTGCAGCTTAAGGCCCCTGTTAAAGCTGCTTAGTAGGCGTTCTTGCTGGCCATTACAAATTAAGGGCAGTATCAACGCTCGTAAATAAGGACTGAAATTGATTGGGTTCACTTAGCAAACTCCACGAATTGAGTTCAAGCTCCATGTTCCAGGTAATAAAAAACCTCAACTGATAAAAGTTGAGGTTTCGTATTTCGTGGTGGGGGAATTATCCAAAAGCCGTCCATGGCTTTTGCCCTGCGGGTGCATTCGCAGATCAAAACGTTCCAGACGTTTTGGCAGAAAATTGCTCCTGCATT
>JBOEGR010000030.1:0-24382 GCA_050633525.1 Cellvibrionaceae bacterium
ACCCCTTTGGGGCAGCAGAGCTATCTTAGTTTGCTCCTACAAACTAATCCGCCTCCGGGCACCATTCTCTTTTTATATGTCATGTGAGTAATTGAAACTCTCGCTCTTTTTGAATGTGGTGGACTACATCGAACCGCTCTATTAATTCGAGCCCCCCTTCACCGCTTCGATTATTAAGCCTATGTCCGTCTATCACTAAATCTATATTCATTTGACTTATGACCCGAGGGTTATTAATGTGCAGGGAGGCGTCCAAGCTATTCTTGTGGTTTAACTTTTGGTTTACCAAGAGCTTAACTGCGAGGCTTTGGGGTTACCCCAAGGTATTGTGTTTTAGGCTTTACTCTGCAAGAACGGTATTACACTTCATGTAAGACAGTTCGTGCTGCTGATGGGTTGGATGCCTCTTTTTTCTTAAATGACATGATGGATGGTTTATGTCAGCTAACTACCCCTCTTCACGGTATTATTTTTGTCGGCAGTTAGCCAACTGGTTACAAGGTGCTGACTGGCACTTTGCCACCTTACTCGCGACTTGTATTGAGGTAGTGAACGACTTACCTGATGATTGCGACAAGCTCATTAATGAGTTATTACTAAAGCACAGCTTAAAACCCACACACAAAGTACTTACAGACAACTTAATAAAAAGCAAAGTCGTTTCAAACTGGTTTCTTAATAGTACCCCGCCATGTGTGAATAGTATTAATTTGCAAACAGTCGAGCAGTCTGTGCTCATTCATCCTTCTTTACCTTTATTAGATACTCTCAATGATTTATCGACGTGGTTAAATGTTTCTGACAAGCAACTCGAGTGGTTTGTTGATTTAAAACGTTATAGTTCTAGCACCCCTCAGCATTTACTTCACTACCACTACCATACTATTAAAAAACGCACTGGCAGCCTTCGGTTAATTGAATCACCTAAGACTTTACTAAAAGGGATTCAGAGAAAAATTTTAGATGATATTCTTTCTTATACACAAGTGCACCATGCAGCCCATGGTTTTGTAGAAAATAGAAACTGCCTTTCTAACGCGCGCCTGCATACTAACAAGCAGCATCTTTTTTTATTCGACTTAGTTCATTATTTTCATTCCATACAATGGCATCAAGTTTACCGTGTCTTTCGTGACTTAGGTTACTCCCCGACTATTACAAAATATTTATCCGGCTTGTGCACTCACCGTAGTTATATCGATCAACCTTTACTCAAAAAACTAGATAAAACGCAGTTAGAGCGCTTAAAACAAGCACATTTACCACAAGGCGCACCCACTTCACCCGCTTTATCTAATGCTGTTTTATATAAGTTAGATAAAAGATTGTACGGCTTAGCCAAAAAATTAGGCTTAAGCTATTCTCGCTATGCCGACGACCTTGCTTTTTCTGGCGATAAGGATCGAAATTGGGAGTTTCTAGAACCTTTAGTAGGTTCTATTTGCTTAGATGAAGGCTTTGAGCTTAATCATCGTAAATCTCGGCACATTAAGGCTCATCAAAAACAGCAAATTACGGGTATTATTGTTAATGAAAAAGTAAATATCGATAGACGGTATTACGATGAATTAAAAGCGATACTAACGAACTGCCTTCACCATGGAATCGCTAGCCAAAATCACACTGGGCACCCTTACTACAAAGATTATCTGTTGGGCCGCATCCAATATGTAAAGCAAATAAACGAGAATAAAGGTAAAAAATTAGAAACCATTTATAATCGTATAGCTTAATAATTTTTAAATATTAACTTAACAGAAACATCAAATTCATGCAGCTCTACACCATTGGTTACGCCACTAAATCTCTGAATGTTTTCATTGAACAACTAAAGCACTATAAAATAGATGTGGTAGCGGATGTACGCTCAGTGCCTTATAGCAAGGTGTTCCACGACTACCACCGCGAAGCCATTGCTCAATCACTGAAACAAGCCAATATTCGTTATGTATACCTAGGCGAGGAATTAGGCCCGCGTTCTAAAAATGATGATCACTACAATGAATGTGGGCAGGTACAGTTTGATCGTTTGATGAAATCTGAACTTTTCAAAGTAGGTATTGAACGCATAGAACTTGGCTTGAGCAAAACATATTCGATTGCATTGATGTGCGCAGAAAAAGACCCTGCGACATGCCATCGTAGTTTGTTAATTGCTTATTTTTTAGAGCATCGCGTGATGAATGAAGAAGGTTCAAATAGAAATAATATTGAGGTATTACATATTCAACATGATGGCACTATTGAAACGCAATATGATTTAGAACGACGCTTACTTGATTTGCATAATTTAGGAGATGATTTATTTATGTCACCAAAAGAAAGCAAAAAACAAGCTTATAAAAGACAGCTAGAAGCCACCTCTTACATCAAACAAGATTAAGGAACCTTGCTGTTTTTTACTACAAGCTCTGCTCTTTTTAACGTCAGTATTGAAGAGAATAATTAAAATTCACTCTCAACTGAACGGCCACGGCCGATCGCATAATAAGCAATACCCTTCTCTTCTAAACGATCTGGGTTATACAAATTACGGCCATCAAAGATAACCGTATTAGGAATTTCTGCTTGAATCAAATCGAAGTCAGGCGCTTTAAAATTCTGCCATTCGGTACAAACAGCTAAACCATCGACCCCTTTCAGAGCCGCTTCTTTGGTACCAACTAATAATAAATCGTCACGTGAACCATAGATACGCTGACACTCTTCCATAGCCTCTGGGTCATAAGCTTGTACTTTAGCACCCGCTTCCCATAGCGCTTCCATTAAGTCACGGCTAGAGGCTTCTCGCATATCATCGGTTTTAGGTTTAAATGATAAACCCCAAACAGCGAAAGTTTTACCTTTAAGATCACCATGAAAGTGTTTTTGCATATAACTGAATAATTTTTTCTTTTGCGCATTATTGACGGTTTCAACTGCTTGTAAAATATGCGAGTCGTAACCGATTTGCTCTGATGTTTTTACTAAAGCTTGAACATCTTTAGGGAAACAAGAGCCGCCATAACCACAACCGGGGTAAATAAAGTGATAACCGATACGCTCATCAGAACCAATACCTTGGCGCACCATTTCAATATCTGCACCCAATTTCTCAGCGAGGTTAGACATTTCATTCATAAAACTAATTTTAGTTGCGAGCATACAGTTAGCCGCATATTTGGTTAACTCTGCACTGCGAGTATCCATAAAAATAATACGGTCGTGATTACGGTTAAACGGTTCGTAAAGCTCACGCATAGTTTCTTGAACATCGTCACTTTCAGCACCAATGACAATCCGATCAGGACGCATACAATCGCTGACGGCAGCACCTTCTTTTAAGAATTCAGGGTTAGAAACGACATGGAAGTTGAGATCTGACTTGCGATTCGCCAGTACCTCTTTAATTTTTGCTCGAACCTTATCCGCTGTACCGACAGGTACCGTAGACTTGTCAATCACGATGGTTTCGCGGGTCATATAGGTCGCGATGGTTTCCGCAACAGCCAGAACATACTTTAAATCTGCCGAACCATCTTCATCTGGTGGAGTACCCACAGCGATGAATTGTACATCGCCAAATTCAACACCCGCTTTCGCATCGGTAGTGAAATGAATGCGGCCAGCCTCATAATTCGACTTAACTAAGGGCTCTAGGCCGGGCTCATAAATGGGAATAATGCCTTTCTTGAGGTTTTCGATTTTATTTTCATCAATATCGACGCAGTAAACTTCATGACCAACATCAGATAGCACAGCTGCCTGTACCAAGCCAACGTAACCAATACCAAAAACTGTTACCTTCATAGTCTAGCTATTCCTATCGTTTAAAGTGGGTGATTCTATCATGCTGCTCTGCAACAATGTAGTTACTAATGTGTAGTGACTAAAGCCAGCGGGGCCTATAGGGCTGTATCCTTGCCTGCGGTATCCTCTATACAGGTTTGCTATACTGGAGCGCTTTATTATAGTCACTTTTATAGCCACTGAGGTGACAATAGACACTCAGATCGCCATAGACAACTAAACAGACAGCTAAAAAGACACGCAAAGGCCCAATTATGTCACGCCAGTTCCCAAATACTCGACTCAGACGCAATCGATTTCAGGAGTTTTCTCGACGATTAGTGCGAGAGACCCAGCTTAGCGCAGCTGATTTTATTTATCCTATGTTTGTGGTGGAAGGCAAAAAACAGCGTATTGCTGTCGATTCGATGCCTGGTGTAGAGCGTTATTCCATTGATGAACTCATCAAAGTCGCCGAACAGGCGGCTAATCTTGGTATTCCGGCCATTGCTCTATTCCCCAATGTGGAGGCCTCTGTTAGAACACTGGATGGTAGCGAGGCCTATAACCCCGACAGCTTAATATGCCGTACGGTTCGCACACTCAAAGAGGCCTTACCTGAACTCGGCATTATTACCGATGCCGCTCTCGACCCTTATACCACCCATGGCCAAGATGGCATTATCGATGACGAAGGTTACGTTTTAAATGATATTACGGTAAAAGCCCTAGAGAAACAGGCTCTTGCCTGTGCAGAGGCCGGTGCTGATGTAATTGCACCCTCGGATATGATGGATGGCCGAGTGGGCTCTATACGTTCGTCCTTAGACAACAACGACTTTATCAATACCCAGATTTTGGCCTACTCAGCAAAGTATTGTTCTGCTTACTACGGGCCATTTAGGGACGCTGTTGGCTCCACAGGCGCATTGGGTAAAGGCAACAAAATGACCTATCAAATGGACCCAGCCAATACCGATGAGGCGCTACACGAGGTCGCACTCGATATTAGCGAAGGCGCAGATATGATTATGGTGAAGCCCGCTTTACCTTATCTTGATATTGTTAGGCGCGTAAAAGATGAGTTTAAAATGCCTACTTTTGCATATCAGGTCAGTGGCGAGTACAGTATGCACCAGTTTGCTATTCAGCAAGGCCTACTAAGCGACAGCGTTATATTAGAATCGTTAACTGCCATTAAGCGTGCGGGTGCCGACGGCATCTTAACGTACTTTGCCATTGAAGCAGCAAAACAACTAAACATATAGGTATCAATACATCACCCATTAATAGCTGGTTAAGTATTACTGTTGGGCTAACTGAACTTGGAAGAGGTTAACCGATGAGTAGTAAAATTTATTTCAAAGAGAACAATACATCCATTTTAAAGCACGTGATCCGTGTTATTTCAGGCTCATATCATTATCTTCGCCCCGCTGGAGCTGAAAAGCGGGTACGGAAGCTGCTCACCAGCCCTCAAAAACGAGCGCCAGCAGATATCCCTGATGATATTAATGCCCAATCTCTTGCCACACACTATGGCGAGCTGATGACCTACTCCATCGGTAAGGGCCCAACGATTTTATTTATTCATGGCTGGTCTGGTTCTGGTTCACAATTTTTTGAGCTTATGCGTGAGACAGCAAAAAAAGGCTATCGGGCGATCACTTATGATCACTACAAACATGGCCATAGCGGGGGCAGAGAATGTAACTACCCTCTTTTTATTCATAGTTTAAAATCCCTAGCCGATTATTTCTATAATACCAAATCACTTGCTGGAGTTGTAAGCCATTCTATGGGTGCCAGCGCAGCATTAGACTTTTTTAAAGAAAAAGATATTCCTCACTTTTTAATTGCGCCTTTGTTTAATTTTTATGAAGAATTAGAGAGCAGAGTAAAAGGCATTGGCATAGCACCCAAATTATTTGAAGCTATCGTGACCTCGATTGAAAACGATTATAATATTGAGGTCAGGAACCATGATAGTATGCGCGATATCAATTTAATTAAGAGTTCAATTGATATTATTCATAGCAAGAGCGATAAGTTTGCACTCTATGAGTTTAGCAAAACACTATCTGAAAAAAATGATAATATTAACTTGCACTCTGTCGACAAAGTGGGGCACATGCGCATTGTTAATATTCCTGAGACCAAAAAAGTGCTCACAGAAATATTGAAAAAAAAGCAGCCTGCTGAGGCTTTGACCACCTAATTAATTATTTACTTACACAATCAAAAGCGATTTTTTATATGACCAATAAAGCGATTATTTCAACTGATGCGGCACCTGAAGCCATTGGGACTTACTCACAAGCGGTTAAAACTAATAATACCGTTTATCTTTCAGGTCAAATCCCTTTAGACCCTGCATCAATGACATTAGTCGAGGGCGACTTTGCCGCTCAAGCACACCAAGTGTTTAAAAATTTAAGTGCCGTTTGTGATGCAGCTGGCGGTAGTTTAGCTGACATCGTTAAATTGAATATTTTCTTAACGGATTTAAGCAACTTTGCTACTGTGAATGAAGTGATGGCCGAGTATTTTGACGCACCTTACCCTGCGCGTGCAGCCGTCGGAGTAAAAGAGTTACCAAAAGGAGCCATTGTTGAAGCGGATGGCATTATGGTTATTTGATTTTTTATAAAATCTAATCATAAATAAAGAGTCATCAATAATACGATGGCTCTTTATTTGTGTTGTATTACGCTGTTTCTATTCAATCTAAACTAAATTATTACATTTCAATTGACGTAATTTTTAAGCTTATATACTGTTCGACCAAAAGAAATAGGTTTTATTTTAATAAGATTAACTTCCCTACCTTTTTTGTATGACGTTACTCTTGGAATAAAAACCCTTACTTCATCTCCGTTTTCTAAAGCAACCATCATATAAAGCTTATCACCCATATCTGTTGGTACCCCGGTTAAGTTTTTTACTGTTCCCCTTAACTCACTAACTTCACCCATAGGCGGCATAGCAAACCACAATAAAAAAGCTAGAAGTGGCACTACAGCAAAAACTGCAACTATATTTGCTTTACGTTTTTGGCTCTTGAAGTATTTATCTATTTTTTTATTTTTTTGAGGCATAACATTTGTACTTAATCTTCTTTTAAATCAATCCCCAACTCATCCCACAATCCATCAATTTTTTCTTTAACGGCTTTATCCATTTCAATGGGCTCACCCCATTCTCTATCGGTTTCGCCTTTCCATTTATTGGTTGCATCTAAACCCATTTTTGAACCTAGGCCGGAAACAGGGGAGGCGAAGTCTAGATAATCGATGGGGGTATTATCAATTAGAGTGGTATCGCGAGTAGGGTCCATTCTCGTGGTAATTGCCCAAATAACATCTTCCCAATTGCGAGCATCAATATCGTCGTCGCACACAATCACAAACTTGGTGTACATAAACTGCCGCAGAAAAGACCACACCCCCATCATCACGCGTTTAGCATGACCAGGGTATTGTTTTTTCATAGTGACAATAGCCATGCGATAAGAGCAGCCCTCAGGCGGTAAATAAAAATCGACAATTTCGGGAAATTGTTTTTGCAAAATCGGTACAAAGACTTCGTTAAGGGCAACACCTAAAATGGCAGGCTCATCGGGTGGTCTACCGGTATAGGTACTGTGATAAATCGGTTTTTTACGCTGAGTAATCCGTTCAACCGTAAACACCGGAAAAGAGTCAACTTCATTGTAATAACCTGTGTGATCACCGAAAGGGCCTTCATCGGCCATATCGTCAGGATAAATAAAGCCTTCTAATATAATCTCAGCACTGGCCGGTACTTGTAGATCATTATCAACACATTTAACGACTTCCGTTTTACTACCGCGCAACAAACCAGCAAAAGCATATTCACTTAAAGTATCAGGTACGGGGGTCACTGCACCGAGGATGGTTGCCGGATCAGCACCCAAGGCAACGGCAACGGGGTAGGGCTGGCCGGGATTTTGTTGCTGCCACTCACGAAAATCTAAGGCACCCCCACGATGGCTAAGCCAACGCATAATTAAACGGTTTTTACCAATCACTTGCATACGGTAAATACCCAGATTTTGCCGATCTTTATTGGGGCCTTTGGTTACCACTAAGGGCCAAGTGACCAAAGGGCCAGCATCGCCGGGCCAACAGGTTTGAATAGGGTAGTTGGCTAAATCGATATCATCACTGCTGATTTGTTCTTGTTGGCAATCGGCTTTTTTAAGCACTTTGGGTGACATGTTTAAGACTTGCTTAAAAATAGGCAACTTATCCCAAGCGTCTTTCATTCCTTTTGGCGGCTCTGGTTGTTTGAGCATGGCCAGTACATTGCCAATTTCTCTCAAGGCATCAACAGAATCAGCGCCCATACCCAAAGCAACCCGTTTGGGCGTGCCAAATAGATTCGCCAATACGGGAATATCATGACCAACAGGGTTTTCAAATAGCAGAGCAGGACCACCTGCACGTAAGGTACGATCGCAGATTTCGGTCATTTCTAAATTGGGGTCGACGGGGACTGTGATGCGCTTAAGTTCACCCATGGCCTCAAGCTGTTCGATAAAGTCACGCAGATTGTTATATTTCACTTTTTATCACTCACCTTTCACTGACGATCTTTGACTTACTATCGCTAACTTTGTGTTTTAAACGATAAGCAATGCATTCAAAAAATAGAGATTATATTGCTTTAACAGATCTGTACAGGCTAGGCCTTGCGATCTTTTCTTGTAACTCCAACTATTGTGACCGCAACACCTAGGCGATGAAAGCTTACGTTTAATCGGAAGAATTAGATGGTTTATTACCGAAAGAAGGCGTATTCAAGAGGTGCAACAAAGGGTTTTTCTTATATACCGTGGATTTATAGGCCAGAGCAAACAGTAAACCCGCAAAAAAACCACCTAAGTGAGCTAAAAAAGCGACATTGCCAGATTGCCAAACAAAGCCAATAACGTTCGTTAACAACCAGATACTAAAAAACCAAATTGCCGGTAGCCTGAATTGATAGACAATCACCATGACACTCAATTTGGCATGCCTAAACCAGATGACATACATACCAAACAAACCACTCACAGCAGCACTGGCACCCATCAAAAACATCGTTCGATCTTGCAGTAGTGCAAACGCAACTTCTAACAACATACCGATAGTGCCACAAATCATATAGGCCAACAGGTACTTGCGTTTACCTAAGGCATCTTCGATATTGTCACCAATAATCCAGAGAAAATAGAGGTTACCGATCAGGTGCATTAAATCTAAGTGCATAAATTGGGCACTGACTAGAGAGGCAAAGAATTGCGAGTAGTCAACTATAGGCGTCACCGTACTGAGGTTTTCGAATGTCCAAGCCTCAAGGGAAGGTGAAATAAAGCGTGTAGAAAAAAGCAGAATATTGATTAAAATAAGAATATAAGTCACCCAAGGGGTCTTTTTAGGTTGACTGTTATATTCCACGGGCATTCTAAACAACAGTTCAAAGAACCAAGAGCGCCAAGTAAAACCTTTGTGAATATCTGCAAGTGCGGCACGCAAGTCGTGAGAGTGTTGAACGTGCTTTATTTCTTCTATATCGATCCAAAAAGTATTACAAGAATGACAGGCATCAATTTCGGTCGAGTGATTTTCTAATAACTCGTGCTTTACCATCGGCTTTTGACAGTCATGGCAGTAACGAGCGCTCTCTCCTCGATGGGACTCTTCTGAAATGAGCTTAAATGCTTTAGTAGAATCCTCAGCATGTGCTTCGATATAAGCAATTAATTCAGGCTCATCAAACCAAATACCCTCACAAGTCGTGCACTTTTCTAGTTCATGATCATCGATAGAATACGCAACGAGCGTTTCTGTTGAACAACAGGGGCATCGTGTTCTTAACATTTCACTTCCTTATCTCATGTCCATATACAATTTAATATTATTATAAATAATTTAAATCAATACTCACCCAAATTTTCATGGGCAGCAAAACGTGATTGATAAATTTTAATGTGTTGATCCATTCGGGCAATTAAAGTTTTTTGCGTTTCTCTTGATAGCTTATGCAAGCGCTTTGCCGCAAATAACTTATCCATACCACCACGTTTTTCATAGTTGGTGATTTCCTTAGTCAATTCAAGATAATATCGGTTAGTGTCTTTTAAAATATCAACCGGTAACTCTAAGGTTTCTGTTGCATTGGACATGGTTAACCATACAAACCAATTTAACGCGGGAGGCCTTGCACTTTTATGCGCAACCATTTCGTTGTTTTCATTAAATACGAATTGATTTTGAGTAAAATCAATTAAGAGTTGATTATTATTATCGACTTCCGAACGTAGGGCAGAAAGAGTATAGAAATTTTTCTCGTGGGAGATAAGAGAATGAAAGTTAAGCGCTGTCTTTAAACCGGCTGAAGCCGCTAAGTACACGCCTAATATGGTAGAGAAAATAACCGCTAACTGACCAGCCCAAAAAACAGCATTTTGACGTTTACTCACATCAAAAATAGTCCCTGAAAACATACCTTTTATAATCATAGTGCTCCCTATTCCGTCATTTATCTATTTTACATCGTTGGATGTGTTGCTAACTTAGTGTGTTATTAGTTGGGGTATTACTTAAAAGAGCCTCTGCATAAGCCTAGGCTCCCAAATACATACAAGCCTTTATTTTCTTTTCATTGATAAGAAGAACTCATCATTACTCTTGAAGCCCTTCAGCTTATCAACCAAAAATTCGGTCGCCGCTACATCTTCCATATCATTCAATAATTTACGTAAAATCCAAACACGCTGTAACTCATCTTCTGCCATTAATAATTCTTCACGGCGTGTACCTGAGCGACGAACGTTGATGGCGGGGTAAATACGTTTTTCAGCAATTTTACGGTCAAGGTGTAGCTCTAGGTTACCTGTACCTTTAAATTCTTCGTAAATAACCTCGTCCATTTTAGAACCAGTATCAATCAAGGCCGTTGCCACAATCGATAGGCTACCACCTTCCTCAATATTACGTGCAGCACCAAAGAAACGCTTTGGTCTTTCTAAGGCATGGGCATCAACACCACCCGTCAGAACTTTACCTGACGAAGGAATTACGGTGTTATAAGCACGCGCTAAACGAGTGATTGAATCGAGTAGGATAATCACATCTTTCTTATGCTCAACTAAACGCTTGGCTTTTTCGATCACCATTTCAGCAACTTGGACATGACGTGCTGGCGGCTCATCAAAGGTAGAGGCAACCACTTCACCACGTACTGAGCGCTGCATCTCCGTTACTTCTTCTGGGCGTTCATCGATCAGTAATACGATCAAATGACACTCTGGGTTATTGCGCGTAATCGCTTGCGCAATATTCTGCATCATAATGGTTTTACCGGCCTTAGGTGGCGCAACGATCAAACCACGCTGGCCTTTACCAATCGGTGACACCATGTCGATAATACGACCCGTTAAATCTTCTGTCGAACCATTACCCGTTTCTAACTTTAAACGATCATTCGGGAAAAGAGGGGTTAAGTTTTCAAATAAGATTTTATTGCGAGAGTTTTCTGGTTTATCAAAGTTAATTTCGCTGACTTTCAAAAGGGCAAAATAACGCTCACCTTCTTTTGGGGGTCTAATCTTGCCCGCAATTGTGTCACCGGTGCGTAAATTGAAGCGGCGTATCTGGCTCGGTGACACATAAATATCATCTGGCCCCGCTAAATAAGAACTGCCTGCCGATCGTAGAAAACCAAAACCATCCTGTAAAATTTCGAGAACGCCATCGCCGTAAAT
The DNA here is from genome assembly GCA_050633525.1 of Cellvibrionaceae bacterium. Classification (GTDB taxonomy): domain Bacteria; phylum Pseudomonadota; class Gammaproteobacteria; order Pseudomonadales; family Cellvibrionaceae; genus CANLBN01. The sequence goes on from JBOEGR010000030.1 coordinate 11,540, forward strand.
ATCTTCACCACTTTTAGCGTGGCGCTTCAGGATATTAAATATGACGTCTTGCTTGCGGGAGCGGGCCATATTATCGAGGCCGACTTCGTTAGCAATTTTAATAAGTTCTTCAATGGGTTTAGTTTTTAGATCGGTTAGGTTCATAGGTATATGCAACGGTTAGTAAAACGAGAGGATGTGAGGTTTATAGAGTTAATGAGCGAAAAGTTATTAAATTATTACCAGCTGCTCTTAGGTAAAGTACAAAAATAAAATAATTAGAAAACGCAACAAAGCTAAGGCCCAAGTACACTCAAAGAGCAGCTCCAAAGGAGAAGGGGGTAAAAAGTGAAGTATGGGTAGTTGCTGATCTTAGCTTGAGTATTCTATTTAGATGCACTTATTGGGTACTATCTACAATTCTTTATTTGAGTAGATACACTCTCTTTTATATACGCTGTAACCAACGTATAGCTAGATCATTTCTAATTCGATGTTAGCAGTATAGCGAATATTTTTATTAGCGCAAGCATTGCGCTAATAAAAATAGGGCGTCTATCTTTTTAAAAGGTCTTTGGGCTAGGTGTTTTTATTATTTAATACGCTAGGGAAGACAGCTGCCAATAATATCGTTATATATTATCTTTGATAAAGTTTTCTAAATCTGGCTTAGAGAGCGCACCGACTGTTTGTGCCTCCATGTTGCCATTTTTAAATATCATCAAAGTTGGGATGCCACGAATGCCAAATTTTGCAGGTGTTTCTTTATTACCATCAACATCCATTTTGCAAATCTTTAACTTACCTTCGTAGTCACCGGCTAGTTGATCCAACACTGGTGCAATCATTTTACATGGACCGCACCAAGCTGCCCAAAAATCGACCAATACCGGACCTTCTGCACTAATTACATCATCGTCAAAACTGGTATCTGTCACATGTGTGATTGCATCACTCATAAAAACTCCTGGGGTGATAAAACGTTAAGGCGTCACATAATAAGGATTGTTGGCAAAATAGACAAGTCAATAAAGGCGATTATTGCGCCAAAGTCGATAGTAATTGTATTTGTACCGCTGTGTCTTCGCTACCTCTATTACGAACATAACTACCATCCGGCTGTAATGTCCAACTTTGCCAGTCATCAGTTAGGTATAAGTTTAACTCCTCAAGAACACGCTCGGATAAGGCTTCATTTTCGATAGGAAAGCCCGTTTCTACACGTCGATTTAGGTTTCGCTCCATAATATCTGCACTGGCGCAGTAAAGGGCAGGGCTAGCGTGTTTAAAATAATAGACACGAGAATGCTCTAAAAAACGCCCAACGATTGAACGAACCCGGATGTTTTCCGACACTTCAGGTAAACCAGGCCTTAAACAGCACATGCCTCGAACAATTAAATCGACTTTGACACCGGCTTGAGACGCCCGATACAAGGCTTGAATAATGGCCGGTTCGGTTATCCCATTCGTTTTGATAATAATATGGCCCTGACCCTGCCCCTTGGCCTCACTGTTAATGAGCTCGATAAGCTTTTGCTTAAGGTTAAAGGGGGCATTAAGCACTTTTTCCATTTCTTCGGTTTGACCCATCCCCGTTAATTGCCTAAATACTCGGTGCACATCTTCGGCCATGACAGCATCAGAGGATAGGAGGGAGTAATCGGTATAGACTCGTGTGGTGCCAGAATGGTAGTTTCCGGAGCCTAAGTGGAAGTAGCGAACAAGCTTTTTGCCCTCCCTACGTACAATCAACAGCATTTTAGCGTGGGTCTTATAGCCCACAACGCCATAGGCGACTAATGCGCCTGCTTCTTGCAACCGACCCGCCAGCTCTAGGTTATCTTCTTCGTCAAAACGAGCCCGCAGCTCAATAACAGCCGTGACCTCTTTACCATTACGCGCAGCTTCGATCAAAGCACCAACTACTGGCGAATGAGTACCTGTGCGATAGAGGGTTTGTTTAATTGCCACAACATTAGGGTCTTTTGCCGCTTGGTGAATAAGCTCAACAATGGGGGCAAATGATTCAAAAGGGTGATGAAGTAGATAGTCTTTGCTGGAAATACTATCGAAAATGTTATCCTTTTTAGATAAACCCTTGGGGATATTTGGCGTCATACGTGGATAAGTCAACTCAGGGCGATCCACTGCATCCATAATATCCATCATTCGGTTTAGGTTAACTGGCCCATTGACTTGATAAAGGTCGTCTTCTGTTAAACCCGCTTCGCTTAAGAGAAAATCAATCAATGGGCGAGGGCAATTATCCGCAACCTCTAATCTAACCGCTTGGCCAAAGCGACGGGTGTGTAACTCACCTCTAAGTGCCCGAGCCAGATCTTCAACTCCTTCATCAAGGTCCAGATCTGCATTGCGTGTAATACGAAATTGATAACAGCCCTTTACTTTCATCCCTGGGAATAAGCGGTGGGCGTGGGCATGGATCATCGATGATAGAAAGATAAGGTGATCACCCTCATCACTTAACTCTTCTGGTAATAAGACGAGGCGAGGCAAAGAACGAGGAGCCGGAATCAGTGCGAGGCCGGTTTCACGACCAAAGGCATCCTTGCCCTCTAGGGACACAATGAAGTTAAGGCTTTTATTGACCAAGCGAGGAAAAGGGTGAGCTGGGTCTAGACCAATTGGGCTGATGACGGGCAAGACTTCCTTCTTAACGAATTTTTTAACCCATTGCTCTTGCTCTGGCGTCCACGTGTCGCGAGCCAAGAAACGGATATTTTGTGCTTCTAATTCAGGCAGTAGCACATCATTAAAAATGGCGTATTGCTCGGTAATCGTCTCATGGCATATTTGACTGATTTGAGTCAAAACATCGCTGGCATGTAGACCATCAATTCCGCTGATTTCTCGCTGCATCAATAGGTCTTTCTTAAGGTTCGCTACCCGTATCTCAAAAAACTCATCGAGATTAGAGCTGAAAATGAGCAAAAACCGCAAACGCTCCAACAAGGGGTGTTCCTCATCCATTGCTTGAGCCAATACACGTTGATTAAAGGCGAGATGACTTAGCTCGCGATTGATATAGTATTCGGCGCGACTCAAATCAATTTGCGAACCTGAATCTTGGGGTTCATTTTTTAACATAAGCGGTGTGTCTAGATCATCTGCCATTATGTGCCTTATGCTGATTCTGCCGGATGTGGTGGTCAGCCTTATATCTTTATTAAAGGGTCTTAGAGAACAATAGTCTAAGTTTATGGCACTTTTGTTACGGACAATTCCGAAACCTTTTATATAAAGATGGGTCACATAAGCGGGTCTATTTAGTAGGTACTCATTGACAAGTATTCATTAGTACTTACTAAACTATTGTAGACTGAATTGATTTAAGTACAAAGGGCGCTGACTAAGCGGCCATTTGACAATACCCTATTATGAATGGAAAAAACGGAAAGCTGTAATGAATAAAACCAAAATTCTTATCTTACTCATTGTTGTCGCACTCATCGGTGCCTTTTTTTGGTTTGACGGCCAACAATATATTTCTGTAGAGCGATTTAAAGACTGGGTTGATGAAAACATCATCACAGCCGCTTTAGCTTATTTTGCATTATATGTACTCGTTGCCGCACTATCTCTTCCGGGAGCCGCTGCCATTACCTTATTAGGTGGCGCCGCTTTTGGTTTGTGGATAGGTGTACTCTTGGTCTCCTTTGCCAGTAGCATAGGGGCGACCATTGCCTTCTTGTTATCTCGGACTTTATTTGCCGACACTGTCAATAAAAAGTTCGGGAATCACTTAACAAAAATTAACGAAGGCATTAAACGTGAGGGCGCATTTTATTTATTCTCACTTCGACTTATTCCTGCCATTCCCTTTTTCGTTATCAACCTCGTCTTTGGCTTAAGTAAAATGAAAAGCTGGACGTTTTATTGGGTGAGCCAATTGGGCATGTTTGCGGGAACAATTATCTACGTGAATGCAGGCGCACAATTAGGCGCCGCCGAAGAGCTCAGTGTATCTGGCGTGCTAACGCCTCCGATTATTGGTTCCTTCATTTTATTAGCATTATTCCCATTTATTGTGAGGGCGATTGTGGATTGGTTTAAAAGCAAAAAAGTATATAGCAATTATAAAAAACCGAGTAAGTTTGACGTCAATTTAGTGGTTATTGGTGCCGGCAGTGGTGGCCTTGTTAGTGCCTACATTGCTGCAGCAGTAAAAGCAAAAGTTGTGTTGATTGAAAAACATAAAATGGGCGGTGACTGCTTAAATACAGGCTGTGTGCCCAGTAAAGCATTGATCCGTGCAGCAAAAACTCAACACTCGATTCAAAAGGCCGATCAGTTAGGTATCGAGAATGCGAGTGGACAAGTAAATTTCTCTAAAGTCATGAAACGTATTCACAATGTTATCGATGCAATTGAGCCTCACGACTCTGTAGAGCGTTATACAAAGCTTGGGGTTGAATGTGTTCAAGGTGAAGCGAAGATTGTGTCACCTTACGAAGTACAAGTAGGTGATCGTACCATCACAACAAAAAATATCATTATTGCTAGCGGTGCTAGACCATTTGTACCGCCTATCGACGGCCTAAGTGATATTGATTATCTTGTTTCTGATAATCTTTGGGATCTACAAGAACAACCTAAAAAATTATTAGTAATGGGCGGTGGACCCATTGGCTGTGAGCTAGCACAATCGTTTCAGCGCTTAGGAACGCAGGTAACACAAGTGGATATGGCCGATAGACTGATGCCACGAGAAGATAAAGATGTATCTGCTTATATGCTAGAACGTTTTCAAAATGAAGGCATTAATGTTTTATTGAATCAACAAATTGTTGGTTTTAGAAAAACCGATACCGGTGGCATCGCCATATTAAAAAGCGATGAGGGTGAAACTGAAATCGAGTTCGATAAAGTCATGGTAGCCGTTGGGCGCAAAGCCAACACCGATAACCTTGGCCTAGATAAACTAGGAATAGAATTAGCAAAACAAGGCACTATTCTTGTGGATGATTTTTTAAGAACAAAATACCCTAACATTTATGCTTGTGGTGATGTCGCGGGACCTTATCAATTTACACATACCGCGGCACACCAAGCATGGTATGCCAGCGTAAACGCTTTATTTGGAAAATTTAAAAAATTTAGAGTCGACTATAAAGTCATCCCTTGGGCTACGTTTACCGACCCTGAAGTCGCACGCGTTGGCTTAAGTGAAAGTGAAGCGCAAGAAAAAAATATCGAGTATGATGTCACCCGATATGGTATTGATGACCTTGATCGCGCTATTGCAGACAATAGTGCCACAGGATTTGTCAAAGTGCTTACGGCTAAAGGTAATGATCGTATTCTAGGTTGCACTATTGTCGGTAGCCACGGTGGTGAACTTATTACTGAATTTGTATCCGCCATGAAGCATGGTATTGGTTTAAATAAAATCCTAGGGACTATCCATATTTATCCAACTATGAGCGAAGCCAATAAATTTGCTGCTGGAGAATGGAAGCGTGCTAACGTTTCAGAGCGTACCTTAACGTGGCTAGGTAAATTCCATAATTGGACTAGAGGGTAATATCAATATAAGATCTAAGCTTAACTTCAGGTATATAAAGAGTCTCTGAATAAATCACGCGTTACTTTTCGTGGTTAAAGTCAACACAAACATATTCAGAGGCTCCATAATAAAATATGATCTTAGCAAATAAAATATTGTCATTGATACCCGAGCCGTTACGCTACACCCTTATGTTAAGAGCATTTGGATTCTTCCAAGTGCCTCTTATTTTTGCCGTTAGGCCCAGCATTATTTGTCTCGATGATGAAAAGTGCGTAATCAAAACGGCTTTTCGTCGAAAGGTGAAAAACCATCTAGGCTCTATCTATTTTGGTGCACTCGCTATTGCGGCTGAATGTGCTGGTGGTGTTGCTGTAATGAAAGAAATAAAAGACAGCAATGAAAAGATATCTCTTGTATTTAAAGACTTTCATGCCGACTTTTTAAAACGTGTGGAAGGTGACGCCTATTTTACCTGTAGTGATATTCCGGCAATAAAAACATTTGTAGAAAGCGTTAAGAACTCATCTGAACGTAAAGAAATGACTTTTGACGTAATCGCAACCTGCCCCGATAAATTTGGTGACGAAGCGGTTGCCAAATTTAGCGTTACTGTTTCGCTTAAAAAATCTACGAGAAAGTAGTTTTCTGTTGAAGACAGAAAAAGCTTAACCAACCTACAATTTTTTCAATAGTGACTTTACCTTACTCGTATAACGTCGACTTACCATTGGTTTTTCTTCAATATCTTGTAAGCGTACATGGTAATGGCCTTGAGCGTCCCTGTCTAAACCTAAAATATGATTAACGGATACTAAAGAGTTTCGATGAATACGAATAAAAATAGGCTCAAATTCTTCTTCTAAATCTTTTAGTGTCTCATCAATTAATACCTGTCCTTGTGTGCTATTTACCATCACATATTTTTGATCTGCCATAAAATAGCGAATACTTTCTATTGCAATCAGTTCGATGCCTCTATGGCCTTTTGATGCAATATTATCCCGATGTTTTTTATTTGAGCTTTTTAGATTGTTTGGAGATAGTTTTTCTGAGGTTTCATTTAAAGCCGTTAACTGAAGTTTAGTCTGAGTTTTAGCCGACTCTAAAGCTTTTTCTAATTTTATTTTTTCAACAGGCTTTAGTAAATAAGCGGCTGCTACTGTATCAAATGCATCTAAAGCATACTGGTCATAAGCTGTCGTAAATATAATAGCGGGAGGGATATCCAATAATGAAATTTTTTCTGCTAAAACCAGACCATTTTCACCTGGCATTTCTATATCCAATAATATCAAATCTGGGTCGTATTGGTGAATTAAGGCAAAAGCTTCTTGGCTATTCGATGCTTCGGCAACAACATTATACCCCAAATCTGCCACCATTTTCGCTATACGTTGGCGCGCTAAAGGCTCATCATCAACGATTATTATATCCATAATGTTCCTTCTTGACTTTAATGATTACTGTGATTTTAAAGGTAGTGTTTGAGGAATTATAACTTCTACTCGATAAGACTGTTCATCCTTAAAGGTTTTAATTGTCGCTTCTTTTTTGTAGTGTAAATTGAGTCGGTGCTCGATATTATTTAGAGCAATATGATTGCCCTCATCTACTGTACTCAATGCAATAGAGGAAGTAGGGTTCTCAACCATTATTAATACTTTTTGTGGCTCATTCTCACTACTCACTGAGCTAATACATAACCGTATTGAGCCACCATCGGGTAAATTTTGTATACCGTGTACAATCGCATTCTCTAGCAAAGGCTGTAAAAATAAAGAGGGTACTTGTATATCCGGCAAGGTATCATCAATCTCCCAAACCATTTCTAAACGATCACCTAATCGTTGCTGTTCAATTGCCATATAGCGACGACATAAATCCACCTCGTTACTTAAACTTACTAAACCCGGTTGCTGTAAACTAGAGCGAAATAGACTACTCAGGTCTTCGACGGTCTTCTCCGCAGCTTGCGGATTAATGCTAATTAAGCTTGCAATAGTATTCATACTATTAAATAAAAAATGGGGGCGAATTCGAGATTGCAGTGATTGCAAACGCGCCTGTAACTCTGCCTGTTGTTGATTGCTTAATTGCTGCTGTAAATACAAATAGCGCAATAAAATGCCAGAAAATATAGCGCCCATTAAAAAGCCTTTTAGCCAAACCAATACATTAAATGGCTCTAAACTAACAAATTGAGCAACCGTTAAAACAATGGCAACAATGGATAAGCAAATGCCGTAACTGAGCATGCCACTCCATAAAGGTTTTAAGCGGTTTATTAAAGGTCGAACCTGACACAAAATTAAAGCGGAACTCAGCATGATCCACTGTATCACTAAAGAGATAGCGCCTAACTTAGACCAAGAAAATATCATATTATTGCCAGCGAGCAATAAAACAATGGCTAATAACTCCCCGATCAACACTAAGCTTAAAATAGCGGAAGGCTGGCACAAGTAAGGCAAAAGCGGTAGAGCTTGAGAGTGTTGGTTATTCATAGAGGCTGTTTATATTATACTTATTACTTATTCAGAAAGTGCTAATAAGTACGGCATTTAAACGGTTATTTATTATTAGTTTAACATAGCAAGACCTTATTCGCTGTAACCTGTCTTGCTAGTCATCATGCGCTAATTCGGCATTGGGTATTTCAATAATGAACTCGGTTAGTTCATTATTATCGCTTAATTGAACCTTACCACTTAATGCTTCTATGTGCTTTTTAACGATTGTCGTGCCTATGCCTGAACCATGAGCAACGTTAGCATGAAAGCGTGTGAAAGTATCAAAAATTTTATGCCTATCTTTCTCTGGAATACCCAAACCATTGTCTTGCACTTTAATTACGATGCCATCTTCTGAGCTCTCTACAAATACTTTTGCAAAGGGATTTAGTTTTTTCGGGTCTGAATATTTAACACTATTTGATAGTAAGTTATACAGTACTTGCTGCAGTCGTATTGGCTCACAGATAAAATCGCTAGTGGTGTTGATCTCAAAGCTAATATCAACCTTATGGTCGTCTATCGTATTATTAATATGAGCCGCAATGTCATTAAGTTGTTGTGTGAAATCGATAACCTGAAAGCGATCATGTGCCAGTTCAGCTCTGGTTAAGTCCAACAGATCCTCAATCAAGGCTCTGGCCTTAAGACTGGCATTTTTAATATAGTCATACTTCATGCTCGCCTTTGCATAATCTTTTTTCTCTAAATCCTTTAAGGATAAGTCAACAAAAGACTGTATGTTAGATAAGGGCGAGTTAAGGTCGTGAGCAACACGATGGGAGAATTGATACAGCTCTTGGTTTTGCTGGTTTAATCTATCGGCAGAGACTTTAAGCTCTCTTAGTAATTCGGCTTTTATTCGATTCGCCTTGCGTAGCTCTAGCTGGGCTATCACTTGATTCGCGATCAACCTGAGTTGTCGTTTTTGTGCATCAGATAGCTTGCCAGGCTTACTATCGATGACACAAAGCGTGCCTATATTATGGCCACTAGACGATTTTAAAGGCGCGCCCGCATAATAAATCACATCGGGGGCCTCAATCACTAGGGGATTATCGCAAAAGCGATCATCTTGAGTGCTATCACAAATCTCAAATACATCATCGTCCAAAATAGCATGGGCACAAAAGGCAAAATCCCTCGGCGTCTCTGTCGCATCTATACCATGGTGAGACTTAAACCATTGACGCTCCGTATCAATCAGTGACACTAGAGCAATCGGCTTTTCACAAATGGATGATGCAAGCTCCGTTAAATCATCGAAACCTGACTCTTCTGCCGTATCCAAAATGTCATAGTCCAACAAAGCCTGTAAGCGCTCTGCTTCATTTTCAGGTAAATCAGCTATTTTCATCGATTTTCTGTCTACGGTGAGTATTTAAAGACATCAAGAGGTATTCCATTAGTCTAGCAGCCGCTGCATTTTTTGCTGTATTTGATGGCTTATTTTGCCCAACAAACTCTCGTATTCATTACCACTAAACAAGGGGCATGGCCTCGATTATTAGCCTCTCTCCTTTACTTAGCTTTTTTCAGCCACTATTCCCCATAATCTCGCTATAATGCGCCTCTCTTCTTACTATCAAAAAAGTAATCAATACATGAGCAATGACCCGAAAGCACCTAAAAACCCACCTCAAAACACCTCTTCAGCTTGGGGAGGGCGCTTTTCTGAAGCCACCGACGCTTTTGTCCAGCGTTTTACCGCTTCCGTTAGTTTTGATCAGCGCATGTATTTACAGGATATTGAAGGCTCACTAGCCCATGCCACTATGCTGGCAAAGGTTGGGGTGCTGAGTGATGACGAGAAGCAGCAGATCTACGCCGGCTTAGAAGCGGTTAGAGAGGAAATCGAGGCCGGTGAATTCGACTGGTCGGTCGAGCTCGAAGATGTTCATATGAATATTGAGAGTGCTTTGACGAAACGCATCGGCATTACCGGCAAAAAGCTACACACCGGCCGCTCTCGCAATGACCAAGTCGCTACCGACATCCGACTCTATGTACGTGATGCCATTGATGCCATTCTTAAAGAAGTCACCCGCTTACAAGAAGGTTTATTATTGGTAGCGGAGCGTGAAGCCGATACCATTATGCCCGGTTTTACTCATTTACAGACCGCTCAACCCGTCACTTTTGGTCACCACCTAATGGCATGGTTTGAAATGCTCAGCCGTGATTATGGCCGCTTTGTAGACTGCCGCGAGCGCTTAAACCAATCCCCACTAGGAGCTGCAGCTCTGGCCGGTACCACTTACCCAATTGACCGGCCTTACACTGCCGAACTGCTTGGCTTTGACCGACCTACCGCCAATTCCCTAGATTCAGTGAGTGACCGTGATTTCGCGATAGAATTCTGTGCTGCGGCCAGCATTTTACTGACCCACTTATCCCGAGCCAGTGAAGAGCTGGTGTTATGGACCTCTGCGCAATTTGATTTTATCGACCTGCCTGATCGCTTCTGCACTGGCTCATCGATTATGCCGCAAAAGAAAAACCCTGATGTACCCGAGTTGGTTAGAGGCAAGACTGGCCGCGTGAATGGCCACCTTATCAGCCTGCTAACACTGATGAAATCTCAACCGCTGGCTTACAACAAAGACAATCAAGAAGATAAAGAACCCTTGTTCGATACCATTGATACAGTAAAAGACTGCCTGCGTGCCTTTGCTGATATGGTTCCCGCCATCACGGCCAAAAAAGACAATATGTTTGAAGCCGCTAAACGTGGATTTTCAACAGCGACGGATCTCGCGGATTACCTTGTTAGAAAAGGCATTGCGTTCCGTGATTCACATGAGATCGTGGGCAAATCTGTTGCCTATGGCATTGAAACCAACAAAGACTTGTCTGAGATGAGTTTAGAAGAACTTAAACAGTTCTCAGATATCATTGAGCAAGATGTCTTTGAAGTTCTCACTTTAGAAGGCTCCGTTGCCGCACGTGACCATATAGGTGGTACAGCACCCGCACAGGTCAAACAAGCAGTCACTACCGCAAAGGCAGTGCTAAGCGAACGCTAAATGCTTTTTAAAGCCTTAGAGCCATTGACCTCATAAGCAGTAAAACAAGGTCAATGGTTTGCCGGCTCACAACTTGGTTTAGCTGTAGAGTTTAGAGCTTACGCTTTTCTTGCGAACATCCGCTAGCAATCATTCTCTGTCGCCGTGCGTATATTGAACTCTCCTGTGTCAAAGTCGGTATAGACACTCAGCACAATCGGCCGACAGCACACAAAACAATCTTCAATATACTGCTGTTGCTCACCCATAGAAGCATCAATAACAAGCTCTATTAGCTCACCACAATAAGGGCAATGACACTTTTCTGTATTTAACATAGGTTTATTTATCCTTGTTAACTAAATCTGGAGTAAGCTGACCCCCTGTTTTTATCGTACAATGATGCTGGGTATGGATACTATACTCGCAGATACCATCGATCCTCTTTTTAGTCTGATAATAATTGTGAAACACTAAGGTATGAAATATAAAGGCCAACCCGACTTTTCTCATCATCAACAACCCAAAATCGGCATCATTGTTAGCAACCTAGGCACTCCAGAAGCACCTACTCCTGCTGCATTACGCACCTATTTAGCTGAGTTTTTATCAGACCCACGCGTAGTGGAGTTCCCTCGCTTGCTATGGAAATGTATTTTACACGGCATCATTTTACGTATTCGCCCTCGCCGATCTGCCGCAGCTTACAAGACTGTTTGGACAGAAGCCGGCTCACCGCTGATGATTCACACACAAAATCAAGCCGCAGCATTACAGGCCAGCCTAAAAGACATCTACGGTGATCAAGTCATCGTGGATTTTGCTATGCGTTATGGTTCACCTTCAATGAGTGAACGTATCGAAGCATTTCAGAAGCAGGGGGTCACTCGGCTACTGGTATTACCCCTTTACCCTCAGTACTCTGGAGCCACAAATGGTTCAACATTTGATGCCCTAGCACAAGATTTTATACAACGGCGCTGGTTACCCGACTTACGTTTTATTAGCCACTACCACGATTACCCGGCTTATATCACGGCAATTGCCGACAGCATTAAACGCTACCGTGAACAACATGGCAGCGCTGAGAAATTACTATTCTCTTATCATGGTGTGCCCATGCGCTATTTAAAAAATGGCGATCCTTATCACTGTGAATGTTATAAAACATCTCGACTGGTTGCTGAAAAGCTGGGGCTAAAAAAAGAAGAGTATATGACCACTTTTCAGTCGCGCTTTGGCAGAGAAGAATGGTTAAAACCTTACACCGATGAGACCTTAAAAAGTTTAGCCCAAAATGGGACCAAATCAGTACAAATGATTTGCCCAGGTTTTTCTGCTGATTGTTTAGAAACGATCGAAGAAATAGGTGAAGAAAATCGTGAGTATTTTATGGAAGCTGGCGGGAAAGAGTATAGCTACATCCCCGCTTTAAATGATTCACCTGAACATATCGCTGTATTAACCCAATTAATTCAGGAAAACTTACAGGGTTGGCCTTTGCCAGAAGCTAATGCCGGTAAACAAACAGAGCATCATTACAAAGCCCTAGCAACAGAGCATAGTTAAAAACAATACATTTTTAGTTTTTCAGCGTATAAGCGAAGGCTAGTTAACGTAAACAAAAAGGTGAATGATGTTTGGATTTTTAAAAGGTAGTCCGGAAAAAAAGCTGCAAGCAAAGTATGAAAAATTACTCCAAGAAGCAATGCAGTTTCAACGCAATGGGGATATTAAAAGTTACTCTATGGTAACGGCAGAAGCTGAAAAAGTACGTGAGGAAATCGAAAAATTAAAAAATAGACTTTAGTTTTTA
>JBOEGR010000031.1:0-373 GCA_050633525.1 Cellvibrionaceae bacterium
TATACATGCCGCCATTGACGTGTATATTCTCGCCTGTGACATAAGTAGCAGCGTCACTGGCCAAAAATTTCACCACCTGAGCGATCTCATCTGGCTGCCCTAAACGACCTAATGGCACTGCACTGAGCATCAAATCTTTTTGCTCATCGGGCAAGGCATCAGTCATATCAGTTTCAATAAAACCAGGTGAAACTGTGTTAACAGTGATATTACGTGAGCCCACTTCTTTTGCTAAAGCGCGTGCAAAACCTGCTACACCGGCCTTTGTTGCTGCATAATTAGACTGTCCAGCATTACCCATCGCACCCACTACAGAACTAATATTAATAATGCGACCCCAGCGAGCTTTCATCATCCCACGCAAGCAACCTTT
>JBOEGR010000031.1:400-67889 GCA_050633525.1 Cellvibrionaceae bacterium
TACCCGCGTTATTGACCAAAATTTGTGGTGCGCTGTATTTCTCTTGTATCGCTTTTAATACATCAGCCACAGAATCAGCATCGGTGACATTGAGCATCATGCCCTCACCTTTTATGCCTTTTTCAGCAAAACGAGCGGATATTTTTTCTGCACCTGATTCACTGGTTGCAGTGCCGATCACAATTGCGCCATCAGCACCAAAGGTATCTGAAATGGCGGCACCGATGCCACGACTCGCACCGGTAACTAGGGTGACCTTATCTTTTAAACTATTTTCTAGACTCATTGTTTTTCACTCTAAGGTTGTGCACTAAAATTTTATTGTAAGCTTATGTATTTTTTAAGATTCTGATAATGTTGAAAGCGCGGTAGAAAACAACTCTGGTGTTTCTGTCGCTAAGGATTTTATACTGCGATCAATACGCTTGCTTAAACCCGACAATACTTTACCCGGGCCACATTCTACGCAGGTATCTACACCTTCTTTGACGAGTGTATTCACACACGCAACCCAAAGTACAGGGTGATAAATTTGTTCTATCATCGCTTTCTTAATCGCTTCGGGATCAGATTCAGTTTTCGCATGAACATTATGAGCGACTGGAATAGTAGGAGTGTTAAATGTTACCCCTGCAATATCCTCTGCCAATCTGTCTGCAGCGGGGCGTAAAAGCGCTGAATGAAATGGCGCGCTGACGGCTAAAGGCATTGCGCGCTTGGCGCCTTTTTCTTTACATAGCTCACATGCGCGATCTACCGCAGCGGTATTACCGGCAATCACGACTTGACCCGGCGAATTAAAATTAACGGCTGAAACCACTTCGCCTTGAGCCGCTTCTTCACACACCGATACAATAACGTCGTCATCCAAACCAATGATGGCCGCCATGCTACCCTCACCTGCTGGGACAGCCTCTTGCATATATTTACCACGCAATTGGACTAATTTAACGGCCGCTTTAAAATCAACAACGCCCGCGCAAACAAGCGCTGACCATTCACCTAAACTATGGCCTGCCATCAATTCAGGTTGCACACCATTTTTTTGTTGCCATGCTCGCCATAAAGCAACACTTGCCGTTAGTAACATAGGCTGAGTTCGCTCAGTTAAATTAAGCTCTTCTTGCGGCCCCGCTTGAACTAAAGCCCAAAGATCATAACCTAACACCTCAGATGCCTCTGTAAACGTTTCTTCAATAACCGCATATTCTTTTGCTAGCTCGGCAAGCATGCCGACTTTTTGAGAACCTTGACCGGGGAAAATAAATGCTAATTTGCTCATAGTAATAAACTCTATTTTTAAATCATTCTAAACTTTATAAACGAAAAAATGAATTTTCTGCCAAAAATTTTATTTTTAGATTGCGTTAAGTAAGTCGTCAAACGGCACACTCGATTGCTTTTTAATTTGCTCAACCAACATGAGCAAAGCTTGCGAAAATGCATGACCACTGACACCGCCATGGCTTTTAACAACCAAGCCATTAACGCCAAGTAATTGGGCGCCATTATAGCGAGCCGGATCACAGGCTTGCTGCCATTGTTTGACCGCATTTACTGTTTGCGTATCTGGCATATCCTGATCACGCTCTCCATTTAACTGAGCAGTTTTTTGCACGGAAGTGTTTCGCATAGTACCTAAACCAGTACTTAAACCAGTACTTTTTGAAAGCGCTCCCTGCAAACTTTCCAACATAAAACGCGCAACACCTTCGCTAGACTTAAGCGCGATATTACCGACAAAACCATCACAGACGATAATATCTGCGACACCACGATAAATTTCATCGCCTTCAATATAGCCTTGGTAATCCAATGAACTCATATTGCCAAGCGATTCGGCGGCATCACGTATGACGTCCATCCCTTTGAAATGCTCACTGCCAATATTAAGCAAGCGTACGCTTGGTAATTGATGAACATTGCCATTATCTTGCTTATAAAGTGCGGCACCTAAACGAGCAAACTGCACTAATTGATCCGACGAACAATTGATTGTCGCCCCAAGGTCCAACATGTAACTGCGGCCTAAATGCGTCGGCATTATTTTGCACAATGCTGGTTTGTCTATAGAGGGGCAAATCCCCAACATATGCCTTGATAAAGCGACTAAGGCACCGGTATTACCTGCTGTAATACAAGCCGCCACCTCACCTCTTGCGAGCGATTTTAATGCCATTGCCATGGACGAGTCACGACCGTAGCGCAAAGCATAAGTCGGCACATCCGCCATCTCGATTTGCTTATCGACATGTTTAAAATCAATATTCTCTGGCAGTTGCTCAGCTAAATTGACAGTAGAATTACCATCAAGCTGACATTGCTGCTGATGACCATAGACAACAAACTCAAATTCAGGATGCTGTCTTGCTTGGCCAATCACCGCCGGCATTGTACTTTCCGGCCCAAAGTCGCCGCCCATCGCATCAATTGCAATACGCAAAGGGGCAGACAAGCCTGCTGTGTTTTTCATGATCATTGCGTTAAGCGACTCGTTGTTGCTGCCCGATGTGTTCATTCATGCGCAAACGATAAAGTCTCCAGCCACCAGAAACAGCAAAAGGCCGATATAAAATCGACCTTTTTAGCTTGTTGCCTAATTATTTAACCTAGATGATTAACTCGGTTATTTAAGCCAGCAATTTAATGCAGTCATTACGGTAGAAGTAGCGTTAAAATACTCTAAACAACCACCTAGGACTGGGCATCTAGCGAATTAGTCTTCGCTACCAGTCTCGATGACTTTTTCACCCTTGTAAAAACCGTCTGGGCTCACGTGATGGCGCAAGTGTTTTTCACCACTTGTCGCATCAACTGACAATGCTGGGACCGCAGTCAAAGCATCGTGTGAACGGCGCATGCCGCGCTTAGAACGAGTCTTCTTACTTTTTTGTACAGCCATGGTAGGCTCCTATCTATGTTAACTATATGTTTGTAGTCTCTGCTGTGATATTTGGCAGTAAAACCACCCTTTTTTGTCACACCAGTATTCATCTCTCAACTGCTTTCTTAACAACGCCTAGATCTTATTTTAAAGACCCTTTTAGCGTTTCAAGCACCTGAAATGGATTCGGTTTTTCAGTTTGTTTTGTCTCTTGCACACCGCTTTGATTTTCTTTATCGGCAGTCGTTCTGTTTTCACCACTATCGATATCAGTATCTGTGCTATACAAAGAATGAGCCACACACTCTTCACTATGATAAGCAACAATGGGCAAACCCAAAATCAACTCATCTTCAATCATCTGATAAATATCAGTTTGTCCTTCATCTAAGATCCAAGGATCCCACGTCTTAGACAAGTTGGCCGCTTGCTCATCGCTCCAAACAATACCGAGGTTAATCGATACTTCTAATGCTTGTGTCGCAGCCTCTAGACAGCGCTGGCATACCATTTCGAGATTAGCAGTGACAAGCCCAGTTACATTACGTATACCTTGCTCATCAATACCAAATATCAGATTAGCACTGATTTGGCTTTCTCTACTCTCCCCATCACCCTTTTCTTTATCAATTTGCCCTTCATTACCTTGCGCTCTATTGCCTTTAGTGGCCAATAATGGCTGTAGGCGCTCAAGAGACTCCAAGCTAACATCACCACTGATTTCTACCCCTTGCTGGGCAAATTTCCGCGGATCAAGATGTCTTGGTAAAGCAGACGTTGGGGCAGAGCTAGAGCCAGTGTTGGGCGTAGCGCCAGAAGTAGTACTCGACATGGGTGCGCATAATAGGGAGTTGATAGGGGAGTGTCAAAGTGATTTTAGCCAAAATCCATGAAAATTAGGCTAAAGAGCCCACAAAAGGTAGAATCACGGCAAAATGAAGCAATATAGCTGACATCCTTAGGCGCCGCTGCCCTAAAAGGCAAGACCAAAGCAGCACCAAAGATAGTTTCAAACATAGACCCAAAGGAAACTATGATAGCTTTAAATCAGAATGAATAGCTCTAGGGCAACACTAACGAACTGCCCTAACAATTTGATTGCTTCGCCACCTTATTTCATCATTACACAAGTATCCTTTAAGACCTATGACAAAACAAACACCAAACCTTATCTTAGGCTCTAGCTCACCCTATCGACGAGAACTCCTAGAAAAACTACATCTCGACTTTATCTCTATTTCGCCCAATATTGATGAAAGCCCTCTAGAAAATGAAAGCGCCAATGCATTAGTGGCACGCTTAGCCGTAGAAAAAGCAAAAGCAATTGCGAAAGATAACCCTACAGCACTAATCATTGCTTCCGACCAGGTCGCCGTTCTCGGCGATGATGCAGGCAAACATGCAAGCACGATATTAACTAAGCCTCATACACACGAACGCGCGGTAGAGCAGTTAACAACGACAAGCGGTAAGCAAGTCACTTTTTTAACCAGTCTCTGCCTGTTAAATAGCAGCAATGAACAATATCAATTAGAGGTTGTTCCCTTTACAGTAAAATTTTTACCGCTGTCACAAGAGCAAATTGAAAACTATCTAAAAATGGAAAAACCGTATGACTGTGCCGGTAGTTTTAAGTCTGAAGGTTTGGGAATTACTCTATTTGAAAAAATGGAGGGGGAAGACCCAAACAGTTTAATTGGCCTTCCTTTAATTAAATTAACAACAATGCTACGCAATGAGGGCTTAGACCCATTGAGCTAAGTTAATCAACTCAATGGAAGTAAACCACTCAAAAGTTCACTATATTTTACTATCTAAATTTTACTACCTAAGTTGCACTGGACTATCAGAAGAAACGCCTAGCGCTTTTCCTACACCAAGACCAACAGCGGTACCAAAACGTCGAGTAAACTCTTCTAAAGGTGATAACTGGGGCGTATAGTTTTTAAATTGGTCTTGGCCAATAATATCCCGCGCAACAGAACCCGGGCTACCGAGACCATCAATTAATCCTAACTCTATCGCTTGCTCACCATTCCAAACTAAGCCACTAAAAAGATCCTCATTATCGCTAAGCCTATCCCCTCTTCCTTCTTTTACTACTCGAATGAATTGCTCATGTGTATTTTGTAATACACTTTCCCAAAATTGCTTTTCATCTTCTTTGAGAGGACCAAAAGGATCAAGAAAAGACTTGTGCTCACCAGAGGTAAAGTTTCTGCGCTCAACACCCACTTTTTCCATTAAACCTTCAAAACCAAAACCAGAAGCCGTAACACCAATAGAGCCTACAAGGCTGGCTTTATCGGCATAAATTTCATCGGCAGCAGCAGCAATATAATAACCTCCAGAAGCGCCCAAATCTTTAATCACTGCGTAGACTTTTTTATCAGGGTGCAAAACTCTTAAACGCTTCACCTCATCGTAAACATAACCTGCTTGAACAGGGCTTCCACCAGGGCTATTAATAATTAACATCACCGCCATAGCGCCTTCACTTTCAAAGGCACGCCGTAAACCCGCAACAATATTATTGGCGCTCGCATCTTCGCCTTCCGCTATCACACCCTCGACATAAACAACACCGGTATGGGGCTCAGAAAAATTAAATTTATCCGCTGCACCCCGGTTTTGCATAAACACACTTACTAAAACAAAGGTGATATAAACAAAGGTTAACACTTTGAAAAAAATCCCCCAACGGCGGGCTTTTCTTTGTTCATCTAATGCCGTTTGAGCAATCGATGAAACCACCTCCCAATCGCGGTGCTCGCTATTGGGATCTATATTTGATTTGCGCTTAAAAAAGCCCATAAAAACTCCAAAAATTATTTATTACCTTAGCACTACTCAACATCAATAGTACGACTAAGCTTCACTAGAAATTAATGTGTTGATCATTGTTTATTTTTCAATACCCACTCTACAAATTCTGAAAAATGATCCACACACAAAACGGGTTGGTATTGTTTCAATCGATGCAAGCCATGAGCGCCATAACTAACCGCCACACGCTTCACATCTATTTGCTGCGCCATGGACATATCATATTCTGTATCGCCCATCATTAGGGCATCGCTTGCGGAAACTGAAAATTCATCCAGCAATTCAGATAACATTTGGGGGTGAGGCTTAGAGGTGGTTTCATCAGCACATCGGCTTCCGTGAAAAAAATCATTTAGATTTAAGTTGTTCAATACGCGATTTAAGCCTCTACGGCTCTTGCCTGTTGCTACGGCCAAGGAATAATGATTATCACGCAAACGATGCAAACCTTCCATGACCCCATCAAAAAAGGCTGAAGGCTCTTGATCAGCAGACAGAAAGTGCTCGATATAGGCCTGCTTAACAGACTCGCGTTCATTATCACTCAACTCTGGATACAGCGTGTTCATCGCTTCAGGCAAACCTAAGCCGATAATGTTCTGTATTGCGTCACGCTCACAAACCCGCTTACCGCTTGTCACAGCAGCTTGCTGCAAGCAATCGATAATTTTATTTGTCGAATCGCTTAAAGTGCCATCCCAATCAAAAATCAAAAGCAACTCTTCACCTATTCCCCAACTATTCTTAAACTAATATGTTGTTAATTTACTATTTAGCCAAGGAATCAAGAACCCTCAACAGCTCATCCCCCAAAGGCGCACTTACTGTGACTTTTTGCCCTTCTTCCGTGACAAAATCTAATTTAGCAGCATGTAAAAATAAGCGCTTTAAGCCTATTTTTCGAGCCAAGGCTTCCTCATCACGCCCGCTGTATTTCTCATCGCCTAATATTGAATGACCCGCATATTGGCTATGCACTCTAATTTGGTGAGTTCGGCCTGTAATCGGCTTGGCTTCAACTAGAGTGCAAGACTCGTAATGCTCAAGCACGGAATACTCAGTTAATGAAGCTTTTGCACCATCCGTACTTTCCTCCACTGCTCGCACTAGTCGCTCACCACTCGGAAGCTTATTTTTAAGAAGGGCCACACCCACTTTATTACGACGCTTAGGCCAACGGCCGATCACTAAGGCATTATAGACCTTATTGATACTGCCCTTTTCACGAAGCAACTGCTGCATATAACGCAGGCATCGGCGCTTTTTAGCAATCATTACACAACCGGAGGTACCCTTATCTAAACGATGGATTAGCTCCAAGAAGCGATCTTGCTCTCTTATCTGTCTTAGGCTCTCGATGAGGCCTAGTTGAACACCACTGCCACCGTGAACAGCCAAACCCGCCGGTTTATTAATGACCAATAAGCTATCATCTTCATAAAGAACAGAACGACTAAGCAGCTCAGTCAAGCTATCACTCGGCTTGATAATGTCGTTCTTAGCCGCCACACGGATAGGAGGCACTCGCACCAAATCCCCCGCCTGCAATTTGTAGTCTGGCTTGATTCGCCCTTTGTTAACACGCACTTCTCCTTTCCGTAAAACCCTATAAATCAAAGACTTAGGAACTCCTTTTAAACGAGCCATTAGGAAGTTATCCACCCGCTGACCCGCCACATCCTCATCAACTGTCAACATTTGAACTTTGGGAAACAATGCAGGGTCACTATGAGTACGCTGATTTACTTTTGCTTTTTGATTCGGAAGGTTAGTTTTCATCTGCCGATAATAACAGCTGAACTTTAGCGCTGACCAGCTCAGTGTAATCGATAGTGCAATTCATTTATTTTATTACAGTACTTCACATCAAAAATTAACTAAAGAGGCTAAATCATTGAAATATCAAGGCCTTACTGCTATAGTCAAGTTCGATTTTGCTGGTTTTCGGGCTGAGCAGTTTCAATTCGTCAAAGTACTTTGAGCTTTCATGAGGGGTTTCAAAAGCTCCTGACAAAGTAAATTTGACAAAATGAAACCGCGAAACACCTCTGCTAGAATTCTAAAAAGCCGTTTGGAATAAATACATAATTTATTGTGGATAGCTTACTGAGAGAACACCAAACAATTGTGCTCGCATTGGCTCAGCTAAGTAGAAAATACCGAAAATCGAACACCCTTACAGCCAGTAATTTGCTAATAGCTTTAGCCTTGTTTTTAAACACGCGAATACTATCAGTAAAAAGCAAGGGTGATACAAACACAGAAATATGATTGATGTGAATTACTATTTTAGCTAGGGACATTTATTTAAAATCAAAACCCCGAACTTTGTTAGTAATTTAATGTAATACGCTAACCAAATAATTTATTTAAAGGTTAGCCTGAACAAACTTATTTTTATTAATTAAATTAAACGCAAGCGATCAAATAATTTAGCATATTAGCTAATATGATCACGATAAATGTGGAAAAGTGAATATAAGACTCAATAGTAAACCAACAATTTACTGTTGATCGGTAAAAGGTAAAGATTAGGCTAAGTCTATAAAAGTAGACTGCCTCGGCAAACAACACTAACACCGTATGATACAAGCTAAGTAGGTTATAAACGGTTTAATACTGACCCTACACGGCAAATACAAACTAAAACAATTGGTTTAACGTAGTTTTTGATTAGTTGTTAATTTAAGGTGTTAATTACATATATTAGGACAAAGATGTCCACTTGTTCGCCGATGTAAAACCAAATTAGTATTTAGTATTATGTTATTTGGCTTTACGATTAATTGAATAGTTAAAACGGATTTAAAGCTAACATTAACAGCAAGCCCATCACACTTAGCTTACCTCACAATCACTTCCCACCCTTATCGTTTTGCTTGCAGTAATAGGACAAAACGAACATGAAAAGAATGTTAATCAATGCAACACAACCCGAAGAAGTTCGTGTTGCGCTAGTAGATGGCCAATGGTTATATGACCTCGATATTGAAAACCGCCATCGAGAGCAAAAGAAAGCGAATATCTACAAAGGCAAAATCACTCGAATTGAACCCAGTCTCGAAGCCGCCTTTGTTGAATACGGTGCAGAAAGGCATGGCTTCTTACCACTGAAAGAAATTGCAAGAGAGTACTTTAGCAAACAGCCCAAAGATGTAGAGGGCCGATTCAAGATTAAAGATGTGGTTAAAGAAGGGACTGAAGTTATAGTCCAAGTTGATAAAGAGGAGCGTGGCAACAAAGGCGCTGCCCTCACCACTTTTATCAGTCTAGCGGGCCGCTATATGGTATTGATGCCAAACAACCCTAGAGGCGGCGGTATTTCTCGTCGCATCGAAGGTGAAGAGCGCAGTCAACTAAGAGAAGCCCTAGCACAAATTGACGTTCCCAAGGGGACCAGCGTAATTGTAAGAACCGCAGGCATTGGACGCTCAGCAGATGAGCTTCAAGGTGATATGGACTACCTACTAAGAATATGGGAATCCATTCAAGAAGCCTCGCAAAAATCAAAAGCACCTGAGTTTTTATTTCAAGAAAGCAATGTAATTGTTCGTGCGATAAGAGACTACCTTCGCGTCGACATTGGCGAAGTGATCGTTGATCACAAAGAAACTTATGACCTAGCCTCCGCATTTGTTCAACAATTTTTGCCTGACTATCACAGCAAAGTAAAATTATACGAAGATAACAGCACACCTTTGTTTAATCGCTACCAAATCGAAGGGCAAATTGAGACTGCTTATGAGAGAGAGGTAAAACTTCCCTCTGGCGGCTCAATTGTTATCGATGTAACGGAAGCCTTAATCTCTATCGACATTAACTCTTCACGCGCAACCAAAGGTGGCGACATTGAAGAAACAGCCTTACAAACAAACTTAGAAGCGGCCGATGAAATTGCTCGCCAACTGCGCTTACGTGATATGGGCGGACTCGTTGTAATTGACTTCATTGATATGCAACCCGTACGGAATCAACGCGCTGTTGAACAACGAATGAATGATGCATTAGAAATGGATAGAGCCCGCGTTCAAGTTGGACGTATCTCTCGTTTTGGCTTACTAGAAATGTCCAGACAACGTCTACGCCCCTCTTTAGGTGAGACCACGTCGAAAGTGTGTCCACGCTGTAGTGGTCAAGGCACTATCCGCTCAACCAAATCTATTGCACTATCTATTCTAAGATTAGTTGAAGAAGAAGCTCAAAAAGACCGTAGCGCAGAAATTCGTGCAATAACACCAGTCAAAGTAGCAACTTACTTACTCAACGAAAAACGAAAAACAATCGCCAATATAGAAAAATTAAGCAACGCACGCATCCTCATTGTTCCCAATGAAGATATGGTAACCCCTCATTATGAAGTGCAACGCTTGCGTGACGATAATGCCGAAGAATTCGAAACAAGCTACAAAATCGTTGAAACCCACGCAGACGATACCAGCTTGCTTGAATCGGCTAAGCCACTAGCGGTTGCCCAACCAGCGGTTCAACAAATACAGCCCTTAAAAGCCAATGACAGCCAGCCCGCAAAAACAAAAGTAGCCGAGAAACAAGAACCCGGTTTGTTTTCTAAGTTAATTATTGCAATTAAAGCGCTGTTTGCACCTGCACCAAAGTCAGAACCTAAACCTAAAAGACGACAGCAACGCGGCAGAAATAATAACCGCAACGAAGGTCGCAATGGTCGCAACAATCAAAATAGACGTAACAACCGCAATAATCGTGATGGCGATCGAAACAACTCTTCCGAGCGCAATCAAAATAACCGCAATCGTAACCAAAATAACCAAGAGCGCAATGACAGTAATCGCCGCGATTCTGGCAAACAGAGACCAGATCGCCAGAATAGACAACGCAATAATCAACAAGATCGTAATCAACAAGAGAAAGCGAATGAGAATACCTCTGTTGAGAAAAACGAAAACTCACAATTAAATCAAGACAGCCCTGAAAAACGACCCGCTAATCGTAAACCACGCAACCAACAACGCAGACGCGGTAATAGAAAAAACCAAGAAAAGACGGGAAATAACCCTGAGAACAACGTTGACAGCAAGGTTGAAAATAACGTCGATAGCAATGTAGCCGTAGAGGCAAACAAGCCGTCACAGAAATCGGAACAAGCAAAAGTAACACCGGCTGCTGCAACAAAAGTATCGGTAGATAAAAAGGCTGAGAAAGGCAACGCTAAAGAAGCTCCAGCCGAAGCAAACGCCAAGCAGAACAAGGTTGCTGCTGAAAACACAGGCAAAGAAACGGAAGCCCCCAAACCTGTAGAAGCCAAACAATCAGAAAGTGCGGACAAAAACCTTAGCGAGGAACAAAAGCCCGCTACTGAAGAACCCGCAGCCGTAAATCAAACAAGCTCCGTGGAAGAAGCGGTTTCAGCGCCAAGCGCTCAAGAAACACAAAAAACGGTAGCCTCAGAGAAGCCAGAAGCTAAACCTGTAAAAGTTGATTATTCTAGAGCAAACAATGACCCTAGGCTCAACCCTAAAGCATTGACAGCGGTCACGGTAGAAACCCAGACACTCAATAACTTTACGGGCTCGCCTCTGGATACAAAGCAGGTTGCATCGATATCTCATGTACCTAAAGCGCTCTCTAGACCACATAACGACCCTAGAAATAAAACAAATACTCCTGACAAAGAAGAGATTACTGGTTAAGTTTATTTTTTAGGATTTTATAGTTGATACAGAAAAAAACCTCTGTATAATCTGCACCTCTTTTAGCGAGCACCTAAGCAATACAGGGTAATATAGCGAGCTAAAGGAAGTGCGCGAAGCGCAAGGGAAGATCGGTACTAAAGCTACAAAATTAAGTATCGAAGATTAATGGACTATACAAGTTGTTAGGTGGGGTGGCTGAGTGGTCGAAAGCGGCGGTCTTGAAAACCGTTGAGTGTAATAGCTCCCAGGGTTCGAATCCCTGCCCCACCGCCATATTTAAAAAGCTCACCTCAAGGTGGGCTTTTTTTATACGTGTAAAGAAGAAAGCTAATAAATACCTCGCTCGACAGAATATTTTGAACGGCGATAGCGCCGCGAAGCAAGTAAATACAGGGCGCATTTGGGGCCCACCCCAAGCTATACAGTAAAACTCTTTTAAAAAGAGCCCACTATAAAAACCAGATTAATTGGCGCACTCATAAATGGTCGCACTAAATTCGATATAAAGTGGTTTGACAGCATCAAAATGCTTACTCAATTGACACCGCTCTTTAATCTCTTGATGATAAGATCGTATTGCACTGACCTTAGATTTATATAAGGAATACTCATGATCCGCCAAAACAAAAACACTAAAGTTTTTTTCTAACCAGTAATCTAAGCGCCACTCTTCTTGCTGAAGAGGCCAAGCATAAGGCTTCATTACACCTTCAAGATCGGTATCTTTACTATTTTCTAAGCCATGGAAAGCAACCGGCATATTAAAATAATTGATTGCATTACTCTTATCTAAAAACATCATTTTTTCTTGGGCTCGCTCAGGCAAAGTAACGGCGTACTTGTCAGCGACACGCTGATGCCTATCGTATTCCGCTTTTTGCATATAAGCGGTTTGTGGTGAACGCAATAGAAAAGAAGATAATATTTTAACCTTATTCACATCATAGTGCTGCCTTAAATGCTGCTCAACACTAAGTACTATAGGCTTAGCAAGTGCTTGTTTATCGACAACAACAACCCCATAAAGTGAGATTAATAAAAAGAAGCTTGCAATCACTTTTAGACATACAGCTAGAACACCTTTTGAAGCTTCAAACATCATTACCAGAGACAATATTGCTATCAGCTGCATGCCCGTCATATAAGGAATCCATAGGCCTGACTGCTGCCTTGCCCCCGAAAGATACATAATAATGAGAGAGCCCACCATCAGAGAAAGCCAGAAACCAAGAACCAAAAACCTTACCGATAAAGAGTCCGTATTTTTATTCAAGAT
This sequence comes from Cellvibrionaceae bacterium, assembly GCA_050633525.1. Classification (GTDB taxonomy): domain Bacteria; phylum Pseudomonadota; class Gammaproteobacteria; order Pseudomonadales; family Cellvibrionaceae; genus CANLBN01. The sequence continues at coordinate 13,056 of JBOEGR010000031.1, forward strand.
AAATAACAGTGGTGACACTAAAAAAACACATACCGTTAATGCCCCAATACCAAAATAAGCATTTGAAGCTATAGCCCACCAAGCCATAACACCACTAACAATATTTTTATCGTCTCTCACCGACATAACAGTTTGTATTTTTTGATATTCCAAAAAGTTACTGAAATCAAGAAGGATACCCACATTGAATATACACCAAAAAAATATCGCTGAAAAAACCATAATCGAAAGAGATTTCAGCGCAAGAGAAAAATTCTTATTTTTTTGATACAAACAAAATAGGAAAATAGAAAAGTAAGGGAAAAGGATAAAAATATAAGACTGCTTAAAGCTAAGCGCCAATGCAACACCGAGCCCCAAAAACACGTCTAGAGCAAAAGATTTAGGCTGTTTAAGTCTTTTTAAGCTTAGATAAAACACCAGAATCACACAAACAGATAAAGGCACATCACTTTTAGATATATGCGATAGTAGTACCATGCCAGGAATCAACACACCCAAACAGCCAACTAAAAAAGCATGCCGACCTTTTAAGCCACACTCCCGGGCTATAAGGTAAAATAGAGGGGCAACACAAGATGAAATCAAAACAACGACTAAACGAGCAGTAATATAAAAAGCAGTAGGATCAGAAAAGTATTGAGCACGAAAGTCAGCCAAATCATACCAAAAAGACAACAAACGACCTACGGCATACAATATGGCAAAAGAAACAGCGGTTATATAATTTAATAGCGGGGGGTAAAAATGTTGTTCTGGCACCAACTTACCTGATAAAACTTTAGCAGCATCACCAATATTTTCATCACCAAACCAATACCCATAATTTATACCGATCACTCTGACCAAAAAGGCCAGTAAAAAAAGAAGGAGGAGCTTATTCCCCTCCTTTAGATTCGTAACAACATTTAAAACACCAAGCATAAATTAAACTACGACCTCGACAAAATAAGAATGCCAACAATAATAACAAGGGTGCCTACTAAACGATTGAGGTTAAAAGGCTCCTCCAAAAATATAACACTAAACGCTAGCACCATTATAAAACTCATCCCTACAAATGGATAAGCCAAGGACAAATCTAACTGCTTTAATGCGAACAGCCATAAAACAGTACCCACACCATAAAGAGCTAAACCTAAGATGACAAAAGGCGAAGTGAATAAAAACCATGCTTTGTAAACAATATTAGAATATTGCGCCAAGTCAACATTCGACACCCCGTGCTTGAAACTCACCTGCGCTACAGCAGACAAAAACACACTAGAAAAAACGATAATAAAAGCTTGTACGCTCATAGGAAAACCAAATTAAGGTCAATATATTTAGCTGTAAAAAATAACAAGGTGACCAATAGAACCGTCACCAAACTTACTTTATCGGTAATAGCAAAAACAACGGGATCATCATCAATTTTATCTCGTTTAGCCCACATCCAAGCCCTATAAACCCAAAACAAGAGTAGAGGACAAATCAGCCAGAGTACTTGAGGAGATAAATAAGTAGACAGAACATAATCATCATTTAAATACATCGTGAGAGTAAAAATGGCGATACCACCATTAACAATGCCCATTGTCATAATCACGTTAGTTTCATCGGCATTATAATTCCTACCTGACAACCTACCCTCTTTTGCGTAACGAGTTATTTCGATATAACGCTTCATATACGCTAAGCTTAAAAAGAAAAACAATGAAAAATTGAATAACCACGGTGACAAAGCAACATCCACCGCAACAGCTCCCGCTACAATTCTGATGGTATAGAGTGTAGTTAAGGTAATCACATCAATAGTCGAATAATCCTTTAAATAGAATGAATAAACATTCGTGATGATCATATACGCAACTAAAACCACAAATACTTTTATATTGAGAAAGAAAAAACAAATAACTAAAGATGATAGAATTAATAAAAAGCTGGCTATCACACCATTTAATGGTAATAAGGTAGCCGCTGCAAAAGGCCTCTTACGCTTAGTTGCATGTTTTCTGTCAGATTCAATGTCTAGTAAATCATTGATCAAATAAATGCCAGAGGCACACAATGAAAAAACCAGAAAAGTCAATGCAGCCGATGTTAATGCGCTAACTGAAAAATACAAATGTGAAAAAAACAGAGGCAGAAACACCAACAAATTCTTTGCCCATTGATGTACACGAATGGCTTTTAAAAAAGCAGCTGTACCGCTGTTCTTATCATTGATATTAATAGAATGTTTAGCTACATCTTCTACGATTATTTTAGGGTCCTGCGCAGTATTCACGAAACCAGCTTTATCTGCCGCACGCCAAATCGGGTAGTCTGCCTTGGCATCACCAATATATTCAAAACCACGCTCTCCAGAGTGAAGTTTAATCGCGTCGAGCTTATGCTTGCCTTTGAGGTTGCTACCTGGTTCAGAAGCAATAATCCCATTAAAAAAACCGAGATGCTTAGCAACTTTGTCCGCGATTAATTTATCTGATGCGGTGGCTAATATAAGCTCTCGGCCTCGAGATTTTTCCTCTTGAAGGTATTCAATGAGCTTTTGATTGTAGGGTAAATGCTTGGCTGAAAATTCTGTATTCAAAGCCAAAAAGCGCTTGATATGAGAACGGCCTGAGAAAAGTAACAGTAACAACTGATACAACAAGGCTATTTTTTTAAAACATTGCAATATTAATTCTTGCGCAATATCCGTTTTAACCAAAGTGCCATCCATATCAACATAAACAGGCATTGGTTTTGTACCATCAAACTTCTCCACAAACAGAACTCCTTGGTACTGACAATATAGCGGGAATAGGAAGTGATCCTACCTGTTCATTTTAGCGAAAAATAAGCGTAAATACAGCTAGGAAGTGTAGTTAATCGACTTAGCTTTATAAAATACTGGTAACATCAGTAACAGCAACGACAATGCTGGCATTGCCACTAACTTTACATTTATCAGCAGACCCTTCAACTATGATAGAACACTTATATAACGACTTTGAAACGATGCCCGACCGTTACCGGGTCAACTTCATTAACTCATTGTCAGGCTTCAAAAGTGCTAATTTGATCGGCACACTATCTAAACAACAGGTAAATAATCTGGCGATAGTCAGCTCCGTTGTACATTTAGGGGCAAACCCACCCCTTATGGCCTACATCAACCGACCCGCATCCGTTCCCCGCGACACGCTCGATAACATACTCGAGACCGGTGAATTTACGATCAACCATGTCAATAGCGATATTATAGAGCAGTCACATCAGACATCAGCACGCTATCCAGCAGAAGAATCCGAATTCACAGCAACGGGGCTAACAAGCCACTTCATTGATGGCTTTTCAGCGCCATTTGTTGAGGAAAGCCGCTGTAAAATTGGTTTATCCTACCTTGAACACCACACTTTATTGAATAATACGGTCATGGTAATAGGCAAAGTGACCCACGTATTGGTATCAGATAATGCCGTAGGAGAGGATGGGCTGATCGATATAGAGGCATTAGGTACTACAGCTGTGAGTGGATTAGATACTTATCACAGCCCAAATAAGGTAATACGTATGGCCTATGCTAAGCCCGGCAAAAAGCCAAGCGCCTTATAAAATAGATAAAGTTAAGCGGCAAATGCTCATTTGTCGTATAACTGTTTAAGCCTGTGCCACAGTAGCAGTAACAATAGCCGCATTAACCTCAGTATCTACAGGGTTGATTTTATGTGGGGTCTTTGTATCATGGGCTTGAAATCAACGAATTTTACCCAATAAATAAGGGTGAAGAACATTAGTTTGATTGCACTTATATAACCGTCTCGGAGGAGTCTATGCAACAAGATATCTACAATCACCAGCAAGGTGCAGGTGCTCAACAGTTTGAAACCAGCAAGGTGCTGCGTAATACCTATGCCCTTCTGGCAATGACTCTTATGTTTAGCGCCGTCACGGCAGGTATTTCTATGGCTGTTGGCATGCCTCGAGGTGCTGCACTTATCTGTAGCTTAGGTGCTCTAGCATTAATTTGGTTCGTTCTACCTCGTACGGCTAATTCTGCGGCAGGTATCGGAGTTGTATTCGCTTTTACTGGCCTGCTGGGTGCTTCTTTAGGCCCCTTGTTAAGCCATTATTTAGCTATGAGCAATGGCGGCATGATAGTAACGCAAGCACTTGGTGGAACCGCCTTGGTTTTCTTTGCCCTATCCGCTTATGTATTAACGACTCGCAAAGATTTCAGCTTTATGGGTGGTTTTCTATTTGTAGGCTTAATCGTGGCCATCGTGGCCATGGTCGGAGTGTGGATTGCTGGTTCATTCTTTGGTGTTGATGTATCGATGTTTCACCTAGGCCTTAGCGTCGTTATCGTATTGCTGATGTCAGGTTTCATTCTTTACGATACCAGTCGTATAGTGAATGGTGGTGAAACCAACTATTTGATGGCTACAACTTCGCTTTACCTCAACATTTACAACTTATTTGTGAGCCTATTACACATTATTGGCGTGATGGACGACTAGCCATACCAATCCGTATCATTGAAAAGCCTCTCTTTAGAGGCTTTTTTTATGTACAAGATGTACGGGCTGGTAAATGCTCCTGCATGACCGGCACTTCCACCATCCGTGGAGGTCGTACCCCGCGGGCACATGGATGCTGGGCAGAAAGTGTTCCAAACCATTCTGATATTCAGGCCACCCATGACCTTTGAGAGGGGTCTGATCATCTGTCGCTTTATCGAAGCTAAATCTCTATAATCCGAGCATGATTTTCTCACTCGCCATCTACTCCCCCCCTTCTGCTCAAGCCAGTTTTAGCGCCTATCAATTTGCTTGTGCTGTACTTGAACAAAAACACACGCTTTACAGGCTTTTTTTCTATCACGATGCGGTGTACCAAGGTTCAGATTTAGTTATTTCTCCACAGGGTGAGCTTGACCTTAGCTCTGCATGGAAACAGCTACAAGCGGAGCATCAACTGGATATGGTTTTTTGTATTGCCGCCAGCCTAAAGCGTGGGATTATCGATATTGAAGAATCCCAACGCTACGAGAAGAGAGCCAACAACCTGAATGAAAACTTTGAATTGTCAGGCCTAGGGCAATTGATTGATGCCAGCGTTATGTCTGATCGCCTAATCACCTTTGGTGGATAGCAGGGGGACTTATTCAATGAGCAAGGTAAAAAATATTGGTATCATCATTCGTCATGCGCCCTATGGCAAACACTTTGCCCAAGAATCACTCGATGCTATTTTAGCCGCCTCGGTTTACGGGCAGAAACTCACGCTGATTTTTATGGGTGATGGTGTCTTACAATTACTGAAAGATCAACAGCCACAAGAAATACAACAGAAATCACTTCAAAAACAGTTAACCGCACTAGCACTTTATGATATTGAGCGAGTATTTGTTTGTGAGCACTCTTTAGAACAGAGAGCGATCGACTCATCACGCTTATCTATACCCACAACACAACTTGACCAAGAGCATTTGCGCATTTTACTACACGAACAAGACTCGTTATTGTCGTTTTAATATGAATAAAACTATTTTACATATTGTTAATCAATCCCCTTTTGAAAAGCTTTGCCTAAAGCAATGCTTAACAAATTTATCTGACAACGACGGTATTATTTTTTTAGAAAACGGGGTTTATAGTTTATTATCCAAACACCCTCACGCCGCAGAGCTCTCAACAAAAACATGTTACGTCATCAAAGCCGATCTTGACGCTAGAGGTTTAGATACTCCAAAAAATATACCTGTAGAACTCGTCGACTTTAATCAATTCGTACAACTCTGCACAGAGTATGATCTAGTACAAAGTTGGTACTAAGTCGTGACGATAGAATATAACGGGTTAACAATACAAACAGATAAAGAGGGCTATCTTAAGCACCTTAGTGACTGGTCTAAAGACATTGCTAAACATATCGCAAAGAAAGAAGGTGTTATATTGACAGCAGATCATTGGGAGCTAATTGAGCTTGTCAGAGACTTTTATGAAACCTATGAACTATCTCCCGCAATGCGCCCCTTGATTAAATTTGTTTCCACAAAATTAGAAAAAGAGAAAAGTAATAGTATTTATTTGTTGAGCCTATTTCCTGGAAGCCCGGCTAAATTACTGAGTAAAATAGCAGGCTTACCTAGACCAACAAATTGTTTATAGTTAACTATAGCTAAATACATATTCAGCGCCGTGAGATACTAAGCACGCTGCATACCGTACTTACGCATTTTTTCAACCAAGGTTGTTCTTCTTATTGATAATCGTTCTGCTGCACGAGCGACCACTCCACCGCTGTCATCTAAAGCCTGTTGAATAAGCCCTTGTTCTAGGCCCGTAAGGTATTCTTTTAAATCTATACCATGCTCAGGCAATAAAGGCGTAGCGTTCATATTTAGTACCGAAGGAGTATTTTCCTGCTCAAGAACATCTTGCACTTCGAACTCTTCATCATCAACGTCGACATGCCTAAACTTGGGCGGCAAATCGTTTGCGCCAATAACACCGTAAGGATGCATTATTGCCATACGTTCAACTAAATTGGCCAACTCTCTCACGTTACCCGACCAGTGGTGCTGACATAAGGACATAATGGCTGCAGAATTAAATCGAACCGAGCCTCTTTTTTCATTTTCTAAACGAGCGATAATTTCATTTAATAATAGAGGAATATCCTCTTGTCTTTCCGCTAGGGATGGCATCTCAATAGGAAAAACATTGAGTCGATAAAATAAGTCTTCGCGGAAAGTGCCTTCTATAATCATACTTTCTAAATCACGGTGTGTAGCCGCAATAATACGCACATTCGTCGCTTGTGATTTATTAGCGCCTACACGCTCATAACATTTTTCTTGCAGTACTCTCAGGATCTTAACCTGCATATTTAGCGGCATATCCCCTATTTCATCTAGAAATAAGGTACCGCCCTCCGCCATTTCAAAGCGTCCTGCACGAGAACTAATAGCGCCTGTAAAAGCCCCTTTTTCATGGCCAAACAACTCACTTTCTAAAAGCTCTGCTGGTATCGCGCCACAATTAACCGGCACGAAAGGCCCATCTCTGCGCGGTGAATGGTAATGTAAGTTACGTGCCACCACTTCTTTACCGGTACCCGACTCACCTGTGACTAGTACTGTGACATCTTTTTCTGCCACCTGAGACATCATATCGCGTACGCCACGAATACTACGGCTAGTACCAACTAAACTTCGAAACAAGTGTGGCGGTCTACGGCTCGATTGCTGCTTAGCGCTTAACTGAGCCTGATGGAAGCATTGCGCTCGATATAGGGTATCCAATAACTGATTATAACTGGGAGGTGTCTCTAAGGTTGCGATAATACGCTGTCGCAAACGGTTATCAATATGGTCAATGGGTATAGACTGATTTTCAGGGTCTGACAAGAGGACAATGGCAGCCATTTCGTTAGTGCACACCAAGGTATCTAAATAGGATTCAATATTTGATTTCGTTTTAAATTGCTCATACGCGTGGCTGGCTCTTAAAAATATAGCATTGATGCTCGTGGCATCGATTGACTTTAGTTGTTCTTGCCAATCTTGCATATCGGCAATTACGGTAGGCTCACCTAAGAAGTCGAAGATAACCTGCATCTCTTCACGACGCTTAAGGTCGTTATCGATTAATAATACTCTTGTCTCTTTTATTCCGTCTTCTTTTTTTGACTTGGTCTCTTCAGCTTTGGCTTGATCTTGTTTTTCTTCTGTCAGCATAACGCTTTCCTACTTCTTACTACTCAATAAAGGGGCTCGGACTATCAATATATGAAAGACCTTAAATAACATGCTCAGCGTCAATGTGCCGATCAATCACTATAAGGAATAGACAATAAATCAGGAAAGGTCAAATTAATGACATAATTTAGAGGAATAAAGATGAGAGTTGCTTATAATTTAGACGTAAAACCAAATACATGGTTAAAGAATAAACGGCTAGCGTTGTGGCTGATGATAATCTTGAGCGTACAAACAGCATAAATCTGAAAGCTCTTTGTATAAATTAATGACCTGCCCTAGCTCATTAAGTAGCTCTTTAGGTGAGCGTTCATCATCTTGAACAGCAGAGTCTATTTCATGAAAAAGATCCGCTTCAACTTCAACAATTTTTTGCCACTGACCTGCTTCTAACAAGGCTTTGAGTTCACGTCGCTTTCTCATTAACGACAGCTGTGACATAGGGATGACCGACATAATTACCTCAGTGAAAATCTTTCTCACTAAGGGTAGCGGCTTATATCATCAAATCTTTAATGAGGTTTTAGGCCTTTTTTAATAAAAAGCCATTAGCCTTATACTTAAAACATTGGTTTAAATATCAGCTAACTTCAGCCTCTATACCAGTCCAGCCTTGATGCACCTCAGTGAGCAATTTACGCACCTCATCCAACGCTGCGATGGGTGAACCTTCTTGCCCTATTACATCAAGTTTAGCCACAATATATTCATAGAGAGCATCAAGATTACTAGCAAGTTCACCACCATTTTCGATATTTAAACTTTCTCTCAACCCACTAACAATCCCAATCGTTTTTTGAACAAGAACTGCGGCCTGATCAATATCACCTTCATCTAACCTTGAGATGGCTTTATCGACACGCTCAAGCGCGCCATCTAATAACATAGTGATCACCTGATAAGGTGTAATGTCTTCAGACTCAACCGAAGACGCTTCCGCCTCTATGGACTTCACTGACATAGTCATAATTTATCCTCTGTACTATTCTTTCTGTATAGATTAACTAAAACGGCAAAAAACCGTCGTTGAGAATAAGTCAGCACAGAGCGTGCCAAAATGTAGTGTCTCAAAGAAGTCAGCCGGGAAGAAAGAATAAATTAAGGCCAACCCTTACCGACAGTAATATAATTATCGCCTTTGTCACGACTAAGTTCAGAGTTGTTGATAAAAATATTATCGGATTGAAACTCACAGTTATCTGAACCTAACGTGTTTTTTAACACCCAATCACCTAATTCATTTTTATGCCAATACTTTGAACTACGGTGTTGATCGAGTACAAATTGCAAAGCGCCATCATCGATATCTAACCAGTCACAAAATAAGTGGCGATACTGAGTACACTTCTGTTGATGATGGCTAATTAAAGATAGACCTTCCTCACGAGAAAGGCGGCCATGACGGATTTCACGACTGGCATGATCTAATACTTTAGAATAACCATGCTTATAAAATTTCAATAGATCATGTAAATCCATATAGTTATAACAGTCGACATGATCATAACAATCAAACGTCCTAGCGAAAGCTGATGTATGATAACCATATAATGAAATCATTTCTTCATGTTGCTGCTTAGGGTCCCAACGCACATAGTTATTAAGATAGATACCTCTAACACCCACTTGATTTAAATCTTTATCATCAGGGTAACGATATTGCCAAATATCACCTTCGTTTAAGGTATCAAATGAAGATAATAAATCATCAGCTTCAAAGCCCATCAAATCATGATCTTTACGATAACGTCTTGTCATTTCCACTTCATGCTCATGAGAAAACATACCACTTTGCTCTATACCTTGATGCGCCCCCCAAATAATCAATGGAATTTGATAACGCACGGCTGTTTGCACAGGGAAGACGGTTTGCCCCGCTATGCAATGCCAATAAATACTACCCAAACGTTGCAAAGAGGTTTTGACAATTTTTTTAACGGAAAGAGGATTAACATTTTGAATCACTATATCGCAATTAAACTGGGTGCGTAGATTGGCAAGATTTCGAATGCCTAAGGGTGTATTCCAGTACTTATTATAAGTCACAATAAGTGGGTTTAAATTAAGTCTATTTTTAACTGTATGAAGAATGTAATAGGAATCTTGCGCGCCCGTGACAGGGACAATACAATCATAATTCTTAGTTGTTTTAGAGCGATACGGAGTCACTAACTTCTCTAAACGACTCCATCGATAGTCCCAATCTAAACTATCTTTTTCTTCATGTATACGACAGCCTGAGCAAATACCCTCAGCATCAATTATCAAGCCTAATGGGTGTGTATTTGTATACAAACAACGTTTACATGTTTTTATCATAGTATTAATTTAAATCGTACTCACTGTAATAACTGGCTACTCTTAAGGGTAAAGCAATTAAGCCTTCTTTCATACGCTGTACCTCATGCTCACGATAGCTCAAATAATTTCCTATTGCGACGGCTGAAATATCCTTACTTTGTAATGCAACTTTTAATTGCTCTGATTCTCGTAAGCCACCAAAAATAACAAGAGGGGTATTACAACCCTCGAAAAGAGATAATAAATCAAAATCAAAACCATTCATCTTACCTTCATTTTCTTTATCGATTAAAATTATCTCGGAGACAAATTTGTTGTTAAATAAATCACACACTTGATCAGATAAAGAGGTTTCTTGGTTATTTGTATAATTAAACCAAACTGACCTACCATATTGATTCTTAACCGCAGGAATACTTACCACTACAGCTTGAGAACCCAAGGATTTTGCTATGTCCTCTACAATGTAAGGCTTAGAGTGCAAAATGCTATCAATGCAAATACGCTCAACACCCGCTCCAATGACATTCAGAGCATCATCTAAGGATGCAATACCACCGGCATACATAATCGGCGTACTAATACCTTTATCGGCAACTGTACGTATAAGCTCTAAATTAGGTCCTCGCTTTTCTAAAGAGCGATCAATATCTTGAATAAATATTTCATCTGCACCCCAGCGATCTAGGTTTTCGACTAAACATTCAACTTTACCCAAAGGTAGATAGCGATTATAGCCAAAAGATTGAACAGCCCACCCCTGTTTCACGGTCACTACACCAATTAGACGCTTACTAAACATCCAGGCTCTCCTTAATGGAATGTTTTAATAACATGAGCCCAGCCAATTGACTTTTCTCGGGATGAAATTGAACGCCCATCACATTATCCTTTTGGACAATTGATGTGATCGGTGAAGCCATTGGGGTAGTAGTGACAACCGTAGTGGCGACAACATAAGATGGCTCAGTGATAAAATGGTAGGAATGATTAAAATAAAAACTACTCGTGCTGATTTGATCATTGAATCGTGACAGTTCATTAACATCAATCGTATTCCAACCAATATGCCAAGAGGATTGATCGATAGATTGGACATCACCAGGAATAAGACTTAAACCCTCGGTAAAACCTTGCTCATTTGAATGATTGGCTAACAGTTGCATGCCAAGGCAAATGCCCATGAGGCCTTTTCCTCCCGCCACATAGCTTTTAACAGCATCAACTAAATCATAATCATGCAAACGCTTCATTGCTGCTGGATATGCGCCTACACCAGGAATAATAAGCATATTTATTTTCTCAAACTCATGCTTTTTTGACACCAAGCGCGTTCGGTAATTAAGTTTTGTCACACTATTCTTAACGGATAATGCATTACCAATACCGTAATCTAAGATACCGACAATAGGCTTTTTCATAAGCCAACGCCCACCTTAAATTTGCGCTGAATGTGGCCGTTCGCTGAAATTGAAAACAAATCCTGATTGACCGATGCATGAACCTTTTTCCAAAAATCATCAACCGTAATGTGTATGAAATCACAGAAGCTTGCAATATAATCATCACCACAACTGTGATCGTAAGCCTCGACTAATTTAATGCCATCCTCTCGGCTCATACGTTGCAGACGAATTTCTTCATTAACGTAGTCACTAACCCGCCCAAAGCCAAATTTGTAGTATTTGATCATCTGATTTAAAGTAACCCAATCTTCATCCAAAGAGGTTACCCCATACAAATCCCCCGTATTTTCAACAGTATCCTCCCTAATCTTAAGGCCGCTTAGGCAAGAATAATTTGCATTATTGACTAAGGACCAATCTCCCAGAAACCAGCCTAAATACACAATTTGAATATTCGCTTTCTCGAACTCCTCTAAACTGGGGTAACGATAAGGGATCAAGTCACCTTTATCTTGGTGAGCTTCGAGTATCCAATCCAAGCCACCGCCTGATAAGGTATTCATATTACGTAAGTTGTTGCCATCGTACCCAGTACGCCCTAAGGTTTTTAGATCACCTAATTGCAAGCCTGGGTTTTCCCCCCATAGGATTAACGGAATATCATAATGAATAGCCAGCTGTGGTACAGAACTGAATAAAGCTAATTCTGTGGACTTACACCAATTAGTAAAACGATCGAAACCAATTGCCATCAGTTGTCGCCATGTTTCGGGTGCCGGAGCACTGATAACACAGTCAAAGCCTAGCTCTATTAACTGAGAAATATTATCTACTCCACGCTCGCTCACCTGCTGTGGCGGATAAGATAGACAAGCCAACAAAGGGTTTAAACCTAATTTATCACGTACAAACAAAGCTTGACGGGTGCTATCTTTGCCTCCACTCACGCCAATAATACAGTCGAAATGGCTTTTTTTATTCTTTTTAACCCCATCAACCAAAGAGAATAAAATATCATTACGCTCGTCCCAATCAACTTTTTTAAGCTCACTAAAATAGTGACATGCTGGGCATATTCCTTTGTCAGTAAAAACGGTATTAGGCCTAGTATCTGGTTGTAAACACTGTAAGCAATATTTCATAAGGTTCTTAAATGAATAATCTCTTTATGAGGTAATACACAGGGAGGTGCATAGTCAGGTAATGTCGATATCACTTTTTTGCCAGCCTCTAAAGCCACTACCATAGCGTAAGTTTGGCAACCAACAACCATATCAGACCAAGCGATTAGCTGCGCAAGGTTGGATGACTCATCAACACGAATGTCGGTTTTTGTATTGGTAGTGTCTAACCATGACTGATATTTACCCGGTTGATCCATTGGATGCGGCTTAATAATGATTTTCTCCACAGTATCGGTTTTTTGGCTCTTCAAACCTAACAACCCTTTTTTTAGCAAAAAGTAGTCCAAAGCTTGGATTTCACTGAGTTCTTTTTGATTTTTCCACCTTACGGCAATAGGTTCCATGACAAATAAGATATTGTGTTGATTCGGGTCACTTATTTTATTTTTTTCTAGCGCCGCAATAGCATCGACTTGTTGTTGAATAAAATGATTAGCCTGAATATGAACTGGAACAGTAGGAAAGGTGGATTTTGCTAGCGACTCGGCATAATTATCTATCACCCAAATACTATCGGGTAGGCAAATTTGTTTATTTTTGTTAAAACGTTGTTGATAATTCGTCCAATGATCAACCATCGCTATAGTAAAAATTCCCTTCTGCTGTGCTAATAAACGCGCATCGTATTCGAATGTAGACGGCCAACTCGTGCCAGATAAAAGATAATCAGCATTTGATAACGCGTCTTCTAGCGTATGATTAATAAAAGAAGGATATTGTGATTCATAGAGTGTTTTAGCTGGGCCTGACAAACAAAGCTTCAGTGTTTTAAATAAGACAACATCCGTTTTTAACCAAGCAAATAGATGATTAGCTGCACCTGCGTCGTGAGCAACTATAGCAAGAGTATCGTTTTTAGATGGTTTCATTACGGATAGTGGTTATTAGAGAATAAAAATGGACAATATCATAAGCAATGCCGTCAACCTGCTGATGTTGGTGTCGAATACCATCAGCTTCCATACCTGCATTTTGCATAATTTTAATCATCGGCAAATTGCAGCTTAAGGTACCTCCTGTCACTTTTCTGACAGAACATTTTTCTAATAGAAATAACATGAGCGTACGCCATACAGCTAAGCCTATGCCTCTTCCCCAATTATCTTTGCCTATTAATAAACCGATATCGGCAACTGAATGATACCTATTAAGGCTTACGCCAGTTGTGCCAAGGAGCTGATCAGTCTGGCTATCTTTAATTGCAATTAAGAGGTTCTCTGTTGATGCTATACTATCGAGGTAATCGACACAGCTTTCAAAAGAATGTTGTTTAAAACGTTGATCACTAAATTTTACAATATCGGGGTCATTCAACCAATTAACATAATCATCTTGAATATCATCTTTAGTAAAAATAGATAATTGTAAAGATAAATCAGACTCAGAAATAATGAATGGGAATTGGCTTTTAATTGCATTTATAGTTAGCATAATGGAGTTACGCCTGCGTTAATAAAGTTAAATTATCCCAGACTTTTTTAAAAGCAGTGATAATTAAATCAATATCCTTCTCAGACAAATCATACAAGCAGATCAGAAAACCAAGATAGCGCTCATCATTTAAACCTTCAGCAACTGGACAAATACCTTTGGTATAGTCGATATTTTGACGAGAAAAATCAGCTGTCCAAGGAAAACCTTTAGAACCATACGCTATCTTTTGTTGATACATGGGCAATAGATGTAGATTTTGATATTCCATACTTACTGGAACGCCCTCCGCCATAAGCGCTTCAGCGATCGCTTGCCGGCTGCAGCCTATAACCGCAGGATCAACCTGCATAGGAAACATATAAAACACATGAGAACAGTCCTCTCCTATAAAAGGTAACTGTAATCCTTTTAAACAACTCAACCCAGCTAATAACTTATTACTTAAATACTGACGCCGATCAATAATTTTTGGCAACTTTTTTAATTGTTCAATGCCAATCGCACACTCAATTTCTCCTAAGCGAAAGTTAGAGCCAACCATATTGTTGAGCTTAGTCTCTCCCTTAGGCCCAACAACCGCTTCAGCATGATTCCGGATAAGGCGCATCCGTTCAGCAAGCTCGTCATCATTCGTCACTAAAATACCACCTTCCCCAGTATTGATATGCTTATGATAGTTTAGGCTATAACCACCAATATCTGCGATGGTGCCTGCATGCTTACCTTTATACATAGCTCCTGGTGCTTGTGCGGTATCAGAAATAACTTTTAAATTATACTTTTTGGCAATTGACATCAGTGTATCCATATCAGCAGAGTAGCCAAAAATATCCACGGCCAAAATGGCCTTGGTTTTTTCATTGATATTATTTTCAATTGAAACAGGATCAATCGTATATGTACGAGGATCTATATCAGCAAACACGGGAATAGCATTCCATTGTAAAATAGCAGTTGCACTTGCACACATAGTCCAAGGGCTCACAATAACTTCGTCTCCCGGTTCCAAATCAATTGCACCCAAAGCAGCGGTTAATCCCGACGTCCACGAATTCACCGTAATAGCATGTTTCACATTAAAAAATGTTTTACAAGCCTGCTCAAATTCAAGCACTTTAGGCCCACCATAAAAGTCTTTGTGCCAACAGCCTAGAAATTGGGATAGTACACCTGTTGCCATCACATCATTCACCGCTTTACATTCTTCATCACCAATACTTTGGTAAGGCTCAAAGTTGTACGGTATTGTTTTTGATCCACCTAATAAAGCCAATCTATGATTGTTTTCTCTATCGACGTGACACACATCATTCTCTTGCATATTCAAACTCTTTCTTGTTTTTTATACAGCCATCATTTACTTTATCAACCGCTTAAATATTAAGCGATAAGGTAATCATATCTTCACATAAACGTTGTGACAGCAATGCTGATCTTCCAGTGCTATTTAACTCAGCTCCCTCAGTTACTGCATGATAAATATTATCGACAGCATTAAGCATAGTATCGCTCAGACCACCCTGATATTGGCTACCTGAATCTAGCACTGTGTATTGCTCATATCGCTCACTAGCTACAGTTTTTCTTTTTGACCACACCAAGCCCCCATCCAACATAGTCAATATGCCACTAGAAAAAATAAACTGCACCTCAAATATAGCGTAATCTTTCGCATCTGCCGTAACTAAATGAATAGGAATTTTTTTATCTGATACCAACATAGCAGAAACTGAAGGGTCATTATCAAAATAATCATTCTTAGCGGATAAAGTAGACTGAATATGTAACTCACCTAATAAATAATGAAGCATATCCAATAAATGTGATCCATTATTCAAAATGCCTTTGTTATATAAGCCTACAACAGAATGCAGCTGACCATAAGTATGACTATTTATATCCTCTTTTAATTTGATTATATTATTGTCCCAACGCCTATTATAATTTACTGCTAATAACACGCCCTGCTGATCGCACAAATTGACACTATTGAAAGATTCTGAAAAAGAAGTAGTAATAGGCTTTTCACAAAAAATTAATATTGGATTTAGAGATAATGCAGCCTTAATATCAGCATGATGATATTGCGTAGGCGAGCATAAACTCACAACATCAACGTCGACATCACTAGTCAAAACTGATTCAAAATCAGAAAAAATATAAGGAATATCCCATTTATCTTTAAATTTTCGGGTCTTTTTTTCGTCTGGATCAAGGCAAGCAATAATAGTAAACCGAGGGTCTTCAGTAAAAGCACCTGCATGTGTACAAGGTGATAGTGGCCCCTCATAGTTTAAATCGAAACCACCAGCGATATTTCCGCAGCCAACAATAAGTACATTTAATATTTTTTTAGGCATCATTCAACAATATCATCCCTTGAAACGGGCATGCCACGCTTTACATTGCGTTTCGCCTTTTTACCAATAACATCATCGATGTATTTAGGCGCTAGACCATAGCCCGGGCGAATACTTTTTATATGCTTATCAGTGAGCAATTCTCCACAATTAGCATCTTTGACAAAATATAACGATCGTCTAAAAATGATATTTTCTTGTTCGCTCTTTTTTCTATCGTAGTTAACGCTTCCTAGAGCAGACCAGGCAGTCTTACTATCCTGACATAAGGCATTTAAATCATCGGGCTCCAGAGAAAAACTATCATCGGGACCACCGCCCAGACGATCTAAAGTGAAATGTTTTTCAATAATAGCTGCACCCATTGCAACACTCGCTATAGCAGTTGTATTATCGAGCGTATGATCCGACAGCCCTGTGACCAAATCAAAATGCTCTGCCATATGAACAAGCGTTTTGAGGTTGTAATCTTTTGGCGAAGCTGGATAACCGCTAACACAATGCAATAAAGCTAATTGAACACAACCCGCCTCTTTAGCCGCTGCTACCGCCTCTTCTATTTCCTCTAAATTTGCCATCCCAGTTGATATAATGAGTGGTTTTCCTGTACTCGCAGCATATCGAATCAAAGGAAGATCAATCACCTCAAACGAAGCTATCTTGTACGCTGGGGCATTCAAATCTTCTAAAAAATCTATTGCTGTAGTATCGAACGGCGAACTAAATAAAGTAATACCGATTTCTTTTGCTTTAGCAAATAAAGCGGGGTGCCAGTCCCAAGGTGTGTGAGCGGAATCGTATAACTGATAAAGTGTTTTTCCTGCCCAAAGTCCAGTGTTAATTTTGAAATCATCACGACTAGAATTTAACGTCAAAGTATCAGCTGTATAAGTTTGTAATTTAATAGCATCTGCACCCGCTAATTTTGCACGCTCTATCAATTCAAATGCGGTTTCTATACTACCATTATGATTTGCTGATAATTCAGCAATAATGTAAGGGAAATCATCAGTTCCAATACATCGACCATTTATGTCAATACTAGGTGTATGTTCAAGCATGCTGACAACCCTTTCGATTTAAATTATTTAACCAGGTAGTTTTATTCAAGCCAAAACAGATAAGTGCGTAGTACTTTTCATCAAAAAAATAATGATCTAGTAAATTCCCTTCCTCAGCGAAACCCATACGCCGATGAAATCTAACTGAAGATTCATTATGTTCAATCACCTTCGCCGCCACTTTATGTAGGTCCAAGTGAACAAAGGCATGTTTTAGAGCCGCATTGCCTAAAGCTGTACCCATACCTTTATTAACAGCTTTTGATCGATCCAGCATGGGATCTATATAAAAACCCCACTCCGCTATCTTTCCATAAGGAAGCAGTGTAAAACTAATATAGCCTGAAGGCATTTCATTCCATTCAAAAATAAAGGCATGCTTTAATTTATTTTTTTCCATTGCCTTATACCAAGATAGGTGATCACTCCATTCAATCAAATTTTTATCGATCATTACTTCTCGAATACGCTCGTGATTACGCCAAGACAATATTAACTCCAAATCTTCATACATAACTGGACGAATAGAATATTTAACGGCATTTTTCGTATGATTAATTAACACAGGATACTCTTAATTTTTCTTTCAACTAAAACTACCCCTTTTCCATCTACTAATTGACTAGCAGCATGAGCTAATTTTTTTAATTGATCGGGAAACTGTATTAACTCTTCGATCACTTTGGTTAATTTTTCTTCTATTTGATTAAGCGAGGGAATTATAATCGCCGCTTTTCTATCTAAAAGGACTTTAGCATTATCCAACTGATTACTGGCAAGCACTAAAACAATACTCGGAACGCCTAAACAACATCGCTCCCATGCAGAAGTACCAGCAGCACCGATGACCAAATCGCTTTCCAATAACAAAGATGCCATATCATCACTAAACTGTCTTAGATCTACAGAAATATCTAAACCCTGAGCACTTGACTTTATTTTATCCATATCCGACTCACCAACAATAACAATCACCGAACATGTTAATGATGATACAGGCTGAGACAAACCGTTTAAAATTGCTACAATATGGTTTGTTTGGTCTCCGCCTCCTAAGCTAATCAATATTTTTTTCAAAGACGGTTCTTTTTTCAATTGACGATTCAAATATTGTCGCCGTAAATTTTGGAATTCTGAGCGCAGCAAGGCATAATTACTGCCTGTTAAAATAAGACAATTTGAAGGCACAAGTTGCCTGTATTCTTGCACCTTTCTTTGCGCACTTTGATCAAGCAAAATATCACATTCATGCTTTCGATTCGCCAAATCATCTATCACCATCAAGCATCTCGCTACAGGCCGAACTTCTTTTTCCCATCGACAATCAAGACCATAGTGATCTACTACAAGAAGATCCCATTCTTGACCCCAAAGGGCCTTTAGCGATTTTTTTCCATCTATATCCTGGTCAAGCTGTATGCTCTGAAAACCTTTTTTTACATTTACTTTATCAATAAAATCGCTTTCTAACAAACTAATGTCGTAACCCTTAAATCTAATTTTTTCACTTAACTTTTTAGTTATTTCTTTACATAAAAAAAGGATGTGATAACCATTTTTTTTAAGCTCATCCGCCAAAGTCAAGCAACGCATCAGATGGCCTAAGCCAATAGATTCAGAGGCATCCACTCGAAAACAAACTGATTTTTTTGTATCGCTTTTAGCAACAGTACTATTCATCACTAGACCTTTGACGCCCCAGATTCATAGCTAGAGCTTTTGCCATCGCTAAATCATCATAGTCATCGATATCTAGCGCATCCACCCAACTAATCGGCGTGAATCGATAATCATCCCCATAGAAAGTCTGACTATTTTTTATAGCATCTACATTCGCAAGCCATATCGCACCGGTAGGACAATATAGTTCACTTAAATCTTGACTACGCTGAGTTAAGGCTTCAGGAAACATAGGCGTAGGCACGCCTTGTTTATCAATTTTCGCCGCCCACCATGGGTTCATCCAGCCAAATTTAAATGCACTAATGGAAAAATGACTACCGCTATTCGCAAAACTTTCGATCGATGATTGAATTGCCTGCTCTCCTCTCAATGGACAATTAGCCATTAATTGGGCTACTGTTTCATATTCTTCTTGGTAATATAATTCTGCTTGAGATAGCGCGAACAACGTTGCTTCACTTACTGGCGTTATATCATCTGAATATTTCTCACGTAAAAAAGGAACCTCAGCACCAAATTGAATCGCCGTATCAGCGATACTTTGATCATCTGTCGAAACGATAATACGCTCGAATTTTTCACTCTTAATAGCTGCATCTATTGTCCATGCAATCATAGGCTTACCACAGAAATCCATTATATTTTTTTTAGGAATTCTTTTAGATCCACCACGTGCGGGTATTATTGCAATCGCTGCCATCACCAAATACTCCACCCACCATCAACCTGTATTGTTTGTCCTGTCATACCTGAGCTATTACTAGAAAGTAAAAAGTCAACGGGGCCAACAATTTCGTCTTCTCTTAACATTCGCTTTATTGGCGTTAATCTTTCATAACGTTGCTTAAAATCATCATTAACCCTACCCTCAACTCCACCAAAGGCAATACAATTCACTTTTATTTCTTTCGCTGCTAAACGTACTGCTAACTCTTTTGTCAAATGCCCCAGTGCAGATTTAGCAACGCCGTAATGAATCGGAGATTCGATTGAGGGCTTATCATATAGCTGTGGATTTGCAGCTACAACTCCGTATTGAGAACTAATATTTACAATTGACTTTAACTGGCATTTTTTATTATTGACTAAGCCCATCACCAACTCATAAGGCGCTACAACATCAATCACATATTCATCAACAAAATTATCTCTATTCACAATTCCACAATCTTCTACTTTTAGTGTAGATAAGCTTCGCGCATTATTAATCAGTACATCGGGTTCTAATTTTTTTTCAGATAACATTAAAATTAATTTTTTTGAAAAATCTTTATCAATAAAATCAGAAACAAAACCAAATATTCTTTCTTTATGCGAGCCAAACCTATCCAACACTGAATTCACAGAAGACTCTGAACTAGCCGTAAAAATAACTGTATCGCCCTTACTTAAAAAGCAATCTATAAAGCGCAAACCAAATTTGCCGCTACCACCTGTAATAAGCACTTTTCGAGTCATTATCCTACATCCTCTTTGCCGATTATTATTCTGTTTTCAATAATCATATTCATCCGCGTCCTTTTTCTATCATATCGACAACTCTATAGTTATTAGAATAAGGGATCACCTCTTCCTTATTTATTACTCCTTGAACAAATGCATTCAAGGTCTGCTTAAATGCACTAAAAGTATCAGCAAAAATAAGCTCTTTACTTGATTTTTGACCAAAGACTTTAAACCCAATAGGGCTAAGAACATTACCTAGGCTTGACACCGATGCTGTTAGACCGCTTTCCCATTGGTAATGAGTGTTAGAATACCCTTCTGATGACCAGTTTTGGCTAGATTTTAATTCGCCTTGATTTCCTATCAATAACAATAAGGGGTCAAGTAAATGAATAGCATATTTATCCCATGATTTAGGTGTATAGCATTGTACATGCTGTATTGTGCCTAACTGCGCTCTCTCAAACTCGCTTAAATGAAGCTCTTTGGCATATCTCAATGCAGAGCATGAAAATATTTGTCCCTCATATAGCTGAAGTTTATATAATTTCTGTAAATCGGATACACTTAAACAAATAGGTTTATCGATATAAACGGGCAAACCGGCCTTTAAAAAAGGACTAGTCATCGCAAGATGATTTTCAGCATCATCTCTTGCCAATAGAACTGCATCGACACTACCTATCATATCTTCAAAACTATCAACAACATGCGTAATGTGGCATGTTTTTGCTATCAATTCCGATAAGGTTTTATCTTGCGACCAAACATGCGTCACACTTGCTTCATGAATTTTTGCCGAGGGCCAAGACTGTTCTTTTAAATAACGTGGAATAACAGGATATCCACATTGTTCAATAAGTTCTTCGTTATAACCATTAAATATTGCAGACCAGGAATAAGGGTGGCCATTACCCTCGGACAAGCCAATAATTCCTAACCTTAAACTCATAATCAATTATTCAGCCTAAGCTGCCATAGGGAAGGATCTATAAAATGTGGCGCGTTACAAGCTAAGCCTTCTGCGTTAAAAGTATGACTATCATTAAAACTACGTATAGATTCTATCAATTGATTTTCACTTATGGTGCCCGTTAAAATAACATCGACCCCCGGAATAGATTTAACAAATTGAAAAGCCGCTTCCGTTAAACTCATACTGTGTTGACTAGCGCGTTGTTTCCACTTATCGAGAAGCGGTTTAATTTCATTGAAATAATCAGGCGGACTTTCCATCAAAAGTAAGCCTTGTAAAAAAACAGAGCGTACATGAATCTCTATGTCTTTGGCCTTTAATCGATCTATGTGGCCACTCTGTAATAAACGTTGATCCAATACATTTAACGGTATTTGAACAAGGTCAAGATCATACATTTCCATAAGCTGATCTAGTTGTTGGCCATCGTAAATAGAAACACCTATTTTTTCTATTTGGCCTTTTCGTTTCAGATCAAGTGCTGCTTGCCATAGTAAACCAGCCTTCTTAGCCAACAAGTCAGGGGCATGATGGAATAACAAACCATAAATAGATGATTGTTTTAAATTCTTAAGTGATTGAGAAAAAGTATTATTGAAATCACTCACATGCAGATCAGTAATAATACCTGTCCCAAAACGTGGTGTTTTGGTCACAATAGAAAAAGACGATAAGTCACATTCTCCTAAATTTCGCTCACTATCACCATAAAGCGCAGCTGTATCAATAATTTTGATATCGTTTTTTCCTGCTACAGATAATATTTTTTTTATTTCCGAGAGCAAAGGCTTACCTGAGCTATTAGATATACCATAGTCACAGCCAAACTGTACGGTACCCAAACCTAGATTAACACTCATTATTATTTGTTCTCTAATACTGCATGCAAAGTACTAGCGATATGACACTGCTCTGCTTCACTCAGCAATGGAAATAGAGGCAAACTGATAGCTTCTCGATAATAATTCTCTGCATTATCGTAAGAATCTGTCTTTATAAGATGCTGCTCATAATATGGTTGTTTGTAAATGGGAATATAATGAAGATTAACACCAATACCCGCTGTTCTTAGCTCTTCAAAAACTTCTTTATGTGTTTTATGCGTCTTATCTAACTGTAAACGTATTATGTATAAATGATAAGAAGAGTATACCTGTGGTCTTTCAATAGGTAGGGTGAGAGGTAAAGCAACCAGCAGCGACTGATAACGTTCAACTAACTTACGGCGCATCACAACAAATTCATCTAAGCGCCTTAACTGGCTTAAACCTAGGGCTGCTTGAATATCTGTTAACCTATAATTTTGCCCTAAGGTCAATTGCTCATAGTACCAAGGTCCTTCTTCTTTACGACCCATACATTCTATATCGCGAGTAATACCATGGCTGCGATACAGCGACATATTTTCTGCCAACTGAGCATTATTGGTTAAAGCAACGCCGCCTTCACCGGTCGTGATAATTTTAACTGGATGAAAACTGAACACAGTAATATCGGAATATTGACAACAACCCACTGGACGTTGCTGATACTGAGCACCTACCGCGTGGGAGGCATCCTCAATAATAGAAAAATGATATTTTTTCGACAGTAAATGAATTGCCTCCATATTACAGGCATGTCCTGCCAGGTGAACCGGTATAACAACTTTAGGCAAGCGATTTTTCTTTTTTGCCGCAATGAGTTTTTTTTCTAAGGCCTGAGGGCAAAGCGTATAAGTGTCTGGGTCTATATCGACAAAATCGATACTTGCATCACAGTATCGACCACAGTTAGCAGATGCAACAAAACTAATGGGTGAGGTCCAAAGCCAATCACCTGACTTTAAGTTTAGAGCTTGGCAGGCTATATGTAGAGCAGATGTTGCACTATTAGTAGCTATCGCATACTTGGCAGAAGTATAGGCGCTTAATGCTGTTTCAAAAGCCGGCACCTGAGGCCCCTGAGTAATAAAATCCGACTGTAATACCTCGATTACAGCATCGATATCATTCTGTGTGATATTTTGCTTACCATAGGGAATCATTCATTATCCTTCAGCTAGTCGATCAAACTCTTTGATTTCTTCAATAGATAAAAAATGTGGATTATTACCTGAATGATATTCATACCCCATTTTTACTGGCCTGCCTTTCTCATAGAGTAAATTTTCTTGATAACAGACATCACCGTTGATAAAACGAATCGTAGGTGTAATAACGTAGTGGTTATCAAATTCGATAGTGAGATGGGAGTCGTCAGCTGGGCACATAATTTCGTGAAGCTTTTCTCCAGGACGAATACCTATAATAGCAGTTTTTAATTCAGGGGCATAAGCCTTCGCTAAATCTGTTATTTTTACCGAAGGAATTTTAGGTATAAAAATCTCACCACCCTTCATTCGTGCAAAATTAGTTAAAACAAAGTCAACACCATCTTGCAATGTGATCCAAAATCGGGTCATGTTTTCATGAGTGATAGGTATTTCAGTTGCTCCTTCAGCAAGAATCTTTTTGAAGAAGGGAACCACTGAACCTCTCGAACCAACTACATTACCGTAACGAACCACTGAAAACCGAGTATGCTTGGAACCAACGGTATTATTTGCTGCAACGAAAAGTTTATCTGATGCTAGCTTTGTCGCCCCGTAGAGGTTAATGGGGTTAGCGGCTTTATCTGTTGACAGTGCAATCACTTTTTCCACTTCATTACTAATAGCCGCTTTAATCACATTCTCGGCGCCGTAAATATTTGTCTTAATACATTCCATCGGGTTATATTCTGCTGCAGGCACCTGCTTTAACGCCGCAGCATGAATGACATAATCGACATCCTCCATTGCCTGCTTAAGCCGGTCGGCATCACGAACATCCCCTATAAAATAACGCATACAGGGATCATTGAATTCTTGATTCATTTCAAATTGTTTGAGTTCATCACGGGAAAAAATAATGATTCTGTTAGGTTTATAACGTTCTAATAAGGTCTTGGTATATTTTTTACCAAATGAACCTGTACCACCAGTAATCAATATCGATTTATTATCGAACATAATCTTCCTACAAATTATCAAACTAAAAATAGCAACTACAGCATAAGCAGCAAAATTAATGCCATTAAATTTACATACTTAAATAGACCGTACTATCTCATCCTCTTAAATAGTTATAACTTAAAAATTAACTTTTTCAAATTTTCAAACCAATTAATTATAAAAAACCATCAACCGATCGAATTTTGAACAATTTTTGTGAGTTTGATAGCTAAGCATGAGCGTCACTATATTGACGTTACTTCTAAATAAAACCTGAACCCCAGCAAAATCACTATCGCTTAAACTTAATACCACATTGGCACTAAACCTGCTGTACTCTCGGTATAACGCCAAACAAGTGACTAGGTTAACCTGCATGCATAAAAATGAAATAGAGAATACGCACTCCACTATCAACGATCTTATGAAACAGGCAGAAAGCATGCAGTTCAGGCTTGAGCTGGATGTTCAGTTTAAAAAAAACATGGAATTCATTAGAAAAGGTGCGCCAGATATATATGTAAAAATCAAAGATTTCAAACCTAATAGCTTATTTCTTCAAGCAAATGACCCTCGTGATATCAATTTAATTAACGCAAAATCCAAGCATCCGGTCTACCCGGGCGACGCTAAAGAATTTGCAAAGAAACAAGTTGAATCTCATTTACTAGACCCAGCACGCTTCAATATCTTTTTTAAAGAAACCCAACTGGTTAACCCTAGACACTTGCACCCAGAAAGTGCCAACAAAGCGTTATCTAGCTACGCCTCACTAGGGTTACCCTTACACTACACACCCCGAAATCCTGTGGGGCTCCTTATTATTTTGGGGTGTGGGCTGGCATATCACATTGTAGAAATAGTAAACACTAGCGATATTCGTAATTTAATTATATATGACCGTGTTATGGACAGTTTTTATCACTCCCTTTTTCTTGTGGACTGGGAATCCATTGTCCGTAAAGTGAATGAAAAAGGAGGAAAGGTTAAGCTATTTATTGGGGAAGAAGAACAAATAGCATTAAGAAAAATGCGTAGCCTTTCTTATGAAATAGGAATGCATAACATGGTCACCCATCGCGTCTTCAAACACACTGAAAGTATTGACAACGATAAATTTTATAATGCATTTAAAATTCAATTTCCAATGCAAATATCATCTTTGGGTTTTTATGATGACGAACAGGTTTCTTTTTCACATACTTTACATAATATAAACAGTAACTTTCCACTTTTAAACTCTTATAAAGAAAAAACAAATTATCCTGTTTTTGTTATCGGTAATGGCCCATCTTTAGATGATTTAGTAACGACGATAAAAGAAAATATAGAAAATGCTGTCATTATTTCTTGCGGAAGCGCCATAACAACACTCTACTCCTTAGGAATCAAGCCTGACATCCATGTAGAAGTCGAAAGAAACCTTGGTGTAGCTGAAATGATAAGTTTTGGAACGGATATAGAGTACACAAAGTCAATACCATTATTAGCCGTAAACAATGTATCCCCTGAAGTCACAAAATTATTTTCAAATACATTTCTAGCAGTAAAGCCTAATGACCTTGGTGCTTCAATAATAAATCGGATAATTGAAAAAAACCTTTACAGAGAACTCGACTTATGCAACCCAACCGTTACTAACTGCGGCTTATCATACGCTGTAGAACTAGGATTTAAAGACATTTATCTTATTGGGATAGATTATGGAATGCCAAATAAAGAAGCGCATCATTCAAAATATAGCATATGGAAAAAAATGGATAAAAAGAAGGAAAAGAATGAGGCATTAGAAAAAGAAGCCATAGAAGATTATAGTTATAGCAACAATCAGTTTGAAGTAAAAGGGAATTTCATCGATAAAGTAATAACTAGCACCTTACTCAACACATCCAAAATCAATAGTGAAGTACTAATAAGGGAAAACTCAAACTCTCGATATTACAACCCTAACAATGGCGCATACATAGATGGAGCAAAAACAATAAAAAAGGAAGATATTAAAATAAAAGACAAAATAGACAACAAGAAAGCATACATAGACAATTTATTAAAGTCTAACTTTTCTGACATGAAATTCAAAAAAATGACAGATAAGAATATAAAAAATGAATATATATCGCCTCTTATTAAATCAAAAAAAGCGCTTATACTTCCAGAAAGATGTGAAAGCATTATAGAGTTACACGCTCAGTTAAACAGAATATTCAATAACATAGAAAAAATAGCATCCGTTAACGAGGCAAGTCCCATGCTTATCAGAGGAACATTTCAGGTACACTCGGGGATGTTAGCCTACTATTGCTCAAGTGCTAAATCTACCGTTGACTTTAATCGTTACTACGAAACAGGAAAAAACATATACAATGACTTGATTGAAAATATATTTTTACGATTATATGAAGAACCATTATCCTTAGATGATTCGCTCGCTTTAAAGTAAGTAATATTAAGACAACATCTGAAACTCTTCTGCGCAAACCTATCATAGACTTATGATAAAACGTGCTTCACTGCTAATTCAGTAAAAAACTCCGATATAAATTAATTTAATCGTTCATTCGAATTTTACAGATCTTATTAATCAGTGCTGATCACATAAATGCAAATAAAAAAATGGCGCAACGTAGTTTTACCTTTTATTGTAATATCTAAACATTACTAAAAAGCGTCTGGCACCTACTACACTTACGAATAAGAGGTTATCTAATATTGATAGAGATCACTCAATAGCTTTCCAAGCATCACTTATTTCTTTTATAAGACTTGTACATTCATCAAGCAATTCGGGATTATTTTTCATATGGGATTCCCATAAGCGTCGCTGTACATAATCATACAGCCCATCTAATCGCCCTGAAATTTCCTCTTCATTTTCTTGATCTAAAGCTTCACGCAAACCAAACAATATACTGATAGCCTGATTAACTTTGTTATTCTTTAACTCAATATTTTTTTGTTCTATCGCACCTTTCATCTGAGCAATACGTTCTAATAGACCATCGTAAAGCATTTGTATTAATTGATGCGGTGTCGCGCTGGCAACAGCTGCATTCACTTTAATATCACTATAACCTTTAAGAGCAACTTGTGCGTTCACGAACATCTCCAAAATAAGTTAACAACAGCATTATTGTGTTACGCTATTATAGTTATCGGCTTGTTATCATATGGCTTTAGTGATTATTTGGCCTAATTATCATTACCGCTATCGAGTAAATTGGATAGAGTACTTTCCAAAAATGAACTGCTATCTTGCAGGCTACGAACAATGGCCTCCATGGCAATAAATTGTGAGGTTAGACGCTCTTGATAGGCCTCTAAACGCCTGTCAAGATTTGACTGATCTTCATCTAAATCCTCTAGATCACGGTCTAATGAGGTTTCCCGTAAATTAATAACGCCTGCATTACTTAAGAATTGATCAATCAATAATTCCAATTCCCCACCGAAACCTCTAGAAAAGTTAACGGTAGCCGATGTGGCATTCTCGCCAATCAACAACGCTAGACTTTCGCCATCCTCGCCCAAAGCTGGCAATAATACATTACCTGAACCAAAACCAGCGACACCGTTCACGGTACCTGCCACATTGATCCCTGTTGTTGACACTCCGGTATCCAAACCTAAATCACCTGCACTAGCACCGATATTCGTTACGCTGACACGAGAGTTTGAACCATAACGTTGAGATTCGATCGTAAAGGTGTCGCCTGTTACATCATATGTGACACTAACTCGAGCGCCTGCGGCAGCTAATGTAGCATCAGCATTAATTTGGGATTCGATATGGGCTGCGAGAGCATCATTATCAGCATAAGTGCCTGTATCTAAACTAATCGTACCAGATGTAGTTCCATCCAACTCAATTGAAAAATCATATTCAGTGGTATTGCCACCTGTGGTAGCGCCTTGGCTTGCTGTACCCGTAGTAATACCGAGAGTAGCTGCTTGTGAGCCTATTGCAGTAGCGTTTGCAATAGTTGAACTGAGGCCCGTTGAAGTCGAGGTGATCACAAATTGGCTACCATTATGCTCAACACTCACACTTGCCCCAGCTCCGCTCAGGGTAGCATCTGCATTAATTTGTGTTTGTAGTTCAGTCGCTAGATCTTCAAAGGTGGCATAAGTGCCTGGCGTAAGGCTAATCGTACCGGATGTTGTGCCGTCCACTGCAATACTGAAGTCATAATCATTCGCGCCGCCTGTTCCTGCTGTCGCAGTGCCGCCACTAATACCTAATTGATCTGCACTAGCGCCCACTGCGGATAATGCAACAGATGAAGATGCACCCGTAGAACCAGATGTAAAAACGAAGCGGTCTGTACTGTAAGCGACAGTAACACCACTAATATTAGCATCGTTATTGACTGCCGTTTGTATAGCTGTTGCTAGCGCATCGTTGTCAGCATAATCCGCTACGGGAATACTGATATTGGCAGCAGAAGCAAGACCATCAACTGTGATAGTAAAGTCATAGTCAGTAGCGCCCGCACCTTGTGTTAGTAAATCCAATGGTATGGTTTCGGCTGCTCCTGAAAAATTACCTGAGCTCGCCACAAAGTCTGTCAATAATGCTGTAGGCGCCGCACCACTTAAGGAGGCTCTAGTCGCTACATCAGCAGCCAAACCCGCTAAAATACCATCAGCGATATCAGTTCCGACTAAATTACCTTTCGTTGGCGCTTGTGAAATAACAACGGCATATTCACCGGTCAACGTATTATCACCAAAACTATTAATCGTAATCTGATCGCTTGAAGATTCTGTATTGGCAATAAATAAGTCTTTAAACAAATCGTAATTGTCGTCAACTGCAGCGGTAAAATCATCTTCATCAATCGATAAAGTGCCATCTAGCTCTGTACGAATACCTACATTAGTTAATGAGGTAAATGTACTATCTAGCCCCTGAACATCTGCAACTAATAATTGACGGATTTGCGATGGCATTGTTTTCGCTAAAGTATCGCGAGACAAGCTGCCAAATTCTTCCGCGCCTGTTTCTTCATTATTTTTAATACCAATTAAAGGCTCAATTGTTTCTAGAAATAAATTGTAAGCTTCGACAAATCCACGTACCGCTGTTTCAGCGGAGGCCTTATCTTCTTCGATACTAATATTAACAGTTTCATCAACGGCCGTTACACCTGCCAAGGTATATTCAAAACCCGCAATGACATCATCAATGGTATTACTTGAGCGAGTCACGGCCAAACCATTAATCGTAAAAGCAGCATCTTGCCCTACTTGGTTTTGCGTCATCTGAAAAGCGGAGCTAGGGTCATCACTAAAGGCAAATCGTGATAGACCATTGGTATCAGCATTGTTACCATCGGCATCCGTTGCCGTAATTTCTAATTGATTGCTTAATCCCGATTCGGCACGAACAACTAAGCGATAGCCAGAACCATCATTCACAATACTGGCTTGCACACCAAAGTCGGCGTCATTAATAGCATCCGCCAAACCCGTTAAAGAGTTATTACTGTTATCAATAGTAATGGTTTGCGCTGTTTTGGTCGCATCTTCAGTGAACGTTGTTGGATCCGCAGGAGGTGTAGCAACGTCCCAACCGCCAAAATTAAATGTAAGCGTACCTAAACCAACTGCGTCACTCGGATCGCTAAAAGTAGCATCCGTAGACAGTGATTGAGATTGGGCTAATTGGGAAACGGTAAACGTGTAATCACCCACTTGGGCTTCTGGGTCTAAACTTACTGGAATAAAAGCTGAGCTATCAGTGAAGGCAGCACTTTTCGTATTGAAAGTATCAGAGTTGCCCATTGCAGTAGCAGCATCTTTCAATGTTGATAGTGCGCTGTTCAGTAGGCCAATATCTGATATTTGTGTTTGAACCGTTTCTCGCTTGGTGTCTATACGTTGTTGAGGAGCGGATCGTTCAGCTTCAACCAAAGAATCAACTAGGGCAAGCGTATCAATACCAGAGCCGGCACCTAGAAGGTTAACAATATTTTGAGACATAATTAGCTCCGTATCACCACAGTATAGACCTTAATAATACTATCGGCCTCAATGGTTATTGCTTGAGCAAAAACAACAAAAGGCACATGTAAACACATGCGCCAATTGCTATCACTTAACTCAATGTTTATTAGATGCTTTTAGATCATATCAACCATGTGCATCTAATAAATGAAGAGTCTGATTATCCTTCAATTTTTGTGCCAAATTCAGAAATACATCTTCCGGTATTTGACGAATTAACTCTCCTGACTCCTTGTCTCTTACACGAACAATGGTTATTCCTGAGTCCTCATCAACGCTAAAATGAAGATCACGTTGAACGGATTGAACATATTCGTTTATTTCAGTTACAGCCTCCTCAATTTCGGTGGCCGCTGTCTTTTCAGGGTCCGGTTTTTTACTCACAACATCCTGTGGTGCCACTTCCTTTACCGGCAATTCTTTACCGTCAAGCGGTAACTCTTTTGCAGCATCGGCGCCCTGTGAAGAAGCAGCACGATTCACCACGGGAGGGCTTAACTGTGTTGGTCTTACTTCATTCATGGGTTAGTACCTCATACTTCAGTAGTCAAACTATTGAATACTCAATAGCTTGACTACTATCAGGTTAGCCTAAATCTTAGTTCAGTAACGATAAGACCTGCTGTGGACGAGCATTCGCTTGCGCTAACATTGCCTGAGACGCCTGCTGTAGCACCTGCGCTCGACTTAACGACGCTGTTTCAGCAGCAAAATCTGCATCAACAATTCGTGATCGTGCTGCAGAAGTATTTTCAACAACATTCGACAAGTTAGATACTGTAAAGTCGAGACGGTTATTAACCGCACCCAAATCTGCTCGGGTTGAGTTAATCTGTTCTAGAGCGGCATCAATCACATCAATAGCATCTTGAGCACCACTGAGAGTAGAGATATCGATTCCATCAACAGAGTCACCTGAGCCTTCACTATTATTAGTTTCTAACAAACCAGTAGATGCAAATGTCGCTGTACTTCCTGCAAAATCAATAGAGATTTCTGTTTCATCTACTGAGTCTAGACTGATCGTAGTATCAGTTGAGTTAGTCGTTGCAACAACACCGGTTTCTGCGGTTTTTGCATTAATCAGTGCTGCTAAAGCAATGGCTTGTTGTGTGCCAGTACCACCGGCAGCCATGCCACTCAGCGCAACATCATTGATAACCAAATCGCCTTCTGTAATAGCAGTGCTGGTAAGGGTACTACTCGTAATATCAGAGTCAGTCCTTGCTTGAATACCCAACCCCTGAACAACAGTATTGTAAACACCAGTACCAGTACCACCGGTTGTACCCGTGATAGCAACATCAATATTTTCAACTGAGGCATCTGTTATTTCAAAAGCCAACTGCGCTCTGTGAGTATCAGAAGCAACTAAACCAACATTTGCGATTGTAGCCGCACCGCCGTATGTTGCCGTAATAGACGCACTATTATCCGATGAAGACAACTGAAGTTGACCGTCATCATTCAATTGAGCTGATATAGAGCCGCCCGTTATTTCATTAATCCTATCAACCAACTCATTCATACTGCCTGTTTCAGATATCGTATACGCTTGAGATTGCGACTCTGAATCACTGACTGTAAGTACTAGAGTATTAGCACCACGCAATACGCCATCACCTGCCGCTGTTGCAGTCACTTCAATAAAGCTTGACGCTTCTACTCCACTGACCCTTTCATTAATGGTATTAATTAGATCACTCATATTTTCAACTGAGCTTAAATCACCGAGAGATTGTCCGTTAATCGATGCTGTACCACTGCCAGCAACAGATATAATATCGCCTAATTGAGACGCTGTTGTATTCATCTCTGCACCGACTAAATCACCGCCATTGCCAGCACCTAAACCTTTAGAGTCCAACTCACCTACCTCAACAGCAATAGTCTCGTTAGCCTGAGAACCAACCTGTAACGACAACTCACCTAAACTTCCGTCAAGAATTTTTTGGCCATTGAATGAAGTCGTCTCTGCAATACGATCGATTTCAGCTTTTAACTGCTGAACTTCCGCATCTAGTGTTGAACGATCAGAGTCAGAATAAATTCCGTTAGATGATTGGATGGAAAGTTCGCGCATACGCTGTAAGATGTTTGTTGTTTCATCTAGCGCACCCTCGGCAGTTTGGATAAGAGAGATGCCGTCATTCGCATTACGAATGGCTTGGTCCAAACCACGAATTTGCGATGTTTGGCGATTGGCAATCGCTAAACCTGCTGCATCATCACCGGCTGAGTTAATACGACGACCTGAAGCAAGACGCTCACTTGCCTGGTCCAGATCCGCACCTGAATTCATCAACTGACGCTGAGCGTTAAGTGATGCGATGTTACTGTTAATCATTAAAGGCATAATGGCCTCCTACTTCTTCGTTAAAGAACGCCAACCTTTGGGCTGACTGACTGGCGACGCCAGAAAAAATTTCTAATGTCTGAAGAGGATATCGACGAAAAAGACGATGACTTTAATGAGCTACTGATATGAAAAAAGAGGGCTGAAAAAGGCTTATAAAAATAACTGATTGTTTTTATTGATAATTTTAAAAAGAATGCCAAATAGTTGACTTTTTTTATGGCTAAAAATGATTGGGATAGCAGATATTGAAAAAAAACCGTCTAAAAGGTAATGAAAAAAAGCGGATCGCTCCGCTTTTTATACATTATTAGTAAATAGTGCGAAATATTAGCCCTGCAGAAGCTGTAGCACCTGTTGAGGTCGAGCATTAGCCTGAGCTAACATAGCTTGTGATGCTTGCTGTAATACCTGAGCACGGCTTAAAGCAGCTGACTCAGCGGCGAAATCGGCATCCATAATTCGTGAACGCGATGCTTCAGTATTCTCTACCACATTAGCTAAATTACTCATAGTAAATTCAAGCCTGTTGTTCACCGCACCTAAATCAGCTCGAATAGCATTAATCTCTTCAAGTGCTGCATCAAGAACATCTAAAGAGTCTTGAGCTCCAGCCGCGGTTGCAATATCAATACCTGCAATAGAATCACCTACTGAATTAGCATTATTTGTTTCTATTAAACCTGTAGATGCTAATGTGGCAGTTGAGCCGGTAAAGTCTATTGATATTTCTGAACCATCCACCGAGTCTAAACTAATCGAAGTGTCAGTAGAGTCAGAAGTCGTTGCAACGACACCATGCTCTGCACTTTGTGCATTAATCATTGCCGCCAGAGCAATTGCTTGCTGAGAACCTGTACCACCAGCGGCCATGCCACTAAGAGCCACATCGTTGATGACTAGATGACCTTCTGTAATAGCTGTACTCGTTGTTAAACTACCCGATATATCGCCATCAGAACGGACTTGGACACCTAAACCTTCAACAACAGTGTTGTAGACACCACTACCCGTTCCCCCTGTTGTTCCCGTGATAGCAATATCCACACTTTCGACAGATTCATCTGTAATCTCAAAAGCTAACTGTGCCCGATAAGGTGTAGAAGCTACGAGCCCCGTATTCGAGATGCTCGCAGTACCACCATAAGTTGCTTCAATTGAAGCCCCACCTTGCGATTGTAATTCTAAGCGTCCATCATCGTTAATACTTGCCGTAATAACACCACCGGTTGTTTCAGCAATTCTATCGACGAGCTCATTCATACTACCCGTTTCAGAAATAACATATGACTGACTATTTGATTCACCATCGACTAGTGCTAGCGTCATTGTTGAGGTACCACGCAATACACCATCACCTGCGGCAGTTGCTGTTACTTCAATAAAACTCGAAACTTCAACTCCACTAACTCGCTCATTCATAGCATTTACTAAATCGTTTAAATTTTCAACTGAGCTTAAGTCTCCTAGGCTTTGACCATTGATGCTTGCAGTGCCACTACCCGCAACCGAAATTATGTCACCCAGCTGTGAAGCTGTCGTGTTCATCGGCACACCCACAACATCGGCGCTATTCCCTCCACCCAAAGAATCAGTATCCATTGCGGTAATACTCAAATCAATTGTATCACCAGACTCAGAACCTACTTGTAAGGTAACATCGCCCAAACTGCCATCTAATAAGGGCTGGCCATTGAAAGTCGTACTTTCTGCTATACGATCTAATTCTGCTTTAAGTTGTTGCACCTCTGCATCTAAAGTTGAGCGATCAGCATCAGAATAGATTCCGTTAGCGGATTGAATGGCGAGTTCTCGCATACGCTGAATGATGTTAGTAGTCTCATCCAATGCACCTTCAGCAGTTTGAATCATCGATACACCGTCATTCGCATTTCGGATAGATTGATTCAGACCCATAATTTGCGATGTCATCCGGTTTGCAATGGCTAAACCGGCTGCATCATCAGCTGCATTATTAACGCGTTTACCTGAAGAAAGACGCTCCATCGCCTGATCTAATTCCATTCCTGATTTAACCAATTGCCGTTGGGAGTTCAATGACGATACATTGGTATTAATTACTAGTGGCATAACAGTCTCCTATTAAGATGTATTACCAATTGAACCCAGTTGCACTAGGTTACTAATCAAAAAAATAAAAATAATTACTTCCACACCTTCAATAGCAACGCTTATGCCAGAAATGAAAAAACCAATAAAATCAACACTTAACTTTAAAAATGGTAGAAAAAGACCTACACTAAAGAACCTTAGCGGCAAGGGATACTGCAATTTGTTGCCGCTTAAAACTTCTACTATTATTTAGAGAAAATAAAATGAGTGTTAGCTTCTCCCAATTGCTACCTGAAATCACTGCATGCTTAAATGAAATGAAAATTAACTGCAAAGAAGAGAAGTGGGAGGAATTTTATAAAAACGATGAAAAAAGACAAAAAATAATGAATCAATTGAAAGCAATAAAAACCACTTCACATAAAGACAATATAGACTCTATAAAAAACGTAGTAAAACTAAATGAGGAAGTTATAAATTTGGTTGAATCGAACAAAGAAAATATAGAGAAGGCATTATTAACAATCAAACGTAATAAAAAGAAAACATCATTTTATCAATAATCATTAAAGTCGACTAAATAACGTTAACTCACTTATCCTTAAAAAACTAGCTTGAGAAGCCTGTAAAATAAGTGTTTGTTGAGACAAACGGCTTGCAGCTTCAGCATAATCGATATCACCGATATCAGATAAAATTTCTTTTGAAACCAGCTCTGTATCTAAGTGCAACTCTTTTGTACTTTCTAAGGTATTATTACGGGCACCAATTTTAGTGACCGTCTCAGAAATACTTTCCTGTGAAGAAGAAAGGTTGGTGATACTTGAAGCAACGACACTTTCTATTCTATCGATAGACTCCTGAGATCCATCATGTGCATTCATTGCGTCTCGCAAACGCATCAATGTTGTTAATACATCTTGCGTATCCGTAGAATCAACAAACAACTGATCTCCAGCTAGGCCTGCTCCGCTATCGGCAGAAGCAGGATTACCACTAATTCTAATACTAACGCCATTATAAATTAGCTCCTCACCTGCAGTATAAGGGTGGTTCGCTTCTATTATCTTTCCTGTCGACCGCTCTGTTACTGTAAAATTTTTCCCTGCCGGAACAATATCAGTATCTTCATTAAATTGAATAATTATATCTTCAGGATAAAAATCATCGTAGGCACTTTGGTCAACGACTTGACCTATTGATATTGAAACAGGTGGATTTGAGCGATTATTAGGGTTTGCTGAAGTAATCACGTTATTACTGCCGCTAGGAACATCAACAAAAAGTGACTTACCTGAATCACTGACATCGATATTAGTATTATTATCAATTTTAATTTGCATTTGACCTTCATCTCCTGCAAAACGAAAACCATTCACACTATCGCCTGTAAAAGCTGGGGAATCACTCTTAAAACCAGAAAAAATATAATCTCCATTTGAGTTACGAGTATTGACGATATTGAATAATTCATCTAAACGAGAGTCTACTTCAGATGCTAAAGCGGCATAATCTCCAGTTGATAGGCTTGCGGTATTACCTGCCTGAATGGCCAGCTCTTCAATACGTTGCAGTAAATTATTAGCGCTATCTAAGGTTGATTCTTCTAAAGATAAATTATTTTCTGCAATCACAATATTTTTATTGTATTGCTCTACTAGAGCTAAATTATTATTGAGTTGTTGAATACGCGTAGCAGCGACGGGGTCATCTGCCGCACTCAATACGCGTTTTCCAGTTGATAGCTGTTCTTGTGTTTTATTAATAGCCTGATTTGCATCAGCCATGCTATTTCGTGCTAAATTATAAATATGTAAAGTTGAAATTCTCATAGTAGTATCTCTACAATCATCTTTATAAGCTATTTAACAAACGGTCAAATAGTTCTCTTGCCGTATTAATCACCTGTGCATTGGCAGAATATAGTTGTTCAAAGCGAATTAAATCTGCAGCCTCTTCATCTAAATTCACACCAGATACTGAATCACGTAAACTTATAGTTTGATTTAACACCTGCTCAGCTGCCTCACGATTAAGTTCAGCAGAACTCGTTTTGATTCCCACCTCTTCAAGCAAACGATTATAGCTATCGCCATAAGACTGTGTTGCGACACCCGCGCCTGAACCGGTAATCGTATTTTGTTGTTGTAACTCAACCAAGGCTAAACCGTTACGATTGTCTAGAGCCGCATCTTGGTTAAAATCAAGCGTAAAGGTATCTCCCACATCAGGATTTCCTGTAATGTTAGCCTGAATACCTAAGTATGCAGTTGATGCGGCAATAGTACCAAAAATAGCGCTTGGGCTTGGTGTGGTTGTCATTGCGATATTGTCAGCAAGGTTAACATCGATACGCCCACCCACAAGAACTTCGGTTGGGTTACCAGCTCCTGCCCCCGTCATAGTAACATCGGCATTAACACCATCATTGACCTCTATGACTTCCCCAACTGCAGCCTCTAACTCAATGGTCAAATCATCACCTTGCGTTGAGTGAAGTTGGACATAATATTCTGATGTAACTGAGTCATAAGCACTCACAGCATAAATACCTTGAGCACTTAAGTTAGCATTCTCATTAATTTGCTCTGCGAGATAATCATTAAAATCTTCACCGCTATTAATTGCTGGATCTGGCACTGTAGAAGCAAGAGCACCCGCATCATACTCAACAAGATCTTCGCCATTCGCTGTAATTTGCAAGGGCACACTTAAAGAAACAGCAAAATCGCGCAATTCAAGATAGTTAAATGCGGTTGCACTCACACCATCAACATTATCTAGCAGGCCAGCAGTTGTACGCGCACTGTCATTTAAAGTGGAAAAAACATTTTGAGATGAGACAGCACCGGTATCTGGGTCTGTTGTCGTTAGGGTAAACGTCTCGGCAGGATATCCATTGACTCCAGCACCCACGGCCACCTCTGTACTGCCTGCGGGCAAACCTAAATTTGCGCCATTGCTGACTACAGTTGTTAATCCACGATCACTTGAAAACAAGCTGTTTTCTATACCCGGAACGTAAACTTGATTTCGAATAGGCGGATCAAGTTGTACTGGATTACCTGGATCAGAATTGTCTAAGATATCGTAGCTTGTTGAGGTAGTAAAACGAACCACTAGTGGAGGTGACATTTGTCCAGTCTGAGCAAATAAAGGTAATGCAACTCCAGCTGAATCAGTTAAACTTAAAACGCTACCAGCAGAAATAGTAGCCGAACCTAGATTACCTAAATTAGTATCAGTTAATAAAGGGCTCCCTAGCGCAATATCCGCAGGATTTAAGGGCGTACTAGAAAAATCGCGCGCACCGACACGAGTGGGTTGAATTAAAAATTCATCTCCATTAGAAAATGTTCCTGAAGTAATATCAAAGGAAAGGCCCTCGAATTCAATACTAGCGGGAAATGCACCTGGTAAAATACCTGCAGCGACTTCAGTATTATCATCTAGGCGAGTCACCGTATAATTATTCGTACTATTGACTGACAAGCGATAGTCGCTATTACTTAACTGCGTTATATCGGTGATAGATAAACTCACTATTTGATCAGAGGTTTGATTCTGATTACTAACTAACACTCTATCAAACGCGCTACTTTCGTGGTTTATATCTCTAAAAAAGTTCTCACCAAAATTATTATTTAAAGTAATCCCTCTCTGATGTATTTCATTAAAGCCATCTGCAATCACTAAGCCTATACGTCCAAGATCATTTAAGGCAGGACTTATAACGTTATTCTTAATATCAAGTAAACCTCCGATTTCACCTCCAGATAAAGAGTCCGTAATAGGTGACCTCACACCGTCTAAATAAATTTCTGGCTCAAGCGGATTAAATTCGTTCGCATTTAAAATGAGGTTTGTTGCAGTAGCACCCGTAATCAATGGAAGACCGTTGCCTATGGATACGTTGACTTGATTATCTTGCTCCACTACTTGTATTGATGTTAATTCAGATAACTTACGTAATGCCTCATCACGCTGATCAAGTAAATCATTAGGAATGCTACCGGAATTGCCGATGCTATCGGA
Source organism: Cellvibrionaceae bacterium (assembly GCA_050633525.1). Taxonomy (GTDB): domain Bacteria; phylum Pseudomonadota; class Gammaproteobacteria; order Pseudomonadales; family Cellvibrionaceae; genus CANLBN01. The sequence goes on from JBOEGR010000031.1 coordinate 52,122, forward strand.
AATAGAGCGATTTAAACGGGCAACGGTGTCAGTTAATGTATTCATTGTATTAACTGCTGTTTCTAAACCTTCATTAGCGCTATCTTCAACATTGCTAATTCGTGTATATAAAGTATTAAAACGATTAGCTAAATTTTCTGACTCACTAATTAAAAGCTGTCTAGATGCTGTTGATGTTGGGTCATCACTCACATTTTGCAAAGCAGAAAAAAATGAATTTAAGCCCTCTGTTAAACCTGTTGATGTATTTGCTAATATATCGTTGACCTGTAGTATATGTTCACTATAAGCATTCATCTCCATACTCAAAGAAGTATCTTGACGAACTTGGTTAGTGACAAAATCATTCACCATTCGCTCTACACGTGCGGTGTACGAACCGTTGCCAAGATAACCTATACCACTTGAGGTCCCACCTAAAGAATTAATTTCTGTTTTTTGGCGGCTATAGCCTTCCGTATTGGCATTAGCAATATTATGGCCGGTAGTACGTATCGCGTTTTGACTCGCACGCAACCCACTGATACTTACACCTAATACATCGCTGCCCATATGATTACTCTACACAATCAGTTTGAAATAAAAAATTACCATTTAATAATCATTTTCATTGAAAATAATTATCCAAAATACTCACTATTTTTTCTGCATAACGTGGATCAGTCGCATAACCAGCGGCTTGCAACTCTTTAATAAATGTCTCACTATCATCAACTGATTTCAATGCTTGCTGATATCGTGGCTGGGTTAAGAATTCTTTATAATCTTTAAACGATTCTGCTATAGAGTCATAACGCCTAAAATTAGCTGACTCTTTTTCTGCCACACCGTCCTTGTATTCTAATGTCGAAACATTAACATGATGACCTTCCCAGCGACTATCTGCTTTAATATTAAACAGGTTGAATGAGTGATTACCATAACGATCCCGAATGGTGTGCTCTCCCCACCCCGTTTCTAATGCTGCCTGAGCAATTAATGCCTTGTAATCAACACCCATATCTTGTGCTACTTTTTTTGCATAAGGTGTGAGTGCTTCAATAAATTCTTTGGGACTACCAATACTATCTAACGCTCGTGTGTCCTTATCACGTTGTTGATAGAAATTAGTTAAATCGCCAGAAGAATAATCACGATAAGGGTTGTTACTGATAGTACGATCAGGGACGTTATTGCCTTCTGCGTTATCTATTTTTTTATCCGTAGTACTATCTGGAGCATAAGTTCCTTTAAGTTGCCTAAAGAGAACTTCCGCTAAGCCTAACTTCCCCCCTTCCGATAAAGATAAGCTCATTTGTTGATCTAACATATCTTTATGAAAATTAACCTCAAAACTATTTAGAGGATTATCCTTAGCAAACACATCATTAGCCGAACGCATACTTTTCAACATCATTTGCATAAACATTGATTCAAATTGCTCTGCAATTTTTCTTAATGCCGCATCTTGATTATCATGACCCAATTGACGAATATTATTAAGCTGATTTAGATCAGTATAAGATTGCTGAGTCTGTAGACGTGTCATATCGTTAGTTAAGTTATTCATTTTTGGCTCACTAAATTACCACTAACTCAGCTTTAAGGGCGCCCGCTTGCTTTAGCGCCTCTAAAATTGCCATTAAATCGCCCGGTGCTGCACCTACATCATTCACTGCTCGCACTAATTCATCCAGAGTGGGGCCTGGTGAAAAACGAAACATAGGATTAATTTGCTGTTCTGCAGTGACATTGCTACTCGGCAAGACGACGGTTGCACCACTGGCTAAGGTATCAGGCTGGCTAACTTCGACATCCTCCGCAACCGTTACCGTTAAACTACCATGAGTAACAGCGACAGGAGATACACGGACATGATTGCCCACAACGATCGTACCCGTACGAGAATTAATCACCACTCTAGCTGCCTCCTCGCCCGGCTTTACTTCTAAATTTTCAAGCAATGATATAAAATCGACTCGTTGTGAAGGATTGCGTGGCCCATTAACTTCTATCGACATTGCATCCGTTGCTCTCGCAACATTCGGCCCCAACAAATCATTAATGCTGTCGGCAATACGTTTAGCACTCGTAAAGTCAGCCCGATGTAAATTAAAAACAATAGGCTGATTAGATGCGAAGCGATTCGGAATTGAACGTTCAACAGATGCCCCGTTGGGAACCCGTCCAACACTGGGTATATTGATAGTTAAACGAGAACCATCAGCACCATCAACACCTAAGCCACCAACCACCAAATTACCCTGTGCTAAAGCATAAATATTGCCATCAGCTCCTTTTAGGGGAGTCATCAACAAGGTGCCTCCACGTAAGCTTTTCGCATTACCAATAGACGATACGGTGATATCCAGTTGTTGACCTGGTTTCGCAAACGGTGGCAACTCAGAATGTACCGCAACAGCCGCAACGTTTTTTAGCTGTAAACGAGCGCCTTCCGGAATCGCAATACCAAATTGTTTAATCATATTAATAAACGATTCAGTCGTGAAAGGCGTTTGGTTAGTTTGGTCACCAGAACCATCTAAACCAACTACAAGTCCATAGCCTACTAGAGGGTTACTGCGCACCCCCGCTATACTGGTAATATCTTTTATACGTTCAGCATGAATCGCTGTTGACAATAAGCATCCTAAAAAGATAAATGAGCTATACGATAAAATGTTTTTCATCTCGGTTCCCTATTGTTTTTCGATAAACACATGATATCTAAAACGGCCAAAAGGGACTGTTAAAGAACTTACTTAACCAACCCATCTCTTGAGAACTGGCTAATTCGCCTGTACCACTATAAGAAATTCTTGCATTGGCTAGTTTGGTCGATGCCACTTCGTTACTTAGCGTGACATCAGCGGGACGCAACATACCACTAATACGAATATATTCATCACCGCGGTTTAAGGTCATCCATTTTTCACCTTTAACTAATAGATTCCCGTTAGGCATAACATCGGTAATGGTGACACTGATATTACCTTGCAAACTATTGCTTTGATCGGCACTAGCATCACCTGCAAAATTTCTATCTTGTGCTGCATTGGTAGGCAATGTTACTTCACCAAAAATGGGTAACTTTTTGGTGAGATCTTTACCCAAAATAGTTCCCAAGCCATTTTCTAGAAGTGAAACTTCACTTTCCTTATCAACAGCAACGGCACTTGATTTTGAGGAAACTGTTCGTTCATTTAAAACAATCGTAATAATATCCCCTATACGATGATTGTTTGTGTTTCCAAACAAAGACATCCCATAGTTTGCAACGAACAAACTACCTTCTTCTGGTTTAGGTCTTTGAGGTGTTGGAGCAATAACTGGCGCAAAATTAGGATCATCGGGTTCGATAGGCATTAAACTTTCACATGCTGATAAAAAAATCACCGCAAATAAAATGAGTAGTGCTCGGTTTATTTTAAAAAAGGTTAATTTATTCATCGCCTTATAGCACCTATAAATTCTGAGAAATAAACTGAAGCATCTGATCTGCTGTGGAAACAACTTTTGAATTCATTTCATAAGCTCTCTGTGTGGTAATCATATTCACCATCTCTTCAACAATATCGACATTAGAAGTTTCCAAAGAACCTTGAATAATACTACCTAAACCATTCAATCCTGGAGTACCTGTTTGAGGGTCGCCACTGGATGCAGTTTGAACAAATAAATTCCCTCCCAGTGATTGCAAACCAGCTGGGTTTACAAAATCTGTTAACTGAATATCACCTAACTGTTGCGGATCAGCAATACCCGTAATTGAGGCGCTCACAATGCCGTCAGAGCTAATGGTAATATTGCTCACATTTTCTGGAACGGTGATATTTGGTTGCAGTAAATAACCACTAGCATTCACTATGTCTCCGTTATTATTCAGGTGAAACTCGCCATTACGCGTGTAGGCAGTTTCACCATTAGGCAATTGTATTTGAAAAAAGCCTCTATTATTAATGGCCATATCAAGGCCTTGCTCTGTTACCTGTAAATTACCACCTGAAAATTGCTTTTGAGTGCCCACCACACGAACGCCTGTACCTATCTGTAGGCCCGAGGGTAACTGAGTGTCTTGTGAAGATTGACCACCAGGTTGTCGTTGTATTTGATAAAGTAAATCTTCAAAATTAACATGGTCACGCTTAAAGCCAACAGTTGCAGCATTAGCCAAATTATTTGAAATAGTTGATAGCTTTACATCTTGTGCTGCTAAACCGGTTTTACTTATATAAAGTGCTGCGTGCATAATAATTCTCTTTTCGTTTATCTCTTTTAATTCAATTTATTACTGCCAAGTGATATCACTTTAATTTTCATCATATACCTTAAGAGGATTGCAATAATCGCGCCGATGCTTCGGAATTTTGCTGTGCGGTCTGCATTAATTTTACAGACATTTCATATTGACGGGATAAAGTTAAAACTCGCGTCAACTCTTCCATCGGATTAACGTTACTACCTTCTAAAAAACCAGAAGTGATTCTAATATCAGGGTCCGGCTCTAACTCTTGGTTTTCGTTTTTTGCATATAAAAGACCATCACTTCTTTTTTCCAGATCATTAACATCAGGATTAACTAATTTGATTCTAGCGACTTCAGACAAGGCATCTGGTGAGGCGCCTTTAATGACAATACTGATAATTCCGTCGCTTGCTATTTCAATTTTCTGAAATTCAGGCAATGCGATCGGCCCGCCATTGCCCATCACCGGCAAATTATTACCGGTAAGCAACATGCCATTACTATCTACTTTCAGATTGCCTACTCGAGTATATGCCTCACCTTCATTTGCCGTTTGCACAGCAATAAACCCATTACCCTCTACTGCAACATCCATATCTTCACCCGTTTGAATCATCGGACCAGGCTTAAAATTAATAGCGGGGCTTTCTGTTAATGCATAAGCACGCGTCGCATGCCCATCACCGTAGTAAACACCCATGCTTCTTGCTTGTTCAAAATCACCACGAAAACCCGTTGTATTTGCATTTGCTAAATTATTAGCACGAACTGATTGGCCCATCATATTGTGCTTGGCTGCAGTCATCGCAACATAAAGTGCTTTATCCATTTTGTTACCTCGTACAAGAGCCAAAACACTGCTATTTTTTTGGCTTTAAAAGTATTAACAAGATAAGAGCAAGAAGAGTGCCAATAAAAGAGAACCGCTATTTAAAGAAGGCTAAAAACAATCTTAAAATAGGTTTGGAGACAATAAAAAGGCGCAATAAAGCGCCTTTAATATTTAGGAAAAAGAATAAGTAGTTAACGTAAATTAATGATAGTTTGTGTAGTTTGGTCAGCGGTTTCAATTGTTTTAGCGCTCGCCTGAAAATTACGCTGAGCAATAATAAGGTTAACCAATTGCTCAGACAAATCAACATTCGATTCTTCAAGTGCTCCCGATTGAACAAGACCTAAAGAAGCTGTTCCTGGCTCTCCCACCAAAGGAACACCAGAATCAAATGTTTCAGCCCAAGAAGTATCCCCTACCGGCTCCAAGCCTTGAGGGTTAGAAAAATCGGCTAAAGCAATTTGCGCTAATACTCGGTTTTGACCATTGGTATAGCGAGCAAAAACAAAACCCGTATCATCAATGGATAATCCCGCTAGACGACCCGTGGTGGTACCATTTTGACTAGCTGCGCGGACTTCAAAATCGCCACTAACCTGTGTACTTCCCGTCATCGAAAGTTCAAAGTTTGAACCTGTTGGCCCAGTAGCGCCAATCACATCACCAGCATCATCTAAAGGAGTCCAGTTTTCAATATCGATATCTGAAGAAGCGACCTCATCAAAATCACCTGTTGGAGTAAAGTATAAATCGAATACCGCTAAGGTCGCCGTGTCGATTGGATCAAGTGGGTCTGTTGGAGCGCCTACATTTTCACCATCCACCAATACTGCCATTTGCCAGTGGTTTGCAGTCGTTGCTGTATTGCTAGGGTCGTATGGTTGCTTAATAAAATATTGCTGCAATACATGGGGGTTACCCAAACTATCATAAACTGTTAGGGCGGTTGAATGATTGTAGGTTGTTGAATCTTCCGCATCAAAACCACTTGCCATTTGCGTCGTTGGCGTATCAGTTAAAGCTGGAGCACCAGCTACTGTTGGGTTAGTTGATAATTCAAAACCTTCCTCTAAAATAATTTCAACGACACCACCATTGTTAACTGCTTCTACACCCGTTATCCCATTTAATGTTGCCGCAATTGTAGCCGCAGTATCATCACCTGTACCTGCAGAAGAAGAGATTGTCGTCGTAACAGGAAGCCCATCTGCATTTGTAACTTCAATATCCACATCAGCACCATCTAGTGCAGTGATACGTGCAGCTGAAATGCTGTAGCCCGTTTGTGGAGGTAATTCTCTAGAATCAACGTTGACCTGACTTTCAATTTCTGTCGTCGATTGTGGTTGTAAATTTCTACTGGTAATTTGTATATCTGAAGCAAGTGAGTTCACATTGCCATTACCATCGGCAAGAAATCCTTGTAGACGAGCATTAATATTATTAACAACATAACCGTCTTCATCTAGCCCGAACGTTCCTGAGCGAGTAAATGTTTGATCGCCATTTAAATTAGTGACAAAAAAACCTGACCCACTAATGGCCAAATCTAAAATATTATCGGTAAAAGAAATATTTCCCTGCTGAAACTGCTGAGCAACATCTTGCACGCGAACGCCACTACCTATTTGAGAAGAACCACTACCAATAGAAGAGGCATAAACATCTCCAAATTCTGCTCTGGATTTTTTAAAACCCGTTGTAGAAGCATTGGCAATATTATTACCAGTAATTCGTAAATCATCATTTGCTGCACGAATGCCACTGAGTGCGGTGTTAAAAGGCATAAATTACTCCTACTTTACTACTTAATTAAATTGTTTAATGTCATTAATACTGACGGGGCCAATACCCGCTAGATTAAGCACTAGCTGATTATTACTGTCGACCGTCACGCTATTCACATTCGCCGTTAACGCGGTATCAAGCTGTTGTGGCTCACCATCTTGACTAGCAATCACCTCAAAACGAAGATCCCCTGACGTAATCGGATCTTCCGAACGCCAATCCGTAAGCTCTCCATTTATTTCTAAACGCGTACCATCCCATCTAAACACTAAGCTACCGGCCTCTTGTGCTCCCATTGGAATGGCTTCTAATAAACTTCCATCTTGATCATATACATTCATTGTCATTTCAGATGTTGAAGCTGGGACATCGATATTTCCGCCCACAAAACCACCCTCAGCTAGTTGAGCTTGAGATGTGGGTACCGCAACAGAGGTGCCCACTAATGATGATGCTTGTAAAGCTTGGTTAGAAATAAAATTAGCAGAGAAATCATCAAAGCTATTATTTAAACGATCCAGTCCTTCAACTGAACTAAATTGGGCTAATTGAGCCACAAACTCAGAATTATCTTGTGGGCTTAAAGGGTTTTGATTTTCTAGCTGAGTAATCATTAGCTCTAAAAATGCGGTTTGACCCAACTCATTGCTATCCTCAGTACTAGTAGTTTCCGTTTCTTGCTGTTGACTTGTATTTAAACTCAAACTACTGAGGTAGGGGTTTGTACTAATATCCGACATTGCCTCTCTCCGCTAGATGTTCAATAGACTAGCTAATAAAATAAGTATGTTTACTGACCCAGTGTCAGTACGCGCTGCATCATTTGTTTTGCAGAGTTCATCACTTCAACATTCATTTGAAATGAACGTGAAGCAGAAATCATATTAGTCATTTCTTCTACCACGTTAACGTTGGGGTAATACACATAACCCTCTTCATCTGCTAAGGGATGATGTGGCTCATAGCGGGGCTGAAGTGGCGCATCACTTTCTACCACATCCAAAACCTGTACACCGATATTGGCGTTATTCTCTTTTGCATCCAAATTAACCATATCGCTGTTTAATGCAGCAAAAACAGGATGTCGACCACGGTAAGTTTCATCAATGCTAGATGATGCCGCATCTGCATTAGCCAAATTACTCGCTGTTGTATTTAAACGAATACTCTGTGCATTCATGCCCGATCCAGCAATATCAAAAATGTTATTGAGTGACATTGTTATTCCCCTTTAATTGCCCTTAACAAACCAGTAAACTTTCTATTTAATAAGGTAAAACTGGCTTGAAAATCTAAATTATTTTTCATAAAAGCCGCATGTTCTACTTGCTCTTCTACGGTATTACCATCGATCGATGGCTGTTGCGGCGTTCTATATAACATACTCATATCTGTTGATAATTCCTGACCCGCCATATGCTTGTCGTTGGTAACTCTCATTGAAGATTTACTGTGTGATAAATCCACTTGCCCCTGCAGGATTCCCTTAAAATCAATATCTCTTGATTTAAATCCCGGCGTATCAGCATTTGCTAAATTATTAGCTAAGACTTGTGCACGCTGTGCGCGTACCTCAAGTGCTTGTTGATGTATGCCTAAGGCACTATTGAAGTTAATTGCCATTCAACTGATTACCTATCTTTAATTATCACAAATGAGTTGCCATAAACGTTTACACAAGTATCAACAGCAATCCTTATGCCAAAATCACGATTAAATATAAACCCATGATTTATATAGACTTTTATTTTTTATAGAATACGGCGCCATTCTTTTTTTGACATTACGCCACAAGACGGCAAGTTATTACCGCTATGTAAGTAAGGAAAATGAAAGGAAAAACAGAGCTAGTCTTAATTCAGAAAAGGAAAAAGGGAAAAGAATATAGTTGTTTATTATTCAATAATAAACAACTACAAAGAATTATGGTTTTGATTGATAAATCAAACCAGGCTGGCAATTCACCATATTAAACAATGAGGAAACGTCACCCAAGCCCTCAGATGACCCCAAACAAATATAACCTTCAGGGTTTAAAGCTTGATGCATGCGAGTTAACATCGATGATTTTGTTTCTTTTGTGAAATAAATCAATACATTACGGCAGAAAATAATATCAAACTTACCTAAATTTGCGTAACTTTCAAGTAGGTTAATAGGTTGAAAACGTATATGTTTACGAATGGCGGGCGTGACAGTCCAGCGTTTTTGGCAAGAACTAGTGAAAAATTTGCCCAAACGCTCTTTTGATAAACCTCGTCCGATAGAAAGGTGGTCATATTCACCCAACTTCGCATTTTCGAGTACTTGACTGGATAGATCGGTCGCTATAATTTCAACACGCTTTGTAAAATTATGCTTTTCTTTGTACTCTTCTATTAACATTGCTAAGGAATAAGGTTCCTGACCAGAAGAACAGGCCGCAGACCAGATTCGAATAGGTTTGTGCTCATAACGTTTATCTGCATTCCATGCAGGCAGTAAAGTCTTTGAAAAATAATCGAAGGGGTAATTATCACGAAACCAAAATGTTTCATTGGTTGTCATAGCATCAACGACTTTTTGCTGCAGTCCTTTGTTATACCCTTTCAATTGGTGAACTAAATCAGATAAACTTTTAAAATCATAATCCACCATAATTTGACGGATACGAGCGCTCACCAAATATGTTTTTCCGGGAGCAATCGTAATACCGCTAGCTTTCTGTAAATAATCACAGAATTCGGTAAACTCTACATTTTCTTCCGAAAGGTTCTTTAAAGCATCAACCATTATGTTTCCTTATTTAACTCATCAAAGACAGCATAATTATTCATCTAGAATACTGTCTCCAGTCACATGCTTAACTCTTTCGTTTAAACGTTGCGCAAGTAAATCAGGATTAAATTTAGAAAGAAAATCATCCGCACCTACTTTTTTTACCATCGCCTCATTAAATACACCGCTTAACGAAGTATGTAATATGATATGCAGGTCTTTTAACTTTTCATTTCCACGAACTTCAGCGGTAAAGGTATAACCATCCATTTCAGGCATTTCGATATCTGAAATGATCAACACCAATTCTTCCATTGGATCTCGTCCTTGTGAAATAAGCTCCTCTAAGTAAGCCAAAGCTTCTCGCCCATCTTTACGCAAAGTACATTTAATGCCCATTTGCTCAACAACGCGTTGGATTTGCTTGCGCGCAATAGCGGAGTCATCAACAATAAGAATATGCTTTTTAACTACTTTTTCAGCAATGCCATCTTCTAAAATACCATCAGTAATATCTTCTGGTAGTGGTGCGACTTCTGCTAAAATCTTCTCAACATCGATAATCTCGACCAGACGCTCATCAATCTTAGTTACCGCTGTTAAGTAATTTTCTTTACCCACCCCCTTCGGTGGTGGATGAATATCTTCCCAATTAGTGTTAATAATACGCTCAACCGCTTTCACCAAAAAGCCCTGTGTTGAGCCATTGTATTCAGTAATAATAACGAAGCTATCCTCAATATTTTTAACTGGTTGATTACCGATAGCTCGGTTCATATCCATAATCGAAATAGTACCGCCACGAATATGTGCAACGCCACGCACTACTTGATGCCGCTGCGGTAATTGATTTAGCTCTGGGCACTGTAAAACTTCTTTTACTTTAAATACGTTAATGCCGTATAGCTGATCAGAGTTCAATCGGAACAATAAAAGCTCTAGCCGGTTTTGACCCACTAACTGGGTACGCTGGTTTACTGAATCCAGTACACTGGCCATAAATCTTCCTCTCTGGGTGAACATCCCATATTTTAATGGGTATTTTCTTACTCTATTACAACGCTCTTTTCATCGAATTCAAGCATCTAACACAACAAGTAATAAGCGGCATACTATTTGCGTTTGCTTCTCAATAACTAACCTTAAAACGTACTATCAGGTTAAAAACGCCAAAACATCGTCAGCCGCTAATCAGATGACAGAACGAGCGATCTACCTAAAGCATAGGACAAGATTTATGAAAACGACGAATTTTTTACTTTTTTTTTCTATGATATTGTCGATGTCACCTTTTAGTGCCATCGCCAAGCCACACAAGGCGATAGACCCTCTGCTAATTAGCGCTCAAGTAGAACAATTTTTAAAAAATGAGGTTATGCGGCAATTGCCGAGCGACAGCAAAGCAAGAGTCAAAATAGACGTTAGAAATTTAGATCGGTATATCAAACTCTCTCAATGTGACAGACCTTTGACACTCAAACTTCAAGGACAGAGAGTGCAGCGACAGACTTCGGTTAAGGTGATATGTGATGGCAGCAGTCCTTGGTCTCTTTATGTGAGCAGTACTCTATATCTTGAAATGCCCGTTGTTAGCTTACGTAGAGAATTACCACGACGTCATGTACTTAGAAAAGAAGACTTAACTACCACCTTGCAGAATGTCTACTCATTACGGGATGGCTATACAACAGAAACATCACTCATTGTTGGGCAAGAACTAAAACGCGCCCTTAGAACGGGTGATGTTGTTTATAGCTTTAACTTACAAGCACCTGATATTATTAAGAAAGGAGATAGAGTGACGGTAGTTGCAAGACGTAATGGCTTATCTGTAATGAGTCACGGAATTGCGCTTAGTGACGCTAGCGCTGGCGAGAAAGTACGTATTGAGAACCAACGCTCTACGAGAATAATACAAGCAAAAGTAGTCGGCCCAGGTACTGTTGAGGTACTCTGAGCCGTTGAGGTATTCTGATAGCAAGTGGCTTAAGTGCATCTGTATAATACGGGTATAGCCTATTGTATTACTCTTTATCGCCTTGCGAGAAACTGCCTCCATAGGCTAAAAATACAAATTTTCAAAGAAAATCGTTAATTAATGAAAAAAACCTAAAGTACTGCTTATAACGGTCGATAAGCTAGGTAAGACGATATTTAACCAGCTTTAATTAAGCTATATTTAATAGTAAATTAATCCTAGTGACCATTAATATTAGTGACCAAGGCTCTCATTTAAGGTAAGACTATGCAAATTAACAATACAGGCATTACCAACAATACCGCCAATGGTAACGCTGGAGCACAAAAAACTGGAGCATCTGCAAAACCAGAAACTACTGCTACCTCCGCCACCAGTACAGATGATAGCGTTGAGCTTAGCCAGGCGGCAAAAGTGATGACTGAGCTTGAAGCTAAAATTTCGAACTCTAATGACGTAGATGCGTCTAAAGTTGCTGATATTAAGCAAGCAATAGCTGATGGAAGTTATTCAATTGATGCTGATAGCATTGCCTCTAAAATGCTCGCTAGTGATGATTTGCTCTAAGCCAACTCATTTTCATACATCATACTTAGCTTAGAGAACTAAAATAGCTTGAGCCACAAACCTTATACACAGTTAATGGTACAACTCCCCTCCTCTCATCATATTCTTATTTAATATTCGAAACTATCTCTTCAATATTATCCCTTCAATACCACCCCTTCGATATGGCCCAGAGCCATACCGCTTTATAAGCCAATAGTCCATTGTTGTGATTTTGGCACTGCTTTTGCTGTTATTTCACGGTGAATACAGAAAAGGTCATAGAGCGTCCGAAAAGAACTCTAACCCCCTTTAAACTATTAGTCGTTAGCCGAGTAGGAATATGAACGCGAAAAAATTGCATGATATACACACTATGATACAACAAGATCTTGCCACTAGCCGGCAACTGCTTGCCTTGCTAGAACAAGAAAAAGATTCCACCCAAGCACGCGACTATGCAAGCATGTCTCAATTACTAAAAGAAAAGGCTCCGCTATTGGAGCAACTGAAAATCAACGCTCAGCAACGATCGACGTGGTTATCATCATTAGAATGCACTCCAAACGAAGACAACTGGAATAGATTATTACAATCATTGAACAACGATGATCTCGAACGACAATGGAAAGATGTAAAAAACACTATCCAACACTGCCAAGAAATTAACAATGTAAACGGTAAACTTATTAGTAGGGGTGCACAATCACATGAGCGTTTATTGCATTTAATGCGAGGCAATACGCAACAGGCCGATACCTATGACTCCCGCGGCAGTAAATGTTCCACTGGTTTTTCAGGCAATGTTACACAAGCTTAAGCATTTAACTTAAACACTTATTTTAGATATTGCCCCTCAGCAAGTCGTCAAAAATGGGGAGAGGTGCTAATTTGATTAAATCTTCTGGATGGTCGATATCATCTAGCTCAGGCAAAATAAAATAACTAAAGCCCTGCTCTTTGATTCGTTTTATCGTTTCGACAAAAACTGAATCACTACCCCAGTCAATATCAGAAAAAAGTGCTTCGGCATTTTTTTTCAGACCCAATAGTACATAACCACCATCAGCAGCAGGCCCAACAACCGCATCATATTGATCTAAAGCTCTACACGCGCTCGACAAATAAACAGTATCAATAAAGGGGCAATCCGTACCGACTAAAATGACTCCCTGATACTGCTTTAGAGTTAAGTCCACAATACTACACAATCTTGCACCCAAATCTCCGGAGGCCTGAGAAAGTAAAGAAAGGTTGCTCCATTGAGGAAAAGTATCGAAAAAACAGGCTTCTTCACCAGCCAAAAAAAGTTGTAAAGAACAGGTTTCGGTATCGCTCCACATCTGTAAAACATAATCGACTAACTGTGTATGTAAACGTAAGGAGAATTCCTTAGATAAGGTAGGCTGCATTCGCGTTTTTGCCTTACCTAACTCAGGTGATTTTGTAAGAACAGCTAATTGATATTGGGGGAATGCATACATAAAAAGAACTTATTGCCAACAACTAGATAAAGGGTTTTTAAGGCCACAGAAACAAAGTAACTTTACTATTTTTCGCTTAAGCTGTTTGGTCATCATTTATTCCGAGGCACCATAATATTGCTTGGCTAAAACGTGAGGAGAAACACCTAAAAAATAAGACAGCCGTAAGCGCCACATTAACAAAACAGTCGTTAAGACTCCTCTTTTTTCCCAACGGCGGCTGGAAGTAACAATCTGTTTTGGTATCACAATTGGTGAGGATATCTTCCTCAAACGCTTGGTTATTTCAACATCTTCCATCAAAGGCAGGTCTGCATAACCCTTAAGATCAGAAAACAATTGTCGGCCAACAAAAATACCCTGATCCCCTGTTGCGACAGCCGTTAAACTCGATCGAAAATTAATACATCGTTCAATAATTCTAAAGATCCACGCCTTACCACTCAGCTTGAGTAAGAAAAACCCCCATTCATCCTTTTTTACTTCATTAAGAAACGAAAAAAAATCAAAGGGTAAACGAGTATCACCATGTAAAAACAATAGCATTTGCCCCTTCGCCATTTTAGCCCCCATATTCATTTGCGCAGCACGTCCTGAAACCTTAGAGGTTACTATACTGTTATTGAATGCCGATGCAATTTCAATAGTGGCATCTGTACTACCACCATCAACTAAAATGACTTCGTAGAGTTTATCTTTTTTTATGTCTTCGAGCAGGCCATGAAGTGATGATAGATTTTCTTCTAAACTATGCGCTTCGTTTAAAACAGGGATGATAATACTAAGGGCTACCATAAATTAGTCTTCGCTAGCCTAAGCTAAAGCACCACCACAGCTACTACCTTGGCCCGCTGTACAACCATAGCAGTGCTCACCAATAACTATCGACGATCCTTCTAGTTGCGATTCAAGTAATTCACGAATATTCCAACGCTTTTTATCACTGGCGATATGATTATGTTTATGCTCTAGGGGCAAAGCTAACATTTGATTAAAATCACAGTCATAGACATAACCTTGCCAATCAATGCTCAATAATGTTTTGCACATGACATTATCAAGATTGGTTTGTGAAAAATTCGTTTTTAATAATTGCATATAATCGTCATACAAACCCTTTGCCAACAACATACCACCAAAACGGCTTATTGGCATATTAGTAATCGTCAGTAAATGATGGAATTCAATTCCGTGATCTGCTTTCAGATTTTGCTTATAATCTAATTCTAATTTTTCTTGGTCCGGTGGAAGAAAGGTTCCATTGGGGTTATAAACCAAATTTAATTCAAGTTCTTTTTTGATACCGTAGCCAAAAGAATTGAGCAGTTTCAGTGCGTCAATCGACTCTTGAAACACACCCTTACCCCTTTGTTCATTCACATTCTGCTCAGCATAACAGGGTAAAGAAGCTGTAATAGCCACTTTATGCTCCGCCAAAAATTCAGCTAAGCCTTCATACCCCTCTTCTAGTAAGATCGTTAAGTTACAACGGTCCATTACCGACACCCCCCTTTTACTCGCCTGCTCAACTAAATAGCGGAAATGCGGGTTCATCTCAGGTGCACCGCCCGTTAAGTCTAGTGATTGAATATCATTGGCGTCGATATAGGCTAGCACATCATCGATAGTCTCCTTAGACATCAACTCTGTACGCTTAGGACCAGCATTCACATGACAATGTGTACAACTTAAATTACATAAATAACCCAAGTTTAATTGGAGTGTTTGTGTCGATTGACGAGAAATGGCCGGAAAATCAGTATCCAGTAATAATGGTTTAGTATCTAACATGCTATCTCCAGTGATTTCTCGTATGACAAAAACTTGAGCAAGAAGTTTAACTCAGATGATGAGCTGAATGCGAAAAGTCACCTATATGGCCATAAAAGGGCAAGGCATTGAATGACGCACCCGAGAGGATTATCTAGCGCACTTCCTGTGCGCTACCCTATCGGGCGCTTACGCGGATCAAAATNNTTCCCGACATTTTGTCGAACCTTAGAGCTTCAAATCAAGTCTTTCGATCAGGCCATTTATAAAGTACCCACAAAAAGACGTAGGCTCTTTACAAATGGCCCGCCCGAGAGGATTATCTAGCGCACTTCCTGTGCGCTACCCTATCGGGCGCTTACGCGAATCAAAATGTTCCCGACATTTT
>JBOEGR010000032.1:0-830 GCA_050633525.1 Cellvibrionaceae bacterium
ACAAGGAATTTGACGATATGAAGTTAATGCCATGAGCGATCTCAGCCTACTAAGCGGCAAAATCACAAACCTTAAAACCCACAAAGGCTATAAAAGTTTTATCAACTCCGGTACGGTAAATGCCTCTGGCGTCTCTGCAACAACAGTCACTGGTGCAGCCGCCGTGGGCGCATTGGCGAGCGGTGCTTTTTTTAATTCAGCCTTTTTAACTACCGCCGCTATGATGCAGGAAGATGTTACTTATTTTAACTGTAAAGTGAATGGCATTCGTATTATGGGTTACTTCAATAAAGTCGCCTTTAAAAATACCGATGAAGTGGAATTTGTGGTGGAGTACGATCAAGGTGACCCCTCACAAGCTTTTGCTTATGCCGTACGCAAGCCTAAAGAGCGTAAGCTGTGGGTGATGGATAGAATGGTTGATGGTGAAAATGTAACCAAACAAATCTGTCGACGGTTTCCTTTTTTAGTGGTAGCTATAGGAATACCTTTTTCACTATTTATGATGTTTTTAATTATCTTTATCCTTGAAGGTAGTTTAAGTTTGTTAATAAATAATTGGCTAAACTTTTTAGTTCCAACATTTTTAGGGGGGGGCGTTATGTATTTAGTTTTATTTTTTGGCCTACGTTTTTCTTTTCTCCCTAAAGCTAAAATAGCTACCAAAATTATTGCTGCTCTCGGTTACGATAATCCCAAAGATCAAAGTCTTGCCGAGTTCGACTTATTAGCAAAGCAACAATGGGAAAAAGAACATGGTAAACCTTTCCCTGAAAGTGATGATTTATTTGTGCTTCACTATTAAATAATGCCCTCCTGCCCTCAACGCG
>JBOEGR010000032.1:955-2025 GCA_050633525.1 Cellvibrionaceae bacterium
GATATGAAACTAATGCCATGAGTGAACTCAGCCTACTAAGCGGCAAAATCACAAACCTTAAAACCCACAAAGGCTATAAAAGTTTTATCAACTCCGGTACGGTAAATGCCTCTGGCGTCTCTGCAACAACAGTCACTGGTGCAGCCGCCGTGGGCGCATTGGCGAGTGGCGCTTTTTTTAACTCTGCGTTTTTAACCACGGCAGCCATGATGCAGGAAGATGTTACTTACTTTAACTGTAAAGTGAATGGTATCCGTGTGATGGGTTACTTCAATAAAGTCGCCTTTAAAAACACCGATGAAGTCGAATTTGTCGTGGAATACGATCAAGAGGACCCCTCACAAGCCTTTGCCTATGCGGTACGTAAACCCAAAGAACGTAAGCTATGGGTGATGGATCGAATGGTTGATGGTGAAAATGTAACCAAACAAATCTGTCGGCGTTTCCCAATGGTTGTTCTAGTTTTTATTATACCTCTCTGTTTTTTGCTTGCTTTGTTTGTAATGGGGTTAGATGCATTTATTTTTATTTTCCTAAATAGTTTGCTCGGGGGGGGGCTTATGTACCTTACAGTTTGGTTGGGTTTACGTATTTCTTTTCTCCCCAAAGCTAAAATTGCCACTAAGATTATCGCTGCTCTCGGTTATGATAACCCTAAAGACCAAAGCCTTGCCGAGTTTGATTTGTTGGCAAAGCAACAATGGGAAAAAGAACACGGCAAACCTTTTCCTGAAAGTGATGATTTATTTGTGCTTCACTATTAAATAAGATAAATAATGCCACTCCTACCCTAAACGCGGCCGTAGTCATGGTCTTGATGATCTATTTCACGGCAGGACGCCGTGAAAAGCACTGAGTGAGCAGGAGCGACAAACCTGCGGGAACAGGTTTGGATAGTTTTTAACTAGTCTCAGACTCGATGCCATGGATGGCATCGATCAATCAGTGCGGTAGTCGTCATTAAGGCGATGATGAAGGGAACCCGATCAAAAAATTGCTCCTGCATTTTTGAAGTACCCTACTTCCCTGTAGGGCAAGGGCTGCATATGGGTAAAAACGTTTGGTTACTT
>JBOEGR010000032.1:2078-67729 GCA_050633525.1 Cellvibrionaceae bacterium
CTAATGCCATGAGCGAGCTCAGGCTGTAAATTCGGCCATGGCAGGTTGTCAACGTTTGTATCCCAATAATGAATATCATTTTTCAAATTGTATCTTTAGGAAAAAAAATTTATCTGGGAAGTAAGTCGTTAGTAATAACGTAATTTTTTAAAAGGGAAAGCATTTTTATGTTACAAGTAGATAATATCGAACTGGATATCGATAACGATAATATGGAAATAAACCATTTATTGATCCGCAATGTGCGGGGTAAAAATCAAAATGGCGATATTGATTATAAGCCCGAGCTACAATTTAGAGCTAAGAATATTGCTCATAATATGTATGTCGGTTTTGAAGTGGCGATCAATTACTATGATGATAATCAAGTGTTTCTTGGTTTTGATCATAGTCATTATTTTGGTCTATTCAATGCTGACGATGAAGCCTCTATCGCACTAGATATTGAAGTGCCTTCAGATATGGCCCGTACTGAATTGGTGGTGGAGCTAGGCAGGCCGTATCAAACGGAGCGTTTGATTGCTGAGTCAAATGCGCTGGATGAAAAAATACAGGCCGAGTTAGAGCGTACTCGATCCCTTCTTACCCCTCTGCCCAAAAATGTATTTCAAGCTTTGCTGCTGAGTCCCTATGTTTTGTGGATTGTTATTGTATTATTACTGATTATTAAGTGGTAATTGAAATGAAGCTGACAATAGAGAATATTAATATTATATGCAAAATTCCGGATTTAGTTTTCAGCCCTCTAGTATTAAGGCCGGTTAGGGGTATTGATAACCAAGGGCAATGGGAACCCACGATGAGTTTACAATTTCAGGTGACCAATCAATCGGATGAAATAATTGAAGAGGTTGAATGCCATTTTACTACTTATGATGAGCAATATCATCAAGCCAATGATGAAGATAGGCATGGTAAGCGTTATATTGAAGGCCTCAAACCTCGTCATAAAAAATCCCTGTTTTTTTTATTGGAGGAATTTGATGAGAATGCTACCTGTGCCGAGCTTATTATTGCTGAAGCAGATAGTTTTGCTGATTGAGCACATAAAATCGATTTTTCTTAAACCATACAAAGGAGCAAACCACGATGTTCGGAAAACTAAAAGAGATGGCAGGCGGTAATGTAACGCAGGTACTGGCCGATAAGGCGGGGCCTGAGATCAAACGCAAGCTACAAGAAATACTATCAAAAACGGATGCGAATACCGTGAATGATGATGATAGCTTTGCTCAACAAGTGGTGCCGCCTTTAAAATTGGCGGTTGATGCTTCGGCGAGTGGCGCAACGAAATTAGTGCCGGATTTTGATACTAAATTTGAAACGGCAATGTTTCATCTGCGCGATGAGTTGATTGTAACCAATGACTACAATCTTGACTTAGCCGCTGATTTTGATGATCGTTTGCCGGAGGTATTAAAGACCGGTTTTGATAAGGCGAAAGAGACCGCTTAAACCAGTGTTATTCTATGAATCACTCTTTCGATTCACCTTTTCAGCCCATTAGTTGATCAATGGCGCCACTATCGGCGTGGTAAAAATAGGCTCACTGTTGTGGGCCTATTTTATTAGAGGCTAATAATCTTACAGGCTGATAATAATGCTGCTTAAGTTATCGGGGATATGATTGTCTGGCGCTTGCTCGATTAAATTGGTATTAATAGTCTCGATATTGTGCTGTTGTAGGCGCTGTCGTAATTCACTATCGCTGTAAATTTTATTGACGCCATCACTGCATAAAAAGAAACGATCCCCTTCGTAAATATAACCGCGCACGTAGTCGATATGGGGTGCATCATTATCAATTCCCATGGCGTGAACCAGTGTGTTTTGTGCTTGTATTTTTTCGGTATGCGAAAAGTGGCGCATGCTATCGCCGGAGGCGAGCAGGGCGTGTGCTTCTGTGTGGTCGTAAGTAATGGGGGTGAATTTTTCTTCGCGCAGTAAATAGCAGCGGCTGTCGCCGGACCAAAAACAGTGGTAGTTATCGGCTTCTAATATTAGTACAACAATAGTGGAGCCAATAATGGGTTGGCCTTCTAGCTGCTGTGAGTGCTGGTAAATAGCTTGGTGTGCTTGGGTTAATATAGGCAGTATATTATCGACCAAGTCTTGGCCTCGATATTGTTCGGCAGCGTGGTGCAAGTGCTCAATTAAACATTGGCTGGCATAGTCACCGGCTTGGTGGCCACCCATGCCATCGGCAACGGCCCATAGTCCTGCGTCAAGGTAATCTAAAATGGCGTCTTCGTTATCGCTTCTGACTGTGCCGATATGGGTTAGTGCATCGGAGGTAATCGACATCTAGGCAGGCTCATCCGCAGTTTCTAAAATAGCTTCTTCGGCCCAGCCCCATTGTTGCCAGTTGCCGTCTAACATGGCGGCGTATTGCCCTGGGTCGGGTAGGTCTGAGCTAATGGCTAGGCTGGGTGATATGATTTCTGAGCCCTCTGTCCACCATAAGCTGTGATTTCCATAGCGGTGTTGAATGGCTTTGGGTAAGAGGCTTGTTGCCAGTTCACTATGGCTTTGTTCGGCCTTTTTTTGAACGACTTGATTCCCCTTAAACACTTGCATTGAGGCTTGCGTGCTGTATTGAGGTAAGGGCTCAAATTCAGGTGTTGGCATTGATTCTAGTTCGCCAATCAATTGGCTATAGGTGGTTTCGTCCGCTAGCGACAGTAATGCAATTTTTTCGGCTTGTTGAAACCAATCGTTGCCTTCAAGGTACGCCGACCACACATCATGGTCGCCGACATGAGCAATAATAGAAGGGAAGTAACGGCCAACTTGGTCAACGTTAGGAATCATGACGCCAACGACACTTTTATCACTAATAATGCCGGGCATTAAAGCAAAGTGCCAAACAGGGCTGACCATGTAGCCTTGCATCCAGTCATCGCCCATTTGTTCACGGCTAATACTCAAGCAGGACTGTAGCCAGTGATGCCAGTGTTCGATAAACGATTCCGGTAAGTGATGTGTCACAAAGTCGGACTGTTGCGGTATTTTGCCAAACAGCCCGCAAGATTCTTGAGGAGTATTCATAGAGGTCTTTTTTGTTTGAGTTGTTATGTTGGCCTTGTCGTACTGTGCCTTATTACAGTTTACTTGGGATGCGAAAATTCTTAATCGCATTGCTGGTAAACGGGTTAAAACTGCTTTGCGGTGTTAATTGGTATTCAGCTTTAATACCTTTTACGTCAATTAATAAATTAATATTATCGGACCCACGTTGGCTGCTGATGGTGGCGTATTGGTCTAATAATCTAAACCATCCCCATTCGCCTTCGGTGCGTGCGCTAACAGGTGTACCTCGGCTCGCTAAGGTAAAGGTAATTTTAGAATGCTCTGTTGAATCGCCAGGCCATACGACTTTTTGTGAGCGCAAGGGGCCGTGGTTGTAGCTCATGGATTGGCCGCCTGTTTCTAGTAACACCCCGGTTGTGATTTTATCGAGAGATAAGGGTTTCATGATGAAAGCCATTGCCGGTGTTTCACTGCCGCTAGAAAAATAGGCTTTTTGTATAATGCTCGCTTTTTGAAATAACCGTAAACGGCTATTGGGTATACCTCTTTTATTTTTCCATTGCCATGTGCTTCTGCTTTGGTCGACAAGGGGTTTTAAATTAGTATCGAAGTAGTTTTGTAATATGCCGGATGGCCCAAAGAAAGCCGTAAAATCGCCGAGTTTAATTTCTTGTGAGCTTTTAGGGTCTACAGGGTAACGGCCTTTGATGGCCTTTTCATAAAAGCTGTAAACGTCGGCTTTCCATGTGTTATTGAGGTGCCCCTTTGCTGCAACAGCGGTCACTTTATTGGCGTTGCTGGCAATTTGCTCAAACCAAATTTTAACGTCGGGTTGGGCTTCATCGAGTGAGCGTTTAACGCTTAATACCGGGTCTGAGCCCGTTTCTGCGTTTAAACTGGCAGAGAAGGCGGCTTCTTTTACATTGCCGGCATTCGCTAAAATACTAAAGTGATCATTCAGTTGGTTGAGTGACTCTTGTAGTTGATACAAGGGTAAACCATCTTCCACTTGCGCATATTGGTTGAAAGAGCGAAATTCGTCCGATACTGGATAGCCGGGCAGTTTCACGTCGCCCGCTAATGCAGTGATGGGCATTAAACGCTCAAGGCGATTTTTTTCGCTATCGGCAAAGTCTTCTGCGAGTTTGCCAAGAGCCTCTTTCTTTTTGTTTGATATACCCGGTGCTTCGCTTAGTGCTGTATTTTTACGTATGGTGGTAATGACTTTGATAAGTGGTTTCTCAGAGCTGGCTAGTAAGCGCAGTACCGCTTGGCCTTGATTGACACTGCTAAATGATTTGACGCGGATGTCTCTGAGTAACTTCTTCCAAAGCGAAATATATTCTTCAAAATAATATTCATCGACTCGGCTGGTAATTTCTTTGATTTTTTCTTCAGATAAATCACTGGGTAAGCTGTCGCCGTAAATCCATTGTTCGCCGGCGAGCCGCTCTGCGAGTTTTTTGTTTTGTACGTTATAGCCTGCATGAAATCCATTGTAGGTAAACAGTTTAGGAATACCTTTATCTAAACCTAAGCCACTTTTACGATAAAAAATATAGTCGCCTTTTTTGCCGAGTATGTCGCTGAGTTTAAATTCGCCGGGATTATTTTTTTGATAATCGTTTTTGAGACGACGGTAGAGGCGCAGGTCTAATGGAGTGAGTACCAGTGTTTCGCGGGCAGAATCGACCAAAGCTTGGTCGATAGGGGCCGGTGAAACCGTTTGTTCCAGAGCCGTTGTTAAGTGGCCAAGTACATGGTCACGGATAATTTTATTATCCTCTCCCGGGACTTCGCGCTGCAATAAGATATTAACCCATAATGAAAAGGTTTCTTTTTCCATTTTATCAGGGTTATAAAGCATTAAATAAAATTTTAATGATTCGTAAAGGTGCTCGTCATTATTGGCGGCGGTAATTTGTTTGGTCAGTAAGTTGCCAATGTCATCCATTAAGAAAGCATGCAGGGCTTTTTTGTAGGTGTTAGTGGCCTCGGAGCCTAGTTTATGGCCTTGATATAAGCCGACACCTTGTTCAAAAGGGTATTCTTCACTGCCTTCAACAAAACCGGTACTGAGATCACGCAAACGGTTCAGCCCATTGGCAAGCGATAGCCAGTTACGAGTATCAATCAGCCCGCCATCGGTTGTTGTTAAGTAATCATTAATTTCACTGCGTAGCTCACTAATATAATCTCTGTTGAGTGATAGGCTGTTCTGCCATAAGGCAATACTGCCTATAAAGGCAACAATGGTTGCCGTAATAAGAGACCAGTACGTTAAGCGAAAACGGCGGCGCGATTTGTGATTAATATTGGCTAAGTTAGCTTCTTTAAAAATGACTTTCTTGAGTAGATCATGAACAAAGAAAGTTTTAGGTTCGGTTTGTACTTGGTCAATGGGGTTGTGTAGTTTTTCTGTTGGCAAACTACCGGAGACCCATTGAGAACCCATGTTAGATTGCGTGCTACTGATAAAATAAAGCCCGCGAATAATCAAGGGAGTTTCAAACTGATTGGGTGTAAATATATTGTTTAGGAACTCTAGCAGTAAGGGTTTGAGTGCATGCATTTGATGCGGGAATTGATGAATCAAGTTACGACGATTTTGCGTTTTTTCATGATCCAGTAAATACAAAACACGACTGTTTACGTTACCCATCAGCTGGGTGTATTCCTGATCGAAATAGGATTTAAAGTCGGTGTCTTGTTCTATTTTTTTATTCGGGAAATTAAAGCCCCAAACTTGCTGGCGTTCATCTTGCTCCATGTCATCGAAAAATGTACTAAAGCCCGCAATGGTGTCTGTTTTGGTTAACATCACATACACCGGCAGCTCCATATTCAATTGATGATTCAATTCTTGAATACGTTGTTTGATCGCGGTGGCGTGAAGGCTTTTTTGTGTATTGGTTTTTGTCAGAATATCTTGTGCACTAATCGTAACGATAATACCGTTAAGTGGGCGCTTAGGGCGTCCTTTTTTGAGAATGTTGAGGAAGCTATTCCACGATTTTGATTCTGCTTTTTTGGTGTCGTCTTGCGAGGTATAGCGGCCTGCTGTATCGATCATGATGGCTTCGTTGGTAAACCACCAATCGCAATACCGTGTGCCACCGGTGCCCTGTATAGGCTCATCGCCAAATTGACTGTGTAGTGGGAACTGTAGGCCAGAATTTTTTAAGGCAGTGGTTTTACCTGAGCCGGGTAAGCCGATAATAACGTACCAAGGTAGAGTATAGAGTTTGCCTTTTTTGCCAAAAGTCGATGTTTGTAAGGTTTTAATCGCTTGATTAAAACGATCCGCTAGGATTTTTTCATCGGCGCTCTTGGTTTCTACGCTGACTTTTTTGTTGTTTTCGGTTATTTCTTTGGCGATATCTTTATCTTTTGTTGTTTCTTTTTTGCTTTTTCGTAGATTATTTAAACCCCATGCGATTAACAGCACAAATACAATCACTAAGCGCACAATTTCGGAGGTTAAGGGTTTGTATTCGGCAATGGCAATGAGTGGGCCTATAAACCAAATAATCAATGACAGTAAAATAATGCCTATCAATGATAAAAACCAGCCTTGGGTAATGAATTTAAAAAAACGTCTCATGTTAATTTTTTACCTTATTCGTTCCGTGATAATAGGCTAGTTTGAGCCTGTACTTGTTGGGTTGTTTGGCTGGGTCTCGCCAGCGCTTGATGGCCTCACTGTTTGATTGAGTGATGGCGCCAGTTCATTGTAAAAAAGCTCGATAGCGACGCGTCTGTTCTTCGCTCTTCCAGCCGCATTGGTATTGTTGGCAAGGGGTTCACTATCACCACGGCCTTCGGGTAATAAGCGCGCTTTTAAGTCGGCTGAATTACTCATGTATTTGCCGACAGCGCTGGCTCTTGCAAGAGAAAGATGCCAGTTTGAGGGGTAGCGTGCCGTTCGGATCGCGCTACTATCGGTATGACCTGAGACAATGATTCTACCCGGAATGGTTTCGAGTGCTTTCGAAATTTTGTCGAGTATTGGTTCGAATGCGGCATTGATATCGGCGCTGCCAGAGGGAAATAATTCCTTCGACTGGAGTACAACGGCGCTACGATTATGATAATCATCGACAGTGAGCACGCCACGATCTATTTCTTGTTGTAATAGTTGGCGTAATAACAGGATTTCTTTTCTAATTTGACCTTCAGGTAAGGTCGCTTCTTTTTGAATAGGGATTAAACGCGCCAGTTCGGTGACAACAACATCGGATTGTTTATTTAATTCTAGTAGCCAATGGTTATAGACCCAGAATGCCCCTAAGGTTAAGGCCAATGCGAGTAGCCAAATAGGTAAAAAACTGGTTAGTTTACTTTTCTCAGACGTGATGGGCTCAGTTTTAAGAGAGAGTTCTCGATTAAAGCGATTACGATTCTTAATTAAGACCTGATAGGTATTGGCGCGAATTTTTTCGGCTTTGATTTGGCCGTCTTTATCGATGCGCAGCTTGCCTAGAAAACCTAAAGACAAACACATATACAATAATTCGATTAAGTCATAACGCTTGGCATCAGCGGTAACTTCGCTATCTAGCATGCTATAGAATTTTTCGCCGCCATAGGTTTCTTGGTGAAATAAACTGAGCAGTGGTTTTTGACTCCAGCTGCTATTTTCCCCCCAAGGGGTATTTAAAATGGCCTCATCAATGGTCGCACAAAGTGCATAAGAGGCACGTTTAACAATATCGTTATCGTTAACGGTTTTTCCTGCTTTATGTGTAAAGTTAGTCACAAGACCGCTGAGGTGCTGCCGTAATGCTTCAGCTTCAAGGCTGCCGTCCAGTTGCTTTAATTGTGAGACAACTGATAATAAGGGAGAGGCATCTTTTATTAGCTCGGGTACCCCAGGCAAGTCATAAATGGGTGCGCTATAAATACCATCGATACTGTGGTGTTGCCGTGGCTTAGCACTGTTTGCTTTGTTTCCCGCAGTACTGCCAAAGGGCGAACTCCCACTGCTTTTACGGCGTGGGGTTATAACGGTTTTATCGCTATCAACATGTTGTCCCGCTGGCCTTGGTTTGATGACGGTTTTATCGTCATTAACGCTAGCTTTACCGGGTCTGGGTTTAATGATGGTTTTATCTATATCGCTCATTATGCTCTTATTGCCCAAAACTCAACGTCGAGTTCTGGTAGCTCTCCTGCTATGTGAAAGGCGAATCCTGCGGACTTTTTGAGGTTTTTCCAGTGATCGCTGGTGTCATCCAGTTCAAAATAAACAAAACCGGCATGATAAGTAATTTCTCTTGGTGCCATTGCGAGGCTGTTAACAGTGACTCCCGTTAATTGGTTGTTAACGAGGTCTCTAATTGTATCGACCGAGCCAATTTTAAGATGATCGGGCAAGTAAGATTTCAATTCATTGGTTGGCATTTTGGCTTTCACCGCCAGAATCAATCGCGTATTGTCTAGCAAGCTACGATCGGAAATAGGCGAGACATAAATACCGTATTGACGTTTTTCGACAGGTAACGCAATAGCAGTTTGCTCTAATACAGAGCTTAAGTGCATATTGATATTTTGTATCAAGGGCTGGAAGCATTGGTACAAGTCATCGTGATTATATTTGGGTACCGGTAGGGGCCTTTTCTCTAATGTGGTAAATGTCGCTAGTTCGCCCATTAGTCCTAGCAGTTCAAAATACAAAAACTCAGGGTGCGTTTTACTCGCAATATCGTGTAGATGTTGTAGTCGTGGCTCGTAACGGTTGATCATTTGCAGCAGCATAAAGTCAGCAATGGCGGATGAACCACCGCTATTGGAGCTACTTTGAAAGCGAGCCGACAGTGCGTTACCGCGTTGCTCAAGTAAGCCATTAATATTTTCTAGGTAGTACGATAAAGTTGAGTCTGCCTTGACATTAATGACGGGAGGCACAAAATTTTTATCGAGAATAACGGCATTCTCAGGTGTGACTTCGATAATGCGAGCAATGGGTAAATAGGTAAAGCCGCCCATCTCTTCGCTTTCAAGCATAAACCGTAATTGTAGGCGCGCGATTTCAATACGCTCAGTATTGAGGTTGTTACTGCTGTAGTCGTAGGCATCGGTTTCTTCTAATTTATAACGCCCAATCTGTTGGCTGGCGTTATCGGTGGTGAGAAACTGATAGCCCGGCTGATAAGTCGGTAGTGCTAGATAAATGAGTTGGTTTTTAACTGTGCTCGGTATTTCTAAAGGGATAGCCTGATTCGCATTAATCAAGCTATCAAAGGTGCAGCCGTCAGGCATAATGCCTTTGACATTGAGCAAAGAAAATTTTCTTTCGTTGAGTTGAGCTTGATTAATTTCTAAAGTAGAAAAGCCGTAAACAAACGCTTTAATTGCCGTACAGCGTTGTTCGAGTGTATGTTCAAAATACCGCTCTTGTTGTTGAAAATGGTGAGGGTATAAGTATTGGCTTTCTAGCCACGCAATTTTATTGGTTAATGACATTGTTGTTTCCTAAACTATTTCTGACATAAGATCAGTCATGAATGTATTGGTCTATTTTCCGAATAAGCCTTTTAGTGCATCTTTAGTGCTGTTGGCCTTTTCTAGAGACTCTGTTCCTTTATCTACACCTTTTTCAAGGTCTTCTACTGTGAGAGATGAGTCGCTTTCTTCTTTGTCTTGGGTTTCTGTATTTGTATCGCCCGTGGGCTTTCTATTATCCTTTTCGGTTTCTTCTTCTACTTTACCGGCAATAATTTCTTTTTCAGAAATGGTAATTTGGTGTTTATAGTGACCGTAAGGCTTGACTTCATAAACATGTTTCCAGCGTGCATTATCGACATCAATAAAACCGGCTAGTATGACGATAAAACGAGTTGATTTTGTTAGGTCAACGGTATGTTCAATAGTCTGTGATGGTTGTATCGTATATTCTGCATCCGATATTAATTCATCACTTAAAAATGTTTTTGCATCATAAAAAGCGCGGTCAAACCCTAAGTTGTCAAAGGTAGATCTTGCCGATAGCTCATAGATTTTAATCTGTACTGGAGAGGGCCTATTTTTCCCATCAGGGTTAGTTGACGATGTGGCTGATATTGTAATGTCGTCATACGGTTTCCATACTTTCGCAGTGGTTGAGCAGGCGGCTATATTTAACAAGGTTGTTAATAGTATTAAACAGATAATGCATTTCATTTTTTGTTCTTATTGATAATTTGTCTTTCGTTAATTCGTTTTTGGTGAAGTACTTTTATATTGTCTTCAAAATTCTTTTTGATGATTTTTTTGAAATTCAAGCACTTTTCACTCCATTGTTTTTTATAGGTATCCCACTTACCAATGCTGGGTACTAATTTCTCTGCTATATTGGTTCCGTTTTTTTGTTTCTCTTGGTATAGGGTTTCGATCGTAAAGGGCGAGAGTTCTTCTCTAAAAGAGTCGATGGCTTTGTTGTAGCTTTTATAGATGGCTGCTTGATCTTCCATGAGCTCTTTTTGGCATTTCATGACTTCTAATGGGAATTCTGAATGTGTCTTTTGTTCGGATGAGAGCAAGGTGAGCAAAAACTCTTCTGCTGTTTTAAATTCAGCAAACGATGAGTAATTCAGCGCTTTCAGCATGCTGTTATCATCAAAACATAGCTTAGATTTAATTTTATCGGATTGGTCACGTTGTTTTATCATGCCTGCGATAGAGGCTCTAACACAACGGCCTAAGGCCAGCATATTATCTGCATTCAGGTTGGCGTCAACATCTTCTTTGGACATGCCTAGGCCTTTGAGCAAGCTCTTCAGTAGTACGGCCTCTTGGTCAGAAAAATTCAGTGATTTCTTTAGCTTCTCGGGTACGTGATGCTTACTTTTTTTCTTTTGAGGGCTGAGTGATGTATCCCAGTTTTCTGGAATAGCCACGTTAGGGGGTAAGAAATTTTCATTGATGCTACCCAAGGTTTCTTGTGGCCTTTTTGTTTTAGGCTCTCGGTAACTGTTTGATACTAAAGGCTTATCGCTGACCTTTTGTTTTGGTTCACTGTTGGTTAAACGGGTGGTAGCATCACTATTAGCCATTTTTCTAGGGGGCTTCGTGGATGTTTTTTTGTTCTCACTGTTTAAAGTGACTTTTAAAATATAGTCACCAAGGCGAATAAGGTCGTTGTTGTGTATGTCGACAGAGTTGCCATTTCCAAGAGGCTGGCTTTGATTGTTTAGGTAAGTCCCGTTGGCACTAGTGTCGGTCAGTGTGAAGGTTTCCCCGATTTTTGTAATGCGCGCATGTTGTCGAGAAATGATTTTCTCATCACAATCTAGGGTTAAGTCGCAGTTACTTTCTCTGCCAATAATCAATGTTTCGCGATTGCGAAAGGAGACACCGCTATCCAGTAATGTCGCGTTGTTTCTTGGTTTTTGGATGGGTTTTAATTGAATTTCCATTGTTTTATTCGAAAGTCCTATCACATCTTTATTACTTTCTTGGCAGGTAACATGTGTCTGTATACTGCTAAACTCTTTCCGTTTATATCCCTTTTTACTACTGGGGCACTTAATAGTATTTAACTATATAAGGTGTATGAGTTTGGAGTCAAATACATCACCTATGTTTTTTAGTTGGCCCTAGCAACGAATGCATAGTAAATGAAAAGGCGAAAGTTTGCTCAATAAAAAATGTAAAAATGAGATCTGTGTCATATTTAGGCTTAACTATTTTATTGTTTTTAAAATGACGATTATTTTCTCTTCTTTTGGCCCGTAGTCATGATCTTTTTGTTTGAAAATCGATCACCAATGTGTGTTTGCGTTGAAATAGGTGACACCGCTTTGAGCTTTTAGGGGCGAGTTGATGTGCGTAAAGGTTTTATTTTCTATCAGTGTTCCAATCTGTGACCGAGTTCAAAATAAAATAGGGGCCGACTAGTATATGATCTCTTCACTGTTTTAAGTGCTTCTCTTTTGGAACGCTACTGATCAGTCACCATTGAGTAATATGTAGGCGATGTTAGCCGCAGAAGCTCAGTGACAAATGTCTTGGTGACAAATATACAAATATATAGTGGCACGTCTAGTAAGTGACATATATAGGCCTATATAAAGTAGCAAAGTAAGACACTTAGGCTGGCCTGGTAAGGAAAAACAATAGTATTGGCCCAGTATTGATTTGTTAATAATTCTTTTTTGTTGATGAATCGTCGCCTTAATCCTTATCTGATTTATTCACCTCTATTGTTATGTTGTAGGTATGGAAACATTACAATCGCATGATGCAGGCGTACGCGCCACTACAAAAACAAAAGCTAAGGCTGTTGTTTTCTCTTCACGTTATGTCCTTGTTCGGCGCCTAGCCGAGGGTGGTACAAGCGTACTCTATTTAGCGCGTGATACTTTTAGTGCCAACTCTTTTGTTGTTCTTAAATGCATCCATGCAAATCTATTGCGATCTGACTCGACGCGAGATATTGCTCGAAGTGAGTTTATGGTGGCAAAGCAGCTTGCTCACCCTAATTTGGTTAGTATCTACGATATTCGCCGAGATAAGGGGCTTGAGTACCTTGTAATGGAGTACCTTTCAGGTGACTCCCTTAATAATATTTTGTCCCGCAGTCGCTTTGATTATGGGCGTGCTGTATCGGTAATGGACCCCTTGGTTGATGTGCTGATTTATCTGCATGCGCAAGGAGTGGTTCATTCGGATGTTAAGCCAAGCAATATTATTGTTGGTAAAAGCGGTGGTATTAAGCTAATTGATTTGGCAAATTGCCGTCAAGATAGCCATGTTAGTAAGCCTAAAGTGAGTATTAAAAGCGAACATTTTTTTGGTTATTCTTTGGATTATTCTAGCCCGCAAGTCATCAGCGATCAGCCTGCGACGGCCAGTGATGATGTTTTCTCGCTGGCTTGTGTCCTTTATGAAATGCTTGAAGGTAAGTCTCCCATTCCTGCCGAAAAGAAGACGGCAGATATGAATTTATCGTCTATTAAAAAGCCAAGCGCTATCAATGTATTGCAGTGGTTTGTGCTGAAGCGAGCAATGTCGGTTGATGCGACACAGCGCTACAGCAGTGTGAGTGTTTTTTATCGCCGTTTTAAACAGGCAAGAAGTGTCGTTAAGTTTACCGTCGGCCTTGTTGCGCTGGTTTTATGTTTGCTTGTAGCTGGTTTTGCTGTTTCTAGTCTTTGGCAAAGCCATCATCATGAGCATCTAAAATACAAGGGCGCATATGATCAGCAGCAATCAATGGAGTCCTTGGTTGATACTATTCGACAGCGCCCGCCAATGGAGCGATATCAAGCTCTTGGGCAATTATCATCCTTGCCGACTGCCTTGCGTCAAGGTGCATTATTAACCTTGCATGATGATGTTGTGTTCCCTGTAACCGCTCACGTTCACGATGCTTTATTTGCCAATGCATCTACACCTGACTATCAGGCTCTGGATGCCAGCTTGAAAGCCTTGTCTCAATTTTATCCGCAGTCGAGTGCGCTTTTATCCGCTCAGGATACCTTAGCGCAAGAGCAAAAAGTGCTTGTCGACGGTTTGGTCTTGAGTATTGAAGATGTGGTCGAGGGCGGCCTTTATAATTCCAGCAGTGCGGAGCAGTTTAATTTAGTCGCTCAGCAGTTTTCGGATCTCAAATACCTGCACAATATACATTTGGTTGATGTTGTCGATGTAGGGCCTTATTCGCAATCGCTCAATAAGCTAATGACGGAAAAGAGCTGGTTGGAGCTAGGGGAGCTGTATCAGTTTGCGCGCGATGTTAAGGTTGCTGCGCCAGCCTTTCTGTCGTTGTGGGATGGTTTTGACGTCAAAACAGTGGCGAATGTAGCTGCTTTTTCACAATATATTAATGGGGGTGATTACACCTTAGCGTCTTTCCCTTCTGATGCGGGTTTGTCTTTTTTTGGGGCAGAATTAAAGCGTCTCAATCGTTCTATTTCGCGTTCTTTTTACAATAAAGATATTAATCGTTACGCAGATCAGCTCTTAGACCTTAAATCGACATATCGTATTCCTTCGAATTTTAAGCCGTTTCAAAATACGAACCGTCTACTGCTAAATAAAATTAAAGATAAGATTCGCTTCCATAATGGTAAGCGACAATATAAGTCGGCTAAATCCTTATCGGATTTGTCACTTAAATTAACTAATTGATGTAAGGAAAAGATGTTGCAAGAGTGTATTACTGAAATTGATATTGCCACTATGTTGAAGCCGATAACGGCTGATAAACCTTTTGTGGGAGATTTGAGAGAAAATATTGCCGTTGATTCTAGTTATCAGCTTTTGCGTAGTGCGCGTTCTGCTGCGCGAAATAATGAGCGAGCAGCACAAAATGAAGGCGATAGTTCGCCAATTAATGTAGCTGATTGGCAACAGCTTTTGGATGCTGTTCCTGAGGTGTTGTCTGAAGAAAGTAAAGATATTGAGCTGGTCGCTTGGTATATCGAGGCTTTGACGCGCAAGTTTGGTTTCTTGGGTTTGGCCAGAGGGTTTTCTTTGGCACGTCAGCTAATAGAGACTTACGGTGAGCAGTTATATCCTCAGCCCGACGAGGATGGTGTTATTTCTCAGTTGTCATCGTTAGCGGGTTTGAATGGTTTTGGTAGTGAGGGCGCATTAATTTACCCCATTAAAGCGATTCATATTACTCAAGGCGATGCGCCGGGGCCCTTAGCGGTATGGCAGTGTGAGCAAGTATTGGAAGCTGATCGCACGACAGATGCTGAAAAGCGAGAAGCTCGCTTTAAGCAAAATGGTGTTACTCGTGCTCAGTTAGACGATATCTTGCAAGAAACATCGACTGAATTTTTACAGCAGGTTCAGCAGGAAATACAGATGGCGCTTGAAGAATATAAGCGTTATCAGACGGTATTAGATACCTATGCCCAGCAAGACCCTTTGCCGACGGGGCAAATACTCGACACTTTAGAAAACTGTTTGAAAGTGTTGTCTTACATTGCCGGTGATCGTTTGAAGAACGTTGGTAAAGCTGATGTTGTTGTAACAGAAAAAACGGAAGATGATTCAACTAATAATGCGCCGGTCGCATCGGAGGGTGGGCCTATTTCTGATCGAGAAGATGCACTAAAACGTTTGCGTGAAGTGGCGACATATTTTCGTCGAACTGAACCGCATTCACCCATTTCGTATTCAATTGAACAAGCTATTCGTTGGAGTAGTTTGCCATTGACGGAACTCATCAAAGAGTTAATACCTGACGACTCTGCGAGAACGAAATATCAACATTTGTCAGGTATCGATACTGTAAAAGCCGGCAAGGCTAATGCGTAATTTTTTATAAACTATCAAAAACTAACGGAGTTACCTTATGGAAAGTATTCATAAAAAACTAAACCGCGTCCGTAAGCCTCGCGTTCACATCAGTTACGATGTTGAGACAGAAGGCGCAACACTTAAAAAAGAGCTTCCATTCGTCGTTGGCGTAATGGGTGATTTTTCGGGTGATTCAACAACCCCGCTAAAATCTTTAAAAGATCGTCGCTTTGTACAAATTGATCGCGATAATTTTGATGAAGTGCTTAAGAGTATGACGCCAGGTTTGAATATCAAAGTGAAGAATACTTTGAAAGGCGACGACTCTGAGTTTGCTGTTGATCTTAAATTTGAATCAATGAAAGATTTTGAGCCAGCTGCCATCGTTGATCAAATTGAGCCCTTAAAGAAATTGCTTGAGACACGTAATAAATTACGTGACTTGTCAACTAAGGCTGATCGTTCTGAAGAGTTGGAAGATATTCTGGAACGTGTGTTAAACAATGAGGCAGACTTAAGCGAGTTAGCTAAAGCTGTTGATGCAGAAAAAGAGGAAGCATAATCATGAGTGAAGCTCTTAAAGAAAAAGAAAGTACGGA
This sequence comes from Cellvibrionaceae bacterium, assembly GCA_050633525.1. Lineage (GTDB taxonomy): Bacteria > Pseudomonadota > Gammaproteobacteria > Pseudomonadales > Cellvibrionaceae > CANLBN01. The sequence goes on from JBOEGR010000032.1 coordinate 17,942, forward strand.
AGCAGTCGAATCGGCGAGCCTTCTTGATCAGGCAATACAGGCGACTAAGCAAACTGATTCAGAAGAAGCGCAAGCATTGCTTAAGACCTTAACTGAAGAAGCAATGAAAGGAACCGTAACGTGGAATAAAAACCTTACTGTTACTTTCCGTAAAGCCATTGCAACTATTGATGCTGCTATCAGTGAGCAGTTGCGTGAGGTAATGCACAATGAACGCTTCCAGCAGTTAGAAGGTTCTTGGCGTGGTGCGCACTACTTAGTGATGAACTCAGAAACTAGTAAAACATTAAAGCTGAAAATGTTTAATGCCAGTAAAAAAGAGTTGGCGAAAGATTTATCTCGTGCAGTTGAATTTGATCAAAGCCAAACCTTTAAGAAATTATATGAAAATGAGTTTGGATCTCCCGGTGGCGAGCCTTATGGTGCTTTGGTTGGTGATTATCAATTCTCTAATCACCCAGATGATATTGAGCTATTAAGCAATATGTCTAATGTATCGGCTGCTTCATTTTGCCCATTCCTAACGGCGTCTAGCCCTGACTTCTTTGGTTTTGATGATTGGTCTGAGCTTTCTAAGCCGCGTGATTTGGCGAAGATCTTTGATTCGGCCGAATATACTAAGTGGCGTTCATTCCGTGAATCAGAAGATTCTCGTTTTGTAACAATGGCAATGCCTCGTTTCCTATCTCGTCTACCTTATGGCGAAGACTCTAAGCCTATTGAAGAGTTTTCCTATGAAGAGTTTATGAATGTTGAGAAGCCAGAGAACGAAAACTATTGTTGGTCAAGTGCTGCTTATGTACTTGGTGCACGTATGACCAATGCCTTTGCTCAACACGGCTGGTGTACTGCTATTCGTGGTGCAGAAGGTGGCGGTAAAGTTGAAGATTTACCGGTTCACTTAACAACCACTGATGACGGTGATGTTGATATGCAATGTCCGACTGAGATCGCCATTACTGACCGTCGCGAAGCTGAATTAAGTGGCCTTGGTTTTATGCCTTTATCTCACTATAAGAACACAGATTACGCTGTATTCTTCGGTGGGCAAACGGCACAAAAAGCGGCTGTTTATGACAACCTTGACGCTACTGCGAATGCGGCTATCTCGTCTCGCTTACCTTACATTATGGCCACTTCACGTATTGCGCATTACTTAAAAGTAATGGCTCGCGATAAGATTGGTAGCTTTATGGAAGCAGAAGATATGCAGCAGTGGTTAAATAAATGGATTAATAACTACGTGAATGCAAGTGAAGAGGGTGGGCAAGATATGCGCGCTCAATACCCACTGCGTGAAGCTAAAATTGAAGTTAAACCTGTTCCGGGTAGCCCTGGCTCATACAGCGCAGTAGCGTGGTTACGCCCGTGGTTACAAATGGAAGAGTTAACCACTTCTTTACGTATGGTCGCTCGTATTCCAGAAATGAAGTAATGGTGGATGGACTTGGTATTGAGCCCTTTAGGCTCAATACCATTTTTAATGATTTTAAATAAAAGGATCTTTTTTATGTCGAGACCAAGTCTGGCTAAAGCAAAAAAAGCTTTTAAAGAAGTATATGATAATGTTGGAAAAACTGTTTCAGGTGTAGGCAGAAAAATTGGTGGTAAGGTCGACTACAATATTAATAAAATTACTATTGGTAGATTTGAAAATGCTTGCGCTATTAGATTATCTTATGTCTTAAACCAAACTGGGTATAAAGTCCCTAAAATTTTAGGTGAAACTGTTTCTGGGCAAGCAGGTAACTGGTACATATATAGAATTACAGCTTTGATTCCACATTTAATTAAGCAGTTTGGTAAACCAGATTATGTTTTTAATAACCCAACCCAGCAGAAGTTAAAAAATCATAAAGGTATTCTTGTGTTTGAAGTTTCATTTCGCAATGCTACGGGACATGCGACTATCTGGGATGGGGTTAATTGTTCTGATCAGTGTTACTTTGTTCAATCTAAAAAGGCTTATTTATGGGAGTTATAAAGTTAATTTTTTTAGTGGTTATTTTTTTAGCAGCTTCCTGTTCCAATAATCCTGCTCAGATAACAAAAGAAAAAATAGATTTTGAGAGTTATGCCATTCTTAGCTGTATTGGTATGACGTTTGATCAAAGTGAAAACTTGGTTGATGATGTCAATAGCGCGTTAAATGGGTATATGCAAAAAGGACATATGCCTCTAGAAGCTTATGAAGAGCTACGTGAGTTGGCCAAAGTTTGGATGAATAAGGATTACCCAAGAAAAAGTGGTGGCCAAGTGCATTCGGCGAAATGTATGGATTTCTTTAGATCTGAAGAATTTCAGTCTATTTATAATAAGTATGATCCGTGTAAGTCAAGAAGTTCTTCGCCCTCTTCTTATGTTCGAAGCCGACTTGAAATCAGTTGTAAGCCTATTGTTAAGTGAGTATGTGGAGAATAAGGTTTGATCTCTTTAGTTAAATTTTTTTCTCTTTTGAGTGTTTTATTGTTTTCTTGCTTGTCTACCGCAAATGAGAATGTGCCTGATTTAAGCAAGGATGAACTTTTGCGATTTGCGAAAGCAAATTGTATGTATTGGTACTTCAAAAAAATGAAGTACGATACTAAAGATATAAGGTTAGTAACATCTGGTATTGTTGAGGTCGGTTCTCAATCGGCTGAGAAATACGAAAAAATAGCTATTTCAATGAAAAATTATAGGCCGTCAGTATCAACAAAAAATAATGTTGATGTGGAACTCCTGAAATGCTTTATTTTTGATGCGGATGAAGAGTTCATGGCATCGATAGGTTTATCGGAGTATGTTAGAAATTGAGCGTAGTGTTTAGGAAATTGTTTTTTTCCTTTTTTATTTTTTGTAATTCATGCGTTGCCTATGAGTTTAAAAGTGCGGATGAATTTGTGTTGTTCAAAAATTATGCTTTGTCAGCTTGTGTTGCCTCTAATTATGAAGGTGAATCAATATATCAAGATGCATTAGATGCTTTGTCAGGCAATAGAGAATATGGAAATATGCCTTTAGATGCCTATCATGAGATCAATGAAGAGCTGGTACTCTGAGGTAAGAAAAAATATAGCCTGAGGTGTGGGCACAAGAGTTTTATTAAATAAGTTTAATGTAGAGAAAATAGTTTGTTATTAGAGTCAGCACAAATTGAACAGGAAATGTTTTCAGAGCCGGTATTGAATCCGGAGCTTGCTGATATATCGCCTCTTTTACAGCAGTGTTTAAGCGCGAGCGACTTTTCTGATGTTGATGAATATGTCAAAGGCTGGTTGCGTGATTCGCTTGTGTCACTTAAAGATCGTAATGCTGAACAGTTAAAATTTATTGCGCAGCAAGCTTGTCTTTCTATTAATAAAATTATCAATCAGCAACTTGATGCGGTGCTGCATCATCCCGACTTTAAGCGCTTAGAGGCCTCATGGCGAGGCTTGCAGTATTTAACTGATATCGAGTCGGATTACGATGAAAATTTGACTATTAAGATTAAAGCTCTAAATGTCAGTTGGCAGGAGTTGGGAAAAGATTTAACTCGTGCTATTGAGTTTGATCAAAGCAGTATTTTTAAACGAATTTATAGCGATGAATTCGATACTCCCGGTGGAGAGCCTTTCGGAGTGGTGTTGGGTGATTATGCGATTACCCATCGTCCACGTAAAGGTGTTAGTGCAAGTGATATAGACGTTATTAAACATATGTCAGATGTTTCCACAGCGGCATTATGTCCTTTTATTACCGGTGTTTCTCCTTCCTTGTTTGGTTTAGACAGTTTGAGGGAGTTGGGTTATCCACTTAACTTGTCTGAGGTTTTCAAACAGAAAGAATATTTCCAGTTTAATCAATTGCGAAGTTATGAAAGCACCCGTTTTGTTGGCTTAACTTTACCTGATATGTTGATGCGTCAACCCTATGGTGATGACGATACTCGCCAACAAGATTTTCATTATCATGAGCGTGTTGATCACCCTGATTCTGATTTGTTGTGGGGAAATTCTTGTTATTCATTTGGTAGTGTGTTGATTCGTGCATTTGCTAATACGGGCTGGTTTGCTGATATTCGAGGTGGTGTTCATGATTTCGGCGAAGGTGGTGTTGTCAGGCATTTAAATTACGCTAAAAATCGTTTTGAAAAAAATAATATTAGCCCTCGTGCAGCGACCAATACTCAGGTAGATGATTTTCTGGAGCGTGAGCTGAGTGATTTAGGTTTTATTCCTTTGTGCAGCTACCACAGTGTTGAAAGCAGTGTTTATTATAGTAATAGCTCTTTACATAAGTCAGCGGAATACAGCACAGAGATCGCTACAGCGAATGCCAAATTATCTGCCATGATCCAGTATATGATGTGCGTGTCTCGCTTTGGTCATTACGTCAAAGTGATTGGTCGAGATAAAATTGGTAGTTTTACGGGGCCAGAAGAATGCCAGCGCATTTTTCAAAATTGGCTAAACCAGTACACAACCTCAAGCGATGGAAATTCATCAGAATTGAAGGCGCGTTACCCTTTGAGTATGAGTAAGGTTGAGGTGAAAGAAAAACCCGGTAGCCCGGGTAATTACAGCTGCATTATGCACCTTCAACCCCATTTTCAATTAGACCAACTTGTTTCATCGATTAAGTTGGTGACTGAACTTGCAGTGGGTGCAACCACTGCCACTATATCTAAGAAATAAAATATCACATTAAGGAATACATTATGTCGGCATCAAATAAAGCGTTAGAAGGGAAGTTAAGTGCGGAAGAATATTTTCAGCAAGGTGAGTTAGATCTAGCATTAGCTGCTGCTGCTGAACAAGTAAAGCAAGCTCCGGATGATGATGGTAACCGCATTCTTTTTGTAGAACTGTTGTGCATTAGTGGTGAGTTTGAAAGAGCGGATAGTCAGTTGAACGCATTGATGACACTTAAACCCGATTTAGGTTTGGCGGTAGCGACGTGGAGGCAAGTAGTCCATGCAGCTCAAATAAGAGCCGATGTTTTTGCATTAAAAGCCAAGCCAGAGCTCATCGAAGAGCCTACGCCATCGATTACGGTTGCATTAGATTTGTTGGTGGCTTTGGGTGAAAAAGATGATAAAAGAGTGGTTGAGTTAACAGAAAAAATTGATTCGGATGATAGCAATAATCAATTTTCTATGAATGATCAGGCCCCACTTATGTTGCGTGATTTAGATGATGTGACCGCCAATATTTTTGAAGTGCTAGGCACGAATGGAAAATATTTCTGGGTAGACCTTGCTCAAATCGTTGAAATTGAACTCTTAAAGCCGGAACGTATTCTTGATGTGTTATGGCGTAAAGCGAATATTGTATTAACCAATGGTACTGAGGGCGAAGTATATATCCCGGCAATTTACCCGACCTTGGATGACCATGCTGCTGCACTTGGGAGAAAGACAGAATGGCAAGACGTCGCAGGCCTTTATCGAGGTGTGGGCCTACGTTCTTGGTTGTTAGGTGATGAGGAGCTGTCCATTAATGATCACCAAACTATTTTGCTGAAAAATAATGCTCATATGAAAGGCGATAGCAATAATACAGGTGATGCTGCTAACAAAGCTGTGCAGAATTAAAATCCATGGCAAAAGTAAGAACAGATCAGCCTGCATTGCCATCTTTATTGGATAGGTTGATAGATGAAGACCCTGATAGCCATATTAGCGCTTCGAAATCCTATGGTGTGCTTTTAAGTGATATTAAAAATAGTATTCGCAGAGATTTGGAATGCTTGCTTAATACGCGTTTGTTTCGTAAGCCAATACCAGAAAAATTTGCCGAACTTGATGTGTCGATAGTGAATTATGGTTTGCCTGATTTTAGTGTCATTCAATTGGGCTCTGATGATGGGAAAGAAGAATTTCGGATTAAAGTGCAAAATATTATTGAAAAGTATGAACCTCGCTTTAAGCAGGTTTATGTTGAGTTAGAGCAAACCGGGGAGGATTATGAGCGGACGCTCTATATGAAGATATCAGCTGTTTTGATGATAGAGCCAGATCCTATACCACTTATATTTGATTCGCGTGTTAAAACCATTGATAAGGCAGTTCGCCTGAGAGAAATTAACCATGGATGATGTACTACTTTCTTATTATAACCGTGAATTGAACTACGTCCGTAAATCTGGCGCAGAGTTTTCAGAAAAGTACCCGAAGATAGCGGGTCGTTTACGTCTTGATAAAGACATAGTTGAAGACCCTCATGTGTCTCGATTGATTGAGTCTTTTGCTTTTCTAACTGCTCGTATTCGCCATTCCTTGGATGATAGTTTTCCCGAGTTAACCGAAGCGCTGATGGGTGTGCTTTACCCAGACTATCATGCCCCATTACCTTCGATGAGTATCATTGACTTTAATCTACTACCTCATCTTCAGCAAAAAATATCTATTCCTCGTGGAGAGCAATTACGTATAGAGGGAGCCGCAAATGGGGCCTGCTATTACAAAACCTGTACAGATGTAGATGTATTGCCGGTTCATGTTTCATCGGCACAATTTTACTCTCTACCGGTAAAAGCGCCGAGTTTACCGGAAGCGCTTCAGCGAGGTAAATCTGTTCAGTCTGTTTTAAAAATAAAAATTAAACCCTTAGATGATGGCTCTGCTTTTGATTTTGACGAAGATAGTTTGCGGTTTTATATTAATTCGCAAGCTAATATTGCATTTGGCCTATATCAGGCCTTGTTGAATAATACGGTAGGTATTGCTGTAGCGAGAGATGCTTTTGATGACACGCCTCACTTCTTGCCAGCCAATGCTATTTCTGCCTGTGGCTTCGATGAAAGTGAGGGCATGATCGATTTTGATGGTCGAGCTTCATCCGCACATCGTTTGTTAGCTGAGTACTTTCTTTTACCGCAAAAATTTTTGTTTTTACAATTCAAACAACTTTCTGGTATATGGAAGCAATATAGTGAGGGTTTTGATCTTTATATCTATTGTGACACTGCCAATACCGATTTGATTCGTGGTGTTGACGATAGGACATTGATGTTAGGTTGTGCTCCAGTCGTTAATTTATTCGATAGCGTTAGCGAACCTATACAGGCTTCTGAATTGGGTAGTGAGGTCATGTTACGTGTTTCCGAACAGGATACTAAAGTAGCCGATATTTACCGAATTAAAGAAGTGTATGCGATTAATCCTCAGGGTGAGCGCAAAACGATTCAGCCGTTCTATGGCCATCATATATCAAAAGATGAAAATGCGATTTATTGGGCTCTGAGGCGCGAAAATTCTACTTGGCAAAAAGGACAGGTCAGTTACGGTACCGATGCCTATCTCAGCTTTGTTGATGTCGACTATCAAATAGTAGAGCCAGAAAGTGGTTGGATTATTAACGCCGACCTTGTTTGCACTAATCGCGATCAGCCAAACCAACTTCCTTTTGGACCGGACCAACCTCCTGTTTATTTTCTTGAGGGCGGGGCTGGTTTACGTCTGCATTGCCTTACGCCGCCAACCGCTACGGTGTTACCAAAACTAACGGACTCAACACGTTGGCAGTTAACTTCGCAATTATCTCTCCAGCACTTCTCCGGTAAAGACGGTCTTCATAAATTAAAGGAAACCTTAACGCTATATAATTTTAATGACTCTAAAGAGGTGTCTTCGCTTATTGAGGGCATTGTTGGTCTGGAAACTGAGGTAACTACGGCTCGTATTCTTGATAAGGGGCGATCAGCGATGTGTCAAGGCACACATTTCTTATTAACGTGTGATGAAAGTTTTTACGCAGGTAATGGCTTATATCTTTTTGGTTTGGTGATGGATGAATTTTTATCGCAATTTTGTGCTATCAATACGTTTACACAGCTATCGATAAAAACAACTAAGCATTCACGCATTGAGCTTGAATGGCCCCCGAGGACTGGATGTCAACCCCTAGTTTAAATAATCGTTATGATGGCCAGTTAGAAAAAGAAGATTTCTTTTCTCTGGTGCGTCACTATGAAGCGCATTTTATGCGGGCTTGTCATGCTCGTGGGCTTGATGTTTCCAAGTTGGGAGAAGATGGTGCACCTAGTCAAGAAGCTCTAAAATTTAAATCTATTAGCTCGCTCGGTTTTGGCTTAGATAAGACGAAGTTGATCGACAGTGATGCTGATGTAAATCGTTACGAATACCTTGTCAGTTTTATAGGTCTATTGGGTTCGGCAGGCGTTTTACCGCAACATTATATCAAGTTGTCACTTGAGCGAATAAAGCATGGCGACTTTGCGTTGTCAGAATTTATTGGTTTGTTCGAGCATCGTTTAATCTCTCTTTACTATAAAGCGATCGGGAAATATAAGTTATCTGTTCAATATGAAAATTCGAATGGCGATGGTAATGACCATTTTTCTCGAGCATTAAAAAGTTTTTCAGGTTGTCATGGGGGAAATGATGTTCAGTTGTTTTACTCAGGGCATTATGCAAAAAGTAATCGTCCATTAGTTAATTTAAAATCAATAGTGAGTGAGTTGGTGGGTGCAAAAGTATCGGCTCAGTCTATGGTGGGAAATTGGTTGCCTATTGCAGCAAGAGACCGATGTCAGGCCGGTGTAACAGGTAAAAATCATCAGCTGGGTTCTGGTGTTATTTTGGGTAAGCGATATTGGGATATGCAGTCCAGAATTGTTATTGCTATTCATGATATCGATATGAATACTTTTCAGGCATTGCAAGTCGATCGCCCTCTTTATCAATTATTAGCATCAGCTGTTAATGCTTACGTTCCTGTGCATATTTCCGTTCAATTTGAATTTCATGTTCGTTGTCTGCAGCAAGAAATGACGCCAATAGGTAATGGCTTTCAATTAGCCGGTAATGCATGGTTGATGAGTAAGCCTAAAAGTAGTTTAGTTTCAAAACGTGTATTAACTAGAAAATAAATAGTAGGAGAAAATAGTATGGAGTTTGACAAGTTAGTTAAACATATGTCCCCCTCAAGCCGAGAATTATTAGAGAAGGCGGTAGCGCTTGCCTCTTCTCGATCTCATTTTTCAATTGAAGTAGAGCATTGGCTGTTTGAGTTGATTCAGTCCAATGACAAAGATACCTCTATTATTTTGAGTCATTTTGGTGTGTCAACAGATACACTTTTTACTGATTTATCAAACAAAATTGAGTTGATTAAAACAGGTAATGATGGTTTTCCTAAAATAGGTCAAGATATTACGCGTTTATTATTTGAATCATGGATGATTGCCTCTTCGGAATACAGTTCATTACAGATACATTCTTGCCATATTTTATTAGCATTTGTTGAAAACCCGCATCTACGATTAAAAGCCTTAAAGATATCTTCTGAATTTGAAAAATTATCCGCTGAAGATATTCGTGAGCAGTGTGAAACCTTGCTGAAAAAATCAGAGCCGAGTGCGGTCGCTCAAAATGATGGGTCGGGGGCAGTGACAAAAACTCCGGCACTCAATCAGTTTGCGATTAATATGACTGAACAGGCTCGATCGGGAAAAATTGATAAGATTTTAGGGCGAGACAATGAAATTCGTCAAATGATTGATATCCTATGCCGCCGTAAACAAAATAACCCTATCTTAACGGGTGAAGCAGGTGTAGGTAAAACCGCTGTAGTTGAAGGTTTAGCAGAAAGAATAGCTTCAGGAGAAGTGCCTGATATTTTAAAGGGCACCGAGTTGTATTCATTAGACATGGGGCTCTTGCAAGCTGGAGCGGGTGTAAAGGGTGAGTTTGAAAACAGATTAAAAAATGTGATTAAGGAAGTGCAAAATTCTTCTACGCCTATCGTGATGTTTATCGATGAAGCGCATACTATGATTGGCGCCGGCAACCAAGCTGGAGCGGGAGATGCCGCAAACTTATTAAAACCCGCTTTGGCAAGAGGAGAGTTACGTACTATTGCTGCGACTACTTGGGCCGAGTATAAAAAATACTTTGAATCTGATGCCGCATTGACTAGACGCTTTCAAGTGGTGAAAATTGAAGAGCCGACCGAAGAATTGGCAACCACTATGTTGCGTAGTATCGCCCCTACTTTAGAAAATCATCATGGTATTACTATTTTAGATGAGGCGGTGGCCAGCGCGGTTAACCTTTCACATCGATATATAGCAGGAAGACAGCTGCCAGATAAGTGTGTCAGCTTGCTCGACACGGCATGTGCGCGTGTCAATTTAAGTTTAAGTACTAAGCCAGATGCTATTGAAGCTTATGAGCGAGAGATTGAGAACATAGGGTTTCAAGCCAGCCGTTTATCATCTGAGCTTGCTTCGGGAATTGATCATAGTGAAAAGATTGCTGAGTTGGACCTTAAAAAAGCATCCACAGAAGCCAAGCTAACAGAAGTAAAAGATAAGTGGGTTCAAGAACAAGGTCTAGTTGATAAAATAGTCAGTTACCGCCAACAGTTAGATGCTCAGGAAAATACTGATGCGAATAAGGGTGACGCAAATGATAGTGATACAAACGATAGTAACGATGCGCCAACAAAGGATCAAAATAATAAAAAAGACATTAAAAAAATTATTGCTGAGTTAAGAAAAGAGCGGAAAAAATTGGCAGACCTTCAAGGTAATGCCCCGCTTATGTATGAGTGTGTTGATGCGCAAGTGGTTGCTGAAGTTGTAGCTGATTGGACAGGTATTCCCGTTGGGCGCATGCAAGCCGATGAAATTGATAGTGTCATGTCTTTGCAAAGTCATATGGAGGAACGCGTTGTTGGTCAGCCGCATGCATTAGAAAAAATGGCTAAAACAATGCAAACCGCTAGAGCAAAACTAAGTGACCCTAAGCGCCCATTAGGTGTATTTATGTTAGTTGGCCCCAGTGGTGTGGGTAAAACAGAAACAGCACTGGCGTTGGCAGAGCAGTTGTACGGATCAGATCAAAATATTACAACGATTAATATGTCTGAATTTAAAGAAGAGCATAAAGTTTCTTTGTTAATGGGGTCTCCTCCTGGATATGTAGGTTATGGTGAAGGTGGTGTTTTAACCGAAGCTGTTAGAAGAAAGCCATACAGTGTGGTTTTACTTGATGAAATTGAAAAAGCGCATCCGGGTGTGCAAGATATTTTTTATCAGGTATTTGATAAAGGCATGTTGCGTGACGGTGAGGGGCGCGATATTGATTTTAAAAATACTGTGATCATTATGACGAGCAATACTGCTAGTGAACAAATTGATCAGTTGTGTGCAGACCCTGAAACAAAGCCATTGCCCGATAACTTAGTCACGGCAATTGCACCTACATTGCGAGAAACATACAAGCCTGCTTTCTTGGGCCGCATTAATATTATTCCTTACTATCCCTTGGAGCAGGATGTACTGGGGAAAATAGCCCAAATGCAATTAGATCAGATCAAACAGCGCATACAAAATAATTATCAGGTCACGCTGTCATATAGTAAAAAACTAATTGAACATGTTGTAGAACAATGTAAACAATCGGACGTAGGTGCCCGACAAATTTCTTTGTCACTTAATAACACGTTGTTGCCGCAAATGGCCCAAGTTATTTTATCGGCATTAGCGAAAGAGCAAGTGTTTGAAGAGGTTGTTGTGGATATAAATAAGGAAAATAACTTTGATATTAAGTTAAAAAGTAATCAAAAAAAATCAAGAGTAAAAGCTAAGTCAAAAAATAAAGCGGTAGCGTAATTAATTTTTTAATAGCCTATAAAAACATGAACTGGAGCACAGTTTTACACTTTAGCCTACTGTAATCTTATGTCGGTTTTAAAAGAAACTTAAAACCGATTTTAATAATTACCATTTTTAAATTGATAAGGAAAAGGAACATAATTATGTCTATTTTTGTAAACTATGAGGGTATTAAAGGCGAAGCTTCTGATCCTGGCCACAAGCAGTGGATGGATGTTGAAAGCATTTCTTGGGGTGTTGGTCGTAATATTACGTCTTCTACTTCTACTCAAGGTGACCGCGAGTCTTCAAACGCTGTTATCCATGACTTACAAATTACACGTTTAATGGATAGTGCTACGCCTAAGATTTTCATCGAGTCTTGCTGTGGTACAGGTAAAGATGTTGTTATTCATTTAACTAAAACGGGTACTGGTTCTGGTACTGACGTTTACATGGAATATACACTGAAAAATGCATTAGTTAGCAACTACACAGTTGATGCGGAAACTCAGGGAACTGAGCGTCCTAAAGAAACTATCACTGTTAGCTTTGTTGACGTTGAAGTTAAATATACTCCATACGACGAAGACGGTAACGCAGAAGCAGCTATCGCAGTTGGTTTCGACACGGCAACTAACACTAAACGTTAATTTTTGTTTGATTAATGTTCAAAAGCCAGCATCTTGATGCTGGCTTTTTTGTTTCTATGATTAATGTTTTTCTTTGAGGCAGTCGGTCTCTACTTTTACATTTTTGATTTAGCAACTAACACTATTTTTTCATAAGATTGCTTGTTCTTCGGGTGATGCGGGTGGATTTGATAGTTAAGGACTTTAACGTCATTGAGCTGGTGAAGCTCAATATCTTCATCACGAGGCCCGGTAGGGATTTCTAATGTGAGCTGTTTGATAGGCAGCCCTTTGTGTAGACCTTCAAACATCAGCTCTTGCAGATAGGGTGCTTTGGTATCGGGATCGAGTCGCCGAAGTAAAGTGAGTCCTACAGGGTAATCGTTGTCACTAGAGCGCCAGCTGACAAGGTCAATTTCTACCCATTTATCCTGATTAATATCATTGGGTGTTTCATCGAGAGGGTGCAAGTAAATCGCCATAACGAAGTTCCTCTTTTGATTGATCTACCTTTAAATACATTATCTATGTTCAATAATTGTAGGTGTTTTTAACTAATTTGTAACCTTATCCCTTTTCTCGCTTTTTTAAGTCCTTCCCGATTCATATGTTAATTGGCATAAAAGTATTAAATATCAATGTCTTAGCTGTTTTGAAAGCCTTCCTATAGCTTTTAGGTGAGATAGGTGTAGCCAGTTTTAGATGCTAACAGATATTCCTCTAGTTATAATTTGTACAGTATTTCTTGAGCCAGTAACGGCATCCACATAGACTGCATAGCATTATAAAAAGAGTCAGATTATGACATCGTGTTTTAATTTTATTTCTCAAAATTACCGCTTTATTGCTTCAATTTGCTGCTTTTTGGGTTCTTCTTTCGCTAGCGCTGATCGTTGGTCTACGGGAGATAATCTCATTATTGTGGGTGGTGACTACAACTTTCCTCCTTACGAGTATCTTGATAAGGGGGGGCAGCCAGCGGGTTATAACGTCGAGTTGACTAAGGCAATAGCGGAGGTCATGGGCTTTAAGATAGAGATACGCCTAGGTGACTGGGATAACATGCTTGGCGCACTCAATATGGGCGATGTTGATGTGCTTCAAGGTATTGTTCCATCGGAGGAGAGAAAAAAGAAATTTTCCTTTAGTTCGGCCCATGCAATTATTCATCATTCGGTTTTTGCCCGGAAGGGAACGCCTGCCCCAGAGGGATTAAATGGTTTAGAAAACAAAGCAGTCATGGTGCAAAACAAGAGTATCATGCATGAATATTTGTTACAGAATAAGGTGAATGCCAATATTTTTCCTGTCACCGCTCATGTTGACGCTTTACGGTCCTTGGCATCGGGCGAGCATGATTATGCACTAGTGGCTAACTTACCAGGGCTTTATTTAGGGAAGGAATTTGGTTTAAGCAATTTAGTGTTGGTTGGAAAACCCTTTACTTCTCAACGCTATGGTTACGGGGTTCTCAAAGGGAATGAATCTTTGGTGGCCCAGTTTAGTGAAGGCTTGGCTATCTTGCGCAATACGGGAAGGCAGCAAGAGATTTACGATAAGTGGTTGGGAGTATTGGAGCAAGAACAAGTACCGCCTTGGCAACAGTTTGGTCTGTTAGCCGTATGGGTTTCGGTTTTATTACTGCTGGTTACCGGTGTGGTTACGTTTTGGAATCGTACTTTACGAACTCAGGTGGGTAAGAGAACAGATGAGTTACATCAACATCAGCAGCAATTGATACAAGCCGATAAAATGGCATCGTTAGGAATATTGGTTTCAGGTGTTGCTCACGAAATTAATAATCCTACAGGCTTGCTGCTACTCAATTTGCCTTTGGTTAATGATGCTTGGCGTGATTCTCAAGGGATTTTAGAGGCTCATTATCAACAGTTTGGTGATTTTGAATTGGCAGGCTTGAAGTATTCCCGTTTGCGAGATGAATTGCCTATTGTTCTAGATGAGATGAAAGGGGGCGCGACTCGTATAAAACGTATTGTTGAAGATTTAAAAGACTTCGCGCGTCATGACGCTGTCGATAATGACACTTTAGTTGATGTTAACGACGTAGTGGCCACTGCAATACGTTTAGTTGATACCAGTATTCGGAAATCTACCCATCATTTTGTGGTTGAGTACGATAAAAATTTACCGTTAGTGAAGGTTAATGCTCAGCGTATTGAACAAATTATTATTAACTTAATATTAAATGCGTGTCAGGCATTAACGAGTCTCGGTCAAAAGGTATCTGTGAGTACAGTCTATAATAAATCGCAAAAAAAGGTTGTTATAACGGTGGCGGACGAAGGTTCGGGTATCGAAAAAGGCGATCTTACAAAATTAACCGATCCTTTTTTTACCACTAAACGTGATCATGGCGGTACGGGCTTGGGTTTGTCGGTCTCGGCGGGAATTGCAAAAGCGTACGGTGGCAAGCTCCTATTTAACTCTCAAAAAAATGTAGGTACTCAAGTTCATTTGGAACTACCCGTTTCAGATGTTTGAAACTATAGAAATAATTTTTAATTAACTTAATGGCTAAACGAAAATAATAATATGAACGAATCAATTTACCCTGAATTTAGTGTTTTATTAATCGATGATGAGGTCTCTTATTTGCGCAGTTTAAGACTGTTGCTAGAACGTAAGGGAGATATCAATAATATTTTAGTCTGCGAAGATAGTCGCCAAGCAATGGATATATTGGCTAGAGAGCATGTTGGTGTTGTCTTGTTGGATCTCACGATGCCTCATATCTCAGGCATGGATTTGCTGAATATAATCAGTGAAGAATACCCTGAAATAGCGGTAATTGTTATTAGTGGCTTAAACAATGCAGATGCCGCAGTAGCGGCGTTAAAGGCAGGTGCTTTTGATTATTTTGTCAAAACCACGGAAGAAGGAAGGCTCGTTGAAGGCGTGAAAAGAACGGTTCTTATGCAGCAAATGCGTCGCCAGAACACGTCATTACAGCAGCGTATCTTGAGTGATCGTTTAGATAATCCTGAAATATTTGATGGCTTTATTTCTAAAAATAAAAAAGTGAATGCCATCTTTCATTATGTAGAGTCAATAGCGTCAAGTATTCAGCCTATTCTTATTACCGGGGAAAGTGGTACTGGAAAAGAACTGATTGCTAAAGCATGCCACGATGCGAGTGGTAGGCAGGGCCCGCTTGTGACGGTGAATGTGGCAGCCCTAGATGATGACTTATTTGCGGATACCTTATTTGGTCATCAGCAAGGTGCTTTCGCCGGTGCGGCTAAAGAGCGTAAGGGTTTGATTGATCAGGCGGCTAACGGCACTTTGTTTCTAGATGAAATAGGAGAGCTAACGAAGCAGTCACAAGTTAAACTACTTCGCTTATTGCAAGAAGGGGAATATTATCCTCTCGGGAGTGATCTACCTAAGCGCTCACGAGCGAGAATTATTGCGGCCACTCATCAAGTATTAGATGAACATTTGCAAGACGGCTCTTTCCGAAAAGATTTGTATTATCGATTGTGTACTCATAGTATTAAATTGCCTCCGCTGCGTTCTCGAAAAGAAGATATTCCTTTGTTATTAGATTATTTTATTGAGCGTGCAGCTTCAGAATTAGGTAAACCGACACCAACTTATCCGCCTGAACTGCCGGTTTTACTGAGTAATTATACTTTCCCCGGTAATGTTAGGGAATTGAAGTCGATGGTCTACGATGCGACTAGTCGCCACCGTTCTCGCTTATTATCGATGGAAGTCTTTCGGGTGATTATTGATGCTGACTTACAAAAACCACTTGCGTTACCAAAGAACGCGGTGCAGTTCCACCCCGACTTACCTTTGCCTTCTTTAAATGAGATGGACGATTATTTAATTGAAGAGGCAATGTCTCGCGCAGGCCACAATCAATCGCTTGCTGCTCGAATGTTAGGTATTTCTCAGCCAGCTCTTAGCAAGCGTTTGAAAAAGAAGAAGTAATACGGAGGGGGTTGTCTATAGCAAGGTGAAACGGCTGCGCTAAACAAGAGGTTGCCTAAAAACTTTATTGCCCTCTCTTATTTGTATATAGAGAGGGCAATAGTTGTTCGAGAGTGTGAATTGTTTAAGACAGTTTTTCGAATACCAATGATGAATTAGTACCGCCAAATCCAAAGCTATTCGATAATACCCTGTTGAGGGTGGCATCTTGTTTTTCTAGGGCGATGGGTACACCTTCAGCGGCGTCATCTAAGGTTTCTATGTTGGCCGATGCACAAATAAAGTCATTTTCCATCATCAATAGAGAGTAAACAGCTTCTTGTACGCCCGTTGCGCCTAAGGAGTGGCCTGTCAATGATTTTGTCGAGCTGATGGCAGGAATGTTGTCGCCAAACACTTCTTTAATTGCTTTTAGCTCGGCAATATCCCCCACGGGTGTGCTGGTTCCGTGGGCATTGATATAGTCAATAGGGCCATTTAAGCCTGACATTGCTTGTCGCATGCAGCGAGCTGCACCTTCGCCAGAAGGGGCAACCATGTCATAGCCGTCAGATGTGGCGCCATAGCCAACAACCTCGGCATAAATCTTTGCTCCGCGCGCTTTGGCGTGTTCGTACTCTTCAAGCACTAAGCAGCCACCACCACCGCCAATGACGAACCCGTCACGTTGGGCATCATAAGCGCGGGAGGCTTGTGTCGGTTTGTCATTATAGCCCGTCGACAGGGCTCCCATCGCATCAAAGAGGCAGGTCATGGACCAGTGTTCTTCTTCACCGCCACCGGCGAATACGACGTCTTGCTTGCCCAGTTGAATCAGCTCCATTGCATTACCAATACAGTGAGCGCTTGTTGCGCAAGCCGATGAAATTGAGTAGTTGACCCCTTTAATCTTGAATGGGGTCGCTAGGCACGCTGATACGGTACTTCCCATGGTTTGGGTGACACGATAGGGCCCAATGCGTTTAACGCCTTTTTTACGTAATATATCAACGGCTTCAACTTGATTGTTAGATGAAGCTCCACCAGATCCCATGATAATACCGGTGCGCTCATTGGAGACATCGCTCTCATCAAGTCCAGAGTCAGCGATTGCTTGCTCCATCGCAATATAAGAAAATGCCGCTGCATCGCCCATAAAGCGCAATACTTTTCTATCGATATGGTCTGCCAGGTTGATTTCAATATTACCAGCGATGTGGCTGCGCAAGCCCATCTCTGCATATATTTCTTGAAATCGAATACCCGAGCGACCTTGCTGAAGTGCTTCTAGCACACTGGATTGATCATTACCTAGGCAGGATACGATTCCCATGCCAGTGACGACGACTCGCTTCATATAAGCACCTCAAATGTTATTCACTTATTATTGCATAATCGCTCAAGGTATCACCTGATACCTTAGTTGAGCAGCCTATGACAGTTTTTTTATGTAATAGTTAGAAAGAGTCTGTGTTGGAGAATAGTCCCACACGTAGATCTTTAGCAAAGTAGATATCTTTTCCGTCTACCGATACGCGTCCATCCGCAATACCCATAATCAGTTTGCGCTCAATAACACGCTTGAGATTGATGTGGTAGGTCACGAGTTTAGAGGAGGGTAATATTTGCCCGGTAAACTTCACTTCGCCAGAACCTAATGCGCGACCGCGACCGGGGTTGCCTCTCCAGCCCAGATAAAAGCCAACGAGTTGCCACATGGCATCTAAGCCTAGGCAGCCTGGCATAACAGGGTCTCCGGGGAAGTGGCAGTCAAAAAACCACAAATCAGGTGTGATATCGAGCTCTGCAATGATTTCGCCTTTGCCAAATTCGCCACCGGTTGTTGATATGTGAGGGATTCGGTCTAGCATCAACATATTGGGCATAGGCAGTTGAGCATTCCCGGGGCCAAACATTTTACCTTCACCGCAGGCGAGAAGTTCTTCTTTGTTATAAGAGTTTTTAGGTTCAAAAGAGTCCATGTTGGCATCCGAGTTAATTTAAATAGGGCCTCGCAGCTATCGAGTAGCTGAGAAAGGCGCTGTATTTTACCGGTTGACGGGGGTATGTCTAGGGTTACCTTGACATTAGTCTTAGATCAACTACTTATGATTGTGACTTTATTTGTCACACAATAATCATAAAGTTTATGATATTGTTACACTTTTAAGTCCATGCTCCTCTCTAATTAAGCTAAGATCTTAACAATTAAGGAATTTTTCAATGATCAAAAAATGTCTTTTCCCCGTAGCAGGCTACGGTACTCGTTTCTTACCAGCGACTAAATCTATGCCTAAAGAAATGCTTCCTGTCGTCAATAAGCCACTTGTTCAATACGGAGTTGAAGAGTGTTTGGAAGCAGGGTTGACTGAGGTTGGCTTTGTAACTGGTCGAGGCAAACGAGCCATTGCAGATCACTTTGATGTCAACTATGAATTAGAGAAAGAGATTGCTGGTACGAGTAAAGAGCAATATTTAGCCAGTATTCGTAATGTCATGGATAAGGGCCAGTTCTCTCTAACCCGACAGAAGTCAATGAAAGGTTTGGGTGATGCCATCCTTAATGGCCGACGTTTGATGGGCGATGAAGCTTTTGGTGTTGTACTGTCTGATGACCTTTGCCTAACAGAAAAAGGTGAAGATGGCGTTTTATTGCAAATGGTTAAGCTGTTTAAGCAGTTTCGTTGCAGTATTGTGGCCATTCAAGAAGTGCCTGAAGATCAAATCAGTAAATTTGGTGTCATCGCAGGCGATAAGATCAAAGATGGCCTTTTTCAGGTAACCGACATGGTTGAGAAGCCGGCTCTTGAAGATGCACCGAGTAATTTGGCTATTATTGGTCGTTACATTTTAACACCTGATATTTTCGATATTATTGAAGCGACTCCACCGGGCAAGAATGGCGAAGTACAGTTGACAGACGCTCTGCTGACTCAAGCGAAAAATGGCTGTGTGATGGCGTATAAATTCAAAGGTAGCCGCTTTGATTGCGGTAGCGTTGAAGGTTTTGTTGAAGCCACTAACTACGTTTATGAGAATGTTTATAGCGGATAAAGTTTTTTGCTCTACTTTTTCAAGCGAACTAAACATAACTTACTAACTTGGTGTATCAACATCTATGTCAGAACTAACCTGCTTTAAGGCTTACGATATTCGTGGTCGAGTACCCGATCAATTAAATGAAGAGATCGCTTACCGTATCGGTAGAGCATTTGTTGCATTTTTAGAGGCAAAAACTGTCGTTGTGGGGCATGATATTCGCCTTACCAGTGAATCGCTCACCAATGCCTTGGTTGATGGTATTACTGACGGTGGTGCCGATGTATTGCATATCGGTCAATGCGGTACAGAGGAGGTGTATTTCGCTACCTTTAATAACCCTGTCGATGGTGGCATTTGTGTCACCGCAAGCCATAACCCTATGGATTATAACGGCATGAAGTTTGTGCGTGAGGGTTCCAAACCGATTAGTGGTGATACAGGTTTATTAAAGATTAAAGCCTTGGCTGAGCAGAATAATTTCGCTTCTGCAGTGAAGAAAGGCAGTGTAAAAAGTTTGGATAGCCGTCCGGATTATCTTAAGCATCTCTTGTCTTATGTTGATGTTAATCAATTACGTCCACTTAAAATTGTATCTAACCCTGGTAATGGTGGTGCAGGATTGGTGATGGATCGACTTGAGGGTGTACTGCCGTTTGAATTAATCAAAGTGCATCATCAACCCGATGGCACTTTCCCTAATGGCATTCCTAACCCTCTAGAGCCTCAGAACCGTGCATCAACCATTGAAGCGGTTAAAGCGAACAACGCTGATGTGGGTTTGGCTTGGGATGGTGACTTTGACCGTTGTTTTTTCTTTGATGAAAATGGCCGTTTTATCGAAGGTTACTACATTGTTGGCATGTTAGCGGAAGCATTTTTGGCGAAGCACAATGATGCAGCTATCGTTCATGACCCTCGCCTTACATGGAATACTCAAGAACTCGTTAAAGCGGCAAACGGGCGCCCGATTGAAAGTAAAACGGGGCATGCATTTATTAAAGAGCGTATGCGCTCGGAAGATGCTGTGTATGGTGGAGAAATGAGTGCTCACCATTATTTTCGTGATTTTGCGTATTGCGACAGCGGTATGATTCCTTGGTTATTGGTCGTGGAATTGCTTTGTTCAAGTGGCAAAACACTCTCACAGTTAGTCGATGACCGAATGGCTGCTTTTCCTTGTAGTGGTGAGATTAATAGTAAAGTGGCCGATCCTGCTGCTTTATTGTCGTCGATTCAGGCGCGTTATGAAAATGATGCCGAGCAGACTGAGCATATTGATGGTCTTTCGATGAGTTTTGGGTCTTGGCGTTTCAACTTGAGAATGTCAAACACAGAACCTTTAGTTAGGTTAAATGTTGAGTCTAGAGGCGATGTGAGTCTGATGGAAGCCAAACGTGATGAATTATTAGCTATAATACGTGCCAACCATTAGTCTATTAATGGGTTTAAAGGCAATATCTGTTGTCTATTTTTCGACTTCAAAAATCTTCTAAAGTGTAAGTGGGGCAAATTAACTAACAATGGATGCGTTATCGCAAGGTTATAACCAGCTCGGACGCCAGAGACGATTGCTCAAAAAGCATGAGTCTTTGGTTTATTGGCTTCAATTGCTCACGGATGTTTTTCTAGTGACGGGTTTGCTCGTGTTGCTGGTTTATATAAAAAATGGTGATATTGATCTTCCTTATCGATTATTCGCCATTATTTCAGGTTTGTTGTTGCTGGTTATATACGGTGTGCATGGCGTTTACCGACGAGCGGGTTCTTTAAAGAGTGGGCTGTATCGCTTATCGGTAGCGTGGGGCGTGCTGCTGATGTTGTTGGTCTTTCTCTCTTTTATCACCAAGACCTCTTCTATTTTTTCTCGTGAAGTATTTCTCCAGTGGGCCGTGCTAGGTTTACTGTTACAGATGCTGGTTTATGTTGCGATGCAGAAGACAGTCGGCTTGGTTAGAGATCGCCTGTCTCCAGTTATTCGCTCGGTTGTTGTGGGTAATGGTCGTTTAGGTTGCCATTTGGCGGCGAAAATTAATAATAATAAATGGCTTCCAGACAGGGTGGTTGGCTTTGTCTCTTGTTATGACTTTCAGATTTACGATGAAACACCTAACCATACGGCATGCTTGGGTGATTTAGATGATATTCATCGGGTTGTTCTAGAATACGATATTCGTCGCGTGTATATTGCCGTGCCTCTGGGGCAATCAGATAAAATTGAAGTGCTTCACAAACAACTGCTTAAATTAAATGTTGATTTGATTTGGGTGCCAGATATTTATGCCTTGCAGCTGTTAAACCACTCGGTGCGAGAGGTAGCAGGGCTGCCCTTGATTTGCCTAAATGAAAGTCCACTGACCTCAACCAAAACGGGTATCTTCTTTAAAGAGGTCTTAGATAGAGCGGTAGCATTAGTATGTATTATGTTGCTGTCTCCATTACTGATTACTATTGCTTTAATCGTGAAGTTCACTTCTAAAGGCCCCATCATCTTTAAGCAAGATCGACATGGTTGGGATGGCCGTATTTTCAAAGTTTGGAAATTTCGTAGCATGGTTGTGCATCAGGAAGATGTGGGTGTTACTCAAGCGAAAAAGAAAGATCCTCGAGTGACCGCGATTGGTGCATTTATTCGCAGAACTTCTATTGATGAATTGCCGCAATTATTTAATGTCTTGTTTGGCAATATGTCATTGGTGGGGCCACGCCCGCACGCGGTTGCTCATAATGATCATTACCGTGAAAAAATTGGTAGTTACTTGGCTCGCCATAGAATTAAGCCCGGTATCACAGGTCTTGCTCAAATAAATGGCTGTCGTGGCGAAACCGAAACAGATGATAAAATGCATAAACGTGCTGAGTACGATATGGAATATATCAATAACTGGTCATTGTGGTTAGATATTAAAATATTATTCAAAACCCCATTCACATTATTTTCTAAAGATATTTATTAGAAAGGAACACGTCGATGAAAATAATGGTTACGGGTGGCGCAGGTTTTATCGGTTCTGCCGTGGTTAGGCATATTATCAATGACACCGAATCCTCAGTCATCAATGTTGATAAGCTCACTTACGCCGGTAATTTAGAATCACTAGAAGCGGTGGCGCAGTCTGAGCGTTATGTGTTCGAACAAATTGATATTTGTGATGCATTTGAGCTTGCTCGCATTTTTAAAGAACATCAGCCAGATGCTGTGATGCATTTGGCCGCTGAGTCTCATGTCGATCGTTCGATAGATGGCCCCGGCGAATTTATTACGACTAATATTGTTGGTACTTATACACTGCTAGAAGAGTCGCGCCGGTATTTTGCAAGCTTAGACAGCGCTCGTCAGGCTAACTTCCGTTTTCACCATATTTCAACAGATGAAGTTTATGGCGATTTAGGGCCAGAAGGTTTGTTTACTGAAACGACAAGTTATGAGCCAAGTTCACCTTATTCGTCAAGTAAAGCAGCTTCTGATCATTTGGTGCGAGCATGGCAGCGTACTTATGGTTTGCCTACTTTGGTGACGAATTGTTCTAACAATTATGGCCCTTACCATTTTCCCGAAAAATTAATCCCTTTAATTATTCTCAATGCTTTGGCTGGCAAGGCTCTTCCTGTTTATGGTGATGGTTCTCAGATTCGGGATTGGTTGTTTGTGGAAGATCATGCAAGAGCGCTTTACAAAGTCTTAACGGAAGGCAAAGTCGCTGAAACATATAATATCGGCGGGCATAATGAGCGTCGCAATATTGATGTGGTGAAAACGATTTGTTCTATTTTAGAAGAGTTGGTTCCTAATAAACCGGCTGAACTTGATAGTTATGAATCGCTGATTACTTATGTCGAAGATCGTCCGGGTCATGATGTACGTTACGCTATCGATGCATCAAAAATAGAGCACGACTTAGCTTGGGTGCCTGAAGAAACATTTGAAAGTGGGATTCGTAAAACCGTTGAATGGTATTTGGCTAATGAAAACTGGTGGCGTAGAGTGCTCGATGGTTCTTACCAAGGTGAGCGCTTAGGTGTCTCACTTTAATTCTATGACAGCTGTAGTAGCATTGAGCCGTAGTACGATAGGGTATTTAAAAAGGTATTTAAAATGAAAGGTATTATTTTAGCTGGCGGTTCTGGTACGCGTTTGCACCCAGTCACACTTGGGGTGTGTAAGCAACTATTGCCTGTCTATGATAAGCCAATGATTTACTATCCGTTAACGACATTGATGTTGTCCGGGATTAAAGAGATATTAATTATCTCGACCCCAGAGGATACCGGACGTTTTGAAAAAATGTTGGGTGATGGCGCTCAATGGGGTATTCAAATTGAATATGCTATACAGCCATCGCCAGATGGCCTTGCTCAAGCCTTCATTATCGGCGAAGAATTTATTAATGGTGACTCCTGCGCTTTGGTGTTGGGGGATAATCTGTTTTTTGGGCATGGTTTGAGTCAAGGTCTACAGCGTGCAGCAAGTCAAACACAAGGCGGTACTGTATTTGCCTACCCAGTGACAGACCCAGAGCGCTTCGGCGTGGTGGAATTCGATGATGAAGGTCGAGCGATCAGCATTGAAGAGAAACCTGAAAAACCGAAATCTCGTTATGCGGTAACAGGGCTTTATTTTTATGACAGTCAGGTCGTTGAAATTGCGAAATCGATTAAACCTTCACACCGAGGCGAGTTGGAAATTACAGATGTCAATCGTGCCTATTTAGATAAAGGCAATCTCTCGGTTGAAATGATGGGTAGAGGTAATGCTTGGCTCGATACTGGTACCCACGATTCTTTAATGGAAGCGGGTCAGTTCGTACAAATTTTAGAGCATCGACAAGGTTTGAAAGTGGCTTGCCCAGAAGAAGTCTCTTGGCGTATGGGTTGGATTAACGATCAGCAAGTAAGAGAATTGGCTAAGCCATTAATTAAAAGCGGTTACGGCCAATATTTATTAGATATTTTAGAGTTTTAGTAAAATTGAAAATGCCAGCGTTATAACCAACCTTTTCCCTTCTTGACATAATTTTTTAAAGTAAATAGTGATGAATGTAATTGAGACTTGCCTTGCCGGTGTAGTGATTATTGAGCCAAAGGTCTTTGGTGATGAAAGAGGCTTTTTTCTCGAAACTTTCCAGCGCGATCGTTATCGCGAGCTTGCGGGTATCGAATTAGATTTTGTGCAAGATAACCACTCCCGTTCAGCCCAAGGTGTTCTGAGAGGACTGCATTTTCAAAAAACAAAACCGCAAGGAAAACTTGTGCGTGTTGTTACCGGGGAAGTGTTTGATGTTGCTGTTGATATTAACCCCGCGTCGCCAAGCTATGGAAAATATGCTTCGGCCATATTAAATGACAAAAATAAGCGACAATTTTGGGTGCCACCAGGTTACGCACATGGCTTTGTTGTGTTGTCCGAATTTGCTGATTTTGAATATAAGTGTACGGATTATTACGACCCTAGCGATGAGGGGAGTTTAATTTGGGATGATCCGGATGTTGGTATTGATTGGCCTTTAGAGAGTCCAACCTTGTCAGAAAAAGATCGTGTCGCGCCGACTTTAAAAACCTTGCGAGAGCAGCATTCATGAAAGTAATGTTGTTTGGTTCTGCGGGGCAGGTGGGTAGCGATTGTGCTACAGCCTTAACTGTTGCGGGTTATGACTTGTGTGCTTTAACGCGAAATGACGTTGATTTTGCTCAGCCAAACTTGGTCTCCAGCTACATTCACAAACACTGCCCTGATATCGTGATTAACGCTTGTGCTTACACTGCTGTCGATAAAGCAGAAGAAGAAAAGGTGTTGGCGGATTTAGTGAATCACCAAAGTGTTGCGGTCATGGCGGAGGCTTGCGAGGCCTTATCGGTTCCTCTTATCCACCTTTCGACAGATTATGTTTTTGATGGCACTTCGCGCCAGCCTTATGTCGAAGACGATGCAGTGAACCCATTGGGTGTTTATGGCTTGACTAAGTTGGCTGGTGAAAAAGCCATTCAGAACAGCTTAACATCCTATATTATTTTACGAACTAGCTGGGTGTTTGGTGAGCAGGGCAACAATTTTGTTAAAACAATGCTCCGTGTGGGGGCTGTTCGCGATGAGTTAAGTGTGGTGAATGATCAATTTGGCAGGCCCACTTATGTCGGTGATATTGTTAATACCGTCTTATTTTTAGTGCGTCGCTTCAAGGAAGAGCGAACTTTACCTTGGGGAATTTATCATTGTAGTAGTACGGGTGATACTTCTTGGCATCGTTTTGCGGAAGCTATTTTTGAGTTGGCTCACGAGTATGGTTTAATAGTGGCTAAACCCAGTGTTGTCGCTATCCCATCAGTTGAATATCCGACTCCCGCGCCTAGACCCGAGTATTCAATTTTATCGACAAATAAGTTGAGCGAGCTGATGGGTGCACCTTTGCCTCATTGGCGCGAAGGCTTGTCCGCATTTTTGCAACATGAACAAATGAAATTAAGTTAAGAGATTTCTTATGATATTACCTGTTATTTTATCCGGCGGTTCCGGTACTCGATTGTGGCCTTATTCACGATCTCTTTATCCAAAGCAGTTCCTGCCTTTAGTATCTGAGCAAACCATGCTGCAAGAAACGATTGCTCGGTTGCATCAGTTTAATGATGGTGTAGCGATAGATGCACCGATGGTTATTTGTAATGAAGAACATCGTTTTATGGTGGCAGAACAGCTACGCGCGATGGGTTCTGAATCTGCTGGCATTATCCTAGAACCATTTGGCCGCAATACTGCTCCTGCTATTGCACTTGCTGCTTTAGCGAAGCCGGACGCGACCTTGTTGATCCTTCCCGCTGATCATGTGATTGAAAATATTGAGGCCTTTGAGCGAGCAGTGACAATTGCCGAGCAACAAGCTGAAAAAGGCAAATTGGTAACCTTTGGTATTGTGCCGACAGCCCCAGAAACAGGTTACGGTTATGTCAAAAATGGTGTGATGACAGAAAAGGGTGTTCATGCGGTTGATAAGTTTGTAGAGAAGCCTGACCAAGCGACGGCAGAGTCTTACTTATCTTCGGGTAATTACTCGTGGAATAGCGGTATGTTTATGTTTAAAGCATCTCGCTATCTTGAAGAGCTAGAAAAGTTTAACCCAGATATTGTGAAGGCGTGTCGACAAGCTATGGCCGATACGACCAGCGATTTAGATTTTACGCGTATTGATGCCGAGGCATTTAAATCTTGTCCCGATGACTCTATCGACTATGCCGTGATGGAAAAGACACAAGATGCGGTTGTTGTTCCCTTGGATGCAAATTGGAGTGATGTCGGTTCTTGGTCTGCTTTGTGGGATGTTTCGAGTAAAGATGCCAATGGTAATGTCTCTAAAGGTGATGTACTCACCGAAGATACAAAAAATTGTTATATTCAGGCCGAGCATAAATTGATTGCAACAATCGGTTTGGAAGACACCGTTGTTGTTGAGACCGATGATGCGATTATGGTGTCTCATAAAGATCGCGTGCAAGATGTTAAAAGTATTGTCAGCCAATTGAAAAAAGCGGACCGTAGTGAGTCAAAGTTACACCGTAAAGTTTATCGCCCATGGGGTTATTACGACTCGATTGATTACGGTGAGCGTTTTCAGGTTAAGCGTATTGTTGTGAATCCAGGCGCCCAACTGTCTCTGCAGATGCATCATCACCGAGCAGAGCATTGGATTGTTGTACAGGGTACAGCACAAGTGCGTTGTGGCGATAAGACCATGCTGTTGGGCGAAAACCAGTCAACGTATATACCCTTGGGAGAAACCCATCAGCTAGCAAACCCAGGTAAGTTCCCCCTTGAAATTATTGAGGTGCAGTCGGGTTCGTACTTGGGAGAAGACGATATTGTTCGCTTAGAGGATGTTTACGGGAGAAGTTGAGTATCTCAATTTCCTGCTAAAATGCTTGAAGTGGGCGCGGTATTCATATAGAATCCGCGCTCATTTTTTATCCTCCTTCTTTAATTTAGGCCAATAACATGAAGACTATCAGTGCCAATCCAGCTACGGTAAAACGTGACTGGTACGTAATTAATGCTGAGGGCAAAACCTTGGGCCGTATGGCCACCGAGATTGCCACCCGTTTGCGCGGTAAGCATAAACCTGAGTATACCCCTCATGTTGATACGGGCGATTACATCGTCGTTATCAACGCAGAAAAAGTCCACGTGACTGGTAATAAGGCGAAAGCCAAAATGTATTACCGTCACACTGGCTATGTGGGTAACTTAAAGTCAATTAGCTTTGAAAAGTTAATTGAAAAAGCCCCTGAGCGTACAATCGAGAGCGCGGTTAAAGGCATGTTGCCTAAAGGCCCTCTAGGTCGTGCGATGTTTAAAAAACTAAAAGTTTACGCCGGTACTGAGCATCCTCATACAGCTCAACAGCCGCAAGAACTGACACTCTAACTCGGGAGCCTCCTATGTCTGCAACACAATATTATGGAACCGGCCGTCGTAAAACATCGACTGCACGTGTTTTTATTACTAAAGGTTCTGGTGCAATTAACATCAATGGCCGTTCTATCGATGAATATTTTGGTCGAGAAGTTGCCCGAATGATTGTACGTCAGCCGCTTGAGCTGCTCGATAGCGTTGAGCAATTCGATATTAATGTCACTGTAAAAGGTGGTGGTAGCTTTGGTCAGGCCGGTGCTATTCGTCACGGTCTAACTCGTGCCTTAATGCAATACGACGAAGCGAATCGTCCAGCACTACGTGCGGCCGGTTATGTTACTCGTGATGCTCGTGAAGTTGAGCGTAAGAAAGTGGGTCTACGTAAAGCACGTAAGAAGCCTCAGTTCTCAAAACGTTAATTCTTTTTTTAGCGTTATCAGCAAATCGAAATACCCAGCCCAAAAAGCTGGGTATTTTTTTGCCCCCCAAGGATGGGGGGTACATTGCCTATATGGATATAGGTACTTAGCGAGAGTGGGGATGCGGAAGCTGCAAAAATGCAGGAGCAATTTTTGAGTGCCCAATTGTGTGGGTAAGTAAGCGTTCGTACATTACCGGTGCTTCCGCCCTCCTTGGCGGTTGTGTGCCACAAGTGCTGTTCTTCTAAATTCAGCATGTACTGCATTCGTGTAGGCATGGGTGCAGGGCCAATTTTTGCTCTTGCATACCTCAAGTGCACGTGGAAATTACCATTCACGCCATCCTTAGCGTCCGAGCGGGTGCCTTAGATAGCAGAGTCATTATAAGCGCTTCAAAAGGCATGTGTTCGCTAGGCATAGTTCAAAAAACGATCTTTCAGTCTGCCTGTGATCGTTTAATGACCAATAATTTTCTTTTTTAAAGTTTCTCTTTAACACTTCATTAATAGACATACAGTTAATTGTGACTATCCTTGTCAGTACGGGCTAATTTCATTAATATGTGTGGGTTTTTTAGCATCAATAAGATAAAAATAAGATTTTGAAAATCAATAGCTTAAACAAGCCAAATTTATAAACAAATTATTACTTTCAGGTGTAGGAGAAGAGCGTCATGAGTGATGGCGAAGTAGTCAACCAAGGCCGACGTCGTTTTTTAACGGCAGCAACTTCTGTTGTTGGTGCAGCCGGTGCTGTAGGTGTAGCGGTTCCTTTTATTGGATCGTGGAACCCTAGCGCAAAAGCAAAAGCGGCAGGTGCTCCAGTTAAGATCGACTTATCTAAAATTCAGCCTGGTGAAATGGTCACCGAAGAATGGCGCGGTAAGCCAGTTTATATTATCCGCCGTACAGATGAAGCGTTGGCGGGTTTAGAAAAAGTGGATGGCGAAGTCAGTGACCCTGATTCCTCTAACCCTCAGCAGCCTGAATATGCCCAAAATGAAAACCGCTCAATTAAGCCTGAGTTTATGATTATGTTGGGTGTGTGTACCCACCTTGGTTGCGCACCTCAGTTTAGGCCGGATGTTGGCGCAAAGGATTTAGGTGGTGATGCATGGCAAGGTGGCTTCTTTTGTCCATGTCATGGTTCTAAATTTGATCTTGCTGGTCGTGTCTATAAAGGGGTACCTGCTCCTTTAAACCTAGAAGTTCCGCCACATGTGTACGACACAGATACAACAGTGGTGATTGGTGTTGATGGGGAGAATGCGTAATGGGTAATTTATTGGCAGGATTATGGGGTTGGGTTGATGAGCGTTTGCCAGTGCAGCGCGCATGGGATACCCATATGGGCGATTACTATGCCCCTAAAAATTTCAACTTTTGGTACTTCTTTGGTGTTTTCTCTCTACTCGTATTGGTTAATCAGTTATTAACCGGCATTTGGTTGGTCATGATTTATGTGCCAACCGCAGAGGAGGCCTTTGCTTCGGTAGAGTATTGTATGCGTGATGTTGCCTATTGCGACATTATTCGTTTGATGCATGCTGTGGGTGCTTCTTTCTTCTTTATCGTGGTTTATCTGCATATGTTCCGCGGCTTGCTGTACGGTTCGTATAAAGCGCCACGTGAGTTGGTATGGATCTTCGGCATGGTGATTTATGTTGCCTTGATGGCCGAAGCTTTCTTGGGTTATGTATTGCCTTGGGGGCAAATGTCCTATTGGGGCGCGCAAGTGATTGTTTCCCTCTTTGGTGCCGTTCCTTATGTGGGTGAAGACCTAGTTCAGTGGATCCGTGGTGATTACCTGATCTCAGAAATTACACTGAACCGTTTTTATGCCTTGCATATTGTTGCTATTCCTATTGTGCTATTGGCCTTGGTTGTTCTTCATATCTTGGCATTACATGAAGTGGGTTCTAATAACCCTGACGGCGTTGATATTAAGAAAAATAAAGGACCGGATGGTAAGCCTGTTGATGGTATTCCTTTCCACCCTTATTACTCTGTTCACGATATCGTGGGCATAGCCGCATTCTTGATCGCTTTCAGTGCCGTTATTTTCTATTTCCCTGAAATGGGTGGTTTCTTTTTAGAGTATGCAAACTTCGAGGAAGCGAACAACTTAAAAACACCTGAGCATATTGCGCCGGTATGGTATTTCACGCCTTTCTACGCGATTTTGCGTGCGGTGACGATTGACCTTGGTGGTGTATTTACAGCCAAATTTTTAGGCTTCTTGGCAATGATTGGTGCGATTGTTGTGCTGTTCTTTTTGCCATGGTTGGATAAGAGCCCTGTACGCTCAATCCGATACAAAGGTTGGTTGCCTAAAATTATGCTGTTACTCTTTGCGGCTATTTTTGTGATCTTAGGTTATTTGGGTGTGAAAGCCCCGACCGATGGCAGAACTATGCTAGCCCAACAAGGTACGTTATTTTACTTTGTCTTCTTTATCACGATGCCTATTTGGACTAACCCTGATAATCCTCGTGTTAAGTCTGTCGTCAATTGGGGTATTTGTGCCATCCTTGCTGTCGGTTTAGCATGGATATCATTGACTTTATTGGATAAAGAAATCCCCATTTTTGTTAGGGCGTTTGGTCTTGCTTTGGCAATACTGACCTTGTTACTACCAATGCTGACGGCAAAAGATTCAACGAGTCCTGAGCCGGAACGTCTTCAAATGAAAGGTTTGCCTAGAGGTTTGGTCTTATTGGGCTTGCTCTTCTTTGTTGTGATGACAGTAGCGCCAATTAAAGCAGTGGCAGCTGGAGGCGCTTACGCTTGTGGTTCTATTCCATGTGATGAGTTTAAAGCCGACCTCTCTGACAAAGACTCATTGCAAAGTGGAGCTAAGTGGTTTGCCAACTACTGCATGGGTTGTCATTCAGCAAAGTTTTCTCGCTATGAGCGTGTGGCGACTGACTTAGGTATTCCCAATGATGTGATGATGAAAAACTTGGTTTTCTCAGATCAAAAAATTGGTGAGTTGATGACCAATGCTATGGCGCCGGCTAAGTCAAAAGCGTGGTTTGGTGCGGCTCCTCCCGATTTGACGATGGTTGCTAGAGCGCGTTCGCCTGAATGGCTTTATACATACTTGCGCAATTTTTATCGAGATGACTCGCGTCCTTTAGGTGTAAATAACCGTGTTTTTGCCAATGTGGGTATGCCTCACGTGTTTCTTGAGTTACAAGGTCTTCTGGAATGTGGGCCAGGCCCTAAGCTGGATAGTCATGGCGATCCGGTTCGTAATGAATTGGGTGAAGTCAAAATGGACGAAGCGTGTGGTGGCCTGATCGAAAGTAGCGTTAAAGGCAGTATGGATGCAGCGCAATTTGATAAAGCTATTTATGACTTAGTGAATTTTCTTGAGTATGTTGGAGACCCGACAGCTGAAGACCGTAAAACTACCGGCTTTTTTGTCATTCTGTTTTTGCTCGTATTGCTTGTCTTTGCAGTACTGTTGAATCGCGAATATTGGAAAGGTATCCATTAATTCGTATTTACTCTTCACTAAATGTGAAATGGTAAGCCAGATAGGTTCAATTTTGTGTTAAAATGCCCGGCGGGCAGTGTTATTCGTTTCTCATTAGCGAAAAGCACTGCCCGTTTTCTATTGAGGTGCTTTATTAGCGTTGTTTAAGTTAGCATGGGCTAACTTCGATGCATGATGTCCCCGATAAAATACTAATGCTCTTCGCTTCTATCGCCCTCTATAAAAGGGGTGTGCGCTAAAGAGAATCTACTCTATAAATTAATACTATACCGAGGTGAATCAATGGGTGTTGTCACCAAACGCTCATCAATGACATATTTTTCTGATGGCAGAGACCACTACAGTCATCGTGTCAGAATTGTGTTGGCAGAAAAAGGCGTTACAGTCGATCTAATTGATGTAGATCCTAGCGATATTCCTGAAGAGGTTTCCGAATTGACGCCTTATAACACGTTGCCAGCATTGCTGGATCGTGATTTGGTCTTATACGAATCCAAGGTAATGATGGAGTATTTAGATGAGCGTTTTCCTCATCCTCCTTTGTTGCCCGTTTACCCTGTTGCTCGCGCTCAGAGTCGTTTATGGATGTATCGTATCGAAAAAGATTGGTCTCCATTAGTCGATACCATTGTATCCAGCAAAAATAAAGAAACCGTTGCTAAGGCAGTAAAAGAATTAAAAGATGGTTTGTTAACTATTGCGCCTATCTTCTCTGAAAAGCCGTTCTTTATGAGTGATGAGTTCACCTTGGTCGATTGCTGTCTGGCTCCTGTTCTATGGCGTTTAGAGGAATTTGGTATCAAATTACCTAACACGCGACAGACCAAGCCTCTAATGGATTATATGGAGCGCTTGTTTGCTAGAGAATCTTTTCAGGAAAGTCTCACTGAGTACGAAAAAGAGATGCGCGCTTAGCCAAATTTATTGAATCCAAAGTCATAGTAAAGAATGATAAATCGATGTTCTTTGCTATGCTTTATATCGATTCTATTTATATTGTTAATATGTGTTGTTTCATTCACTGGGCTAGTTGAGAAAAGCTATGTCAATGACGTCTAGTCGTCCCTATCTTATTCGAGCGTTATACGATTGGATTGTCGATAATCAGTGTACGCCTTATATATTGGTTAATGCACTTGCTGATGATGTGATGGTGCCTCAGGACTATGTTAACCCTGATGGCCAAGTTGTTCTTAATATATCACCTTCAGCCGTGATGGATTTCTCTATGGGCGATGAAAACTTGAATTTTCGCGCTCGATTCAGTGGTGTGCCTACCGATATATTCGTCCCTTGCCATGCGATAATGGGCATTTATGCTAAAGAAAATCAACAGGGCATGATCTTCGAACCTGAACCTGAAAGCCCTCCGCCAAAAGGGGATGGGCCAACGCAAGATAAATCAAGCTCCCAGTCTCGACCTAGCTTAAAAGTGGTTAAATAGTCCTTCTTTGATCGTTTTTTGTTCTTATTTAAACTAAAAAACTATATATTCCTTTTTAGTTATAAAAAAAAGCTGTTTATTTCGAATTCTTATTGGTCGTATTGGCATTTGTCATTAATACTAATCATGTGCTTTATCGTAAGCCATCATTGATGAGCTTTGTTGATAAAACGCTTAATGACAATGATTAAGCCGGCACGAAACAATAAAGTAAACTCACTATTTTTAACAATAATAACGGTCTAGCGAGGTTAACAATGCCACTACTTGAACATACTCTGGGAATTATGTTGCACCCAGACGAAGAATGGAAAGCAATACGTAAAGAGAAATATTCTTTCAGACAGGTCTATCTACGCCATGTCCCATTCTTAGCGTTGATTCCTGCCCTAAGCTTTTTATTTGGTTTAACCCAAGTAGGCTGGTCCATAGGCTCTGGAGAGCCCATTAAGCTAGAACTATGGAGTGCTGTTCAACTTTGTGGTCTGACTTATTTATCCTTGTTAGTGGGCGTATACATACTTGGCGAGTATATTAATTGGATCGCCAGAAATTATGGCGTAAAAGATTCAGAAGATCGCCGTCATTATGAAGGTACAGCGCTAGCGGTATATGTTACTACTCCCGTTTTTTTGGCGGGTATATTTGGCGTTTACCCTGACTTATGGCTAAATGCCGCCGCAACATTTATTGCTGGTGCCTACGCAGTCTATCTCATATATGAAGGGATTCCGATCCTGATGAATATATCGAAAGAGCAAGCGTTCATGTATGCCACTTCGGTTGTTACCTTTGGGCTTGTTTTGATGGTCGTAGTACGCATCGGATCAGTTATTTTGTGGAGTTTTGGTGTCGGTCCAGTCTACGTCGATTAAATGACCTCCCTTATTGCTGAAAGCCCAGAGTATCTCTGGGCTTTTTTGTTTTAAGGGGTAAAATCCACTTGACGCTTAGGCTTCAAATCTCTACCATACGCGCCTCCTCTCTAGGAGCCAATACGCACTCGTAGCTCAGCTGGATAGAGTACTCGGCTACGAACCGAGCGGTCGGAGGTTCGAATCCTCCCGAGTGCGCCATATAAAGAACCCGGTCTTGTACCGGGTTTTTTTATGGGTGTTTAATTAGGTAGTCAAACATAAGAGCCATTCAATAGTCTTCGTATCTTGCTTAGGCAGTTAGGTGTCAGGCTAGCTTATGCCTAGCGTTCGAGATGACCTCAATATGATGATAAGTCTCCAAAATATGTCATCTGAGCGGATGATCGCATTTTTATGATGGTTTCTCAGCTCACCTTACCTTACCTCCTAAGAATTTCTTCAGATTACCTAAATACCTGATAACAATATGTTGTTATGTATCTGTTTATATCAATATCACCGAAAATCTCACAATGTTTGTAGTCATTATCCTACATAAGATATTTGAGCCCTTCGTCATAATTCGCACCATAATTTTTGGAGCTTGTGAATATGCAATGGTTTTTTGTTGATGAGAGAACGTTAGTAGAAGATGAAACTAACTTTACAATACGCTTGGAGTCAGGCACTTGGAGAGCGCCGCAGGAGATCATTCCTCAGCAAACGCATATCTCCACTATTGATCAGGTTCGCTTGATTCGAAAAGGTCTGGAATTCGCAAAAGAAGCGCTAGCGGTTCAGTACGCTTGTTGAAATGGAGGGGGCATTAGTTCTATTGTTAATAAAATCGGTAAATATATCTTTGGGAAAAATAAAATTCCCTTCCTCTCTCTTTTAAAACAGACCCTAAAGTTTAATTTATTACGACTTTGTCTGGTATGACCACAGGGCTTTCCTTTGCTTTTTTGTCTGTGATGTCTTTGATAAAGTAATTTGTTTTCAAACACTTAGCGTGCCTAGTATAAAAATTACTGGTATGACCAGGTCTAAAATAAATAGACGCGGCTATTTTCTAGCGAATACTATCCTCTCCGTGCTCCGCTATAGTTTTCTTGTCTCCTACATAATGGTAGCTCAGGAAAAAATATTTCTGGTAGTGATCGGTTCCCAATTAGTTATTTAATAAATATAAAAGTACAACTCTGAGGAGAGGCCTTATGAAAAAAGTAACCGCTTTTTTATGTGCAGCTGTTGCCGTTGTTAGTGCGACAAGTGTTAATGCAAAAGAAAAACCCATTTTATTAAAAGCTCCAACTTATTATAATTCGACTTTGCCGGGCTTGGGTTCTCCTGCCAAATATGTTGCAGATAATGTCCAATTGTTAAGTGCAGGCTCAGTAAAAGTTAAAATGTATGAGCCGGGAAAATTAATTAGTTCAAAAGAAATCCTAGATGCTGTTTCAACAGGAAAAGTTCAGGCAGGCTTTGCGACGCCGGGAAACTGGGGTGGAAAAATTCCTGCCGCTCGATTGTTTTCTGCAGTGCCATTTGGGCCGGAAGCGCCGGAATATTTGGCTTGGTTTTATTATGGGAATGGTAATAAATTACACCAAGAACTTTATGATGCATCTGGTTTGAATGTCAAAACCCAGATCTGTGGGATTATTGCGCCTGAAACATCAGGTTGGTTTAATAAAGAGATAAAAACAGCAGAAGATCTCAAAGGCTTGAAGATGCGTTTCTTCGGTTTGGGTGCATTAGTAATGGAAAAACTGGGCGTGAGTACAGTTGGTTTACCGGGTGGTGAAATATTCCCAGCTTTAGAGAAGGGGGCGATTGATGCCACTGAATTTTCAATGCCAGCCATTGATAAACGCATTGGTTTGCATAAAATCATGAAGTACAACTATTTTCCGGGTTGGCATCAGCAGGCAACAACCATCGAGATGCTAATTAATAAAGATGTATGGAATGAAATGTCTAAGTCCCAGCAGGCAGTGATTAATCATGTTTGCAAATCCTCGACTCTAGATTCACTTGCTCAAGGAGAAGCTATTCAAGCGGATGTGATGACTGCAAATGTAACGGGCGGTGTTGTTAATAAGTACTGGTCGTCTGAGATGTTGGCAACATTTAAAACCAAGTGGGATGAGGTGGCGGAAGAGCAAGCTGCGAAGGATCCTGCATTCAAGAAAATTTGGGAAGATATGCAAAACTTCCGTCAATCTTATGATTTGTGGGAAGCAAACGCATTCTTGCCACGGCCAAAAGCCAATATATAAATAAAATATCTAAGGCTGGAATGTAAGTTTTATTACTATTTATTTTACATTCTGGCCTCAGTTTTGGTTGTCTGACCTTTCTCTTTTGTTCTCTCTAAAATATTACTAAAAGGTATTCATCATGTCTGCTGTAGGAAGCGGTAATGCGCCTATATTTTCAGTTTTAATACGCGTGTCCGAATACTTGGAATCGTTGGTTAAGTTATTAGCTAATATTTTTTGTTGGTCTTACGCTTTTTTGATAGCGGTTATTTTGGTTAACGTGATTATGCGTTACGGATTTAGTAGTGGCCTGATTGTATTTGAAGAAATTCAATGGCATCTTTATGCCATCGGTATGATGTTTGGGCTCTCTTATGCGGAGGTGACTAATTCTCAGGTAAGGGTAGATATTGTTGCGGATATGCTCAAGCGAAGGACGGTTATTAAGTGGGAAATATTTGGTGCTGTTGTATTTGTTATCCCTTTTATTTTTGTGATTGTGTTTAACGCATGGGAATATGTCGAAAATTCTTATGCTATCAATGAGTCCTCTAATTCCCCTTTGGGTTTACCTTATCGGTGGCTAATTAAAGCGGTTATACCGGCCAGTTTTTTACTTTTATTATGTGCGGTTCTTGCTAGATTAATACGAAATGTAGTCGCTTTAACTAATAACGGAGATGTGAAGTAATGGAAGTCAATGAAATTCTCGTTATTGCAATGTTCCTTACTTTCATTGCATTTTTATTTACCGGTATCCCTGTGGCTTATGTGCTAGCGGGTGTGGGTATCTTGTATGGTTTTCTTGGTTATTTATCTGATATGCATTTAGATACTATTACAGGTCTAGATTTAAATGTATTGGGTTTGGTTGTATCTCGAATTTTTACCTTAATGGAAAATTGGGTATTGGTAGCTTTACCTATGTTTATTTTTATGGGGCTTATGCTAGACCGTTCGGGTGTGGCAGAAAGAATGATGCTTTCCATGCAAGAGCTTTTTGGTAGGGTCAGAGGCGGGTTAGCCATTACGGTTACGCTTATCGGCGTGATATTGGCGGCATCTACCGGCATTATTGGTGCTTCGGTTGTTTTATTAGGCCTATTATCTTTGCCAGCTATGATGAAGCAAGGCTATAGCACTCCTCTTGCTGCTGGCACTATCTGTAGCGCAGGTTGTTTAGGTATATTGATCCCACCTAGTATTATGCTTGTAATTATGGCTGACCAATTGTCATTGTCAGTGGGTGACTTATTTATGGCTGCAGTTTTTCCTGGTTTAATCTTGGGTGGTTTATATTTAATTTATATTTTATCCATTGCGTATTTTCGTCCCCAATGTGCCCCCTTGTCTGACGATAGGAGAGAAATGGATTGGCATGTGTTGTGGGATGTGTTTAAGGCTGTTTTTCCGCCTATCTTATTAATTTTTGCTGTATTAGGCTCTATATTTGGTGGCATTGCTACACCAACTGAAGCGAGTGGTGTGGGTGCTCTAGGTGCAACATTGTTAGCGCTCTATAATAGGAAATTAAATCTAAAAGTATTTCATAAAGTATTAATGGAGTCATACAAGACCACTGCTTATATTTTTGCTATTTTTATCGGTGCAACGTGTTTTGCTTTGGTATTGCGTGAGTTGGGTGGTGATGAGCTGATTGAGGCAGGGTTAACCAGTCTGCCCTTTGGTGACTACGGTGTGCTTATTGCTATCCTTTTCATCGTTTTTCTGTTGGGTTTTTTACTCGACTGGATCGAAATTACATTGATAGTGTTGCCCTTACTTGCTCCGGTCATTGCTGGACTTGATTTTGCGATAGAAGGTTATGGAGTCCTTGATCAGCCGGTATTAGTGTGGTTTGTTATGTTGGTTGCTATTACTTTGCAGACATCATTTTTAACACCACCAGTTGGGTTTGCACTATTTTATTTAAAGGGTGTGTGTCCTCCTGAAGTAAGGATGGTTGATATCTACCGCGGTGTCACCCCATTTATTATTTTGCAATTAATTGGTCTGGCGATTGTTATCTCTTTGCCTACCTTAGTGACATGGTTGCCGGCAACGGTATACGGCAAATAATCATTAGTCTTATGACTCTATACTTGTTCTTGTTGGTGCCAGCTTTTTTCTCTTGCTAGACGTTGTTCTTCTCGTTCAATTTCTAGCATGCGGTCGCGAATATTGCGGACATGTTCGGTGGCTACTTTTTTGGCCGTCTCGGGTTTGCGATCAATAATGGCGTTATATATTTGTCTGTGATGTTTATCAATCTGCTGTTTTTGCCTATCGCGGTGATAAAGGTTGGTCACTGATGCCACGATACTGTTTAACATAAGTTGCATTAAACTTTGTAGGGTATGAACTAAAACTGGGTTGTGTGAGGCCTCATAGATTGAACGATGGAATGCGTGATCGAGATGAGCTGCTTGTATTAAGTCGTGCTCATCTTCTTTTCGGAGGTTCATAGCATTATAAGCTTTGGTGATTTTGTAAAAATCTTTCTCGGTACCGCGCTCAGCTGCGAGTAAAGCAGCTTCAGCCTCAAGTAGCTCCCTCACTTCCAGCAAATCGTATAGTAGGCGAGGGTGATTCTCGTAGAGTCGGCTTAATGGTGTTTCATTTTCTTTATTGTCGAGCATGCCGATAATAAATGAGCCTTTACCATGGCGGGTTTCTATAACTCCTCTACCTCTTAACTCCTTTAATGACTCCCTAATTAGGGGGCGTGATACCTTGAGTCGTTCAGATAATTGCCTTTCAGAGGGGACTTTGTCTCCCGGCTGTAGTGTACCATCAAGGATAAGTTCTTCTAGGCGCTGGGAAATCGCCATTGAGCGGGTCTTCACAATATCATTGTTATTCATGATTAGAACTCCCGTAAATAATGTTGATTATTTTAAACCTGTTTGTCTGGTTATACCAGATGTTTGCTTATTGACGCGCCGATGGCAATTTTGTTTTTTATATTTAATTAAATCAATGGTTTACTAAATAATTTGAATTTATTGAAAATAATAACTGGTATGACCAGCTGTATTCTACGTGGACTTTAATGAGGCCAAAACGTACTCTGAGCCTGATTAAGTTATTTCGAACATAGTGATAGCAAAAATTGAGAGGAGCCAAAAATGAATAACTACATTGAAAAACATGGTTTGCAGATCGCCCCCACTTTGTATGAATTGTTAGTCAATGAAATCGCCAGCGGTTTGGATATTAATGTAGACGAAGTCTTATTGCGTTTTTCAACTGTAGTCGATCGTTTAGCTCCTAAAAATAAAGCTTTACTTGAAAAAAGAGAGCGCCTCCAGCAACAGCTGGATGAGTGGCATCGCAGTCATCCAGGCCCAATTAAAAATATCTCAACATATAAACAGTTCTTGATTGAAATTGGTTACTTGGTGCCGGAAGGCGATGCTTTTAGTGTCAGTACGGAAAATGTCGATCAGGAAATTGCTTCTATTGCAGGCCCGCAATTAGTTGTGCCGGTAAACAACGCACGCTTTGCGTTAAATGCTGCCAATGCGCGCTGGGGCAGTTTATATGATGCGCTCTACGGAACAGATGTCATAGCGGAAGAGCCTGGCTATGAAAAAGGCAGCAGTTTTAATGAGCGTAGAGGTATTCGTGTTATTGCTAAAGCCGCTAGGTTTTTAGATGACAGCTTACGCTTAGCCGATGGCAGTAGCCACTCTGATATTGCAGAGTATCAATTAACGGGTTCCGATAAAATTGAACTGACAATAAAGCGTACTAACGGTAGCACCACAAAATTAAGTAAGCCGGAACAATTTATTGCTTATGTAGGTGAATTGAATTCCCCTAAAATCCTTTTGTTTAAAAATAATGGTTTGCATATAGAGTTACATATTGATCGCAATCATCCTATTGGTAAAAATAATGCCTCAGGCGTCAAAGATGTTGTGATTGAGTCAGCTATTAGTACGATTCAAGATTGTGAAGATTCTGTCGCTGCGGTTGATGCAGAAGACAAAACTTTGGTTTATCGTAATTGGCTCGGTTTAATGAAAGGTTCTCTGTCAGAGACTTTTACTAAAAATGGTAAAAGTCTAACACGTTCATTGAATGATGACCGACATTATACTGATACCAATGGCGAGCCAATGTCTCTACATGGTCGTAGCTTGTTGTTAGTTAGAAATGTAGGCCATTTAATGACAAGCAATGCTATTTTAGATAAAGAGGGAAATAATATTCCCGAAGGTTTTATGGATGCTTTGTTTACTACTCTTTGTGCAATGCATGATTTTAAAGACGACGCGCCATTACACAACAGTCGAACTAAAAGTATTTATATTGTTAAACCTAAAATGCATGGCCCGGAAGAAGTGGCTTTAACCAATGAGTTGTTTAATCATATTGAAGATGCACTTGGCTTGCCGCGTTACACAATGAAAGTCGGTGTGATGGATGAAGAGCGTCGTACAACGGTTAACTTAAAAGAATGTATTCGAGCTGCAAAAGAGCGTTTGGTTTTTATCAATACAGGTTTCTTGGATAGAACCGGAGATGAAATGCACACCTCTATGGAAGCGGGTCCTATGCTGCCAAAAGAACTGATTAAGCAAGAACCTTGGATCTCTGCATATGAGAATTGGAATGTAGATATAGGTTTGGAGTGTGGCTTACCTGGTCATGCACAAATTGGTAAAGGCATGTGGCCGAAGCCAGATGAAATGTTGCAAATGCTGGAAGCAAAAATGGCTCACCCTAAAGCCGGTGCTAATTGTGCTTGGGTGCCATCACCGACAGCCGCAACTTTACATGCAATGCATTATCACACCATCAATGTCCATGCCCAACAAGCAGAGTTAAGTTCGCGCCCGCGTGCCGACTTAGATCATATACTCACGCCTCCTCTTTTAGGTGATCGACGCTTAACGCCAGACGAAATTCAGGATGAGATGGATAATAATGCACAGGGTATATTGGGTTATGTTGTACGTTGGATAGATCAAGGTGTGGGCTGTTCTAAAGTACCTGATATTAATAATGTGGGTCTAATGGAAGATCGTGCGACTCTGCGTATTTCTAGTCAACATATTGCTAATTGGTTGCGTCATGGTATTTGCACTAAAGAACAAGTGATGGAAACAATGAAACGCATGGCCAGAATAGTTGATCAACAAAATAAAAGTGACTCTCATTATAAAGCAATGGCGCCGGAATTTTCTGGTATTGCTTTTCGATCCGCTTGCGCATTGATTTTTGAAGGTGGGGCTCAGCCCAGCGGTTATACAGAGCCACTCTTGCATGAGTATCGAGTGAAAGCGAAAGAGCATAGCCATCGTTTGCAAAAAACGGCTTAATCACATTACAACATGATTACTTATAGAAACGGGAAAAAATATGTTAACTATTAAACGTTTATGTATCGCAGATGCTCGCCTTTTAATCGAGGGCGCAAGCCAAAAAGCAGAAGAAATTGGTGTGCCAATGTGTATTGCCGTGGTAGATGAATCTGGTAATTTAATTGCGTTTGAACGTATGAATGGCGGCAAAGCTCACAGTATTATTGTCGCACAAGATAAAGCCTTTACGGCCGGTGCAGCTCGCAAAGCGACTCATGAATACAATGCGGTGAATACGCCAGGTAGTCTCGCCTTTGGTATTCATACTGAAGTGGGTTGCCGTATTAGTACCGTAGGTGGTGGTCTTCCAGTGCAAGTTGATGGTGAATATCTTGGGGGTATTGGTGTGAGCTCAGGGACACCGCAGCAGGATATGGATTGTGCACAGGCGGGTATTGATTTCTTTTTGAAAGACAAATGATGCTTAATCATGTTTATTTTTAATCGTTTTTGTAGGTAAATCATTATGGCTAAAATCAGCAGGCAAGACTTGGTCGTACAGTTGAGGCAGTTTATTGCTGCCGACTATGTTATCGATGATGCTGAGACGCAAAAAGTCTATGAGTGTGATGGGCTGTCAGCCTATTGTGAAATGCCAATGTTAGTGGTGTTACCGGAAACCATTGAACAAGTGCAAAAAACGATGCGTCTCTTGCATCAATATGACATACCGGTTGTTGCGCGCGGAGCGGGTACCAGTTTGTCCGCCGGCGCTACACCACATAAAGACGGTGTTGTTCTATCTCTCGCTAAATTTAAGAACATCATTGCTATCGACCCGCTTGCAAGAACGGCACGCTTGCAACCGGGCGTGCGTAACTTAGCGATTAGCGAAGCTGCTGCTGATTATGGCCTTTATTATGCTCCCGATCCTTCTTCTCAAATAGCGTGTTCTATAGGCGGGAATGTTGCTGAGAATGCTGGTGGCGTTCATTGCTTAAAATACGGTCTTACCGTACATAATGTGCTCAGCCTAGAAATGGTGACAGTAGAGGGTGACTTGTTGACGATCGGTAGTCAGGGTTTTGATAGCTATGGGCCTGATTTGCTTGCTCTGTTGAATGGCTCAGAAGGTATGTTAGGAGTGATAACCGAAGTGACGGTTAAATTATTGCCTGTGCCCGAAAAAGCCCAAGTGATTTTGGCCGGTTTTGATTCCGTCAAAACAGCCGGTGATGCGGTGGGTAGTATTATTTCAAAAGGTATTATTCCGGGCGGTTTAGAAATGATGGATACCTATGCCATTCAAGCTTCAGAAGCTTTTGCGAATGCGGGTTACCCCCTCGATGCAAAAGCGCTGCTGTTGTGCGAAGTGGATGGCACCTTAGAAGAGGTCAATGAATACAGTGAAAAAATTGAAAGATTATTTAAAGAGCTAGGCGCAACGAGCGTACGCGTGTCAAAAAATGAAGCAGAACGAGCATTATTTTGGAAAGGGCGTAAGTCTGCTTTCCCTGCTGTTGGTCGAATGTCCCCCGATTATTATTGTATGGACGGTACTATTCCTCGAGGGCAGTTAGCTCATGTATTGACTGAAATTGAACGTTTGTCTCAAGAGTACGATTTGCGAGTAGCCAATGTATTTCATGCAGGTGATGGCAACTTACATCCATTGATTTTATTTGATGCGAATGTACCGGGGCAATTTGAGCGGACCGAAGCGTTTGGTGGAAAGATACTAGAGATCTGTGTTGAGGTGGGCGGTTGTATTACCGGTGAGCACGGTGTCGGTTTGGAAAAAATTCGTCAAATGGCAGTCCAATTTAGCGACAGTGAAATTGCACAGTTTCATAGTATTAAGTATGCATTTGATGCGAAGGCGAATTTAAATCCGGGTAAAGGTATTCCGGTATTAAAACGTTGTCAGGAATACCGTGCCCTTGGTAAAGCACAACACGATGATGAGGGCGGGGTTTGCACCCATGGCCATCATCACAATGCCAACTACGATGCTAATCATAACAATGCTAA
Source organism: Cellvibrionaceae bacterium (assembly GCA_050633525.1). Lineage (GTDB taxonomy): Bacteria > Pseudomonadota > Gammaproteobacteria > Pseudomonadales > Cellvibrionaceae > CANLBN01. The sequence continues at coordinate 61,361 of JBOEGR010000032.1, forward strand.
CAATGGCAATACCATCAAGAAAGATCAGCACGGAGAAAATGCCGCATGACTGATTTAAGCGATATATTTGTTGATCAAATAAAAACGGCCAGTACGGATAAAAAAATGCTCACTATTGTGGGTAATGGTACAAAGACCTCTTTGGGCCGCAGGGTTGAACACGATGCAATAACGTTATCAACAGTAAAACATACTGGCATTACGAGCTATGAGCCTGTTGAATTAGTGATGACGGCGCGAGCAGGTACGACCTTAGCGGAAATTGATGCTGAGCTAGCAAAACATAATCAATACCTTGCTTGTGACCCCGCTCGTTTTGATGGGCAGGCGACTATCGGGGGTTCTTTAGCGGCTAATCAAGCAGGCCCATCGAGGCCGTGGTTAGGTTCGCTACGAGATCATGTACTCGGCGTTAACTTGATCAATGGTAAAGGCGAGCATCTACGCTTTGGGGGGCAGGTGATGAAAAATGTTGCCGGTTATGATGTGTCGCGTTTACAGGCGGGTGCGATGGGTACATTAGGCTTAATGACTGATATTAGCTTTAAAGTATTACCTTGCCCTGCTGCTGCTATTACCTTAACGCAAGATATTGACGCTGACGATGCTATTTACTTAATGAATCAATTGGCCGGACAAGCCAAACCTCTAACCGCAGCATGCTGGATAGAAGGCATTTTGTATTTACAGTTGTCTGGTGCTAAAAGCGCAGTTGAAAGCACGGTGGATGTGTGGGTCGGCGATATTATGCCGGATCAAGAGGCGGTGATGTTTTGGAATGGTCTGCGTGATCATAAACATCATTTTTTTAGTCAGCGATCCGCTGAACAAGCCTTGTGGCGCTTTTCAATTAACTCAACGGCAGCGCCTTTTCTAAAAGATGAACAATGGTTATTTGATTGGGGTGGTTCACTCCGGTGGCTGAAAGGTGATTTTGCGCACGCCGAATTACAGCAGTGGGCGGCAGAGCAGGGGGGCGAGGTGATACTCTATCAAGGTGGTGATCGATCTAAGGATATCTATTATCAGCCTCATTCTGTGATGAAAAAAATTCAAAAAGAACTTAAGCAATCTTTTGATCCTCACAATATTTTTAACTTAGGTCGGCTTTATAGCTGGATGTAAGGGATAAGGTCGATTCATTATGCAAACAAGTATCCATCCAGAATTGTCAGTTTTACCACAAGTGAGTGAAGCAGAAGATATATTGCGTGCTTGTGTTCACTGTGGTTTTTGTACAGCCACTTGTCCAACCTATCAACATTTTGGTGATGAAAGAGATGGCCCTAGAGGGCGCATCTATTTAATTAAACAGTTATTGGAAACCAATACCGTCACTGAAAAAACCCAAGAGCACCTCGACCGCTGCTTAACCTGTCGCAGTTGTGAGACGACCTGTCCATCGGGCGTACAATACGGTCGTTTAGTTGATATTGGCCGTGCAATAGTAGAAGAAAAAGTAGAGCGCAAGCCTTTAGATAAATTGACACGTTGGACATTGCGAAAAATTTTACCTTACCCCAAACGTTTTGGTTTTTTATTATTTTGGGGGCAGTTGTTTCGTCCCTTAATGATCGGGCCTTTGCGTATTATACAAAAAAAAGTTCCACCGAAAAAAACAGCTTCACCTTGGCCTTCAAATTCTCATTCTAGAAAAATGATTGCGCTGGCGGGGTGTGCTCAATCAATGACTACGCCTAATACCAATGCAGCCACCGCGCGAGTATTGGACAAATTAGGTGTCACCTTAGTTGAAGCACCTAAAGCCGGTTGTTGTGGCGCAGTCGATTATCATCTTGCTGCTCACAATGACGGGCTTCAAGCCATGCGCAATAATATTGATGCATGGTGGCCTGCTATCGAAGCGGGAGCCGAAGCGATAGTCATGACTGCCTCAGGTTGTGGAGCTATGGTAAAAGAATACGGCGAACTACTTGAGCATGATTCAGCCTACGCCGATAAAGCAAAAAGAGTGACTGAATTAACAAAAGATATCAGCGAAATACTATCCGAGGAAGACCTGAGCAATTTCAGCGTTGATCAAGAAAAAACAACGGCCTACCATTGTCCTTGCACCTTACAGCATGGGCAACAACTCAAAGGTGGGGTAGAGGCGATATTAGAAAAAGCGGGCGTTCCTTTAACAAAAACTGTAGATAAACATTTGTGTTGTGGCTCAGCAGGCACTTATTCTATATTACAGGCTAAAACCAGCCAGCAGCTATTAGATAATAAACTCGATGCATTAATGGTCGATAAGCCAGAGCAAATTGTCACTGCAAATGTAGGCTGTCAAATGCACCTAGAGACTAAAGCTAGCGTTCCGGTTAAACATTGGGTAGAGTTGTTAGACCCATAAGATAGTGTGTGCAGGTGAACATAAATGAAGCAGTGGCAAGTTTATTTATCTGGCGAAATCCATACGGATTGGCGCCAGCAAATTATGAGTGGAGCTGAGGCGGCTAATCTGCCCGTCGTATTTACCTCTGCTGTCACTGATCATGATAGTAGTGACGCCGCAGGCGATGTGCTGGGCCAAGAGTCAAACAGCTATTGGCGTGATCATAAGTCAGCCAAGATTAATGCCATACGCATTAAAACCTTGATAGAAAGCTGTGATCTAGCGATCATTCGTTTTGGTGATAAGTATAAACAATGGAACGCCGCCTTCGATGCCGGCTTTTGCGCTGCCTTGGGTAAGCCTTATCTTACGCTTCACAGTGACGATATTATTCACCCTCTTAAAGAGGTGGATGCATCGGCAATGGGCTGGGCACAAACGCCGGAACAAATTGTAGAAATTTTGAAGTATACAACGACGAAGGTATAGGGTTTCTTTTGCCTTTTTCCCCTGTATTTTTCTTGTCATGTTAACCTTCCTTCATGTTAAGTTACTTTCTATTATTAGGTAGCGCTTTTTTAGCGGCTACCATTTTCCCTTTCTATTCAGAAGCATTCTTAGTCACCTTGTTAACGCAAGGGAAATCAGTGTGGCTTTTATGGCTTTTTGCCACTATCGGTAACACTTTGGGCGCAGTTGTTAACTGGGTGTTAGGCCGTTACCTTTTACACTTTCAAGATCATCGATACTTCCCTTTTAAACTGAGCCAGCTTCAACGATCGCAATCGTGGTTTCAACGTTACGGCGTTTGGAGTTTATTGCTGTCATGGTTACCGCTGATTGGTGATGGTATCACCTTTATAGCGGGTATCATGAAGGTAAAATTTTGGGTTTTTCTTAGCTTAACCGCAGTCGGTAAGGGCCTGCGCTATTTGATTGTGATTCTGATTGCTCAGGGCATTATGGGTTAAGTAATAACAGCTTAAGGTATTATCGTGTTTTTGTGCGTACATTGCATATTTAGCGATAATGCAAATTGCTAGCACAAGCCTTCCTTGTCTATACTGTAGCTATTGAGTACGAATAACCCTAAAATAATTAAGAGACAGAGAATGACGTATTGTGTTGGTATTAAAGTAAATGACGGCCTAGTGTTTTGTTCTGATTCACGAACTAATGCGGGTATTGATCAAGTTAACGTCTATAAAAAAATGTATACCTTTGGTAACCCTGGGCATTGCCAGTATTGCATCTTGGCATCAGGTAATTTAGCAACGACACAAGGCGTTATTAATCAGATTAAAAAAGATATCGACACCTCGTCTGCATTGAACCTGTTGACGATGACTAGCATACAAGATGCCACGGATTATATTGGCCAAATTAGTGTTAGTCAGCAAGCTAAAACAGGGGGTGGGCCGGCGTTTCAGGCTAATTTTATCGTAGGGGGGCAGATTGTCGGCCAAGAGCATCAGATTATGATGATCTATCCCGAAGGGAACTATATTAGCGCTAGCGGCTTAACTCCCTTTTTACAGATCGGCGAAAGTAAGTACGGTAAGCCCATCCTTGACCGCATCATTAACCCAGATACTAACCTACAAACCTCAGCTCTATGTGCTTTAGTGTCTATGGATTCCACCTTAAAAAGTAACCTCAGTGTAGGGCCGCCCATCGATATACAGTTTTATCATGCGAATAGCCTAGAAATGGGTGAATACTTCCACTTCGACGAAGACCACGAGTACTTGCGACAGATACATACGGTGTGGAATGAAAAATTAGTGGATGCCTTTTTACAGCTTCCGGCACTGGAAATTAGCCATGAGCCTGTTATAGCAGCGGTACCCTCTACGAACATCAACGAACAAAAACAGTAATACCGCCTCAATTTTGATTAACAAGATCTCAAGTCATGTGTTACCATTGGTAACAGTGGTCATCGCTGTACTTTGTGATGAAAAGTGTTTTGAGTAGTATGTTTCGAGAGGTTTAGATGAATCAAATTATTTCTTGTTTGTTATTAAACTACCACGTTATTTCACGTGGCAAACTAACTGGGCATATCGCCATTTCTGGCTACCGTGCAAACAGTTATTGGGTTTAGATAGAATACATTAGTACAAATAACAGCGATTGGATATAAAAGAAATAAGACCTAATCAAGAACAAATACCTATGAAGCCGATGTGGAGATCACCTACATCGGCTTTTTTATTGCTCCCTGTCAAGAGCTTACGCTAAGATGACTGGGCTATTAAACCAGCCCCAGAGACCTTAAGCGTATGAAATTATTCCATTACTTTGTCTTGTTCGCCCTCAGTAGCGTAGTGTCTATTTACGCACCGATTGTTGGCGCTGATAGTGCACAGAAGAGTAGTAAAAATACACCCACGCAAAAGATATTGGCTGGAACTGTATTTGAAAGCAGCCAAGGTGCTGTGGCGACAGTGCATCCTTTGGCGACAGGTGCCGCGGCTAAGCAATTAAAGAATGGCGGTAATGCCATTGATGCCGCGATTGCAGCTGCATTGACCTTAGGGATTGTCGATAGCTACAACTCTGGTATTGGGGGTGGTTTATTCGCTCTTGTGCATTGGGCTGATGGTCGAGTAGAAGCCATTGATGGTCGTGAAATGGCACCTTCAAAGGCTCATCGCGATTTGTATATCCGTGATGGTAAAGCCGTAGCAGAGCTCAGTCGGACGGGTGCGTTGGCTATCGGTATTCCCGGCTCAGTTGCCGCCTTTGATTACCTGTCATTAAATGGTGGCAACATACCTATCGCTACTCTTTATCAGCAGGCTGCTGAATTAGCGGCTCAGGGTTTTCCTGTATCTGTTGAATACGCAAACCGCTTAAAACGCCACGCCAATAACTTGGGTCGCTTTAAGGCTACTCGGGCTATATTTCTTGATAGTGCTAACGAGGCTCAACCATGGGCAGCAGGGCATCGTTTGATTCAGGCCGATTTAGCCAATACCTATCAGCACTTAGCTAAACAAGGCAGTGATTACTTTTATAAAGGCCAATTTGCCCAGCGCTTAGCGGCTTGGATGCAAAGTAATGGTGGGCTCATCACGGCTGAGGATATGGCTAATTATCAACTCAAAATACGCGAGCCGGTTAAGTCGCAGTTTTACGGTCATACCATTTATGGTTTTCCGCCCCCCAGCTCTGGTGGTATTCATGTTGCTCAGCTATTGAATATGGTCGAAGAGCTTGCGCTCGATAAAAAAGATCAGAACACGCGCAATCACTTATTGGCAGAGTCTATGAAGTTGGCTTTTGCCGATCGTGCTTATTGGTTAGGCGACCCAGATTTTGTCAAAGTACCCAAGAGTTTAATTGACCAGGCGTATACAACATCTTTAGCGCAATCGATTAATGATAAGAAAGTATCCGTAGTGACGGGCCACAGTGTCCCCCCCAATGCCAAAGATGATTGGTTCGATAAGCATACGACCCATATCGCTGTTGCAGACAAGCAAGGTAACTGGGTCGCTATTACCACAACACTCAATACCAGTTTTGGCAGTAAAGTAGTGGTTCCCGGTACCGGTGTATTAATGAATAATCAGATGGATGACTTCTCAGCCCAACCCGGTGTACCTAATACTTACGGTTTAGTGGGTAGCGAATCCAATAGCATTCAGCCGGGCAAGCGGCCTTTATCAAGCATGAGCCCCACCCTCGTATTAAAACAAGGCAAACCTGTGATGACCTTGGGCGCAGCAGGCGGGCCAATGATTATCACGCAGGTGACACAAGGTATTATTAATCACCTGTTGCTTAATCAAAATTTATATACATCGTTAGCCTCTCCCAGAATTCATCAGCAATGGTTACCGGATGTGCTGTTTCACGATAAGAAATTGCCACAAGAGCAACAGCAAGCCTTAACAGATAAAGGGCATAAATTAAAACAACTACGCTTTGAAGGCTCGACCAATGGTATTAGTATTCGTAGTGGTTCGTTTAAAGCCGTGTCAGAGCCTAGGTTGGTTGAGCGTAATGAAAAGTGATGA
>JBOEGR010000033.1:0-74532 GCA_050633525.1 Cellvibrionaceae bacterium
TTATTTAATAGCTATTTATTCACTCATAACGAAGCATTCATTGTCATCACTTTACAGTGGTGACAATGAATTGAGTTAGCCGCTTATTTAGAAAAATAAAGATGCTCCAAGTCATCGATACTAACCCGTATAGTATCCCCTGACACAAAATCACCCGCCAACAACTTTTGCGACAAAGGGTTCTCCAACAACTGTTGTATCGCTCGTTTTAATGGACGCGCACCATAGACAGGATCAAAACCCGCTTCGGATAACTTATCCATTACCTTATCATCTAACTCAATGGACAAGTCACGCTCGGCTAAACGCTGCCTGAGCAAATTGAGTTGGATATGTGCAATACCACGAATCTGTTCTTGCGATAAAGGTTCAAACACAACGACCTCGTCGATGCGATTGATAAACTCGGGGCGAAAATGACGGCCGACAACTGAAAGCACTTCATCATAAATATCACTTTGTGGCTTTTCGGCTGCATTCATTTCTTGAATATGATCTGAACCCAAATTTGATGTCATCACAATAACCGTATTGCGGAAATCGACAGTACGGCCTTGACTATCCGTTAAGCGACCATCCTCTAACACTTGCAACAAAATATTAAACACATCAGGATGTGCTTTTTCAACTTCATCCAGTAATAATACAGAATAAGGGCGGCGCCTTACGGCTTCCGTTAAATAACCTCCCTCTTCATAACCGACATATCCCGGAGGTGCACCAATCAAACGGGCAACGGCGTGTTTTTCCATAAACTCAGACATATCTAAGCGAACCATTGCATCTGAACTATCAAATAAAAACTCTGCAAGTGCTTTACACAACTCTGTCTTACCCACACCTGTTGGCCCTAAAAATAAAAAAGAACCATTAGGGCGATTAGGATCAGATAAACCTGCACGTGATCGACGCACGGCATTAGCCACGGCGTTCACTGCGGGGCTTTGACCGATAACGCGTTTATGTAAGCCTTCTTCCATTCGAATTAATTTATCACGCTCACCTTCTAACATTTTGGTAACAGGGATGCCCGTCCATTTAGAGACTACTTCGGCAATTTCTTCATCTGTGACTTTATTTCGTAGCAGTGTCATTTCCATCATATCGGCTTGGCTTGCCATATCGAGTTGTTTTTCCAACTCAGGGATCACACCATATTGCAATTGAGAAATACGTTCTAAATCGCCTGCTCGCCGAGCTGCTTCCATATCAATACGGGCTTGCTCTAGATTACTTTTAACTTCCTGCGTCCCCCCTACAGCTGCTTTTTCTGCACTCCATACTTCATCAAGATCATTATATTCTGACTCGACTTGTTTAATCGTAAGATCAATATCTTTCAAACGCTGCCTTGAGGCAGCATCATCGTCTTTTTTAATGGCCTCGCGTTCAATTTTAAATTGAATTAAACGCCGCTCTAAACGATCCATCGCTTCTGGTTTGGAGTCAATTTCCATACGGATACGACTGGCCGCCTCATCGATAAGGTCAATAGCCTTATCAGGTAATTGCCGATCGGTAATATAACGCTGAGATAATTTTGCTGCTGCAATAATAGCGGAGTCCGTGATGTCGACGCCGTGATGAACTTCGTAACGCTCTTTTAAACCACGTAAAATAGCAATCGTATCGGACTCGGATGGTTCATCAACCAAGACTTTTTGAAAGCGCCGTTCGAGAGCAGCATCTTTTTCAATAAACTGTCGATACTCGTCTAATGTTGTCGCGCCGACACAATGCAAATCGCCCCGTGCCAAAGCAGGTTTCAACATATTACCCGCGTCCATTGCACCTTCTGCCTTGCCAGCGCCTACCATGGTATGTATTTCATCAATAAAAATAATGATGCGGCCTTCTTGCTTAGACAGTTCATTAAGAACCGACTTTAAACGCTCTTCAAATTCGCCACGAAATTTTGCGCCGGCCAACAAAGAACCAAGATCAAGTGATAAAACGCGTTTGTGTTTTAAACCTTCAGGGACTTCACCATTGATAATACGTTGAGCCAGCCCCTCAACAATCGCCGTTTTTCCGACACCAGGCTCACCAATTAAAACTGGATTATTTTTGGTTCTGCGTTGTAATACTTGAATAGTTCGACGGATTTCATCATCCCTACCGATAACAGGATCTAGCTTGCCAGATTCAGCTTGAGCAGTTAAATCAATGGTATATTTTTCTAAAGCCTGACGATTTTCTTCGGCGTCGGGATTATCGACTGTTTCACCACCGCGTATAGATTCGATCGCCTGCTCTAATCGTTGCTTGTCTCCAAACTGCGTCAATAATTTACCAATAGAAATAGAACCTTCTTCCATCGAGGCAAGTAAAACACTTTCGCTGGAAATAAATTTATCTCCATTTTTTTGTGCTTTTTTATCTGATAAATTTAATAAGCGCCCCATTTCTGGCGACAACTGGACATCACCCGTTGCGTGTTGAATACGCGGCAAACCATTTAATTCTTTACCTAACTCATTACGTAGCCCAGGCACATCAAAGCCCGCTTGTGATAGCAAAGGTCTGACACTTCCCCCCTGCTGATCAAGCATCGCCGATAGTAAATGCAAGGGTTCTAAATGACTGTGATCGCGACCTACCGCGAGAGATTGAGCATCAGATAAAGCTTGTTGGAGTTGATTGGTTAAGCGATCAATGCGCATAAATAACGTCTCTAAAAATAATAACTTGCTAGTAATATAGGGGAGGTATGGTGGAATTCAAGTATTGCTTAAGATGCATAAGGTCCAGTATTTGATACAGATCAAATGAACAGCACCCACGGCAATAAAAAAGAGAAAAAATAGGGTTAAAAAATACTATTGAGGCGACTCTAACCAAATTAAATTAGCCATTCTGCCTGTAGTATGATCTCGCCGAAAAGAAAAGAAAGTCTCTTCTTCAGAAAAGGTACAACGATCTCCACCGTAAATATGCTTAATACCTAGATAATTGAGTATCTCTCGCGCGATGCCATAGAGGTCGGCAAGCCACTTACCATCAAGCCCCGCGCTAATAAAGTACTGATTTATATTGAGCTGAGGATATCCCTCATTAAAAGCTAAGCGGACCTCATCACCCACTTCAAATGCACCTTGGCTAATTGCTGGGCCCAAGTAGGCCATAAAAGCAGGGGACGCTTTAAATGTACTTGCGGTATTTTGTATGACGCCATTGCACAAGCCTCTCCAACCCGCATGCGCTACCGCGACTTGCGTTCCTTGTTCGTCACATAAAAAAACGGGCAAGCAATCTGCTGTCATTACACTACAGACCTGCCCTATTTTCTTAGAAAAACTTGCATCCGCTTTCTGTTCGTAAAGCTCATCAACATTCACAACCGTGCTGGAATGGACTTGCTCCAACCAATGTATTTGGTTTTGCTGAACACTCTCGGACAAGATCAGGCGGTTCTCAGAAACATGACGCTCATCATCCCCCACATGTAAACCTAAATTAAACGAGCCAAATGGAGAGTCTGATCGCCCACCTTGACGCTGTGTAAAACACGCTTTGACCGTTTTAGGAGCAGGCCAATCTAGGTAATGTATCGTCATCGACTAACCTTTCTATGATTGTTGATCCGTTTTAAGAGCTAGGAGTAAATGCTGCATATCCTCTGGAAGTTCGCTCTCCCAGCTCATTGTTTCGTCTGACTCTGGATGCACTAAAGTCAGTTTTTTTGCATGCAAGGCTTGCCGAGGAAAATCAATTAATACTTGTTTTAAGGCTTTTTCTGTACCCGCTAACCATCGCTGACGCCCCAAATAGACAGGGTCACCGACAAGTGGATGCTTAATGTAAGCCATGTGCACACGTATTTGATGGGTTCGCCCCGTTTCTAATTTACACGCAATATGAGTGTAACGCTTAAAACGTGTTTTTAAACGGTAATGGGTGATGGCCTCTTTTGCTGTTTTGTTTTGATCAGCACGCGCATCTAACACCGCCATTTTAATACGGTTAGTCGGGTGCCGACCGATTGGCTTATCGACCTTACCGCCCCCTGTCATTTCACCCATCACGATTGCTTCGTACTCCCGCCCCACACTTCTATCTTGAAGCTGTTCGATCAAAGAAGCGTGAGCGAGTAATGAGCGCGCCACTACCATCAAACCTGAGGTCTCTTTATCAAGGCGATGCACAATACCCGCTCTTGGAATGGTCGCCAGCTCGGGAAAATGATGCAATAAACCATTTAACAAGGTCTGGTCAGGTACACCCGCTCCAGGGTGAACCACCAGCCCGGCAGGTTTGTTAATAACAATGATGTGTTCGTCTTGATAAACAATGTTCAAAGAAATCGCTTGGGGCAGCCAACGTTCTTCAGCTTCAAGCTCAGCATGTAAGGTTAATTTTTCCCCTCCAAGCAACTTATCCTTAGGTTTACGTGTCATACCATCAACAGTAAGCTGGCCGCCTTTAATCCACGATTGTAAGCGAGAGCGAGAAAAGTCATTAAACAGTTCGGCCGCGATATGGTCTAAACGTTGCCCACTGTGATGATCAAGCACTTCTTCACTGTAAAATAGGCTATCAGAGTGGCTTTCTGCTTGTGTGGATAAACGATCAGATTCGGTCATTGAGTATTTTAGTCATGATTATATTGAGATAAGTAGTAAAAAATAACACAAAAAAGAGAACTACGCTTTGAAAAGAGGAATAAAAGGACTTCTTCAACGGACCTTGCTGTGGTTAAATGTCGAGCTATTTTTTTATGTATGAGCATACTGGTTTATGAGTCGCCCCGTTTTATTCACATTACCCGCCCTTTTTAAAACTGACCCTGCTTTTGATAACAAAAAAAGTCGCGGCCGTATGGGGGGCTTAGTGCCTTTACTTGTCATACTATCGCTTAGCTTTACGTTATTTGCTTGTTCAAGTACCAAAAAGATTAATTTTGCCGAATTAAGCGAACAAAAATTATACAAACGTGCTCAGGGTGACTTAAAACGTAAAGATTACATTCTGGCCACAGAGGCTCTACAGAAACTTGAATCTGATTTTCCTTTTGGAAAATATGCTAACTCAGCTCAACTCGCCTTGATTTACGCTTACTATAAAAGCGATGAACTCCCATTGGCAGACTCGGCAGCTTCGCGCTTTATTCGACTACACCCCAATCATCCCGATGTGGACTACGCCTATTATATGAAAGGCCTTATTGCTTTTCCCAAACCAGGCTCTCTTTTCCAGTCCATGATGGGAACTGATTTGAGTAAGAAGAACACGAAAGCAGCGCAAACCGCCTTTGTTCAATTCTCAGAGTTAGTCAGACGCTTCCCCAATAGCCAATATACGCCCGATTCACTGAAGCGCTTAGAGTATTTGCGCAATATACTGGCACGTAGTGAGATTAATATCGCTAACTATTACCTTCAACGTAAAGCGTACATAGCAGCCGCAAACAGAGGGCGCTATGTTGTTGAAAATCATCAGCAAACTCCTTCTGTACCTGATGCTCTAGCCGTCATGGTACAAAGTTACACGCAATTGGGGATGACTGATTTAGCCAATGACAGCTTGGAGGTACTCAAAAGCAACTTCCCTGATTACCCGGCCTTAAATGAAGATGGCTCATTTAATTTGCAACATTACAAAAAAGGCACGAGATCCATCCTCGGCTTAGTCACATTTGGGCTCATTGATACCAGCCGTCCACCTGGCTTTGACAGTAGAGAGCAGTACGGCAAATACTAATGCTATGGCAGCTCTGTACTGAGCTGCGAGAAATGAAGCTGTTGCATCTTAACTACCTGGCTTCCACCCATTGGTAATAGGGTAACGTCGATCACGGCCAAAACCCTTCTGAGAGATCCTCACCCCTACCGGTGCCTGACGACGTTTATATTCATTGATGTCGACCAAGCGAATCACACGGTGGACAACATCTGATTCAAAACCAGCGGCCACAATTGTGTCGGCACTTTGATCATGCTCAATATAACGCTCTAGAATCTGATCCAGAACCTCGTAAGGAGGAAGATTGTCTTCATCTTTTTGGTCTGGGGCGAGCTCAGCGGAAGGGGGGCGTTCGATAACGGAAGGTGGAATAATAAATTCATTGGTGGGACAAAGGCTATTACGATAACTCGCTAGGGCAAATACCATCATTTTGGGCACATCCTTTAAGACATCAAAGCCACCCGCCATATCACCGTAAAGAGTCGAGTAACCTACGGCCATTTCGCTTTTATTGCCCGTGGTTAATACAATAGCTCCCGTTTTGTTAGAGATAGCCATGAGAACAACACCTCGGCAACGGGCCTGTAAATTTTGCTCCGTTAAATCGACGGGCTTACCTTCAAATGATTCTGCTAAGCCCGACATAAAGGCATCATACATAGGCTCAATACTGATCACTCGATAATCTACTCCCATCACATCTGCTTGTTTCTCAGCGTCGTTACGGCTGAGATCAGAGGTGTAACGAAAGGGCATCATTACTGCTGAGACATTCTCTGCCCCCAATGCATCTGCTGCAATTGCGAGGGTGAGTGATGAATCAATACCGCCAGACAAGCCTAAAATAGCCTTTTTAAAGCCATTTTTTTTGGCATAATCCCTTACCCCCAAAACTAAAGCGTCATACACAACCTGTAGTGGCGATTGAGGCTTAGGTAGTTCTTGCTGTTGAATCACAAGGGAATCCTGATCGAATGCTACCTCAACGGGGAACAAGCACTCTTCATAATGAGGCGCTTGAGCAAGACAATGGCCGTCTGCTGCGGTTACGAAAGAACCTCCATCAAAGACTAACTCATCCTGACCGCCGACTTGGTTCACATACAATATTGGCATACTGCCTTCGTTAGCCCGCTGCTGCAGTAACTCTTGTCGCTGTTGACGCTTAGTCAAATGGAAAGGAGAAGCATTAAGGTTAATCATTAATTTTGCGCCTTGGTCCCGAGCCTGTAGCATCGGTCCTGAATGCCAAATATCTTCACAAATGGTCAGCGCCGTGGGCAACCCCAACAAGTCAAATACACAAGCGCTATCACCCTTGGTAAAATAGCGTTTTTCATCAAAAACCTGATAATTAGGTAGTTCTTGCTTAGCGTACTCGGCTACCCATTGACCATCTTGTAATACACCTGCAACGTTAAAGCATTGATCACTCTTATAAAGGGGGTAACCTACAATGACTACGGCTTTAAAACCCTGAGATGATAACTGCTGCTTTGCAGCCACTATTCGCGAATGCATACTGTCGCGCAATAATAAATCCTCAGGTGGGTAAGCACATAAGGTCAGCTCAGGAAACACAACCACATCGGCTGAATGTTCACCTTCTGCTTGCTTAACCGCATTGATAATCTGTTCTGTATTGCCATTGATATCCCCTACTGTAGGGTTAATCTGAGCCATAATGATATTCAGTTTTTTCATTCGACTTACGTAACTCACTTCTATTGATTGTTCATTTTTTAGGTCGTTCTTTTAGGCGGTTATAGAGGCTATTTGGAGCATGCCCTATACAAAGTCATACATTGTCGGGTAAAGTAAAAACGAAAGCAAAATAATTAGCTAAAATTAGACAACTAAGAACTATAAACCAAGAACCATAAGAGTCATCTGTGTCCTTTCTTAACCCCACTACCCACGATAATGTTCGCCTACTAGGTACTTATATATATTACCGACTAGCGCTTGGGCTCATTCTGGGCTCCATGCACTGGACTGGGCTGTCACAAGATGTTTTCGGCTATGCAAGCCCTCAGTTATTTACCGATATAGCTATCTTTTACATCATCGTTTGCTGCGTATCGCTTGTTTTGTACTGGCGAAAAACATTAAAGCCTTACAGCGTACACTTATTGGGGGTTTTGGCCTTTGATTTTGTCGCTTTGGTCGCCATGATTTATGCGAGCGGCAATCTAACAGGAGGCCTAGGTTACCTGTTACTCATACCCATGGCCGTTGGCAGTACTTTCTTAAAAGGACAAATCAGTATTGGCTTAGCTGCCTTTGGCACTATTTTAGTACTCGGCATGAGTCTATTATCAATTAACAGCGGTAGTGGTGATGGCAGAGGTTTTTTTGCTGCAGGCATTACTGGCGTTGCCTTATTTGTCACGGCGATTGCATTCAGAATTTTTTCAGACAAAGTTCAGACAAGCGAAGACACCGCAAAGAAACAAACTGAGCAAGCAAGCTATCTACAACTTATTAGCCAGCGCATTGTAGAAACAATGCGTACCGGCATTATTGTGGTTGATAGAGATTTACGGATTCAGCTTATCAACAACTCTGCCGCGCTGATGCTAACAGTAAACAATAAGTTTGAAGGCGTTAAAGGCATACCCTCTATTTCTGAACACCTTAGCCTATGGAAAGATGACGGAATCATCCCGACTCCATTCACCTTGACGCTTGATGACAATCAAACCATCAAGGTCAGTTTTGCTCACTTAAATGACACGCGATTTCCTTCTATTATGCTATTTATTGAAGACATGCAGCGTGTAGGTCAAGAAGCACAACAGCTAAAGCTAGCTTCCCTAGGCCGTTTAACAGCCAGCATCGCTCACGAAATTAGGAACCCTCTTGGCGCTATTAGTCATGCTAGCCAATTGCTCGAAGAGTCTAGCAATATAGATAAAGAAGACCAAAAATTGTTAGAGATCATTCATAACCATTCTAAGCGCATCAACTTTATCATCAATAATATTTTAGACTTCTCTAGGCGCAAAAATGCTGACCCAGAGACAATAAACCTTAACCAATGGGTCCACGATTTCAAAAACGAATATTTACAACATCACAGTGGCGACATTGAGATTATCCCTCGACAACGTAATATCTATGCAAAAATTGACTCTACACATTTACATCAAATCATTACTAATTTAGTCGAAAACGGTATGCGATACAGCCTCCAAAAAACAAAGCGAGCTATCATTCAGATGGTGCTTGATGTAGAGAAAAAGACTCATCGCCCCACTATTGAAGTCATTGATTACGGAAATGGTATCGATGAAGAGGATATACATCATATTTTTGAACCGTTCTATACAACTGAAGTTACTGGCTCGGGCTTAGGACTATATTTATGCAAAGAATTAAGCGAAGCCAATCAAGCCAATTTAAGTTATTATTACGATCAACAAAATACAACCAGCGTTTTTAAGTTAGTACTTGCGCACCCTCAACGCAGAATTGAATTACAATGAATAAAAAAAATATTTTAATTATTGATGATGAGCCTGATATCAGGGGCTTACTTTCTATGACATTAGAAAGAATGGGGCACAACACAACTTGTACTGCAAATATTACAGACACAAAAAAAGCATTAGATGAAAACCAATTTGAACTTTGCCTCACAGATTTAAAACTGCCTGATGGATCTGGCATTGATATTGTTAAATTACTTCAAGAACAGCACCCTAACACCCCCGCTATCGTTATCACGGCACATGGCTCTATGGACGTAGCAATAGAAGCGATGAAATATGGTGCTTTTGACTTCATCAACAAACCTGTTGATTTAGCTCACTTACGCACTTTAATAAGCAATGCACTTAAGACCAATGACAATAAAGCTACAGATGATAGCGTAAACGAAATTGTAGGCGACTCCGCACTAATCAAAAAACTAAAAGAGAACATAATAAAAGTTTCACGTTCACAGGCTCCCGTTTTTATCCAGGGAGAATCGGGTAGTGGTAAAGAACTTGTCGCACGCGCCATCCATAAAACAAGCACACGCAATGGTAAACCTTTTATCGCAGTCAACTGTGGAGCGATACCAAGAGAATTAATGGAAAGTGAATTTTTTGGTCATACAAAAGGCAGTTTTACCGGAGCACATCAAGACAAACAGGGCTTATTTCAGAGCGCAGAAGGGGGAACACTATTCTTAGATGAAGTTGCTGACTTGCCCATGGACATGCAAGTAAAATTACTCAGAGCAATTCAAGAAAAAACCATTCGCGCTATTGGTTCACATAAGGAAATAGCTATTGATGTAAGGATATTAAGTGCGACACATAAAGATTTATTACACTCAATTGACGAAGGTGTTTTCAGGAACGACCTTTATTATCGCATTAATGTGATAGAGATTAATGTTCCACCTCTCAGGCAACGCAAAGAGGATATCAAACTACTCACCAACACGCTCTTAAATAGAATTGCAGAAAAAAATGAAGCCAACCTAACTTCGATATCACGTAGTGCAATTCATGCATTACAAGAGTATGATTTTCCTGGAAATGTGAGAGAATTAGAAAATATTCTTGAGCGTGCATGTGCATTGTGTGCCGAGTCAGGAATAGAAGATGAAGATTTGCAGCTTGACCGAGAAACCCACAGAACAAATACAATTGAAAAATCGAACAATACACAACAGAACGTAGAAAATAGTGATGCATCTGAAAAGAAGGATAGCTACCAATTCGATGCAAACACCATGTCACTAGATGAACATTTAGAGAACATAGAAAAAGATATTATCTTAAATCATCTAGAGAAAAATCGTTGGAACAGAACGACTACCGCGAAAGTATTGGGCGTCACTTTTCGATCACTGCGCTATCGTCTAAAAAAATTAGGGATTGACGACGAATGATTTAGTAGTATTATAACGACAGCTACAGGATGTAGCACTGGACTGAACCGTTCAGATTCTTTTAATGCCCAAGGAAGGAGCATAGCATGCGTAACTCACGTCTATTTTTATCACACCAACTCGGCTTCACTTTACTTAACATTCTAATCACTCTAGTGATCAGTGGCATTCTAGCATCCGCAGGAATCCCTCCTTTTAAGCGCTTACTTAACAACTATCAAGCTAATAACGCGTACGAACAATTGTTTACACTAGTACAATTCACACGTATCCAGTCTGTGAATTATAGAGGCCAGGTAATCTTGTGTCCCAGCACAGACCAAAAAGAATGTATAAATGATTGGAATCAAACTTTGATGGTATTTGTTGATAGCAACAACGATGAAACTCGCAACGCAGACGAATTATTGTTACAACTTAAACACGCAAATGTCGATAATGAAAATACGAATTGGAAAGCCTCAGGTAGCCGTCGATATCTACGTTTTAAAGCAGATGGCTCGACAAGTAACCAAAATGGTCGATTAAGCTATTGTTTAGAAAGCAACGGAGAGGTCTATGCCAGACAAATTATTGTGTATCGAACAGGTAGAGCCAGAAAAGCGAGTGAGGAAGAAGCATTAAAACAGTGCTGAGGTATTAACGCCAGCACTCTTCGGCAGTAAGAGTGTGACTACCACTGACATCCCTTACTCCTGTATTAGTCAGTGTTAAGTTACCACAGTAAGTATCTGGGTTTGTGGGAGTCAATGTAATTGTATACGTGGTATTTCCTGCACCAGTGGCTACAGCCACCGTGTACTCACCATTTTGACTTTGCAAGCCATTGGTTAAACCTAAATCAGCTGCCAATGTCGCCGTTGAAGAGTAACGACTATTTTCAGTATAAAAGCGCTCCTGTCGTGACATAAGGTCTAAAGCAAAAGCTAAACCCTCAGCACGTCGCCCATCAACTACTTGCTTCTGATAAAAAGGAATAGCTACCGCAGCTAAAATACCTACAATTGCAACCACAATCATTAGCTCAATTAAAGTAAAGCCCGCTTGTTTCTTTTGAATAGTAAACATACCTAGCACTCGATTACATAACTCATATTTATTTAGGCAAAATGGTAATTGACTCAATATATCTCTTATTTCCATCTACAGAAGATTTAAACAACACCTTTTGCCCTACTTTTAACGCATAACGATTCAACTCACGTCGATCTTTTCTTACCGTCATTCCAATTCGCATCGCATATTCATAATCATCAATGACTATGCGGCTATTTGTATTATCAACAAAATGAATAATGTAGTCTTTTTTAACAATTTCATCAGTGCCTTCTGGAGTTCCTGCGAAGCCCTGAAAGGATATAAAAGTAGCTACAAGAAAAATACAACGTTTAAATAATATCATCATTAAATCACTCTTATCTCAAAATCGACCACGATTTTCTACCTGATAAAATGGGGGCAGCAATAGTTATATCATCAACATCAATCGAGCCATCCGCATTAGTTGTAACAAGCTTAGGGTCTCCTCCAGCGCTTATACTACCTAAACCAACAGCAGCACCACTTAAAGGAGTGACGGGCGCAGAACTGTCTGCAACGCCATCTCCATTTGTATCAAATATAGAGAAATCAGCTTCCGTACCATCATAGCTATTTAAAGCGATAAGGTAAGCGTTACCATCCCTATTACACACTTCCCCGCTGGGTATAGTAACCACAAAGAAAACTATTTGCCCTAAAACTAATGGATTAATAACCGCTCTACCTCCCTCAAAGAAAGTAGTAGAAGGTATCGTTAAATCAATATACCACCCTAATTCGCTAGTCGGCACATAATCAACCGAATTACTTGTAATACCAATAAGACCGCTAGTATTAGTGAATGACTGACCTTGAAGATCACTTCTATCTAGATCGCCATAAAGGCTAGAAGTACTCGTTGACCCAGCATCCCACACAGCATAAAAAGACTGTGTTGTTGTATCACTATCATCACCTTGAGCCACAAATTGACCGGTGCCAAAGTAAACCAAAACATTAGGCGAGGTAGAGAAGGAACGTCTAGCGGGGTGAGTTGTTATTTCTGGCCTAACAGTAATGGGCTGACGGTTAGCAGTGGTACATGGAGATGCTGTACACGCTCTAAACAAAGGCTCACCACCAAAAGCGACACCCCAGTTACTTGGGTCCGTATCTGCCACATTAAAGACCCACATATTGCCATGGAGGTCGCCAGCATAAATTCGGTCAACCCTAAAATCACCATTTAAATCAGCAATAGTAGGAGATGACAAACCGTTACAATCACTATTAATATCCGCACAACTGCTATTAACAATACTACCTTCACCAGTATCGAGCTCTCTGGCTTCACCCGTCTCTAAGTCGACGATAAATAATTTTGCCGTGCCATCACCTTCTGAATTATAGCCATTAGCAATAATAGCAACCCAACTACCATCATTCATTTTGGCGATTTGTGGACGGCTATAGGTAAAGCCCAAGTCGGCATCTCCCCCAGCTGCAGGATTAGTATCAACATCTAAAGAAGCATCGCCAACAAACTCAAACTCGACAATACTACTGGCATTGCCTTGGTCCGCTAAAACCGTTGGATCAGTCACATCCAAAGCATAAATTCCACGGCCACCAGAACGAACGCCGCCCACTAAAAAGGTTCGCCAGTCACCGTCAACATACACATCTCTGATTGTTGGTGTCGAATCGACGTAAGCTAAATGTGAATAGTCAGTCTCAGCGAGAGAGTGCAAATCATTGACTAAAAAGCTAGGGATATACGCAAACACTTCGTTGCCGCCCGTCTCACTACCATCAAAGCCATGCAGCATGCCATCGTTACCTCCAACAAAGACGAGAGGCGCACGCGTTTCTCTGTCGATCACAAACTGATTATACTCGCTACCCACTCCCTCGATTAAATTGGGGTAACCCTCATTGGGTGGCCCCATATACTGAGGAGAAGAGTGAATAAAAGAACCTAGAGGGTTGCCATTCCGAGAGCGAAATATACCTGAGCCGGCACTGGTGACTTCATTACTTGCATCACCCCTTAAAAAATCAACCAAATCATCACCAAAAGTCTGATTGGCTGTAGTCTCTGAGGCATCTACCGTTGCAGGACTGAAAGGCGCATTTGTTAATAAGTTGCTTACTTGTTGACTACTTAATGTGCTTGAAGAAACAGTTGAGTAAGGGCTGGGAAATTCAAATGGAACACCCTGAACACCATTATAGGTAATAATACTACGTGAAGATTGCGAAGGGACGATATCACCAGCAGACCATATAGGGGCATCAAAATCAATATTGCCATCTCCATCGAAGCGATACGCCAATAAGTTACCCGTCCAATCTTCCGTCGAAAATCTACTCCTAAAAACCAAAGTATCTGAGGTAATGCTACCTGACGTAAAAGAGGCTGCTGATGCGCTCGCAGTTCTATCTCCAATATCATCAATAGCAGCAGACAGAGAAGTAATAAGCTGCTGAGGATTGCCTGCACTTAGAAAGTCGCCTCGCCCATTCCAAGCAGCATGCCGCATATCATCAATGGTGGTCGGTTGGTTCGCCGAAGGTTGAGGCCAAGTGAAGCTAGCATCACCCACATTAGGGCTTGTAGTTAAGTTACCGTTAACCCCAAAGGCAACTGTGTATGTGGTTAAATGTTGATGCGGAATTTCTACGTCTAGTTGATGAGCATCATCCACCTGCAAATCATCTGACAATGTCGAGGATAAGTCATTCTCCAAATACTCCATCGCAATATCGGCGAGGGTGGTTCGGCTAGTGACCGTATCAGCAAAGCTAGTACCATCCCAAATAGTATTATTATCACCGTCGGTATTACCCAAACCTAAATTATTGGCATCCGTATTCCAATAGCCATCAGAAAAAACCACAGCGAAATTTTGTTGGCAAGAGCCACCGTCTGTAGCAGAAAATAAAGGCGTATTTGCATTTAATGTTTCGCCAGCCGCATGAGTAGGCCTTGGATTGCCAAATAAATTACCCGAATTACTACCTTCTCTAAAGTAATCCCCCACTTGCATTAAATTGGAACGTAAAGGCGTACCGTTACTAGAATCTACATTAAATAAATTGGCCTTTAAGGTTGCTTTAGAAGCATTATTTTGCATATTCTGTATCAGTGTACCCACACCATTACCATCAAGACTATTGTTATGCAAAGTCGCCATTCCCATACGTGAGCTACTGTCTTCAATAATTTCAGACAAAGCACGCTTAGCAACATATTCACGCTTACGGTAATAAGAATACCAATTGGCAAAATTAACTTGCTGTACTGCGTTCATCGAAAACACAGATACAAAATTCGCGTACATTTGAGCCACTGTACCCGCATCACCACAATCGCCAACATCAAATAATCCATTGCCGTTGACATCAGAAAAAGGGATATAACCGGGTATACCCAAAGCACCATCATTCTGTGTCACTAAATTTTGATTACCCAGCGCAGGATTAAATGGATTCACTGCTGCGGCTGTAGGAATCTGATCCGCATAGGGGTTACCATTAATATCGACGCCCACCCAAGGTGTATAAGTCTGAGCGGGATCGTAATACATCACATTGTATAAGGCACAAGACTCTAGCAGCTCTGTCTGATCAGAGGGTGTAGGTGTCAGGTCAATATTGCCGCTATCTGGATTACCAGCATAAATACTAGCTCGCGCACCTGAAGATTGAAGTACCTCCCAATCCATACTGCCGGAATCATCTAATAAGAAGAAAATATTCGGCTGCACACTGGTTGAAATATTGAGCGGTAAATCCTCTAAAATACCGGGCGCAGCCAGCGCATTGCAGCTAGCCAGTGTTGCCCCCGCCAATGTCAGGGATTTAAATAGGGAAGTCTTTTGTCTCATAACCCACCTCAGTAGGGATCTCTATCGACTAGCAGTAGAGTAAATACTTTGTAGAACGGCTGTTAAATTATCATCAGCCCCGTAACCAATAGCGGTAATTCGAAACACGAATGGATCTGTATTTGGTTTATCAGGAGCTCCCTTACTAATATCAATCCCTTGAGAAGAACCTCTAATCGATAATCGCCCAATATATTCAATCGCATATCGTGGAAGAGTTGCACTGGTCGCCGTTGCTGCTGCGGCAACTGAATTGGTCGATGTCCAACTTTCAGGCTCAGATAAATCAATATCCAGCTCATCGAAACCTGATCGCTCCCCTAAGTCTCGAACACCAACATATCGTCCATCACCAGGGCCATCAAACTGAAGAGACACATCTTCTCGAGTGCGGATATTCATATTATCCATCACTGTTTCTGCTTGGCGCAGCGCGGCTTCGGCATTAATACGTGCAATGGATAATTGGCGACTACTACCCGCCATGCGCTCTTGGAGGGTGGCGCCTGACATTAAGGTCACACCCACTGCCGTCATGACCAATAGCATCACAAGCGCAATAATAATCACCACACCTTGCTGATACTTACGTTTCGTTACCATCACAATGATATCCTCGTCGCTATCGAATACCGATATATAAAGATTAAAGTTGGTTAGAGAGATTAAATGTTCTTTCTACTTGCCGAACAATTAAACCATTTTCCGAAGTATCTACAGTGTTGCCCTGAGACGATACGCCTTCAATTGAGTTAAACTCCATCACAACACGCAAGCGATCCACTCGGCTCCAATCGGTTACACCATTCGCTCTGGAAAAGAAAAGGAGCCCAGCCGCATCTGTCCAACCATAAAACACTTCCATATTCGAGACACCTTCAACCAACTCCTCGTTAATTCCTTCAAAACGTCGAAACAAAGCACAATATTGAGGTGTTGTGCCTGGCACACAAACCTCCCCCGCACCGGCTGAAGCTGCCGTACCAATAAAGTAAAGAGAAGAGCCAGTGGTTCCGCCGTAAAGATAAGTGGGTGTTAAGCCAATTTTATCTGTCTCTCTATTAGTATCGATTTCAACAGGAACAAAAGAGTTGAGGCCAACTTCCAGAGTATTACGAACATTAAATTGCCCTCCATTTATCCCATTGTTAGGAGCCACAATACCCGTATCGAACTCAATTCTACCCGCTGATACTGAAGGGTCATTAGAGATCATAAATACCGCACCAATTTCACAATTTGTTAAGGCAACAACTTGATACTGAGACAACCGTGGATAGTTATTGTCTGCCTGATCAATAATAACGAAATTTGTTGCCACAGAGTTAGGGTTCGGGAAGTAGGATACAGCTAAAGGAATTCTAAACCGATGATTGACATACCGAACTCTAAACGTATCCGTCCCTGCGGCTACAAGACCCGCAGGATTCGTTGCAGCATTGGCAGCTTGATCACCATTCACGATTGAACTGAAGTCAAAGGGTTCACCCGCGGCACTGGCGAGGCCAAGCAAATTATTATTAGCAAAGAAATTTTCTGGGCCATCACCGGTATCACGACTCACAGTCGTACTAACACACCCCAAATTACCTGTTTGAGCAATATCCTCTGTAATACGGGCATAGACGTAGCGAGAGTTTTCTTGGATTCGAGACAAACCCGTGTTTGCAACCGCATTTTGAGTGGTTGTGCTGAACATCTGTACCACACCTGCCATGATAAACAGGCCAATTAACATGGAGATCATCAACTCAATTAGGCCCAAACCTAATTGATGCTGTCTCATTGAACTATCAACAAGCTTCATTAAGGTCTTACCTCCATACGGAAACAGGTTAAGTTACCCGTTGCAGATTTATCGCTGCTGTCACAATTAGTACCTGTGGCACCAGTACGATCCTGGTCCCAGTAGATAGTGATGGTGTAAATAGGTGCAGCCCAAGTTACCGTTCCACGACCACTAGGAAGCGAAATATCGTCACTATTGAACAGCTGTTGCCAAGCTGCCTGATCATAGGTCACGGTATTAGCAGGATCACAACCACCACCGGCAACAGGATCTTCACAATTAGGGTCAGTAACCGGACTGGATGTATCTGTAGCGCCATACTGCCCAGTAATAGCGCCTCTATTGCCATTCGTCTCTGCACTGCCATAAGCCAAAATTCGATCCGCCATATCTTGGGCTAATATTTGGGCCTGCCCCACAAACTCGGCTCGCTGATTACTGTTTAAACCATTCGCTTGTAAACTGAGGACGCCCAAAAGTCCAACGGCAAGAATTAACAGAGACACCATCACCTCAATAATGCCTGCACCGCACTGAGATTTAAGTATTTTTGGCATAGATAAAACGGAATTTAAGGACATGAGACGGCCCCATAAGTTGAAGTACCAGTTCCAATATTGGTAACATTGATTGTACGGGCTGCCGCTGTATCGTTATTTTCGGCACAGATTCGAAAGCTCACTGCGGCCCCAGGAGTTTGATTCTCACCAAGGCTATTATAAGTAATACGAGTGACACCTGCTGCACCCCGCACTGTGGTCACATTAGCGGTATTATCATGGACTCTCAATACCTCATCGGCTGCAAGGCCACCGCCGCCAGCAGTAATTAAGCCATCACCGTTAAAATCAACAAAGACAGTCCAACCACTATCCCAGCTAGCGCCATTCGGGCAATTTACCCCGGCACAAATAGTCACATTCTCGACTCGAGCAACAGCCTGGCCTCGGCTGTAATTCAACGAATTCAGTAACTGGCCAGAGGTTGACCTAGCGGACATGCTGTCCAAAAAGTCGACCATCTTTGGTACACCTGCTCCGACTAGGACACCAAATATGACCAAAGAAACTAACAGCTCTACCAAGGTAAACCCGTATTGATTTTGCTTATGTTTCATCATTTTTCTCTTCATGATCTAACTATACACCGCCTATCAGCAAGCACCATGGCTAGCCAGACAAGCGGTTGGTTTTTAGAGATTAGTTGAATATGGGAATGGTTAAATGTTACCTAGGTCACAAAACCAATATTTTCTGATCGATTTAAGCGATTCTGAGCGCCTTCGGGAGTGAAAAGCTAATGTTTTCAGGCTCTCCGGGCATTTCTTGAGGAGGTAAAGCACCTAATTCCTCGAGTGCAGATATTACTTCCTGAACCAACACTTCTGGTGCCGACGCTCCCGCTGTCACGCCAATACTCTTTTTATTATTTAACCAAGTGGCATCAATATCATCGGCTGAATCAACCAAGTAAGCTTCAGCACCACAGCGCTCTGCCAATTCACGCAAACGATTAGAATTAGAACTATTGGGCGAACCAACGACCAAAACCAAGTCACACTCCAAAGCTAGTTGCTTGACCGCATCTTGGCGATTCTGAGTGGCGTAACAAATATCATCTGTGCGAGGGCCTTGAATGGCAGGAAAACGATCTCTCAATGCAGCAATCACTCTAGCGGTGTCATCCATCGATAAGGTTGTTTGTGTGACGTAATACAGTGACTCAGGGTTGTTGACATTTAACTCTAGTACATCCTGCTCATCTTCAACTAAGTAAATTGCACCACCATACTTGGCATTATATTGCCCCATCGTGCCCTCCACTTCTGGGTGACCTTCGTGACCAATCAAAATACATTCCGTACCACTGCGGCTATATTTTGTTACTTCTAGATGAACCTTGGTCACCAAGGGGCAGGTTGCATCGAAGACTTCCAGCTCTCTCTCTTCAGCATTTTTCTTAACGGCTTTAGATACGCCATGTGCACTAAAAATGACAATTTTATCGTCAGGGACTTCGTCCAATTCATCAACAAAAATAGCACCACGCTCACGCAAAGCATTCACAACAAATTTGTTATGTACCACTTCGTGGCGTACGTAAATAGGCGGACCATAAACATCTAAGGCACGATTAACAATATCGATGGCACGATCAACACCGGCACAAAAGCCTCTTGGATTTGCAAGTTTGATTTGAGCTGTCATAACTTTACCTGTGAAACTTTACCTGTAAAAAAGGCACCTATTAAAAAATAAAACGAGAGAAATAAAAACTAGTGCTTAACTGCAGGAGAAACTGCAATAATTTCAACTTCGAACTGAATCTCTTTGCCCGCCAGCGGGTGATTAAAATCAACTGTAACCGACTCCTCATCAAAGGCGGTCACAACGCCGGGCAACTCTGTATTTTGCGCGTCAGCAAACGACAGCATTAAACCTTCTTCCAGCTCGATTTCTTCATCAAATTGATCACGGCGAATAGTTTGAACATTACTCGGATTACTTTGACCAAAACCAGCCTCAGGCTCGATAGTGAATGTTTTTTTCGCGCCTTCAGTTAAACCAACCAATGCTTTTTCAAAACCATCTAAAAGATTGCCATCACCAAAGGTAAACTGGGCTGGCTCTTTTTCAAATGTGGAATCAACCACTTCGCCATTGTTTAACTTTAGGGCAAAGTGCAAAGTCACTTGCATGCCCTCTCCAATTGACAACGATGCCATACTATTTTTCCTGTGATTGTTCCTGATTTAAAAATAACATATCGATGATTAACAAACCCACACCTAGGAGTATGGCCGAGTCAGCGATATTAAAAGCGGGCCAGTGGCAAGTTTGCAATTCAGGTCGGCCATAAAAAAAGGGAAGACATGATTCAACACCAGAATCTGAGACCGGGTAAAACCAATCGACAAAATCAATCACATAACCTAATACAATGCGGTCATACAAGTTACCTAATGCTCCACCCAATATACACGACAAACCCGCCAGCTCAATTTTTTTACGCGGTTCCAGTTTAACAATCCATACCACCAAAAAAACACTCACCGCAAATGCAATGATGCCAAAAAACCAACGCTGCCAACCACCAGCATCACTTAAGAAGCTGAATGCAGCTCCATAATTATGCAGCAATGTAAAATTAAAATACGGCAAAAATGACTGCGGATCCGAATAAGATAAGGTGCCGGCAGCCCAGCTTTTAGTGACCTGATCAACAATAAAGATAATTAAAGCCACACCTAACCATAGGCTTTTTTGTTTTACTGCATTCATATTCTGTTTATCTATTTATTGGGGTTCATGTATTAGGACTAGCTTATTAGGACCAATTTATTGACATTAGGCGAAATGACGCAACTCGCCATCACCATCGACATTGTCAACACAACGACCACATAACTCAGGGTGCTCAGGAAATTGGCCAACATCTGGACGTTGATGCCAACAACGCGCACACTTGGGGTCTGGGTTAGGCTCAACTACCACAAACAAACCTTCCACCTCTGTCGCTACAGCATCTTCTGCTGAACTGTCTGCTGATTTGCCTACTGAATAGCCACTCACAACCGTCGCCGAAGATGTGATTAATACAAAACGTAATTCGTCTTCAAGGCGTTGTAGCTGCTGAGCTAGCTCTCCATCACAATAAAGAGTTACTGAAGCCGTTAGAGATTTACTCACAAGGCCTTCATTGCGTTTACCCTCAATCACTTTATTAACGGCGTCTTTTACATTAGCGATTAAGGCCCAATAATTCGCTCCCATACTATCGTTACTTTCTTCACTTCCTTCGCTTTCAGCGACATCAGGAAATTCATACCACTCCGCGAGAAAAACATTATCTTCTCTATTGGATCGAGGCGGCAATGCATCCCATAATTCATCAGCCGTATAACTTAATATAGGTGCGATCCAACGAGTGAACGCTTCGGCAATATGATACAAAGCGGTTTGAGCTGAACGACGAGCCTTGCTATCTGATTTTGTTGTATATTGACGATCTTTAATAATATCTAAATAAAAACCGCCCATATCCACGATACAAAAATGCTGTAATTTTTGATAAATCACATGTAACTGATAAGTGTCATATGCTGCAGCAAACTCTTTTTGTAAGGTCGATGCGCGCTGAACAGCCCAACGATCTAAAGAAATCAATTCATCTACAGGCAGAAGGTCGCTCTCGGGATTAAAACCTTCTAAGTTAGCCAATAAAAAGCGTGAAGTATTTCTAATACGGCGATACGAATCTGCTGTGCGCTTTAAAATTTCATCAGAGACACTCATTTCTGCACTGAAGTCAGTTGCTGCCACCCAAAGACGTAGTACATCAGCACCCAAATCATTCGTCACTTTTTGTGGCGACATTACATTGCCTAATGACTTCGACATTTTTCGGCCATCGGCATCAACGGTGAACCCATGCGTTAATACTTGTTTGTAAGGTGGCACTTCATTAATCGTCATGGATGTTTTTAATGACGACTGGAACCAACCTCGGTGCTGATCAGAACCTTCTAAATATAAATCGGCGGGAAAACGTAAGTTATCACGCTCACGTAAAACAGAATGATGGGTCACACCAGAATCAAACCAAACATCTAAAGTATCTGTGACTTTTTCATAATCGCCAGCTTCCTGGCCTAACAAGTCTTCCGCCGTTAACTCAAACCAAGCGTCCATTCCTTCTTGTTCTATTTTTTGTGCAACTGTTTCAAATATTTCTGCGGTATTCGGGTGCAAATCCTGCGTCTGCTTGTGCACAAACAAAGTAATAGGAACCCCCCAAGTACGTTGACGCGAGACACACCAATCAGGGCTATTTGCAACCATCCCTTCGATACGAGCCTGTCCCCAATCAGGGATCCACTCAACGCCTTCGATAGATTTTTTGATCCTCTGTTTAAGATCCTTGTGATCCAAGGTAATAAACCATTGTGGGGTTGCACGAAAAATCAATGGAGTCTTTGTACGCCAGCAATGAGGAAAACTATGCACAAACTTTGTTTGATAAAATAATTTTCCATTTTCTTCTAATAAACCAATAACTTTGTCATCTACTTTATAGACATGATCGCCGGCAAATAGCTCGACGCCATCATGATAGGTGCCATCACCGTTAACATAATTGATTGTATTGATGCCATAACGCTTAGCCACAACAAAGTCATCCATGCCGTGGTCGGGCGCTGTATGGACGCAACCCGTACCCGCATCCGTGGTCACGTGATCACCCAAGATAATAGGAACCTGCCTTCCATAAAAAGGGTGTTGTAGTTGCAAGTTTTCCAGAGCATCACCCTTTACCGTTGCAACAACAGCGTAGGATTCAATACCGCCTGCCTGCATCACCGATTCAAGCAAAGCCTCTGCAACCAATAAGCGCTCTGCACCCGCTTGAACGACAACATACGTCAATTCTGGGTTAACACTGACAGCCAAACTAGCCGGTAGTGTCCAAGGCGTTGTTGTCCAAATAACAACAGACACATCGCCGTCACCTATCTGTTCAGATAATTTAGAGCTTAACTCGGTAGTATTAACGACACTGTAGCGAACATAAATAGAAAACGAGGTTTTATCTTGGTATTCCACTTCCGCTTCGGCTAATGCGGAACCACCGACGACACTCCAATAAACGGGTTTATAACCACGAATCAAATACCCATTCTCTGTGATTTTTCCGAGCGCACGCACGGTGTTCGCCTCGGTTTTGTAATTCATTGTTAGATAAGGGTTATCCCACTCACCTAAAATACCTAAGCGTACAAAATCGGCTTTCTGGCCATTCACTTGCTTGGTCGCATACTCACGGCACTTTTGCCGAAATGTTTTTACATCGACCTTTTGTCCCGCCTTACCTACTTTCTTTTCAACTTGATGTTCTATTGGTAAGCCATGGCAATCCCAACCGGGCACATAAGGCGCATCAAAACCGCTTAAGGTTTTTGATTTAACGATAATATCTTTTAATATTTTATTGACCGCATGCCCGATATGAATATTGCCATTGGCGTAGGGGGGGCCATCATGCAAAACAAACTGTTCGCGTCCTGCACGAGCAGCTCGAATACCTTCGTAGACTTTGTTTTGCTGCCATTTTTTTAAGATCTGCGGTTCACGCTGCGCCAAATTGGCTTTCATTGGGAACGAGGTATTGGGTAAATTAAGCGTTGCTTTGTAGTCTGTCATTGTGTCTATCGTTATGAATATTTAGGCTATTTATTTAAAGTGAGGCCTTTGCCTGAAAGCAAATTCATCTTCCGTGCAAAGATCTCAAAGTATTACTTACTATTAAATCGTTAACTGTTGTGATGAAAAAAATCATGTGCTTGTTGTACATCTATCGCAATTTGCTGCTGCAACTCAGCCAAACCATTAAACTTTTTCTCGTCTCTAAGTTTACATTTAAATTCAACTTTAATTTGCTGATCATAGAGATCACCCTGCCAGTCAAACAAGTGTACTTCTAAAATCGGCTTGGGTATGGGTGCATGACCTTCTGCAATTAAGGTTGGGCGCACCCCCACATTGGCCACGCCTTCTATTAATGCGCCACTCGACAAGGTTGTCACTACTGCAAAAACACCTGACAAGGGTGAACGGTAGCGATGCAAATGAACATTCGCCGTTGGCGTTCCTAACTCGCGCCCCAACTGATTCCCTTTCACCACCCTACCGCTGATGGTATAGGCTTTACCTAAGAGGCAAGACGCTTCTTCAAATTGGCCGAGCTGTAATAATTCACGAATACGCGTACTGCTGACTCGCTCTTGCTCAATCAAAAAAGATTGCGTATCAGTGACCGTAAAACCATGCTGGCGACCCGCTTCGACTAGTTGTGCATAATCGCCTGTGCGGCCCGCGCCAAAGCGAAAGTCATCACCGATTACTAAATATTTTGCACCCAAGCCTTCGACCAAGACCCGCTCAATAAAATCAGAGGCCGACAACTCGCTCAGACTAGCGTTAAACGGCAAACAAAATACGCGATGGATACCCTCACCAAATAAGGCCTGCACTTTCTCACCTAGGCGCATCAATCTAGGTGGCGCTTTATCGCCCGCAAAAAACTCATGGGGCTGAGGTTCAAAAATCATTGCCACAGAAGGTAACTGCAATCGTCCAGACTGACCTAGCACTTGTTTCAATATGGCCTGATGCCCCAAATGAACACCATCAAAAGAGCCTATGGTCACCACATTACCGTGATGCTCCGAACGCAAGTTGTGTAATCCGCGGATAAATTCCCGCTTTGAGGTCTTCACTGGCTATTCATTTAATGTCAGTAGGCCTTGCCCACAAAAACAAGCAAGTATAACGGCATCGCCCAAGAAACGACAGTTCTTAAGCTAAAGTCTTAGGCTAAAAAAGGAGAATGGAAATGATTAGACGTTGATCAGTTAATAACCGTAGTCATCTTAAACCGAAATTCTGTAGTTGAATCGTAGCGAGGGTGGCTAAGGTGAAGAAATCACTTTAGATTCTGTGCCTTAGACGGCCACAGTAGATTCAACTGCGGAATTTAGGTTAAAGATAAGCCAGCTCTAAATCACGCTGATAGCGCTTATTGGGAATATTGAAGAGGAGACTAATAATATCGATAGCGCGTTGATAATCCGCTTTTTTACCCTCTAAGACGTTTACGGCACAGACATGCTTCGGCAAACCGTCCATCAAAGTGGTCAATATTACCGTAGCATCATGAGAATCCAGCAATCTCGAACGCACCGGCAGATACCCTGCAGTGTAGGCAGCATCATGAGCCATCGCCAGAGAAGACCGCCTTACACGGGAACCACCATCATAGATGTGAGGTATTTTCATTCCTGCTGCCATAAGTTCAGCAACCGTAATCGATGCCCTATCAAAACCATTTTCCGCAGTGACTGCTAGGGGCCGGCGCATCTTCGGCATAGCCACATAAGGAATAAAATTAGGCGCAAGCTCATCGATCGGCAAGCTCAAAAACTCCTTTGAAATAACATGTCGAAACAAGTCCATATAACAAAGATGAGAATAAACGGGCTGTTTAGATATAAATTTGTTAAGTAGCTTCATCATGGCCGCAAAGGGCAAACGATGGGCCTGCCTTGCCTCCTGATCAATAGAGGTCAGATAATGACTCAAATCATGATTTAAACAACCGTGCACCTGAGCCAAATAAGCACAATAAGCCCCTATACCCCCAGAAAAAGCAAAGACACGATCAAAGCGGCTGATGGTCTCTAAACCCATCGCACTTAAATAAGGCAGCTGAATAGTCAAGCGAGGCCCAGTGCCATCCAAAATCAAAGAAGATGAAACTGGGAGCTGATCCAGATAGGGTGATGAGAGTCGAGACGGGTTAGTGTCATCAACACACCGGTTCAAGTAATCATGAATAGGCTCGACCAAGCGCTCACGCTGCTTTGAGAAAACCCACCCGAGACTATCGACCACCGAACCCGAAGCATGGCTATTCATAATTAACTTGCCCGCTTAAATATCAAACTAGTATTAAGACCGCCAAACGCAAATGAATTCGACATCGCATACTCTATCGGCATTGCTTTCGAGGCATTGGGTAAGTAATCGAGATCGCACTCAGGATCAGGGCTTTGAAAACAATGAGTACCGGGAGCTATTTGGTTTTCAAGCGCAACCAAACACGCTGCCGCCTCTATGGCACTAGCAGCCCCCAAAGCATGACCATGCAAGGCTTTAGTAGAGGAAATGGCTAAACGTTTAGCATGCTCTCCAAATACGGCTTTGATTGCAGCGGTCTCCGTTACATCATTGTGCTGAGTACCGCTTCCGTGAGCATTAATATAGTGTATTTGGCTAGGAGCCAAACCAGCACTACTTAGCGCTTTTGTCATCGAAGATGCAGGCCCCTCGACATTCGGGGTTACAAAATGGCTAGCATCTGAACTCATACCAAAGCCGACCAATTCGGCCAAGATAGACGCGCCTCGCTGTTCAGCTTTATCATAGGGCTCCAACACTAACGCAGCGGCCCCCTCTCCCAAAATGACGCCTCCTCTGCCCGCAGAAAAAGGACGGCAATAATCGGGGGATAACACTCTCATCCCCTCCCAAGCCTTTACTGTACCGACATTAATAGGAGCCTCAGCACCACCACAAAGCGCTACGTCAGACTGACCCGCTGCAAGCATCATCGCCCCCATACAAATCGCATGAGCAGAAGAAGCACAGGCACTCGTTACACCAAAGCTTGCCCCAGTAATACCCAAGTCGATACTGACATGGCTCGCTGCCGAACTTGGTATCAACTTAGGTACAGTAAAAGGAGGTAAGCGCTTGGCCTGCTCTCCGTATAAACGCCAATAACTCTCATCTTGTGTGGTTTGGCCACCAATACCCGTGCCATAAATAACGGACGTATTAGCGGATAGCGTTGCCGAAGGAATATCTGCCTGTTTAAATGCATCACGCGCACTGATTAAAGCAAATTGGGCAAAGCGGTCCAAAAAAGGCATCTGTTTTTTGACTTCAAAATGAGAACTAGCATCGAAGCCTTTAACCTCAGCCATATGCTTGGCTTTTACTTTAGATTCATCAAATAAACTAACAGGTTTTACCCCACAATAACCATCCAATAAATGCTGAGAAAATTCAGAATAAGAGTGTCCCAGAGCACTAATACAGCTCACACCCGTTATCGCAATTCTCAACATTGTTTTACATCAAACTTAAACAGCAACATAATAAGGCTCACAACACTCTCTACATATTCTATTTTTTTATACTTCAAGCTCAGGCTCGAGCTTCTCAGCCAACTGGCCGGCTAAATCACTTATGGTCCCCAATTCAAATCGATCCTGTAATTCTTGCGCACTGTCTAATTCAATATTGTAGTGCTCTTCTATATCGAACATTAATTCAGCAATACCAATAGAATCGATCCCGGTATTCTTAATCAGCATCGTAGCATTCAAACTTGACGGGTTTACTTCTGCATGACCAGCAATAAACTCAATCAATTTATTCTCTATTTCCACGTTTTTACTAGACATAACACACCTCGCACAATGAACGTTTCAAAAACACATTAAGTACTGACACAACGGTTAGCTCTTTTACTAAAATCAAGCAAACTGATCATTCTATTTTCACTCTGATCCCATAACTTTATTTGTAGACATGCAATGATATCGTTTAAACGCAGCGATGTTCTCAGTGGAGAATGCAATTCTTCAATATTTTCCATCGCTTCAGGTAAACGATAAAAAGGAATTCGGTGATTTAAATGATGAACATGATGACAAGCAATATTACCCGTAAACCAATGCATTAACTTTGACATTTCTATAAAACAAGTTGATTTCAAAGCCGCTTCTGAATAAGTCCACTCTTGACGATTTAATAAAATAACATCGGGAAAATTATGCTGAGCATAAAACAAATATGAGCCAAGGCAGCCAGCTATAGCAATGGGCAACAACCAAGCAAAGATATAATCAAATAAAAAACCAAAATAAAATGCGAATAAGAGCATACAAATATGCAGCAAGATCACCAGCAAGCCCATGATATTTTTGACAGGATGGCGAACAAAGCTATTAATGCAATGATCATAAACAAAAACAGTGAGCAGACCTAACACTAAGGTAAGAGGGTGTCTAACAAAGCGATACTTAAGACGTTCTAGGCGAGTCATACTCATCCACTTTTCAACTGACACCGTCCAAAATGAACCTATATGGGATGTCTCAATAACCGCATTATGGGCATGATGAAAATTATGGCTCTGCTTCCATATACCACTAGGCACAAAAACAAGCACACCAAAAACATCAAACAAAGGTTTAGCCCACCAAGATTTTTGCAATATGGCTTTGTGATGATAATCATGAAAAAGAATAAAACAACGCGTCACTAAAAGACCAATCAAAATAGCAACACACAATTTTAAATAAGGCGAAGATACAATAAAGGAGAAGAATACAGCAGAAAGTAACAACACAAAAGTAGATACAACCACCCAAATGCTGACAACAAGATGCTCTTCAGCATAATGGCGAGTTTTACGTATCAATTCAACATTGTTCTCACTTACACTCATAAAGCAGAACTCAAATAAACCATTAAATCAATATGGACTTATCTCTATTTATGCACCAATCTTACCAACTTAGCACAAAACAAATAGAATCAACAAAACCTATTCAAAGAACAAGAAATAAGCTTACGCTGGAAAGTAGTATATTTATTATTGTTAGGACTTTATAACGAATGGGGTAGAAGCGCAATCACAAGATCATTGTTTAAATGATATTATCACGAAATATCATTTAAACAATGCAAGAGGTAAAACAAAGGCTCCGCAGAGACAGAGCCAAATACCAGGAAAACTAATTACGAACCTTGATAATTGTGCACATCGCGCTGAGGGAAAGGAATAGTACAACCTGCGGCTTCTAGAGCAAGCTTACCCTTTTCTTGTGTTTCGAAAAAATAATCCCAGTAGTGCTCTGTTTTTACAAAGACACGATAAAGGATATTCACTGAGCTATCTGCCAACTCACAGACCGCAATAGTATTTGCCTCATTCGAAAGGACACGCTCATCGCTGTTCATCAGCGCAGTTAAGGCGTCTCTAGCCGCTTTCATATCATCGCTGTACGAAATACCGAAGGTAATCTCAATAGCGCGCTCTTCACTAGAAGTAAAGTTAACCAAGTTACCATTACTTAATGGGCCATTCGGCAATATAATATGACGCTTATCAAATGTTTCCAGTGTCGTAACA
The DNA here is from genome assembly GCA_050633525.1 of Cellvibrionaceae bacterium. Classification (GTDB taxonomy): domain Bacteria; phylum Pseudomonadota; class Gammaproteobacteria; order Pseudomonadales; family Cellvibrionaceae; genus CANLBN01. The sequence goes on from JBOEGR010000033.1 coordinate 29,036, forward strand.
AAAATACCCATCTCTTTTACTTCACCCTCATAGCCTTGAGACTCAATGTAATCTCCAACTCTAATTGGGCGAAAAATCAACAGCATAACGCCACCCGCCAAATTGCTCAGGCTACCCTGCAAAGCCAAACCGACCGCTAAACCAGCAGCACCCAAAATGGCCACAAAGGATGTTGTCTGAATCCCCACCATAGAAGCAACACTAATCACTAACATCACTTTTAAGGCAATATTGAGCGCACTACTCAGAAACTTAGCCAGCGTTACATCTTTAACATTAGACATTAACTGGCTATTCACGACGCGAGTGATTTTACCGATCAACCACAAGCCTATTAACAAAACCAATAAAGCGAGCAAAAACTGAACGCCATAAGTAGTGATATAACCAATTGCAGATTGATACAAAGAACCGATATCAATATTTTCCATTTTCATCTCCTAAATATTGTTATTAATTTATACAAAATGTAATGACCGGCCTGCATTAGAATAAGTCACAGCGCCCAACGACAACATAAACTGCCTAAGAATAGTTAACCCGCTTGCTTTACATGCCTTAATCGCAAGCCAAATAAAAACAGGCACAACGCGTAGGCACTAAAACCAACGGTGCAAATTGATACAGTATAAATAATACGTTTAGTCGCATCCAAACCAGACCAATCACCCAAATACTCTAAGCCAAGCACAACAACCAAGACCATAATTGCATTTGCAGCCAGCAAACGGAAGAAAAATAATTTCCACCCCGCAAAAGGCTGATAGATACCTTCTTTGCGCAAGCCCCGATAAAGTAAACCCGCATTCACAAATGCAGAAAGTGACGTCGCTAAGGCCAAACCAACATGACCCAGCTGCCAAATAAAATGAAAAGGAATGACTAACAATAAATTGAACAGCATATTAATGGCCATCGCAATAATACCTATCTTCACCGGCGTTTTTGTATCTTGCCGTGAGAAGTAACCCGGCACTAATACTTTAATTAACATAAAGGCGAGCAAACCCAACGAATAGGCTTTGAGGCTATATGACGACATAAGGATATCATTCGCATTGGTCTTACCGTACTCAAATAAGGTGCTTAAAATCGGCTGCGCCAATACAAACAACGCTAGAGCAGATGGAATCGCTATCAACAAAATACATCGCAATGCCCAATCCATTGTTGAACTAAATTTTGTCGTATCGTCTGTGACGTGCTGCCGTGAAAGGCTTGGCAAAATGACAGTGCCGATCGCGATGGCAATGGTTCCAAGCGGCAACTCCACTAAACGATCAGAATAATACAGCCAAGCAATACTACCCGTAGGCAAAGCGGACGCCAACACCGTATCCAGCAACAAATTAATCTGAGAGACAGACACACCGAATATAGCGGGCGCCATCAACATCAATACTCGCTTAACCCCTTCATCTTTAAAATCAACCTTAGGTTTAGGCAATAACTTTAACTTCCATAAAAAGGGAATTTGAAACGCCAGCTGTACCATACCCGCAACCAACACGCCCCAAGCGAGTGCAATAACGGGGGGGTCGAAATAAGGGCTAACCCATATGGCTGACGATATAAGGCATACATTGAGCAATACTGGTGTAAACGCAGGTATAGCGAAGCGGTCATAGCTATTTAAGATGGCTCCGGCAAAGCCAGTCAGCGAGATAAGCAACAGATAAGGAAAGGTAATACGCAGCATACCTTGAGCCAAATCAAATTTGTCAGGGTCATTCCAAAAGCCAGGAGCGAATATGGTGGTTACTACTGGGGCACCAACCACCACTAATAGACTCAAGAGTAATAAAGTAAAACCCAAACAACCACAGACTCGATCAATAAGCCCTTGAACGGCTTCCCTAGTGCCCTTTTCACGATACTCCGACAACACTGGGACAAAAGCTTGAGCAAAAGCGCCTTCAGCAAATAGGCGGCGCAAGAAATTGGGGATTTTAAATGCGACAAAAAAGGCATCAGCACCCGATTGCGCACCAATAAGGTGCGCAAATACCACGTCACGGGCTAAACCAAGCACCCGAGAAAGCATTGTCATGGTGCTTACAATCAAACCCGACTTGAGCAAACTACCTTTTCTGACACTCTTATTTGTAGGATTAATATTCGTCTCACTCTCGATGACCCAATAGAAAGCGCGAGTGTACTGGATATCAAGATCGACCGGAACCATCACTCCAAAAACATTCAGAGTACGACCAAAGAACAATTGCGCACGAACCTTGCATTAACTTGAATAAGCATGCACTAACATCAAAACAATATAGTTAGCCGAAACAATAAGCGAGCGCGTCACAAAAGTAATCGCTATACGCTAATAACGGGATTCTACCAATGGGAAGCAACACCTCAGCAGAAACACTACTAAAAAACTTCTGCATAAAACAAAGCCTACCCGTGCACTACCATGCTTTAGCGACCCAATACTTTATCCCCTTAGCAGACGAGATCAACACACTAGCAACAGGAAAAACGACGTTACTTGTTGGTATCAATGGCTCCCAAGGCAGTGGCAAATCAACATTGGCGGCTTTCTTAGAACAACTGCTAACCAAGACTTACAACAGAACGGTAGCTAACCTTTCAATCGATGATTTTTATCACACCAAGGAATACCGCCAAAAACTTGCTTTAAACAAACACCCTCTATTTAAAACCCGGGGCGTACCTGGCACCCATGACACCGAACTACTAAAACAAACCCTGTTCGACTTACAGCAACATCAAGGTGTAACCGCAATCCCTCGCTTTGATAAAGCCACTGACAATAGGTGCCCAAACAGCCAATGGAGTCAAATTAAAACCCCTGTCGACATTATATTACTCGAAGGATGGTGTATTGGTGTTACCGCGCAAGACTCCAACAGTTTATCCAAAGCTGTCAATATGCTAGAAGAAAAAGAAGACTCTGAGGGCCACTGGAGGAAAGAGATCAATACATTGATCGATAAGGAATACCGCGCGTTATTTTCTAACATCGATCACTTAATTATGCTGAAAGCACCCGACTTTCAATGTGTTTATCAATGGCGTCAAAAACAAGAAGATAAGCTACGCCAATCTCATAATGCACAAAATAACGAAAGTAGTACTGCAAACATAATGAATACCACTGAATTACAACGATTTATTGAACACTACCAGAGATTAACTGAACACATGCTATGCTATTTACCTAAGCAAGCTGATGTTGTGTTTGAGCTTGACTACCAACATCAAATAGCAAAAAGGATCAACAATGGAAATACATCAAGAAGCTAATCAGCATGAAGGGAACAACTGGATAGTGGTAACGGATCTCGATGGCACCTTACTCGACCATCATAATTATAGTTTTGAGGCAGCACTTGAGACGTTAGAAAAATTAAAAAGGCATAAGATGCCAATCATCATCAATAGCAGCAAAACAGCAAGCGAAATTGAAGAGCTGCGGTCTTCACTTAACAACCAACACCCCTTTATTGTTGAAAATGGTTCTGGACTAATGATCCCCAAGAACTACTTTGCTAATCAACCAGAAGGCAGTGAAAGCCTAGGCCCTTATTGGGAAGTAACTTTAGGCAAACCCAGAACCGAACTAATTGAAAAACTCAATAAATTACCGCCTGAATTCAAACAGTACTATCGAAGCTATCATCAATCGAGCGTAGAAGACATTATGCGCATCACTAGCCTGTCTCGAGAGCAAGCTGAATGCTCAATGGATAGGCGTTATACAGAACCACTGCAATGGTTAGGCAACTCCGACCAGCGTAAACAATTTTTTTGGCACTTACACAAGCAACATATTCACTTTACCGAAGGAGGACGTTTTATCCACTTAATGGGACACACCAACAAAGGTAGTGCAACAACATGGCTGGCAAAACATTACGAAAAAGAATACCAAAAAAAGGTGAAAATTGTTGCGCTTGGCGACGGCAACAATGATGTCGACATGCTAAAAGCGGCCGATGTCGCCATTGTCGTAAAATCACCTGTGAACAAACCACCAAAATTTGAGCACCGCTGTAAAATAATGACCGATAAAACGGGACCTGAAGGATGGTCAGAAGCAATCGAAACACTCTTCTTTGAACACATAGAGACAGAATTATAAATTTAACCATACAAATAAACTAAGCAATTACAGGAACCAATCATGGGTGACTTTTATCAAAACGGCATCATCACGACACTGCATGACCTATCAAATAGAAAACTTGACGAGCTGGAATATGAGTTAGAATGTTTTTCAAAAGTAAGACCAATGTCATTACTTTTACCATCACTATTTTCCGAGCTAGAAGGGGAAGCACTACCCAATATTATTAAGCACTTAAAAGAAGTTCCTTACTTGAACGAAATTGTGATTGGTTTAGATCGAGCAGATGAAAAACAGTATCGACATGCTCTCAATTTTTTTGGAAAACTCCCACAACACCATCGGGTGCTATGGAATGATGGACCACGTTTACAAGCAATAGATAAAGAACTAAAAGAGCGCGGACTGGCTCCCCAAGAATTAGGAAAAGGTAGAAATGTTTGGTATTGCTTAGGCTATATTTTTTCATCTGGGAAAAGTGAATCTATCGCCCTGCATGACTGCGACATCTTAACCTATGATCGCCGTTTACTCGCAAGACTGATATACCCTGTTGCAAACCCTAATTTTAACTACGAATTTTGCAAAGGGTATTATGCTCGTATTGCAGAGCAGAATATGAATGGTCGCGTATGTCGCTTACTCGTTACCCCCTTACTGCGCGCACTAAAACGTATTGTTGGAGATTCACCTTATTTAGATTATATGGATAGTTATCGCTATTCTCTCGCTGGCGAATTTTCATTTAGACGCGATGTTATTTCCGACATTCGCATCCCCAGTGATTGGGGTTTGGAGATAGGCGTATTATCAGAAGTTCATAGAAACTATGCTAATAATCGCCTATGCCAGGTTGACATTGCAGAAACCTACGACCACAAACACCAAGAATTATCAGCCGACGACGCCACTGCCGGCCTCTCGAAAATGTCCATCGACATCAGTAAGGCTTTATTTCGTAAACTGGCAACACAAGGTGTTATTTTTACAAACGAGACGTTTCGCACAATCAAAGCCACTTACTTTAGAATTGCGCTTGATTTTGTCGAGACATATAAAAATGACGCCATCATTAACGGACTTAACATTGATGTTCACAAAGAAGAGATGGCCGTCGAAATGTTCGCTAAAAACTTAATGAAGGCAGGGCAGGAATTCATCGACAAGCCAATGGAAAACCCTTTTATTCCTAGCTGGAGTCGAGTTGTTAGCGCCATACCCGACATATACGAGCGTTTACATGAAGCAGTTGAAGAAGATAACAAAGAATTTTCTTAAACAATTTCTTTTAAAACACTACTCTCAAACAACGTTCATTAACTTGAAGCAATGATAGCTAAACCGATTGTTTTTTTAAAACACCACAAAACCACATACATCAATCAACTTTCAGAAAACCTATCTAAATCATGCAAAATGTATCAATAGACCAATTAGCCGAACGCTTAGAGAATCATCTCAATGTCATTTACACAGATGCAGATAACAGAACACTGGCAAAAAAATTAATTAAGATCATGCGTCTAGATGAGTTTTGTTTTACGCCCTTACATCAACATAACCACTGGACAGAGCATGATATTGCAGTTATTACCTACGGCAATTCTATTATCAACAAAAATGAAGCTCCCCTAAAAAGCTTGCATCATTTTATGCATCAATACTTGCACGACCATATTAATACTGTACACATACTACCTTTCTTTCCCTATTGTGCGGACGATGGCTTCTCAGTCATTAATTATCGACAGGTCAACGAAGAATTGGGTTCATGGGATGATATTGACCTAATCAGTCGAGATTTCAGACTTATGTCTGATCTCGTTATCAATCATTGCTCTAAAGATAACGAATGGTTTCGACAATTTATTCGCAATGAACCACCCGGAAATACCTTTTTTGTTACAAGGTCGCCCGATGTTGATACATCTGAAGTGGTACGACCACGAACAACGCCATTGCTGCGAGAGACTGAAACAGAAGCTGGAACCAAACATGTATGGTGTACCTTTAGTCACGATCAAGTCGACTTGGACTTTCAAAATCCAGATGTTCTCTGTGCGATGGTAGGTATTATCCGTTATTACCTTGACCACGGTATACGTGTTTTCCGGTTTGATGCTGTTGCATTTTTATGGAAAGAATTAGGCACTAGCTGTATTAATCTGCCACAGACCCACGAGATAGTCAGACTACTAAGAACACTAATAGAACACGCACAAAAAGATGCCATCATCATTACAGAAACCAATATTCCCAACCGCGAAAACTTGTCCTATTTTGGCAACGGCAATGAAGCACACTGTATTTATAATTTCTCTCTTCCACCGCTCTTACTCAACACCTTAATTACCGGTGATTGTCGCTATTTGAAGAGTTGGATGATGACCATGCCGCCAGCGCAAAACGGCACCACTTATTTTAATTTTATTGCTTCCCACGATGGCATTGGATTAAGGCCCGCTGAAGGCTTATTGAGCGATGAAGAGATTGAAACACTCACCAACACCATGGATTCGTTTGGTGGGAAAATTTCGTGGAGGGCTCTGGATAACGGCGTCAACAAGCCCTACGAAATTAATATTGCGTTATTTGATGCATTAAAGGGGACAACAAAAGGACCTGATCAATGGCAAATACCCCGCTTTATTTGTGCTCACGCCATAATGCTTGCACTTGAGGGAATACCCGCTTTTTACATACACAGCCTCCTTGCAACAGAAAATGACTTAGAGGGCGTCAAAATCAAGGGGCATAATCGAGCCATTAACCGCCATCAATGGGACGCACCAATACTATCGGAACAGCTATCAAACGACGCCAGCCATAGCAGCCAAGTCTTAAAACAATTGAAAAAGCTTATTCACATACGCAAACAACAAATAGCATTCCATCCTAGTGCCACCCAGTTTACACTGCACATCAACGACCAAATATTCGCCTTTTGGAGACAAAGTACCGATAGACGCCAAAGTATCTTCTGCTTACACAATATCAGTGATACTCCCCAAACTATCCAGCTCTCTAGCATTAACCTTATTGTGACCGATAAGTGGCATGATTTAATTAGCGGCACCCAACTCGAAAACCAAGGAGAAGAAATGGTTATCGCCCCCTATCAGGCACTATGGTTAAGCAATTTTTAAGCATAATGCGACGAGAGTCACATTTTTCACAAAAAGTAGCTTAAAAAGTAGAACTGCGTCTTAAAACTGGCTTTTTCGCTTGACTTTGTATAAAATTAAGTCAATTAGATTATTTAACATACATTTGAAATGCTTTTGACTAGCTATCTCATATTTTAAGGACATATTAAGGATAAGTTTATGAGTTCACCCACCACCTATAAAGTTGTTTTTTCTGGCAATACCCTCGATGGGAAATCAAGTGCTGAGGTATCTGAGCGCTTCTCAAAAGCCTTTAAGCTAACGGATCAGGAAGCACTTTCACGCCTATTTTCCGGGAAGATGATCACTCTTAAGCGCGGCCTTGTGTATGAACAAGCGCAGCGCTATAGCAGCATATTACAAAAGTTAGGTGCCGACTGCTGTATAGAGTGTGAAAACCAAGCTCTATTTTTTCAAAATGAAGTCGATTATGACTATGAAAGGAAAAAACGCCGTAGAGTGGCCCAATTTAGCTCAAATGACTATGCCAATGTAGGCCTTGCACCAAAAGCTTAACTCTCAAAAAGCAAAGCACTAGTTGACAAACCATGGTCAACTGGCATAATTGCGCCCCCTGATTTTAAGCCTTGTCCGATTACATCTGGATTTTGCACTTATACATTGCAGTTAAACTCTTTTATAGCACTAACACTGGCTATTCCCTGAGAATGCGATGATGAAAAGACAAATCAGGTAGTCGTACACATAGCTATTTATTATTTATTCTATTACTTATATATAGGAGCTCAACGGTGGCAAATTCACCCCAAGCAAAAAAACGTGCCATCCAAAACGAAAAAGCGCGTAAGCACAATGCAAGCCTTCGCTCTATGGTTCGCACACAGATTAAGAAAGTGATCGCAGCTATTGAAGCTGGCGACAAAGACCTAGCCAACAAAGCCTATAGCGAAGCAGTTCCTGTTATCGATCGCATGGCTGACAAAGGCATTCTTCACAAGAATAAAGCCGCACGCCACAAGAGTCGACTCAACAGTCAAGTTAAAGCACTTTAAGCCATAGGCCAAAGTTAGCTTTAAATTACGAAAACGCCCTGATACTCAGGGCGTTTTTACTCAACAAGAGAGATATTCAACTTCTCATCCCCGTTTAGCTGTGACACACTAAGATCTTGGACAGAACCCAAGGTAAAATAACGATTTCATGTCTGCTATTCTGATTAACAATACCGCTATAGGTTTATACCTATGTGCAGGCGTGACCCTGTTTTTGCTTATTAAGCAAAAAAAGCCCATTAAAACAACTAGTTTGTACACCTTAATTATTCTAGCAATTGTATCTCATGCAGCCGGAATAATGTCTTTAATGATGAGCAAAACCGGCATTGATCTAGCCGTTCAGCATATGGCTTCTTTAGTAATCTTGGTCATCAATTTTCTCGTATTATGCAGCAGCATCAGGAAACCCTTACAAAACCTTTTTATATTTTTGTTTCCTATTTCTATTCTAGCCATCTGCTTTTCGCTATTATTAAAAGAGTCAAACCCTCATTCCATATCGGTTAGCGCCGGAGTAATGGCTCACATTTTATTGTCTGTTGTCGCTTATAGCTTATTGGCTATAGCCTCTCTACAAGCATTAATCTGGAGCTGGCAAAGCTATCAAATCAAACATCACCGCCTAGCGGGCACAACAAACCTATTGCCTCCACTACAAACCATGGAATCACTCATGTTTGAAGTACTATGGGCGGGGGTTCTTTTACTTACAGCGGCTATTGTTCTGGGCTTTGTGTACTTAGACAACATTTTTGCTCAGCAACTTGTCCATAAAACCGTTCTGTCACTCTTTGCTTTGGCTGTCTTTGCGGGCTTACTATGGGGGAGACACAGCTTGGGCTGGCGTGGGAATACCGCTGTCAAATGGATTCTGAGTGGGTTCTGCCTACTTATGCTGGGCTACTTTGGCAGCAAGGTCGTCTTAGAGTTAATAATAAACAACCATTGACACTATAAAATGCGTCATATATCGACTATTTATTTATAGGCAAACCGCCTTACTTTATCCTATACTAATGTGACACAGATCACATTTATGCAAGTATTATCGGTTCTAATAGGCTTTATTGTTGTAATATTGCCTATTTTGCGAGCCATATGATTGGCTACAATTTTAATCAATGAAGGAATAACCTGAAGTCAGGGTGAAGTCTATGACTGAAAATAAACAATCGCTTGATAAGCCTCGACCGCATTTGCGCTCAATAACGCCTGGCAAAGTTACTACCTATGATATCAAGGTGGCGGCTTGGATTAATCATTGTCAGGAGGTGGCAGTCAATCAAGCAGATATGTTGTTTGAAGACTTTGTTGAAATCGCAAAAGAAAAGCTAAATGACAATATCGATAAGGCGACCACCAATCAGGGTAATCTGGTGGCAATGGATAACCTTAACGAGTTCAAAGAAAGTGTAGATCGTCTAAAGCTAAATTTTGGTGACCAAATCAACCATGGCTTTGACCTATTTCAGCGTAAAGCGCTGTCTACCTACCTTCGTGAACCACATCCTGACGACAAAATATGGTCTCTCATCGACAATGATGAGTTAGAAGAGACCATCGCTATCAAAACAATTGCCCATGAAAGTAATATCGAGTTTCAAGATGGGCTGTGGCGATTAGAAAAACGCTTCGGTAGCATCAACGGCGGGGAAGTCGTAAACGAACATAACAACCCAATTTCACCTCTGCAGTTTTGTGTCGCATTGCGCTCTAGCTTGGCCTTAACATCGCTCAATACCGAATCTAAGTTAACTGCTTACAAAGTTTTTGCTAGCCTAATCTACAAATTCCTTGAACCTCTATACAGTACCACGAATGAATATTTTATCTCTGAAGGAATATTACCTAACCTTCGCTACGATAAAGGCGTCACTGAAAATACCTATGACGTCAAAGGTAATGTAGATAAAAACCCGTATCTAGAAGAGACTGAAAGCCAAGCCGAAAATAATGATGAGATCTACAATGATCAGCCCATAAAAGATGGCGACCAAATTCAATTGGTATACGCTATTCGCTCATTACTACAACAGACGCGCAGCTATGAAGTTGATGAAGGGCCCAGTAAACCTCCCGTTGTATCAGATGTCGCACCTCAGCATAGCGACCCTAGCCAAAAAGTATCTCATCCACCCATTCTATTTGTTAACCAACAAATTATTGATGCGGTAGAAAATATCCAATCGACTAAAACCGTATTAGTACATGAAGCAAAAAACCTAGACCCGCAAAGCATCATAGAAACCAACAAACAGATTGCGGATGAGCTTTCTAAAGACTCTCCCGACGGAAAAATAGACCCGCAAGATATGTACACCATCGATTTGGTGGGCATCTTATTTGAGTATATTTTAACGGACGATAGCTTACCCGACTCAGTCAAAACATTACTGAGTCATCTGCATACACCTTTCCTTAAACTGGCCTTTATTGATACTCAGTTTTTCGAAAAACCAGAACACCCTGCCCGACTATTACTTGATAGTCTTGCTGAGGCCGGTGCTAACTGGGTCGATAATGATGGGTCGGCTCAGTATGATATGTATAACGAGATTAAAGCTGTCGTTACACGTATCATGGATGAATTTAAAAATGATGTTCGCCTATTCGCTGAGATCTTATTTGAATTCAACCGTCTCAAAAACAAACTCAATCACAAGCATCAATTAAAAGAACGCAATACGATTGAGCGCGTTCAAGGGCAGGAACGTTTACGCCTCGCCAAACAGCGTGGAAAAAAAGAACTCGAGTCTCGCGTAAAAGGAATTAAGCTCCCTTCTGCCGTGATTCAACTGCTTAAACCTTGGTTTACGTATTTAACTCTTCTCCAATTACGAGACAGTAATAACGAAGCCTTGTGGAAACAAGCATTGCGTGTTGTTGATGAGCTTGCCTATTTCTTCAACTTCGCTAATGACGACGCTGACCGGCGCGAGCTGGAGCCTAGGTTTAATGGTATTTTAACCGCCATTAAAATCGGTTTTAATACAATGGGCTACGACCAAACCAAAGCGAAAAAAATATTGGTTGATTTAACTGCCTTAAAAATTGCAACAGTCAAAAAATACGTTAAACAAGCTGAGCCCATTCAAGACAAAACTGAAACTCCTGTAGAGGTAGAATCAAAACCTCAAACCGTTGAAGAAAAAGCAAAACCACTTCCGATAAAAGAGCCTGAACCCATCAAACAGGAAGAAGAAAAAGCAACGGCAGAAGAAGAGAAAGTCATTAATTATCTCAAACTCATTGAGCCCGGAACGTGGTTTGAGTTTCAAGACAATGTCAGACTCAAGGTCAATGGCTTTAGCTCAAAATTAATGAAGTATATGCTAGTGGATAGTACCAGTCATAAAGTTGTCATGATTTCTCGATTAGAATTAGCACGCAAAATTATGTCTGGAGATGCACAAATTGTTGCCGGTAGCACCAAGCCATTATTCGAACGTGCACTTGAACGCATTTTCCAAAAATTAGATAAAGAAGCTAAATCGCGTAACTAGAGTAAGTCACTCAACTTATTTAGGGAGATAAATTCTAGTGGTCACACCGAATGCCTTATCCAATAGACGACGACTGAAACGACATCAGTTATCGTCTGATATTCGTGTCATCGACAAACTCCAAAAGCAAACCGTGGGAAAATTGGTGGATATTCACCAAGAAGGTTTACTGCTGCTAGGCGGCAATCTAAAACTAGACTCGTCCCACCAAATCAGTCTTATCTTACCCAGCAGCGTCAACTTACAAAGTCAATTTACTCTTGGCATTGAATGCTTGTGGTGCCAATCTGCTGATGAAGACAATACCTTATTTTGGGCTGGCTGTAGCATTATTGATAAATCAGAATTAGCATCGGGTTGTATAGAATCATTAATTAATATGCAATCTTCACAATAAATGCAAAACCAAAACTCTTGCGAAAGCGAAAAAACCCTTTAATATAAACGTCCATCGACTATTTAGGCTGAACCTTTCTTGAACGATATCCCTCTGAGCTTCCTTTTTGGCTCCCTCGGTATTCTTATCCTCTGTTCTGGTTTTTTTTCCAGTTCAGAGACAGCGATGATGTCACTAAACCGTTATCGCTTACGCCACCTAGAGAAGAAAGGCAATCATGGTGCCAAGCGCTCAGCCAGCCTACTCAGACGCCCAGATAGACTGATAGGCGTTATCTTAATCGGTAATAATTTAGTCAACAATATCGCTGCTGCTATCGCGACCCTAATTGCCATTCGCCTCTATGGCGAAGATGCCGTATTGTCTGCCAGTGTCATATTAACTTTAGTCGTATTAATTTTTGCAGAAGTCACGCCCAAAACCATCGCGGCACTGTACCCCGAGAAAGTCGCATTCCCTTTTAGCTGGGTGCTAAAACCACTTTTATTTATCCTTTATCCTGCAGTTTGGTTAGTTAACTCTATATCGAATGGCCTAGCTCGGCTTTGCGGCGTCAACACAACCGATGCACATGTTCATGAACACCTAAACCCCGATGAGCTCCGTACCGTAGTGGGCGAAGCTGGAGGTTTAATTCCTGACGAACACCAAGATATGCTATTAAATATCCTCGACTTAGAAAAGGCCTCTGTCGAAGATATCATGATTCCACGTAGTGAGGTCATTGGGATTAACCTCGAAGATCCTATCGAGAAAATTCTCCAGCAACTAGAAACTGTCGACTATACCCGCCTTCCCGTTTATGAAGGCAATATTAATAATGTTATTGGCATTTTACATTTACGCTATACGCCACGCCTCCTCAAAAATAAACAAGTGTTAACACACGCTGATATACGCGAACACCTAAGCAAGCCTTATTTTGTGCCCGAGAGCACGTCTTTACACACACAGCTGATCCAATTTAAAAACCAAAAACATAACATGGCTTTAGTCGTAGATGAGTACGGGGATATCCAAGGACTCATTACACTGGCGGACCTTTTAGAGGAAATTGTAGGCGACTTTACAACCGATTTGGGCAATCCCGACGAAGCCGAAATTCAGTCATTAGATGATGACTGGTATATCATTGATGGCGGGACTTCTATACGCGACATCAACCGCCAATTGGCTTGGGAGTTACCCACAAATGGGCCAAAAACACTCAACGGGCTTATGATGGAATATTTGGAGAACATCCCCAAAGGGCACATTAGCTTTAAAATTGAAGACTACGTATTTGAAACAACAGAGGTAAGCACTACCATGATCAGTAGTGCCAAAGTTCGATTAATCTCTGAGTCAGAAGAAAACCAATAAGTTTACAAGAAGGGGTTAACCAATTTTTCTCTAGAATAAGCCTTTGAGAGGGTTTCTCGCTTTTCTTGATTACTCATCACACCCCACAAGCGTATTTCATCTGCGCTCCTATAACACCCGGTACAAATATCACTACTATCCAAGGCACACACTGACACACAAGGAGAAGCAACGGGTAACTCTTGTCGGTCCTTTTGACCCCCACCTTGCTTATCATCACTTACCGACATAATATTCCACAACCATAACAATATTCACCTCTAACATTCTAGCACTACCACTCTTTCTCTGGCGCCATATGTTGACGCTCAAAGTGAACTTTAAAACAACGCTCTAACAATACCTTGATCACACCGGCAGTAAACCCCCAAATTTCATGCCCCTCATAATCATAAGCGGGTGCCCATAGTGGCTTTTTCCGCTTAGCAAAGATATCCGTACGAATGCGCTTACTTGGCTCAAGAGCATCTAGAGGAACATAAAATATGCTATCAATTTCTTCTGGGCTAGGCTTCAAAGACAGCTCGTCTGCATTTATCAGCCCCACTACAGGCGTTACCTTAGTACCATTTCTAGTCGGCATACTCGGCAATAGCCCCACCACCTCTACTTGATGCGACATGAGTGCAATCTCTTCCTCAGCCTCACGCAAAGCCGTTATTACTGGAAATTGATCATCTGGTTCCCACATCCCACCCGGAAAGGCTACTTCACCGCCATGGTGTCGCATATGTAACGCTCTTTTAGTCAACAATAGGCAGTGACGACCACGATATTGAGTGATAGAAACTAATACTGCCGCCTCACCCTGCCTACTGACCGAATTCATATCCACAGCATCCAGTGAAATTAATCCCGACTTAATCGATGATAGCTCAAATTGCATAATGAAAAAAATACCTATCCCAGAGTCTTATGGGGAAAAGTTAGTTATAAGAACGAACACACTTAAACGGGCATAAATGCACCAATAGGTGAGTAAAACGTGAATTCTTACACAAGAAAAGGGGAAAAGCCCTTATTAGATCGTATCCTGACCAATTTGCATGCATTTTTTAATAACAATTTAATCTAATAATTGCTATCTACATAGCAAAGTTTTTTTTGTAGTATAAGAAATGTACAAACCAATGATCATAGCAAACGCTTTTTGTGGTATTCGAGGTGGGGGCCTCAGCACATCAAGCCATAAACCAGGAGTAGCAGTATGTCGGATTTTCCAAGTTTTGATACCTTACTTAGATTAGCCAAGGAAAAGCCAGAAGAGCTCGAAAAATTTCGCCAAGAACAAGTAGAGAGTATTATTAACCAAGCACCCGAGGGCAGCCAGAGGCGCCTAAGAGGGCTTCAGTTTCAAATAGACGCCCAACGTAAGCTTCACAGTGATTCACCTATGGGAGCCTGTTTGAAGATCAGTCAAATGATGCACGAATCGTTTTCTGAACTACGGGTTTGGCTTAATGATATCACTGGCGTCAATGACCCCTTACGTAACGAAATGGACGCTTTTCAGAGCGAACCTAAGATAGCGGCAAAAGTCATTCATTTCCCTGCGAGTTAAGTCTGCAACCTTGCAATAAGGGTTCATAGGTATAAGTAGAGAAGTAAGTAACCTATAATGGCTGTTTTCAATCATTGATAAACAGCCTATGAACTTCTGTAGTATATGCGGCACTTCTGTCAGCTGGGTGATTCCAGCTGACGACAATCGCGAACGTCATGTTTGCGATGACCCTTCATGCAATACTATCCACTACGAAAATCCGAGAATCATCACTGGTAGCCTACCCATTTCTGGAGAAAAAGTACTACTTTGTAAAAGAGCCATAGAGCCTAGACATGGCTACTGGACGCTACCAGCAGGCTTCTTGGAGAATGGAGAAACAACGGAGCAAGGTGCACTACGAGAGTCACGAGAAGAAGCTAAAGCCACATTGAAGACAACCAGTCTATATACACTATTTGACCTTCCTCATATCAATCAAGTCTACTTTTTTTATAAAGCAGAACTTGCCGACCATAACTTTGGCGCTGGGGAAGAATCTCTGGAGGTCAAATTATTCGCAGAAGATGAAATACCTTGGGAAGACTTAGCTTTCCCTGTGATAGAAGAGACACTGAAATATTATTTTGACGACAGAAAAAAACAAGAATTTACCTTTCGCTCGAAAGTACTCTCCAGATCACATAGATAAGGTCACATCGATAATATCGTGGCCTTTAAAATGACTCTAGTTTCAAGACATCATAAGCCGGTTCTTCATAAGGGTGAGATTGCCTAAGAGCTCTTACCACTTGCCTAAGCACATCATCATCACACAATACCTCAACTCGATATTCGGCCACTACCTCTAATGTATCTTTTTCACCAAGATAGGGCTGGCTATCTTGTAGAGGGAGAAATTGCCCCTGACCCAGCGTTTGCCATGAGCAATGACTATAGTGGCCTTGCTTACCTGCACCTGCTTCAAAAACCGCTTGTTTTACATGCTCACAATGGGTTTCTGGTACAAAGAAGACAAGCTTATACATACTGAGTGATGATTAAATATAAAATTAACCCTTTCCCCATTCGTTAATTGTCTTTACAACATCACCTTTATTTTTCTCCACTTCAGCGGCAAATTGGCCTCTAAAAGTTTGGCCCAAATTAATGCCATTAAGAACAACATTAATCATTTTCCATTCACCCTTATTATTTTTTGCCATTGTATAAGACACTTGGTTGGTTGATGCTGCTCCTCGAATTTCTTGTACTACCGCTATTTTTTTACCGCTACCTATGGGTTTTGCTGGAGGTAAAACTGCAACCTCTAAATCGCTAAAGTTAGACATGCCCTTACCATAAGTATTCACCAACCCTAACTTAAATGCGCTAGAGAATTGTTTTACCTGATCAGCAGTCACTTGCTTTGCATAATTTCCCATCACACCCTTTGCGATATAATCAAAAGCGACGACAGGATCAAGAATAGAAGACAACTGCTCAACAAACTTTTTAGGTTCTTTAACAGGGTCCAAACCGCCATCAATCGCTGACAGTACTTTTAATGTTGTTGTTTGAACCACTTGATGAGGCTCAGAATCAAAATCAAGATCCTTTACTTTTACCGCCGCGCTGACAGGTAAGGTAAATAAATAAACCATCATAGCTAAAAAGAAGGCATATCCGACCTTGGGTATCGACAACATCTTATTCATACAGTTCTCCACATTCCTCACACCGAGGACTAATCATAAAAGTTTTTACTGACATCTAAAGCCTCACACTATACCATCTGCCCCCCGAGGCTCAAGGGCTATTATCATTCAAAAGCCTTGCAAAACTCGGCTTTATTTTACGATTACATTTCGTTGATACACTGGCAGATTTCATCTATGCGCTAGATAGACTAGTAAAGTTATAGAGTGCCCCAATTGTACTGAAACAACCTGAACAGAGACTGAAAACTTATGCTGGATATATTATTGCCATGGATCGCCATTTTAGTAGGATTCGCAGGCTTAATTTGGAGCGCAGATCGATTTGTTGATGGTAGTGCAACCATTGCCAGCAACTTTGGCGTTTCCAAGCTGATCGTTGGACTCACCGTTGTTGCTTTCGGCACATCCGCACCCGAAGTCATTGTTTCAATTAGCTCTTCTTTGAGCGATGCCGGTGATTTAGCCGTCGGTAATGCCTTGGGTTCTAACTTAGCCAATGTCGGGATGGTACTTGGCATCACGGCACTCATCGCGCCACTCCCCATCAAAAAGCATATCCTGAAAGAAGAATTCTTGATTATGCTAGCCATCATGGCCCTATCCGGTTTCTTTTTATATGACGGAAAATTACACACTTGGGAAGGTATGGTATTGATATGTTCGTTACTACCATTACTCTTGTGGATTGCCTACAGCAAAAAAAATCACCCCGAAGATGTCGAAGACTTACCTGATGAAATGCCTACAAGAATGGCCATAGTGTGGTTTATTCTCGGCCTAAGCGCATTGATTGTCAGTGCAGAAATTCTCGTTTGGGGGGCCAAAGCAATAGCCATCAGCTTTGGTGTTAGCCCATTAGTGATAGGCCTCACGATTGTGGCTGTCGGGACTAGTTTGCCCGAGCTTGCGGCATCCGTCATGAGTGCGCTCAAAGGGCATCACGATATCGCCATTGGCAACGTGATCGGCTCAAATATTTTTAACTTATTATTGGTCATGGGTATCGCCCCAATTATTAGCCCTATCGTTATGGACACCATAGTATTCACCCGAGATTTTGCAGCCATGGCCTTTATCACGCTAGTACTGGGCGGTTTTATGCTCATCAGCTACCTAAAGAATAAACGTGGTACCAGCCAGCTAGGCAGACTAGCAGGCCTTATCTTGTTAATATTATACGGCGCCTATTACACATTATTATTTTAAGTGCTGGCCATTCACCTATGCACAGAACCACCCTTATATTGAGCCAGCAATATTAATAAGCCTACTGATTCAGAGAAAAGAATGAATAAACCTGCTATTGATACCAATAACCTGCAATCAACGCTGATCAATGCGGGCAAAAGAACGATTAAAATGGAAATGGAAGCGGTCGACCTGCTCACCAGCAGAGTCAATGAAGACTTTATCAGCGCATGCCAACTCATTTTAGAGTGTAAAGGCAGAACCATCGTGACCGGCATGGGTAAGTCTGGACACATCGGCAAAAAAATTGCAGCGACATTGGCGAGCACAGGAACTCCAGCCTTCTTTGTACATCCCGGTGAAGCCAGTCACGGTGACTTAGGCATGATTACAGAAGGTGATGTTGTTATTGCCATTTCCAATTCCGGTAGTTCAGCTGAAATAGTGACCTTATTACCCTTGATTAAGCGCTTAGGTATTCCTTTAATCAGCATGGCAGGAAAAAGCGACTCCCCTTTAGCGCAACAAGCCGACGTGAATCTCGACATTAGTGTCGAATGCGAAGCCTGTCCTCTCGACCTTGCGCCTACCTCAAGCACGACTGTCACTTTAGTCATGGGGGATGCTCTTGCCGTCGCTTTACTCGAAGCAAGAGGCTTTACAGCAGAAGACTTTGCCTTTTCTCACCCTGGCGGTGCATTGGGTAGGCGCTTACTGTTAAAAGTCAGTGATATTATGCACGCAGACCAAGAACTACCTGTGGTGAATGAAGATACGCCCTTAACTCAAACATTAGTAGAAATGACGCAAAAAGGCTTAGGTATTACCACAATACTCAACAGTGAAAATAAACTCAGTGGTGTTTTTACCGATGGTGACTTACGACGCGCCATCGACAACGATATTGATATTAATGTTGCCACCATCAGAGAAGTTATGAGCCCAAACCCATCCTGTATTAGCAGTAATATGCTAGCCGCAGAAGCCTTGGGCCTGATGGAGAAAAGATCCATCACCGCACTGATTGTTGCAGACGAATCACAACACCCTATCGGCGTTATACATATGCATGACATTTTACGCTCTGGTATTTTGTAAGCATCCAACAATCATCCAGCCTCACTTTAAAACACCTGAACAAGATAGAGAGCACAAATGAAGTTATCAGATTATGACCCGACTATTATTGAAAAAGCGCGTAATATCAAGCTACTCGTACTCGATGTCGATGGCGTGCTCACTGATGGCAGGCTCTATTTCACGAATAGCGGTGATGAACTGAAAGCATTCAACTCCCTAGATGGCCACGGTATTAAAATGCTTCAAAAAAGTGGTGTTGCCGTCGCTATCATTACGGGTAGAACCAGCCATATCGTCGAAACGCGCGCTAAGGCGTTGGGCATTAAGCACCTGATACAAGGAAGAGAAGATAAACTAAGCGCTCTTGAGGAATTACGTGCGGTACTCCCTTTGGAATATGACAATATTGCTCATATGGGTGATGACTACCCCGACTTACCCTTGATACGAAAATTAGGCTTAGGGATCACTGTTGCAGACGGGCATTGGGTCATCAAACAGCACGCGGATTGGCAGAGCCAATACAATGGGGGTGAAGGCGCGGTTAGAGAAGCCTGCGATCTTATTATGCTCGCACAAGACAACTTTGAATCAGCACTACAAGATTACTTGTAGGAAACGCTCTGATGTCTAAAGGCTGGATACTGGTAATCACTTTATTTTGCGCTGCCATACTCGCATTATTATTGTGGCGCTCACCGCCTGATGAGTTAAGCGGTTTTTTAGACAATCAAACACCTCAACCCAACTACCCTATTACACTCGTCAATAATGCGCTGACCAAGCAATATGATGAACAAGGGAACCTTAATTACTCACTGTTTTCTAAAACCGTTCATTATTATGACAAAGTACTAAAAGACAAACCCGAAGCCGTATTTGAAGAGCCTCGTTTTATTGTCTATGAGCGCCAACAAACGACGACAGAGCAAAAGACTATTACTCAAACTCTGACCATATCTGCCAACACAGCAGAAGCGAATCAAAAACAAGATAGGCTAATATTAATCGGCAATGTCGTACTAGAACAACAAAACGCCCAGGGTGAAATTACACAACTTCGTACCGAACGGCTCCAAATCCACCCCGATAGGCGTTACGCGGAAAGCAGCAAACCTGTTATCATCAAGGATAAGGTAGGCACTACATCAGCAACTGGCTTAAAAGTTTTTTTCGATGATAAAAGAATTGAGCTACTATCAAAGGTAAAGGGTCAATATGTTCCCCAGTAAAATCACCATTTGGCTAACTTCATTATTGGCACCCGCTATTGTCTTTTTATTTAGTTTGCCAGCCCATTCCTTACCTGAAGATAGTCAACAACCCATTCTCATTAGTTCAAATTCTGCGGTAAAAGACGATAAGCGAGGGCTCACAATTTATAAAGGGGATGTTGATATTAAACAAGGCTCCCTTAATATCAAAGCCGACAAAGTCACTATCTACTCTGTTTCTGAAGAAGTCACTAAAATTATTGCTGAAGGGCAACCTGCCAGTTTTAAGCAAAAACCAGAGCCAAATAAAGGCGATGTGCTGGCAAAAGCGAATACGATTGAGTATCGCGTATTACAAAAAAAGATCACCCTAACAGAAGACGCGTCACTCGATCAGGATGGCTCTAGTATTACGGGCAATAAAATCAATTATGATATAACGGCTGCTCGCATAGAAGCTGCAGGTAACAAACAAGAAGGAGATAACGGCGGTCGCGTCAATGTTGTTATTCCACCTCCTACGCAAACTCCACCACAAAAAAGCGGCACAACAGAAAAATAATCGCATATACACATGTCCACTCTATACGCTAAGCACCTAGCCAAAACCTATGGCAAACGACCCGTCGTTATCGATGTCTCTATTTCTGTTAGAAGCGGGCAGATTGTTGGTTTACTAGGTCCGAACGGCGCAGGTAAAACAACCTGTTTTTATATGATCGCGGGCCTAGTCGCAGCTGATAAGGGCCAAGTCTTGATTGACCAACAAGATATTACAGCCCTACCCATGCATGGCCGAGCTAGAGCTGGCATAGGCTACCTCCCTCAAGAAGCGTCTGTGTTTCGCAAGTTGTCTGTTGCTAATAATATTCTTGCTATATTAGAAACCCGTAAAGAGTTATCGCGTAAACAACGACAAGAAAAATTAGAGCAACTTCTCAAAGAATTTCATATTACTCATATACGCAACTCACTCGGCATGTCGCTATCCGGAGGAGAGAGAAGACGTGTAGAAATAGCGAGAGCTTTAGCGACCGAACCCACATTTATCTTGCTGGATGAACCCTTTGCAGGGGTAGACCCAATCTCCGTTAACGATATAAAACAAATTATCACTCACCTCAAAGACCGGGGCATAGGCGTACTCATTACCGACCACAATGTCAGAGAAACTCTAACCATTTGTGAAACGGCTTACATCGTCAGCGAAGGCCACATTATTGCAGAAGGCGACTCTGAGGCGATTATGAGCAATCAGGCGGTTCGTGACGTTTATCTAGGCAACCAATTTACCCTCTAGCCTTCCGCGGACTCCCTTAGCACAGCAATAGTAAAAATGATATAAAGATCACACATTTATCATAATTCAGGCATAAAGATTGCTTAATTATTACTTGCACCGACCCCAACACCTGACTAAAATTAGAATAAGATCATTCTGGTTAGGTTAAGGTAGTCTTTATTAATGAAACAATCTCTCCAACTCAAAATGGGTCAAAGCTTGACGATGACCCCTCAATTGCAGCAAGCCATTCGCTTATTGCAACTATCCACCCTAGACCTACAAAACGAAATTCAAGAAGCTCTCGACTCAAACCCGATGCTAGAGGTGTCCGAGGAAAACACAAACACCTCCAATGAAGAAAAGAGCAGCGATGACAATAGCGTTAATGAAGCCAGTTCAGTCGCAAGCCAAAGCGAACTCAACACGAGTGAGGCTAACACCAAGAACGATAACAACAATAACGAAACGCAAACTGAACCAGAAAATGACTCTGAGTGGTCTCAAGAAATCCCAGAAGACCTACCTGTCGATACCAGCTGGGACGACGTATACCAGAGCTCCGCACCAGCTGGCCCAGTCAATAATAATGACGATGACGACAACCATCAATTTGAAAGTAGACGTGGCGGGACTGAAAGCCTACAAGACCACTTGTTGTGGCAACTTAACTTAACCCCTTTTTCTGATCGTGATCATCTCATAGCGATGACCATCATCGATGATATACAACCATCCGGCCTACTGTCTTCACCCGTTAACGATATATTTGAAAGCCTATCTGAACAACTAGAAGAGCTAGAACTCGACGAAGTCGAAGCAGTATTACACCGCTTACAACAATTTGACCCACCTGGCGTCGCAGGTGAAGATTTAGGCGACTGCCTATTTATTCAGCTCTGTCAATTACCGCAAGAGACTCCCTGCCTTGCAATAGCAAAATCTATCGTAAAGGAATATATCTCACTGCTCGGCAATAAGGACTATAAAACCTTAATGAGAAAACTACGGGTCCGGGAAGGTGAATTACGGGATGCCATCCAGTTAATTCAGACCATGAACCCACGACCTGGGGACGACATTGGCACGGATGACACAGAATATGTGGTACCTGATGTGTTTGTGAAAAAAATTGAAAACCGTTGGCTCGTAGAACTTAACCCTGATATTGCACCCAAGCTTCGCATCAATTCAGATTATGCCTCTATGGTCAAACGAGCCGATACGAGCAATGATAATACCTTTTTAAAAAACAACCTACAGGAAGCTCGCTGGTTTCTTAAAAGCTTACAAAGCCGTAACGAGACCCTGCTAAAGGTAGCCAGCGCCATTGTTGATAAACAACAAGGCTTTTTGGACTTTGGTGAAGAAGCAATGAAACCGCTAGTATTGCATGACATTGCCGAGAAAGTGGAGATGCATGAATCGACTATTTCGAGAGTAACAACAAACAAGTATATGCACACCCCCCAAGGCATATTTGAGCTGAAATTTTTCTTCTCAAGCCACGTTAGCACCGATAGTGGCGGTGAATGCTCATCAACAGCTATACGTGCTATCATCAAAAAACTAATTGCCGCTGAGAATACACAAAAGCCCCTCAGTGATAGTAAAATTACCGCATTGCTTGCTGACCAAGGCATTAAAGTTGCTCGACGAACTATTGCTAAATATCGTGAGGCTATGAACATTCCGCCATCTAATGAGCGTAAGCAATTAATATAACCCTAGTAACTGACTCTATTTTTTAATAAATTCTACTTTTCATCACAGTGGAATTTATTAAAAAATGAAAATGAAAATGAGAAAAGCGCAATATATTAGCTTTCCATTCACCACCCAACCACTGAAAAATTAATTTTATTATTACGCTGTACTTTTTATGGAAATCAAATCGATATTAGAGCAAGAGTGTGTCATTCATCAGCACGAATGCAATAGCAAAAAACGTCTACTAGAAACGATTGCATCACATTTATGCGATCAAAACCCGGCACTTGATCCGGGCAATGTATTTAGCGCTCTGATTGCACGTGAGAGACTAGGCTCTACAGGCATTGGCAACGGTATTGCTATACCCCACTGTCGAATACCTGGCTGCACAAAAACAATAGGCGTCATAATGACACTCAAAACACCTATCGATTTTGATGCAATAGACAGTCAACCTGTTGATGTGATTTTTGTTCTTATCGTTCCCGAAGATCATAACAAAGATCATTTACAAACTTTAGCCGCGCTCGCTGAAACATTTTCTGATGCGGAGCGACTTAATCGCATTAGACACTCTCAAGACGCTGAAGAGCTTTACCATATCATCACATAAACAGCGCTCTAATTTATATATAAACGAATTAATGCCTCACTACTGCAGTAATATTATCAATGAGGACATACTAGGAAAAAGCATGAGACTGATTATTATCAGCGGCCGTTCAGGCTCTGGAAAAAGTACAGCCCTACATGTCCTAGAAGATAGCGGGTTTACTTGCATAGATAATCTACCTACGTCTTTGCTGCCGTCTCTATTAGAGAAAATATCAAAAGAAGGCGATAAAGAATATGCCGTGAGCATTGATGCACGCAATTCAGAACAGGATATTGAATCACTCCCTGAGCTAGTAGAATCTCCTGCAATCGAAGCATTAGACTACCAAATCATTTTCCTTGACGCTGAAGATGACATACTCTTAAAACGTTTTAGCGAAACCAGAAGGCGTCACCCACTGAGCGATAAGGAGACTGATTTACGCTCAGCGATCATTAAAGAAAAAGAGCGCCTAAAACCCATTATCAATGTGGCAACGATTATCATCGATACCAGCGATATGGGTTTCCATGACTTAAGAGATCTGGTAAAACGCCATATGAGCGCACTCGAAAGTGCATCGATTAGCTTAGTGTTTCAATCTTTTGGCTTCAAGCACGGGATACCACGAGATGCAGACTTAGTGTTTGATGTACGCTGCCTACCCAACCCACATTGGGAACCAAATTTACGAGCGATGACAGGCAATGACAATGGAGTTATCCAATTTCTAGAAAAAGAAACTGAAGTGGATGAAATGTATCAAGACATTTACCAATTCCTAGAGAAATGGTTACCGCGCTTTGAGGCCAGCAACCGTAGCTACATCACCATTGCCATTGGTTGCACTGGTGGACAACATCGCTCTGTTTTTCTAGCAAATAAATTGGCAAAAAACTTTAACCCTACATTTTCTGATGTGCAATGCAGACACCGTGATATAAGACAATGATTACGACTCACCTTACTATTATCAACAAACTAGGCTTGCACGCTAGAGCAGCAGCAAAATTAGCCACTACCGCGAATCGCTTTGGGTGTGATATCAAACTGAGCGCCAACAATAAAACGGTAGATTGTAAAAGTGTGATGGCATTGATGTTACTTGCCGCTTCAAAAGGGACCGATATTCAAATTGAGTTTGACGGTAGTGACGAAGAAAGCGCGAGCACTTGTGTTTGCGAGTTAATCAATAATCGTTTTGATGAGGATGAATAGCATCAAAGTAACACATAAAAGAAAAACTCTTGCCCCGCTAAAGAGATGACAACAATAGAGTACACCTCTTTATAAACGACCATTCGACGCGATAGTAAATTATGCAAGCTGCTACCGAAGAGCAAATCGACAAGACACAAGCCAACCTTTCAAAGCTGTCAGAAATCCAAGAAAGCGTCTCTGGAGATGAAAGCGAGCTTCGTGCGGTTAAGCGTATGCTGAATGGCTTAAGTGCCGTTGAAATAGCCAATCTATTAAACTCATCCCCTCCTAAATCACGCCAATATCTCTGGGATTTAATCGATCCTGATGCCCACGCAGATATTATCCAAGAATTACCCGAAGAAGTTGCTGTTCAATTTGTTAAGGAAATGGACAGCCAACATGTTGCCGAACTCACAGAGTCTATCGATGTTGATGATGTAGCTGACATACTGCAAAAGCTGCCTGGGCAAATTATGCAGGAAGTGCTCGAGGCCATGAGCGCACAAAATCGAGCCAGAGTGGAAATGGTCTTATCCTACGAAGAGGATACAGCCGGCGGATTAATGGATACGGATGTCATTACCATTCGTCCGCGTTTTACCCTCGATGTTGTTATGCGTTACTTGCGACGTCATGAAGAGATACCGCCCTCGACTGATCAGCTGGTAGTTGTTAATGCGGATAATGTATATCTCGGCACACTATCGATGAGCAAGTTATTAACAACAGATCCGAATATTAGTGTTCGTGAAATTATGCGCACTGATCTAGAGGCTATTCCTGTTGACATGGATGACGGCAAAGTCGCTCAACTATTTGAACAAAATGACTGGATTTCTGCACCTGTAGTAAATGACTTAGGTCAAGTACTTGGACGTGTTACGATTGATGATGTTGTCGATGTCATTATAGAAGATGCTGACCACTCATTAATGGGTTTATCTGGGCTAAGTGAAGATGAAGAAGATACTTTTGCCCCTCTGTTTAAAAGTGCTCCTCGCCGTGCAATTTGGTTAGGTATTAACTTGATTACGGCTATTCTTGCCTCTTCTGTCATTAATATATTTCAAGATACGATAGATAAAATTGTTGCTCTTGCTATTTTAATGCCCATAGTCGCTAGTATGGGAGGGGTTGCAGGCAGCCAGACATTAACCGTTGTGGTACGTGGTATGGCCCTCGGAAAAATTGGCGCAAGTAACCGTAACTGGTTATTAATGCGCGAGATATTGTCTGGCTTAATGAATGGTTTAGTGTGGGCAGGAGTTCTAGCTGCACTGACAGCATGGTGGTTTAACGATATTCGCATTGCTATTATCATCGCAGTAGCAACCATTATTAATTTATTCACAGCCGCTATTGGTGGCACCTTGCTTCCACCCATGTTGAAGCGAATGGGGATTGACCCAGCCTTGGCGGGAGGCGTTGCATTAACAACATTAACTGATGTTGTGGGCTTTATGGCATTCCTTGGGTTAGCAACCGTATTTTACGCTTAATTTTATATCAAATAATCTCGCAGAAAGACAATGAAAAAAAACAAAAACCAGCATAACAACAGCGATGACACCCAAAACTTTGAAGACGATGTTATTAGCAAGTCTGAAGTAAAAAGGGCGTTACAGGACATCCTACTATTCGGCGAAACACTCTTAGCCTTACCACCCCAAAAACTTGCCAAGCTGCCCATAAGTGAATTACTCCTGTCAGAAATTGCATTAGCTAAACGACTAAAAGTAAACAATAGCCGTCGTAGACAAATGCAACGCATCGGAAAAATATTACGCTCTGAAAATTATGAAGAAATTCAAACAATTTATAATGAAATGGAAGAACAAAACAGACAGCATCAGCAATCTGGTAACCCGTCGGAAAAATGGTGTGAAAAACTAATAGATAACCCTGACGCACTATCAGACTTTATTCAACGTTATCCTGATATAGATCGACAACAATTTAGCCAATTGATCCGTAATTCAAAAAAAGAGCGAACAAGTTCAAGCAGCTCTCAAAAAAACCAACAACGCTTATTTAGATTTATTCAAGAAAGGTTAACCGAGCACTTATAGATCTTCTTCAGCTACATTTTGACTAACATCTTGATCGCCTATTTTATCTACTCTAATAACAGGCTCTCTCCAATCACCTTGAATCAGGTAATTTACACTCGATACTCTTTCAACTTGCTTTTCAAACAACTTACTGACAAGGTAAACACCTGCAGCTGCAGGAAGCCCTCCGGCTAAAGCAGCAACGACCGTTAAGTTGCCTCCTATCGGCACCGTAGCCACCAACCTTGCATCAACCGTTTCTTCTGGGTAATTGATTAAACCCGACAAGGACATTTTGCTCGAAGGCCCTTCCATTGTGATTGGGTCAGAGATAGTAATAAGGCCATCTTTAAAGCTCAAACTACCTTTTAACTCATCAAAAACAATTCCTTTTTTATACACATCAGAAAAATCCAATCTCACACGGCGTGCCCAAGAATCAAAATTAAACAAACCAAACAAACGTAACACCCCTGTTGCATCGTTTGTTTTTTCCTGTGTAAAGACACCATCAGAATGTTGGCTACTGACACTTCCATTCAAAACATCAATAGAAAAATCTGCAGGCGAACCCATCCACATTAGGTCTGCCGTCAATGTTGTTTTCTTACTTTCAAGACCGAAAGGTAAATCCCACTGCTCAAACAATGTTTTAGGATTATCTCCAAACACCAACCCTTTTAGCTCGGTAAACTCCGGAGATGATTCAGATGCAGCAAGCCAGCGAAGAGTTGCTCCTTGCTTTTCTTGATCACCAGCCAAAGTAAAGCCATTCGCTGCGGCCACTATATTATTTACCAACAAACCCTCATTATTGGGGCGTAATTGCATTGACCAACTACCAAGAGGTTTATCTTTATAAACAAGCCGATTGATATTGACATTCGCTGGAGGTAAATCTCGGGGATCAACATCCTTCATCACATCGTTTTTGGCGCTTTCTGGCACAGAGTTCGACAAAACGACAACATCATCTTCTGGCACATCAGAATTAGGAGACCAGTGCAAATAGTCAATATCAACGATTAAAGGACGTTCTTTATCATCATCAATATACACTCCCCCGAGAACATCACTACTATCAACAAATAAACTCCAACCATTTTGTTCTCTATGGCCGGATATCATAGTATTTTTTAGTTGATAGTCGTTAAAAACAAAATTATCTACAGAAATAAAAGCATCAACGGAATCACTACTGGCCCCGGCTGATCGAGGGTACTGCTGAAGAAAATCAAACCAAACACCCGCATCCAAATGTTCGAACTGGCTAACCAACTTTAAACCCTTATCAGGCAAACTAGTGAACTCTGGAAACTGAATATCACTCACTGAAACCGTAGCGACAAACGGGGCATTTTCGTTAGCGACAAAGTGACCGGAAAAATACTGGCCCAAGGTTAATTTATATTCACGGGTATTTTCTTTAAATGGTATCGATAAAGAAAATGGCAGCTCATCATCCAACTCTTTATCAAAAGGCGGGGGTAAGTTTGCACTTACGCCCACCAAATCAGACTGAATTAACAAACCCGCCTGATCTCCTGAACGATCAGAGGGTATCCGTATCTCAAGCTGATAATCTATATCACCTGATACAAAAGACAAAATAGGTTGATCCAACCATTCTGCTATAGATGAGACAAGCGCTGAACCAGTGCCATTAATAAGCAAATCATTTTGATTCGTACTGTCATTACGAATATCGGCTGTCACCGGTCTATCAAACAAGGAAGCATGAAGGTCATTTGATAAAAAGCCCTTTTCAGATGAATAATTTAAGGCGCCTTTAATTGAGGACAGCTCGAGATCCACTTCATTTAATGCTAATTGAGCATTCTTAAAATGAATATTGACATCTTGCTTTGCTAGAACAGGAGAATCATCTAGAGGAATACGTAGATCAACATCAATACCTAAACGCCCCTTACCAGAGGCTTGATCAACCAAAGACCCTATTTTGTTTCTTAACCAAGATTCCCGCAAATAGCGTAAACCCGACTGCGTACTGGTTACGCCTGAAGCGTTAACACTCAATACTTTTCGATTGTTCTTATTCCAATCAAATGAACCCTTAAATTTTCCATCGCCATAAATTGATGCATTATCAATCTTGCCAGATACTCTTTGGTTATCAATTAAAAAACGTCCTTTTAAATTTTTTAATGAAGGCCAATCAGAACTGAAGTCTAACTCACCCTTTTCTATATCAGTGAAAAATTGAATGGTGCGCTTAGAGTCTTCTCTTAACCCTCCTCGGTAGAAGAATCCTGCCTCATTTAGCTCACCGGCTTTAATTGAATCCGACATCCAGCTCAATAAATCTTTCGGCAACAACTTAGGAACGAGCTGCTTATGAAACAATGCATTGGACTGTTTCAAACCTATTTGTAGCGTTAAATTATTTTGGTTATTTGGGTTTTCTTTGTCCCAAGCCAAATCTAAAGCAAAATTCCCCTTTGCTTCACCATAAGCACCCAACATTTTCAAATCAAAACCATGCACTGTAGCGGATTTTTTTTCCGTGCTAACCTGCCATCCTACATACCCACTAGAATAACTCGACTCTACGGCCGCGTTATAAACTTCATCAGGGAAAAAAGAAAATTCATTCGCATCCAACAAAATGAATCCGTGATCTAAACTTGCTTCTAGATAACCACTCACCCGCCTAAATTCAGGGAGGCCTTTCCAAGCTTCACTTTGAGCATTCGCTACATTCGCCGTAATAAGCGAATCAGAAACATTCAATAAATCAATGCTCGTATAAATATTATTTAATTCACCGACAGGAACAAGTGAACTAATAACATTATTCACTTTTTTAGATCGAATCAATCTCTTCTCCGCCCACCGAGCCCAAGAGCTTAAGTCTATTTTGTCGACGGCCGCATTCACCTTATTCTCATGGAGAATAAAACGAGCTTTATCAATAAATAATGTTTTATCAATGTTTATTTTACTTAGACCGAGAGATAGACCTCGTTGAATACTATAATCGCCTGCGATATTTGCACTAACTGGGATATCGAGATAATATTTTTTTGCAAATGGGGTAGATTCATCATTAACTAATTCAATATTTCCGTTCATCAAAAAACGGCTGGGGCTTGCAAAATCTAGCCACATATTAAGATTTGCTTCGGATTCAGATACTTCAGCCAGATCTGTTTGATTTACTAGCACTTCGGCATCAACGGCAACTTGCTCAAACAATTGAGATAAACGTTCAACCGGAAAACGATTAAGCTGCAAGTACGCTTGAGCAAAGAATTGGTCAGGAATAGATGGGTCACCAACACCTTCTAAAACAAAATCAAATGCCGAATTATCGCCTATGGCTGCTTTTGCATTTAAGCGATGAAAATGCCCATTATTTTGTATAGAAATGAGAGGGATATCAGCCTTAACTTGCCGCTGATTATGCAAAGTGAAATTAATCCTAGACGACTCTAGGTGCACATCACCGGCCATCAAAAATAAAGCGCTAGGACTACGATACCGCCAACTACGATCTTTATTCGCCGGCGAGAGACCACCAATTGTCCACGCGCCCGCTTCATCTTGAGAGATACTGAGGTCAACACCTTTAGCCTCTACACTATGCCAAACGGGTGTCCAGTGGTACAAACTGCGTAAGATATCCAAACGCATGCTAGCATTGTTAATCGCTAATAAGGGTTGTCCATCATCGGACCTTACCGACAAGCCATCAACCATGACCCGAGGCCGTAAACCAGTCCATTTTGCCGATACACGCTCCAAAGTAACCTGAGCTTTGATTTGCTGGCTGAAATAACTTTCTAGGCTGTTATTAAAATAGTTTATATAAGGAAGTGACCACTTGGTCAACTGCAGTAATACTGCAAACACGATGATGACTGCCGCAGAGGACATCCAACAAAACTTAATCGGTTTCTTAACTCGCTGAATCATAAGCTAGACAAACAATAACTCAAAATAAACCATCTTGGTACTTTTGCACAAAATGACACTTAAAAAATTTAAGCATCAAATTTGAGTAAAAATGCCCCCCAACATAAGAGGAATTATCCCTATTATTACTGAACGTAAGCTTAAAAAAAGCACTTTACTATGAAATCGCGCACAAATTACTGAATTAAACGGAAATAAACCTGTAGACGTCCCATTAGTATGACTAAAAATGGCCACAAGAGCCCACTAAAAACGGCTGAAAGCAAGAAAACAGGACTATCTGCTGAATACCCCATAAACCCATTTAACCAGTTGGAGAATAATTGAAAAACACCTACCAGCACAAAAACCCACAAAGCCTGATGCCAAAACACATAATTGCGTAGACGTTGATAAACTAAATGTAATATATAGGCAATCAAAAGCATACCGATGGCATTTAACCCTAGAAAGGAAAGCTCAAGAATATCTTGAAACAGCCCTACAAGCCAAACAGTCCCCAACCCAAGGTGCTGGGGCGCATACATTGTCCAGTAGATAACTAGCAGAACAATAAATTCAGGCCTACACCACTTTAGGTCATGACTAATCGGAATCACCATCAACACAAAAGCAATTACAAAGCTAATCGTAATGAAAAATTTCATTGTGGTATAGGAGTTTCCGAGGTGGGCAGTTCAGATATAGCAGAGGCATCAACAGTCAGAGCAGGCTGTTCACTAAAAACCAATAAAACATGACGACTACGATCTAATTGCGCAGCAGGCCGAGCCACTACCGTCGCAAAAGGTTCACCGGGGTCATAAGTAATACTTTCGATTTGCGCAACAGGATAGCCAACAGGAAATCGACCTCCCAAGCCTGAGCTAACAAGAATATCGCCTTCCTTTATATCCATCGTTGAGGAAACATAACGCAATCTTAATTGATATAAATCACCCACGCCTTCAGCAACTGTACGGACATTGTTACGCGTCACCTGAACAGGGATCGCATGCGTATTATCGGTAATGAGTAAAATTTGTGAAGTATAGTCATTCACCGCAACCACTTGTCCCATCAAACCATAAGCATCTAACATCGGCTGACCAACATAGATACCATCGTTACGGCCTTTATTGACAATCACCTTATGCACCAGAGGATCGGGGGAAACACCGATCAACTCTGCCACCAAGACGCGATCTTGGATAAGGTCTGATGAATTCATTAATTGTCGTAAACGAAGATTTTCTGCCATCAAAGCAGCCATTTGCTGCAAACGCGACTCTTGCACCCTGATTTGATTACGCAAGAGCTTATTCTCTCCTTCAAGAGCCTCACGCGATGACCAATTAGTATCGATCCAACCCGACACTTTTGTTGGGATACCCGTCACCCAATAAAAAGGAAGCGATAGTAAATCAAGCTTACTACGCACAGGCTCAAGCCAAGTCGTATAACGCCCCACCAATAACAAAGACACCGCCAGCACCCCCAACAACAATGCTCGCGAGAAATAGGAAGGGCCTTTAGTAAATAAGAGTTTGATAGCTTATCACCACTGAGAGAACAGTTGAGTTGATAACCAACATAGCGATCAATTGACTGACATTATGAAATGTTGGTTTTAGGTGCGAATATTTTGCTCCCAGACAAGGCGAAAATGCACGGAGAGAGGGAGCTTATTGTTAATAAGAGACCGATTGAGTACATTTTCAACGCCGTATGGGGGCAAAATATTCGTGCATAAAATTAGTCTTCTAGGAAGCCCATGGTCTTACTATCCATCCACCCCATCGCAATACCACCGCCACGGGCCACACAAGTTAGAGGATCATCCGCCACGATAACGGGTAAACCCGTTTCTTCAGACAACAACTGATCGATATCTCTCAATAAAGCACCACCACCGGTCAACACAATGCCACTTTCGGCAATATCCGATGCTAGCTCGGGAGGAGACTGCTCCAATGCACTTTTTACCGACTGTACAATGCCCGCTAGCGGTTCTTGTAGTGCTTCTAAGACTTCGCCACTACTGAGAGTAAAGCTACGAGGCACACCTTCAGCTAAGTTACGGCCACGAACATCAATATCGCGAGCCTCGCTGCCCACGTAGGCACAACCAATTTCTTGCTTAATTCGCTCAGCGGTCGCATCGCCAATGACCGTACCGTAATTGCGCCTAACATAATTGACAATCGCCTCATCAAAACGGTCACCGCCAATTCGAACAGAGTCAGA
The DNA here is from genome assembly GCA_050633525.1 of Cellvibrionaceae bacterium. Lineage (GTDB taxonomy): Bacteria > Pseudomonadota > Gammaproteobacteria > Pseudomonadales > Cellvibrionaceae > CANLBN01. The sequence goes on from JBOEGR010000033.1 coordinate 62,269, forward strand.
ATAAACCACGCCATTGAGAGAAATCACCGCAATTTCAGTCGTACCACCACCAATATCAACTACCATAGAGCCGCTGGCCTCTGCCACTCTTAGGCCAGCTCCAATCGCTGCCGCTCTCGGCTCTTCTATTAAGCGCACTTCCCTTGCACCGGCACCCAACGCAGACTCACGAATCGCACGCTTTTCAACTTCCGTGGATAAGCAAGGCACACAGACTAACACGCGAGGGCTAGGCTGGAACCAGCTATTCTCGTGCACTTTGCGCATGAAATGCTGGAGCATCTTCTCCGTTACTTGAAAATCGGCAATCACACCATCTTTAAGAGGGCGAATTGCCGTAATATTACCGGGTGTTCGGCCTAACATACGTTTTGCCTCAACACCGACAGCCTCAACCAATTTCTGGCCATTATGGTGACGTATAGCCACTACCGAGGGTTCGTTTAGCACAATACCTTTTTCACGCACATAAATCAGTGTATTTGCAGTACCAAGGTCAATGGATAGGTCATTCGAAAATAAGCCACGAAGGCGTTTGGGAATTAGCATGGAGTTATTTTTACCTAACAGTCTTTTGTTTTATTTATCATAATGGGCGACATCTCTGTTTAGGCCACCCTATTGAGTCGATGTACAAATCACAATTAAAGGCATACATACCTTTTAATGCTTATACCTTTATATACAAGTGGCGAGACTCTAGCAATGACAGCTGTATTCGGCAAGATGCAATTAGGGAAACAAGGGGGTTTAGCACATTTTTACCCTATTTTTTTATACTTTTAACAGCTGGTAGCCTAAAAATACGCTAGAATCACCCCCCTCAATTTTACGGGACTGGGGCACTGTGATTTGCCATAAAAGAAAAGCACGGTATTTTTCGCCTGACTAAGCGCTCTTTTTTATTATGGCATTATAATGCCGCTGTTCTCACTCTAAGCTGTCGTACTAACGGAGACACTCGTGGACGCAAACGAAATTGCTAAACTTGCACAACTGGCTCGCATTAATATTGAAGCCGATATGACTAATGATGTTGCCGATAATATTGGGCGCATTCTAACACTGGTCGATCAATTACAGGCCGTTGATACCGACGGGATTGAGCCGATGTCTCACCCAATGGATGCCGTACAGCGCTTGCGCTCTGATACCGTGAGTGAAGAAAACCAGCGTGAATCACTGCAAGCCACTGCTCCTGCGGTTGAGAAAGGCCTCTTTCTCGTTCCTAAAGTCATCGATTAATAAAAGCGTTTACTATGCATCAATACACTATCGCTCAACTGAGCCAACATTTGCGAGACAAAACATTTTCGAGTGTTGAATTGACCCAACACTACCTCGACCGCATTCAGCGCTTAGATACACAATACAATAGCTTCATCAGTGCTTGCTCTGAACAAGCATTGACGGAAGCCGCTGCAGCAGATGAACTCTTATCAAAAGGCGTGAACACACACCCTTTGTGCGGTATTCCTATTGCTCACAAAGACCTATTTTGCACAAAAGGCCTTAAAACCAGCTGTGGTTCAAAAATGCTTGACAACTTTGTGCCGTCCTACAATGCAACGATTGTAGAAAACTGCCTCAATGCAGGCGCGGTAACACTGGGCAAAACCAATATGGATGAATTCGCCATGGGTTCATCGAATGAAAATAGTTTTTATGGCCCCGTCAAAAACCCTTGGAACCCCGATTGTGTTCCCGGTGGCTCATCAGGTGGCTCAGCGGCAGCCGTTGCTGCCCAACTCGCGGTAGCCACTACTGCGAGTGATACCGGTGGTTCTATTCGCCAACCAGCCAGTTTTTGTGGTGTAACAGGCTTAAAGCCTACTTACGGAAGAGTATCTCGTTGGGGGATGGTGGCCTATGCTTCGAGTTTGGATCAGGCAGGCCCTATATGCAAAACCGCCGAAGACGCCGCTATCATGCTCAATGTATTAGCCGGATTTGATCAACGCGACTCAACTAGCATTGATGAAACAAAGCCAGATTATACCCAGACCCTCAACGATTCTATTGAAGGTTTACGCATAGGCTTACCCAAAGAATATTTTAGCGAAGGGCTCGATTCAGAAGTAACAAAACTGATCGAATCAGCGATCAAACAATATGAAAAAATGGGGGCTCAAATAAAAGAGATATCCCTTCCTCATACTCAGTTAGCCGTACCCGCTTACTACGTAATCGCCCCCGCTGAATGCTCTGCCAACCTCTCTCGCTTTGATGGCGTGCGCTATGGTTATCGTTGCGACAATCCAACTGACTTGGAAGATTTATACAAACGCTCAAGAGCCGAGGGCTTTGGCGAAGAAGTGAAGCGCCGAATATTAGTAGGAACTTACGCACTCTCAGCAGGCTATTACGATGCTTACTACCGTAAAGCCCAACAGGTAAGACGCCTAATTAAGCAGGACTTTGATCATGCTTTTACAGAGGTTGATCTTATCGTAGGCCCCACAGCCCCTTCTCCCGCTTTTGCTTTAGGGTCAAAAACGAAAGATCCTGTTGCGATGTATTTAGAAGATATTTATACACTACCAACGAATCTGGCGGGACTACCCGGCATTTCAATTCCATGCGGGCTTTCAAGTGATGGTAAGCCTATAGGGCTTCAGCTAACAGGGCATTACTTTAAAGAAGCGAAGCTACTCAATGCGGCACATCAATTCCAGCTAGAAACGGATTTTCATTTAGCATCAGCACCGAATATTGATTGATACACAGCCCTTGGAAAATGATTATTAGCTACTCTCAATAGAGAGTTTAATTTAAAGAATGAATAGATAAGAGTACTTTACTTATGGAATGGGAAACCGTTATTGGCCTCGAGGTGCACGTGCAACTCGCCACCCAAACCAAAATTTTTTCTGGAGCAAGCACTGCCTTTGGCTCCGACCCAAACACTCAAGCCTGCGCGATTGATCTCGCGATGCCGGGCACACTACCCGTACCGAACGAACAAGCCTTTCGTTACGCAATCATGTTTGGTTTAGCCATTGATGCAGAGATTGGCAAGCGCTCCTTTTTCGAAAGAAAAAATTATTTTTATCCAGACCTGCCAAAGGGCTATCAAACGACACAGTTAGAGCAGCCGATTGTTGGTGCAGGCCACATCGATATTGAATTAGATAATGGCCGCAGCAAACGTATTCGTATTCATCATGCTCATTTAGAAGAAGATGCTGGTAAATCATTACACGAGGGCGACCTTGGCGGAATGGAAGGCGGCAGCATGTCAGGAATCGATTTAAATCGTGCGGGAACCCCCCTGATTGAAATTGTCTCTGAGCCCGACATGAGTAACGCCGAAGAAGCCGTTGCCTTTGCTAAAAAACTACACTCGATTGTGACCTCACTAGGAATTTGTGACGGTGAAATGTCACAAGGCTCAATGCGTTTTGATGTGAATATTTCTGTTCGCCCCGAAGGGGAAACCACATTAGGAACACGTACAGAAACTAAAAACTTAAACTCATTTAAGTTTATGGAAGATGCCATTGCGATGGAAGTCGACCGTCAGATTGATTTACTTGAAGAAGGCGGCACTATTATTCAAGAAACCCGTTTATATAACGGCGATAAAAAGGTCTCGCGCTCTATGCGCTCAAAAGAGGAAGCTAACGACTACCGCTACTTCCCCTGCCCAGATCTACTACCCGTTATTTTAGATGACGCCTATATCGAAGCAATCAAAAGTAAACTTCCCGAACTTCCTGAGGCACGCAAGCTAAGATTTATCGAGTCTTACCAACTGTCTGAATACGATGCGAAAATACTGGCTGATGATGCAGCCACTGCACACTTCTTCGAGAAAACAGTTGAACAATCTAAAGATGCCAAATTATCGGCTAATTGGGTTATGGGAGAGCTAGCCGCTCGCCTAAACAGTGATGAGTTGAGTATTCAAAAGAGCCCTATCAACGCAGAACAGTTAGCCGGCATTATTGAGCGCATAAAAGACAACAGCATTTCTAACAAAATTGCTAAACAGGTATTTGATGCGCTCTGGAAAGGGGAAGGCAAAAATGCTGATGAAGTTATTGAAAAACAAGGGCTAAAGCAAGTATCAGATACTGGGGCTATTGAAGCAATGATTGATGAAGTCATTGCTAACAGTGTCCAGCAAATTGAAAACTATAAACAAGCCACCCCCGATAAACGCCCCAAAATGCTTGGTTATTTTGTAGGCCAAATTATGAAGGCCTCAAAAGGACAAGCTAACCCCAAAATAATTAATCAGCTACTAAACGAAAAACTGAATAAGATCGTTAACAGCTAACGCAGCAGTTGCAGGAGAACACTATCATGGCGTTAAAAAAAGATAAGCAAAAAGTACTAGGAGAAGTCTTTGACGATGCACGCATAAAGACTTTTTTAAACTATGAAGCCTACGGCGACAACAATCCCGATTACCACTTACTCGAAAAAGCCTACCGAGGCATGAAAGCAGATAACTTTGCTACCTTTGTTGGTTTTTTTAAAGACGCGGGGCACGATATCAATGCGCAAGGCACTGAGGGACTAAGTTTTTTACAAACCATCAGTGCTCATAAACAAGCAGATGATTATATCCAAATACTCAAACAATATGGCGCTGAATAAACAATAGGGACATTCACAGACAATGCTTAAGGATACTTCTCTGAGTACAGATACATTATTAAGCCAGCGCAATTCATTGTCAGCAGGATTGTCTTACTTTGTTCGAGGCATGGGCCTACTGACCCAATCCGGAATGAAACGTTATGTGCTAGTACCAATATTAGCTAACGTTGCTGTTTTTTTTGTTTTGACTGCTATGTTAATTCAATACTTTTCATCTGTAACGGATTGGTTTAATGGCTTACTGTCATTTTGGTCTTGGTTAGCCTACCTTGCCACGTTCATTGCCACGCTCTTATCGGGCGTGATCTTTTTTACCATACTATTGATTTATGGTTATAGCTTTAACATTATCACCAATATTATTGCCGCTCCTTTTTACGGCTTATTGGCCGAAAAAATTGAAGCCCGATTAAACGGCGCGGTGTTTCCGTCCGAATCTTTTAGCAGTATGGCGGCCCGAACGCTCAAAAGAGAAGTGGTAAAGCTATGGTATTTCACCACCCGCGGCATCGCGGTTGCAATCGGTCTATTTTTACTCGCGTTTATTCCCTTTGTGAACTTATCCGTCCCCTTTTTGGCTCTACTCTGGGGCGCTTGGGTAATGACATTACAATACGTGGATTACCCCGCTGATAATAATAAATTAGCATTTACTGAAGTACGCCAACGGCTAAAAAAATGCTCTTACTCCACCACAGGGCTCGGTAGTACCATTATGTTGGGCAGCATGATACCCGTGGTGAATATCTTTGTTATGCCAATCGCGGTTGCTGCAGGCACCCTATATTGGGATAACGAACTTCGCACAACAAGATCCACTTCCCTCCCCTAAACACCTCGCACTACCCTTAGCTAAGCGTTCGTGCTAGTCTTGCACTGCTGTTTTATTGAGCACTTTTATTAAACAGCAATAGAAATCATCACTTCAACACCGCACCTTATTTGCTAACAACCCGTATTATGGTCATTGTGACTGAGGGTATTTGGACAAAGTCTAAGTAGTAATAGGGTAGCGGGCGTAGTGAAAGTGACTCTATAAAAGTACGCTATTTTATAGTGACAATAATCTAATAATAATCAAGAGGATATTCTATGGAAGCATTAATCATTCAACTTATCAGTGGTGCCGTTGGCGGTAATGCCGCAGGCGCAATCTTTAAGAATTTATCGTTAGGAACCTTAGGTAACTCCCTTGCCGGCATATTAGGTGGCGTTGGTGGCGGACAGCTACTAGGCGCATTGGGACTAATGGCTGGTGGTGGAGGTCTAGATCTAGCCTCTATCATTAGTAGCATTGCTAGTGGTGGTATTGGCGGCGGGGTGCTGCTTGCCGTTGTTGGCCTAGTGAAAAAGGCAATGTCATAAAACACAAACATCAAGCAAGCAATAAAAAAGGCGCATTTGCGCCTTTTTTATTGCTTGTTAATTAAGGAAATTAATATTTAACCGTAAAATGGTATAGCTCACACATGGATACAATCGTAAACGCAACACCATAACAGGATACAGCTCGGCTAATCGCTTTATATTTAGCAGTTTCACTTTTATAACGCTTATCAATAATCAAAATTAACTCTGAAGAACCAATAATAAACACTAAGACTGCAAGGTAAAATAAGACAATAGGCATTTGCCAAGAACCATCTGCACGATGCTCAATTGCTGATAGCGTGGCCAGAACGATATATAAGGTAGCGAGTATCGCTAGATGCTTGTGGTAACGATGAAGATCAACCTTCCGCAAAATAGCTTTAGGCCACAACACTAAATAACGATATAACTGCTTATAAAACACGTGAGACACTCAATAATAATGTACTTATTATTGAGTGTAGAAAAGAATGCAACGAATGAAGCCATTTTAGATAGCTAAGAACAAAATGATATAGAAAATCATATGGATAGAAACAGTATACAAACTAAGACATGTTTTAGTTTGTACAGTGCTTTGCCACAATTTGATTATATTGTTCTGCGTAAGAATAGGCTTTTTTCAAAGCATCCAGATGCTCATCACTTCTGATGGCATCAGTACTGCCTTGAATATATTGAGTACCGCAGGCCTGCTTTAAGCGTGCGGCATCTTTTGCATCAATGCCCACCAAACGCTCACCTCGTCCAGCAACCACAAAAAGGCGATAGTCTTTTTGCTTAATCGCTTTTTTAGCGTCTACTTCAGCATCCGCTGATTGAGCCCAAGCCAGAGTACTCATATGATCAGGATCATTAGAATGAGTAGATTTCTCATCGGCTGTCACATTACACCCCGTGATAATAACTGAAAGCAGCAGAGCAGACACACTAAAAATAGTCTTCATCGTCATCACAGTAAACGTCTTCGCCTAGCAGAGACTAACAGCAATGACATAAAGACCAACATGATCATTCCGCTAGAACCACCCGAACTCCCCTCTTCACATCCAGGGGTACTAGAGCAACTAGTGCTATCTCCACCAGAGCTGTCAGTGTCATCATCATTAATAGTACCTGTGCCGCTTGCGCTACCGACAGAAAGAATAAACGTTTCATCAGACTCTGCTGAACTATCTTCTGTTGTCGGTACAACAGCACTAAAAGTTACTATTCCCGCAGGGACTGTAAGAGTTCCATCATTATTATTGACAACACCACTAGAAAAGGTCACTTCACCAAAATCGCTACTAGCAGCACTTGAACCTATTAGCTCAAAATTAACGGTCTCATCAACAGCCGGTACGGCACTCATAACAACCGAAAAAGTAATAGGGTTACCTTCGCTAGCCGCGCCATCACTGACACCACTCACGATAGGAGAAGTAGATGCAGACACTTCAAAAGCTTCACTACTCATAGTAAAAAATGCGTTATCAGAACACCTAATCATAACCCTTGCATTGATAGTAGCTGTAGCTGGAGTCGTCACTAACTGGCTACCATCATTAGGTACAGCAAGCGCTAACGTAGTTGCAAATGATGATGTTGTCACATCCATGCCCTCTGATATAGAGCCATCATAATAGATATCGACATTAGCACAATTAACTGGCGATACATCTGTATTTGCCACATCCCATGTTACGACTGTTGTGCCCTGTGTCCACACATCATCATCTTCGGGGGTTAAAAGGTCGAAAGGGCCTGCAGAGTTAGTAACAGTAACAACTTTGTTCTCAAATGCAGTAGCACCACTACCATCACGCACCGTGAACCTGAAATTTAGATTCCGGTTTGTTGTCGGTATCGACTCACCATTGTCGAGGTCGTTATCGATTAAATCACTTAAATTAGGTAAATACCGGAAGTCTGTTGTTGTAGGTAGGAAAGATCTGAAAATGGCCCTACTGCCATCATCAACCCATTCTTCAACGCTAGCAGAAGCCGTTCCCGCATCCAACTGCTCCCATACATAAGTTAGCGTATCTCCGACATCAGCATCTGTGCCCGCTCCTTCTAAATAAAGAGGAGTATTGGCAGGAACTGTTACATCAGCAAAAGCCATTGCATCCGGTTCATTATTGACAGGTGTCGTTATAGTTCCGCATGTATCACCCTCTCCCGATACTAAAGAACCACCTATACTAACGTCGCCAGTGGTCACATATCGGGTAATTTCTGCGATAGAGCCTGCGTGAAAAAATGCATCTGAATTAGCTTGATCAGGGAGATCCTCTGCACCGCAAATACCGACATAAGCCATAATGGTAGACCCACTACCAGGCTCATAAGCTGTTGTCTGATTACGATTTGCACCACCACAACTGCCGGTTGTACCATTAAAAGTATGGTTAGCGCCAAACTGATGGCCTATCTCATGAGAAACAAAATCGATATAGAATGAATCACCCGTAGGGCTTGGAAGCCCAGTTAATCCTCTCGCTTTTATTGGGTTATCGCATACACTACCGAGAGCAGCAACCCCACCCTCACCAGTACCAAATAAATGACCTATGTCGTAATTTGCAGCGCCAATCACTGTATCTATATTGATCTGATTACGAGATAAATCGCTGATGGAACTATCATTGGCATAAGTATCGGTTGTCGCATCTACATAAATAATTTGATCGTTGTTTGCAACTAAATTGAATGTAATGCCAAGGTCACGCTCGAAAATTTCATTCACACGATTCACCGCTGTCGTAATAGCCGCTAAGGCTAAGGTTCTTTTTGTTGCTACTGGATCCGCCTCATCACTAAAAAAATCTGTGTATTCTCCAGTTACGGCCACTGCTAAACGATAAGTACGTAAATTGCCATCCGAGCCCCCTTTAGCTAAAACTCGCCCTGCAAATGCAGAAGGTCTAATCACACCAGGCAATTCAATTTGATCATCCGGTCGTCCCGATACAGGTTGTGCATTTTTTTCAGAATACGAGATATAATGTTGTGAATCATTAAGATACTGAGGATCAATAAATAACACCTCACCATTATGGTGAAACATACCTCTAAAACCAGCAGGGGAAATATCGAAGCGTCCACGATTCTCTGGATTTGTAACATCAACACCTCGAAACGTTCTAATCTCAGGAAACTTATCTAGAAGCCCCTGTTCAGCAATAGGGGAATATTCAAGATGATAAATAGCAGTTTGGCCATTAGGCAAGGGGATTTCAAAGTCAAGATTGTCAGAGCCTAACAGTCGAGACCTTATCATCTCGATGTCGGCCATAATGTGGCGGGCATTGGTAGCCTTTGCCATCAAAGGCAAATCATTACGTAGCGCAAACGAGTCCGTATCTTGCCAAAGAGCTGTTGCTTTAGCAGCCACAGCCACGCTACTTAAAATTAATAAAACCAATGCCCGTATAGACAACTTCATTCGATTCTCCATTTACTTATTCTTACTTTTCTAGTGTCAAGATTATGTGAATATACATAGATTTTCACATTCATTCTCTGCATATTATAGGACAAATTAGGGGCCAGATAAGCTTATTAGCTAGATTAACATAACTCGCTTTTTACCCCTAAACAAAAGCATCATTAAAAGGGCTATCAGAGGAAAGCCCTGAGCACCCCCACTACCACCTCCACCACTAGATGAGTCTGGATCTGAGGAGTTAGGCGCTGATGATGATGAGACCCTAAAATCTCCATTACTTACGGCATAAAAGACATTATTAACACAGCTAACCATGACTCTGGCTGAACTAGTCGTATTCGTAGGTACAGATATTGTTTGTCGCCCATCATTAGCAACACTACTCGCAAGAGCTGTAGTAAAGTTAGAACCATCATCTGAGTAAAGGATATCAACTGTGGTGCAACTCACCGGAGCCGAATTAGTGTCAGCCACATCCCAAGTCACATCCGCTGAGCCTTGATTCCAAGTATCGCCCGAATTAGGCGAAGTGACCTCAAAAGGCCCAGCGCTCGTTGTCACGGAGACCACTTTGTTTTCAAATGCTGTCTCGCCATTGCCATCACGTACAGTAAAACGGAAGTTTAAATTACGGTTAGTTGTTGGAAAGGCTTCGCCTGCTGTAATAGAACCATCCAGCACATCAGGTAGATTAGGAAAGTAACGAATAGGAGAAGAACCGGGTTCTATCGAGCGAAATATCGTTCGACTACCATTATCAACCCATTGGGATTGACTGGACGTCGAGGTACCTGCATCCATCTGCTCCCACGTATAACTTAAGGTATCCCCATCAACATCCGTTGCAGATCCCGTCAGAACAAACGGTGTATTAGCAGGGATAGTAACGTCACTTCCAGCGTTAGCATTTGGAGTGGAATTCGCCGGCGCTGTTAGTCCGGCACAACTGCCCCCTGTGGAGCCGTTTTGGATAAAGGCTGTAATTTCAGCAATAGAGCCCGCATGAAAATAGGCGTCAGAATTATTCTGTAAGTTTTCAGAGCCACAAATACCAGCATAAGCCATAATAGTTGAACCACTACCTGGCTCATAAGCCGTAGACCCATTACGATTGGAGCCTGCACAGCTATCGGTCGTTCCATTAAAGGTGTGATTAGCACCAAACTGATGACCAATTTCATGAGCAACAAAGTCGATATAAAAAACATCACTCGTTGGATTATTTAAGCCTGTCAAGCCTCTTGCTTTGATACTGTTATCACATACACTGCGAAGCGTTGCCACACCACCAGTACCTGTGCCAAATAAATGACCGATATCATAGTTAGCGCTACCAATCACACTATTAATATTCGTCTGATTTAGAGAGAGGTCGCCAAAGCCATCATTGGCATAGGGGTCTGTACCAGGGTCGGTATAAACAATCGAACTATTATTGGCAATGAGTACTAAACGAATAGCTAGATCATTTTCGTACACTTCATTGACACGGTTAATTGCTGTAGTGATGGCTGCAATACCATCTGAAACAGTGCCACCAAAAAATTGTGTATATTCACCTGTAGCTGCTACAGCCAAGCGATACGTTCTCAAGTTGCCATCTGAGCTGCCTTTAGCTAAATCGCGATTCGCTGCTCTTTGAGCTGAGTCGAGCAAATCGGTGTACATGACGTGATCAACGGGTCTCGACTCTAAAGGTACAGCATCCTTAGCCCTGTAAGAAATATAATGCTCAGCATTACCCACATATTGAGGGTCAATAAAAATAGTCTCACCATTATGATGGAACATCGCCCGAAAACCTGCAGGTGAAATATCAAAACGTCCTCGGTTTGCGGAGTCAGCAACATCAACACCTCTAAATGTACGAATATCGGGGAATTGATCTAACAAGCCTTGCTCGGCAATGGGAGAATATTCAAGGTGGTAAATGGCAGTATCACCATTTGGAAGAGGTAGTTCGATATCGCTATTATCTGAATTTAGCAGCTGCTGTGTGATGAATTCTATATTAGCATCAAGGTTTCTCGCTGCAGATGCTTTAGCCATCACGGTCTGATCTGTTCTGAGAGCAAACTCATCTGAATCTTGCCAATAACTAGCCGAGCTAGCCGTTACTGCGAAACTGGCAAAACTAGCCAAAATCAATATCCTTGAAAGCAACCTCATACTACTTCTCCACAAACACTTAAAATTATTGTTAATGATAGATGAAGTCTATAGATTCAACACAACTTATCAAGCTTGAAGGTTGTTTTTTGTGCAGTCGGTCTCGCTTATAGCAAGACTTAATTATTTGATTTTATTGGACTTATAAAAGCTTATTCCCACTCTATGGTAGCCGGAGGCTTACTGGACACATCATAGGCCACACGAGAGATACCGGAGATTTCATTAATAATACGATTGGATACTTTTTCCAGCAGGTCGTAAGGTAAATGCGCCCAACGTGCGGTCATAAAGTCAATGGTCTCAACAGCTCGCAAACTGACGACCCATTCATAGCGGCGTGCGTCACCTACTACACCGACTGATTTCACTGGTAAAAATACAACGAAGGCCTGACTCACTTTCTGATACCAATCAGCATTGTGTAGCTCTTCAATGAAAATAGCATCAGCTTCACGCAACAGATCGGCATACTCCTTTTTCACTTCACCTAAAATCCGCACCCCCAAGCCAGGGCCTGGGAAAGGGTGGCGATAAACCATAGAGGCCGGCAAACCAAGAGCAACACCAATCTTGCGGACTTCATCCTTAAACAGTTCACGCAAAGGCTCAACCAGCTTGAGTTTCATGTCTTCCGGTAAACCACCCACATTATGGTGGGATTTAATCACATGAGCTTTACC
>JBOEGR010000034.1:0-40516 GCA_050633525.1 Cellvibrionaceae bacterium
GACAATGGTTACTTGAGACAATAGTTACTAAGGCAACAATCATTTAAGCTCAAAGTTGTAACACTAGTTATAACACTAAGGGAAGCGTAAAGGTTTGAAGATTATACCCACTCCTGAGCGGCTTCCCCTGTCTCTGTGACCGATACCGTACCTAAAATAAAATCGCGGCCACCAATAATCATCGTAATAGTCGTCACGATACTCTTCTCGCCAAGCATACTTCGCTTGCGATTCAATAACAGGTAAAGTTTGCGACCCACCATTGGCCAAACTATAGCTGTCGACACCCACTATATCGCCAGCAACGGTTACCCAACGGTTTCGGTAGTAACGACCAGCTTTATACGGTGGTTGTAATCTCGCAATAAAACGCCCACCCAATGCTTCTGCAGACTGCACAGGCTTACCATTCTGATCTAAAGGATAAGCAAGAATCTCAACCCTAAGGAAACGCTTCGACTCATCCTTATTCGCCTTCGGTGTATCGACCGCTGAACTGTGGTTTACGGATTGTGACGCGCTTTCTTGTATTGTTTCATCAGAGCTTCTTTCTTCTGTTTTTACAATACGTCCGCCCCAACGCACAGGTGAACCAATAAAACGCGAAGGTGCTTGGTTCACTTCAGATAGGTTGATGTCATTGGCAGGGATTTGGGTAATCAATTCTGCTGGGGGAGTCGATGCACATCCAAGTAAAGTTAAGATAAGCAAAGACAAAGGAACCATTTTCATATAAATTGCCTGTTTCATTCTCACTATTCAATTAAACGCTGCTAGGCTTCTCTAGTTTACGCCTTTAATGCCTTTTTATATCTATTTACTTTGATACGATAACAATGAATAAATTCCAAGACTCCCCGGAATATACCCAAAAAAAATCTTTTCTTCGTCAACTCATTACCGTATATGGGCGTAAACCAGCTTTAGAAGTTCTACAAGATACTACTTTATCTTGCTTCAGACTACACCTTGCCGAATCCAATAAGCCAGCCCCCATTATTCGTGAATTAGAGCAACTCGCCACCAATCAAGCTATAGAGGTCTTATATCATGACCGCCAATCACTCTCACGCATATCTAAGAATGGCAAACAAGATCAAGGGGTTTGCGTTGACGTTCATTGCCCTAAATTTCAAGACTATAGTGATTTTCTTAATAGTCACATAACTGGTTCACAAACTGGGCAACAAGCCTTACGATTATTAGCACTGGATCGAATTACTAACCCTCAAAACATGGGTATGATTATTCGATCGGCCTGTGCAGGTCGTATTGACGGGATTATCATTGCCGAAAAGGGCTGCGCGAAGCTAGACGCGCTAGTCATTAAAGCCAGCGCAGGAACTCTATTCAAAGCACCGATATTACGCTGTAACAGTCTTGAGATAGCGCTAAAAGATTCCAAAACAGCAGGCGCTTGCGTAGTGGGCTTAACAGGCCACGCACCGGAGCCCCTACATCACTTTAACGAAACCGCTTTTACTATTTACGTATTAGGCAATGAAAGCGAAGGCATGAGTAAAACCATACAGCAATGCTGTAGCCATTCAGTTTTTATACCGATGCAAAATGAGGTTGAATCTCTCAATGTCGCAGTTACAGCCAGCTTACTGGCCTTTAGAGGCGCCTTCTAAGTAGAAAACCACAAAAATTGTCAGCGATAAGAGATACCATCATTGGACACAGTCGCATAAACCTCACTACTGCCATCTTTATTTAATATCAACACTTGGTAATCTTGAAAGGGCCGACCATTATCCATCCCCGGGCTGCCCATTGGCATACCAGGAACAGATAAACCTAAAGCGTCAGGGGCTTGTGTTAAAAAATGCTGAATAATAGAAGCCGGTACATGGCCTTCGAATACGTAGCCTTTAAAAGCGGCAGTATGACAAGCCTGATATTGAGGTTGAAGACCCAAATCTTTTTTTAATTGATTTAAATTGTCAGACTCCTGAACCCGAGTCTGAAACCCCGCTGCCTTAATGTGTTGGACCCAAGCCTCACAACAACCACAAGTGGGGCTTTTGTATACCGTCACTGGGCGCATCGAATGTGTAAACTTATCAAGTGTATTGCCCGCATAAATAGCGCCACTAAATATACCAATAACAAAGAATTGTAAAACGAAACGAAGCAAAACATAAGAGCGCATAACAAAACTCCAAGATCATAGAAACTACTGTGTAGAACAGGTATCTTCTGCTTCTACATCCCATAGCGGCTTAGTAAAAAAAAGCGTCGCAAATGCAATAAAACTAACGATAGCACTGACTTTTAGTACAAATAGGACATGCCAATATTCAATAGCAATACCTGCAAACAAAGAACCTAAGGGTGCAAAGCCAAACAGCGAAAACTGATAAATTGAAATGGCTCGGCCTCGATGCTCAGCAGACACTTGCGATTGTAGAATCGCTCTCCCCAAGGTAGCAGAAACACCAACTACAACTCCCCACAAAAACACCAGAAACCACAAACCATATTCAGTAGGGCCAGCACTTAACCCCAATAAAATGAGTCCCGCATACAATAAACTAAAGATCACACGCCTGCCCGGCGCATCTAACTGCCCTTTATAAATAACGATGATTGTTGTGGTTAAAGTGCCCAATATAAATAAGCACTGCAACAAAGCATACAAGCCAATGCTTCCTGCATAAACAGTTTTAACTAAAACAGGGAGAGCGACAACAAATACACCAATATGAAAGAAGCCATTAATCACAACAATAAATAATAAACTACGCAAAATGATCGATTGCCAACAAAAACGAATACCCGACATCAATAGTGATGCTAGAGGTAACTCACTCGCAGGCATCACGCTAGCTTTGACAAGCGCCGAGCCGTATGACTGATAAAAGAAATAAAAAACAGCAATCGCTAAGGCAGTAAGAATAATTTGAACTAAAGGTAAAAAATTAACGTCGAAACCATATAATGTAGAGGCCAAACCAATACCAATCGCCTGCCCTACATACTGACAACATTGATTTTTTGCTATAACCGACTGTAAATTAGCATCCGATAAAGAGCCCAGTATATAATCTTTACAGGGCTGTACAAATGCACCCACACACGCTAAGAGTAATGCGTAAAACAATAGCCAAATTAAACTCAACCAATCTGTCATTAACAACAGTAAAAGTAAGCCATGAAGAAGTCCGTAAGCGATAAGCAAGTAAATAAATTTATTGACCAATAAACCTTTATCAACCGCTAAACCGCCAAAAATGAGTAAAACATTAGGTAACAACACAGCAGCTTGAACTAGGCCCACTGCACTGGGAGAAAGCGACAAATAATCAATGGCTAACCAAGGGATGGCTACAATCTGCAAACCAACGACTATCGACAACAGTAATATTGCCGTTAAGTAAAAGGCTAACCCAGAATGTAATGTGTTGTTTGTTTGAGAGTGAGACAAGGTTAATAGTCGTGTAATAGCAGCAGTTAGATAAGTAATGACCGTATAGACCGCTGGCAATAACTAAAGCAAGCGTAACACGGTCGTTTTTATAGCTGATATCATAACCTATTAGGGCAGAATCGCCTATTGTCACTTTGAGGTTAAAAGCCACTTCATGAGTATATCTTGCATTTTTTGCGGGTCGATCGGTTTAGAAATATAGTCATCCATACCGGCGTCAAAGCATTTTTTATCATCCCCTTTCATTGCATTGGCTGTAAATGCAATGATGGGGGTGTGTTCCACTTGATGCTTAACTTCAAATTGGCGTATTTTTTCAGTCGCTTCATAACCATCCATCTCCGGCATTTGGCAGTCCATGAAGATAAGATCATACTGGCTTTGTTTTACTAGATTGAGTGCTTCTAAACCATTACCCGCCGGTGTAATATGAAAGCCATATTTTTCGAGCAATAAAGTTGCCATCATTAAGTTGACAGGATTATCTTCAACTAATAATAACTGCTTATTTTCAAAGCTAGGCACTACTTCATCTTCTACCGCGCCATCGCGTTCATGACTTAAAATGTCACTCGTGATAAATTGTATTTTATTGCTATCTACTGAAGCATCAAGCGCTGAAAATTCAAGCGCCATAGATACAGCCTTAATAAGCTCATCTGTTTTAATTGGCTTTGTTAATAAACCCGCCACTCCATTTTCTTCTAAAAACCGCTTATCACTTGAGTGTAATACTGCTGAAACCATTAATATAGGAATATTGGACATCTCAGGTATTTGCTTCATTTTTTTTACTAATTCTTCTCCGCTCATACCGGGCATCATATAATCTAAGATAACAATGTCATATGCTTGCGGCTCATCAAGTGCGGTTTTTAATTGATCAAATGCTTTGCTAGCGGACGAAACACTCTCGGCTTCTAAACCAACTGATTTAAATTGCTCAGAGAAAATTGTCCTTGCCGTATGGTTATCATCGACAATTAACAAACGAACATCATTTAAATTTTTGATTTCAGAGTATTTAAATGTATTGTCTTTATCTCGATTAAGCTCTAATTTCATCGAAAACCAAAAGGTCGACCCAACACCTAACTCGCTGGACACACCAATTTCGCCTTTCATTAACTGAGAGAGCTCTTCGCAAATAGCGAGACCTAAGCCTGTCCCACCATATTTTCTTGTAGTCGAGCCATCAGCTTGATCAAATTTATTAAAAATATGATCAAGCTTATCTTTTTCTATACCAATACCCGTATCCTCTACACTAATAAAAAATTCAGCTGTTTTTTCGTTCATTTCCTGAAGGTTTACATTAATAAGAATATGGCCCTCTTGAGTAAACTTAAGTGCATTACTTAACAAGTTGAGCAGAATTTGACGAATTCTTCCTGAATCACCCATTAAAAACCGAGGCGCATTGGGGCTATAACGTAATAATATTTCTATCTCTTGTTCTTGTGCTTTAGCTGCTATCAGTTCCGTCACTTCATAGACGACGTCTTGCAAATCAAAAGGAATAATTTCTAGTTCTAATTTTCCAGCTTCAATTTTAGAGAAATCGAGGATATCATTAATAATTTGCATTAAATTATTAGCAGAATTTAATGTTGTTTTGGCATATTTATGCTGTTCTTGATTCAATTCACTTTCTAACAAAAGATTAGTCATTCCTATAACGCCATTCATCGGCGTCCTAATCTCGTGGCTCATATTCGCCAAAAAGTGACCTTTAGATTTATTAGCTTCTTCGGCTTTTACCATCGCCACTTTTAAATCTTGCGTCCTTTTTTCTACCCTATCTTCTAGATCTGACTGAATATCTTTTAAGGCCTTTTCTCTCTCAAAAACAGCATAACTCATCGAATTAAACGAATCAGCTAAATCCGCTATTTCATCTTTACCATTGATTTTTACAGCGGAAGTAAAATCGCCATAGGTAATCTTCTCGGCAGCATCGTGTAAAATGGTGATAGGGTGAGCAATACGCCTAGATACCCATAGGGCGATTAAGATAACGAATATCACAGAGACCAATAACACAGCTAATAGGAATTTTTGCAAACGAATTTGAGGAGCATTAATATAAGCTTGCGGAACAACAGCAGCAATTGAATATCCGCTTTCTATAACTGGAGCATAAAACAATGCCATATCTTGTTGAGTACTACTATCAAAATAGCGAATGTGACCGACCTTATTTTGGCTTAAGGATTGACTCACCACTTTAAATTCGTCTATTTTTTCTTCAAAAAAACTAGGCTTAATAGACACTTTTTCGCCAATGTC
Source organism: Cellvibrionaceae bacterium (assembly GCA_050633525.1). GTDB lineage: Bacteria > Pseudomonadota > Gammaproteobacteria > Pseudomonadales > Cellvibrionaceae > CANLBN01. The sequence goes on from JBOEGR010000034.1 coordinate 5,723, forward strand.
ATTTTTAACAAAATTGCCGTCTTTATCACGTTTTAATTGTATAATTTTATTTTTGTCCCAATGGTAAATATAATAACCATCCCTCGACATCAGTATAAATTTCACTTGATCACTAAAAGCATCTTCCATTTTTTTACGCAACAAAGAGATACGACGTTGAATTTCACTCCAAGGTAAGGCACCACCAATCATGCCTACGATACGCCCATCCGAATCGAGAATAGTCGCTGAAACGACCACTTGTCGTACACCGGTGGTATACGAAATCATGGGCTCTGATACATAAGTACGCGCTTCTGCTGTAGGATTATTTTTAATCGTTACTTGCCAGTAATCTCTTTTTTGAATTGACTTAGGTTTTGCCTTCGGGTCTTGATCATTGAAGGTTCTCAACATCTCTTGATTGGGATTACCTCCAGCCGTATTATGAAAATGACCCGTATTACGGCCCACAATAAATTTTTCGTAAATACCGCCATGACGAATCAATTCTTCTTTTAAAAACCCCTGCATATCCGTAAAACGCATTGTTTCCACTACAGGCGTTGCTGCATAGACAGCCATTTCTTGTTTACGGGTTTTAAAATAGCCGGAAAGGGTTTCAGCACTGGTTTCGATGTGGTTTTCGACTAAATTTGTATAAATTTTGTAGGTTTCATTGGAGTTGTAAACCAAGGTAACTATCGTTGCTCCCAATAAAGGTAACAGCGCGACCAGTAGCATAGATAGGGTGATGCGGGTTTTTAGCTTCATTTGGCTTAACAGTGATCAAGGTCAGTATTATCTGTAAAGTTTAGCTGATTTGAGCAAAACTGCTTTCCAACATAGTATTCTTCTCTATAAACAAAAAAGGGCCTACAAGGCCCTTTTCACTAAGAACAAAACGTTTGCTCGTGTTTACAACTTATAACCAGACTCTTCATGTAAAACTAGATCCAAGCCGCGCTGCTCATCTTCCTCACTTACTCGGATACCACCGGTGAACAAGCCCGCTACTTTCAATAAAATGAAGGTAACAACAGCGGTATAAACAAAGGTGGCCACCACACCGGTTAGTTGTATACCGAATTGCGTGCTAATCGAGTTTTCGAGACCCTGACCACTAAAGATACCCAGCTCAGATGAAGCAAAGATTGCCGCTAGCAAGGTCCCCAAGATACCCCCGACACCATGCACTGGGAAAACATCTAAGGAATCATCAATTTTAAATTTACGCTTAATCAGCTGGGTCGCAAAGTAGCAAACAAAACCGGCCGATAAACCAATTACCAGCGCACCCATTGGGCCAACATAGCCTGATGCTGGTGTAATAGTGCCTAGACCCGCCACCATACCGGTAACGATACCCAACACACTAGGCTTACCATAACGACACCACTCAATCGTCATCCATGCTAACGAACCAGCAGCAGCCGAGATATGCGTGACTAACATTGCCATAGCGGCGTCGCCATTGGCCGCCAAAGCACTGCCCGCATTAAAGCCAAACCAGCCAACCCATAGCATTCCAGCGCCACAAACCGTCATTGTTAGATTGTGTGGAGGCATAGGCGTATCAGGGAAGCCTTTACGGTTACCAATCACAATTGCAGCAACCAGTGCCGCAACCCCAGCCGTGATATGTACAACTGTACCGCCTGCAAAATCGAGGAGGCCCATTTTACTAAGCCAACCACCGCCCCATACCCAATGACAGACCGGTGCGTAGACAAATACAATCCACAAAGCACTGAATATCAACATAGAAGAGAACTTCATACGTTCAGCAAAACCACCGATAATCAGAGCTGGTGTGATGATCGCAAAGGTCATTTGAAACATCAAAAATAGAGTTTCAGGGATATCACCGGACAGAGTGTCTTCCCCAATACCACTCAAGAAGGCTTTACTCAGATCGCCAAAATAAGCGCCCTCACCACTGAAGCTCAGGCTATAACCAATAGCCAACCATATTAGTGATGCCAAACAAGCTATTGCAAAACATTGCATTAGCACAGATAAAACATTCTTTGCCCTCACAAGACCAGCATAGAATAGCGCTAAGCCAGGAAGAGTCATGAATAAAACCAAAGCGGTCGACGTTAAAATCCACGCGCTATTAGCGCCATTGAGTTCATCGGCACTAACTAGCCCAGAAAAGCCCAATAAAATGACAAGTAAGGTAAATAGGCGCAGGCCTTTCAAGCCTACTAATGTGTTCTGCATGAGATACTCCTCGTTATTTTTATAATATCGTTATAGCTGTGGTTATAGTTATTGCTATGAACGGAGGAGAAAATACGATATTTGCACTAAAATAGCAAAAAATTATGCCTCATTATTGCACCAACATTAAAAACGCACCTTATTGGGGCAATAACGTTAAAATAATAAGTGTAATCTCAAGCTCAAGCTGAAAAAATTATAAAGTATGAATCAGTTTTTTGATTTGCTTAAAGCCTTGGGTATCTAAATCGTTATTATCACTGTAAAAAATCGTGTTAAAAATAGACTCCAGTTTAGAGCACTGTTTTTCCTTAAGAGGAAGACGCTCCTTTGCCTCAGAAAATAATTCACTAATCGTCATTTGTTGATTATCTTTTATATCAACACCCATTCGTTTTAATTTTCTTAGGAGTAAATAATATAACTTAATTTTTTTAGATTTAGGTTTATCTCGGTTACGTATAGCGAGCAAACCAAAAACTGTGAGCATAATCATACCGGGGGCGACAAGTAGAATAGCCATTCGAGTGGCTGTGACTTCACCCAATAATTTTTGCAACCACTTTGATTGCTGCTCTTGGTCGTAACTTAGCACCCAACGCTGCCAACTGTAATTCATACTATCCCATTTAAGCGCCAATCGATTAATCCATGCAAAAGAAGGTAAAGCTCTAGGCTCCATTAAACTTTGCTCTGTTTCTGGCAAACTATTCAGTAAACCTTGCTCAATACGATTCGGAGCTACTGCTGCAGTTGGGTCTATACGCACCCACCCTTTTTGCGCAATCCAGACTTCAGCCCAAGCATGAGCATCATACTGACGAACCAATAAATATCGATCATCAGCATTCCACTCGCCACCTTGATAACCAGTGACAACTCGGGCAGGTATGCCGGCAGCGCGCATTAAGATAACAAAACTACTCGCAAAGTGTTCACAAAAACCACTTTGAGTTTCAAACAAAAATTCATCGGCTGTATTTTTCCCCAACTTAGGTGGAGACAAGGTATAGCGGAAATTTTGATTATAAAAACGCAGGACTCGATTAATATAATCCTGTGTGGATTGACTTTCTCGTTGCCATTGTTGTGCCATCGCGATAGTACGCGGATTGAAATCACGTGGTAGCAATAGTGCCTGACGAAGGCTTTCATTAGTTTCATTAAAACTAAAGTTAAGTGAAGAATCGACAGCGTATTGGATGCGCTGAGTTACCGGTTTATCGATGAACACTTCATTGCTCGTAGAACGCACGATAGTATCATCGAGGCGATTATCTAATAAAGTAGTGAGTATCTCCGCATAAGGAATACCGTATAACCAACGCGTATTGGTTGGCTCTAATACAATTTCATAACGCAAGCCATCATCAGTTTTATTCGGTATAATATTTTTATTGATCGAAGGAGCAACACCTTTAGTAACAGAATCAAGTGAATTTTTCGCGCCACTGCTAAGCAAACCATCATTTTGGCGCAACCAACGCCGACCATCAAATTGTGATAAAACCAAACCCCGCCAATAACGCTGAGAAGGGCTAGGCGCTTGATCATTTTCAAAACTCACACGAAAAGCCAAAGAACGACTGCGAGTAAGTTCGCTAAAGTCACCCGGCGCCATTGAATCACTGACACCTGTTACCGCATTGCTGCTTTTTATAGGGACAGACCAAAGCGCACCAATGCGGGGAAACACAAACAGCATTAATAACATCAGGGGAACGGATTGAATAAGTAGAACCGACACTGTTCGCATTGTTCGGCGAGATAAATACTGACTCTGAGACCCATGCAATACTAACAAACAAGCGCTTAATAGCCACAAAACCGTAATACCGAGAAAGGTTGTTATGATGCCTTGATCAAACAAAAAAGCGCTAGCGCTTACAAAAAAACCAACAAAAATCAAAATGACAGCATCACGCTTTCTTTCAACCTCAAGCAGCTTTAACAAAAAAGCAATAACGAGCAAGGTCACCATTGGTTCTAAAGCATACCACTCACGGTAATAGACAATAACCGCTGCAATTGAACACAACACTAAGGCAGTACGAACGATACGGCTGGGAAAGGCCCATTGGCTACGAAATATTTGAATCCGCCAAACAAACACAACAGCTGCTAATAATATCAACCAAATAGGTAAACGCTGAAAATGTAATGCAATTGCACCCGCCTGGGCAAACAGTAAACCCAACAAAGTTTGACGTGTAATATAGTCCCTAATCATCCCAGAAGAATGTGTATGTATAGACTTAGCGGCTTTCATTATCTTTCTTTCCCTGCAAAATCAGTTTTATCTAACTCAAATAAGGCTAGGGCTTCTAATAATCTATTTTTGTGCTGCTCACCATAATTTGGTTCAACTTGTTGGCTAGGTAAACGCAAACCATATACTAAGGTTGGGTTAGTTTTAGCGATGGATTCTTGCCTTAGCACACAGTGACATAGCCGTGACAAACGCGCTTCTCGTGACAAACCTTCAAATTGTTGCCAGTCCAACCAATAACGCTGGCTCACATAATCTTCATAGAGACGAGTCGCCAAACCCTGCCCTCTCGCCATCGCTCGCCAATCGATATTACGTAAAGAATCACCATCTTGATATTCACGTAAACCTGCAAATTCTTCATGGCCCGTTGCCATCACTTGATGCTCCAAGTCATCTGTATCATCTAAATTTTGCTGCTCAGGTTTAACCGCAGACTCAATCGGTTCTGGATACGCTAATATAGGCGCATCAAAATCCAAATAAGACCACGCATAAATTAACCCAAGAGGAAAGTCTGTAGAAATTTTTAAGCGGTCAGGCTGAAACCAACCACGGTGTTCTAAATGAACAGGTAAACTCACTTTAATATGATCGTCATCAATTAAAGCAATACAAATAGGCTCTCCTTCACCCCAACTTAAGCTCAAAGACTCATATACCCGTGAGTTTAAACGTTTTATCAAAAGATCCACTTTTCCCGTATCGCCAACAAAGCCTGAATGTGTTTTCAACACACTAATTTGTAAACCTGCCAGAGATGCATAAGTATGATGAATACAAACAACGATTAATGCTAACAATAAAAAAGCCGTCGCCAAGACCAAATTGTTTTGATAGTTGGTACCCAACAACCACATCAAAAAAATCAGTATAGAAAAACCAATACCGGTTTTGGAGGGAAGAATAAAAATATTACGGTGCTGTAGGCGATGGGAGGCCTGCCTCGGAATACGACGTTTTAACCAACCATGAATCAATTTTTTCCAAGCCGCACTGACCATGTCTAACAACACACTATGAGATAATAATTCAACATGATTAATGAACCCTATTTTTTAACCCAGATATGCATTGGGCGCGAAAAAGAGCGTGGGTATATTTTCGTGATTCCAATGCATAACCCGGGTTCCACGCTTTGGTTTAACTGTTTTATTGAACAACAGGTACAGATTGAATAATTTTATCAATCGCATTACGCGCAACCGTTTCTTGCTCAGTAGGCAATAAACGATGCCCTACGACAGGCAGCATTAATTGCTGTATATCCTCTGGTAACACATGCTTACGCCCATGAATCAAAGCCCATGCCTTAGCACAATGTAACCACGCCAACGCCGCACGTGGCGACAAACCATGACTAAACTCACCCGACTCACGTGTATAAGACAGCAAACGCTGTAAATAATTTAATAACTGCTCACTCGCTGTGATTTTACCGACCGTCGTTTGAATCACTTCCAACTCTTTCACGCTAATAACAGATGGCAAACTCGCTAACTTCGCTCTAGGACTATGCCCTTCTAATAGCTCTCTTTCGGAGCGTTCATCAGGGTAACCTAATGAAATACGCACCATAAAACGATCTAATTGAGACTCAGGTAAAGGAAACGTACCGGTTTGATGCTGAGAGTTTTGTGTGGCAATAACAAAAAAATGATCCGCCAATTGTCGTGTTGTACCATCCACCGTCACTTGATTCTCAGACATCGCCTCCAATAAAGCACTCTGGGTTTTAGGCGAAGTACGGTTAATTTCATCCGCTAATAAAATCTCAGTAAAAACCGGCCCCGGACGAAACTCAAACTCCTGAGTTTTAGGATTAAAAATAGACACCCCTAATACATCACCAGGCAACAAATCACTCGTAAACTGCACCCGCTGAAATGACAAACCCAAAACCTTAGCCAAGCCATGTGCCAAAGTCGTCTTCCCCATCCCCGGCAAATCTTCAATCAACAAATGCCCCCTGGCCAATAAACAAGCTAATGCGAGTTTAACCGTGGTTTCTTTGCCGAGTAGGATGCTGTTGAGGTTATGCGTCATCGACGCGAGGATATCGGGGATGGTTTTTTTGGTCATGCTGACAGCTCAAGGGGGTGAATTCTAGTTGTTGTCGCTAAGTATAGCGTATTTGGGGGTTTACGCCGTAGGTGTAGGTCTCGGTTTTGTGTTCTATATGTGGTTTTTCTTATTTATGCTTTTCGCCTTTATGGCGAGTGACTTTTCTTTGAATGGCCAAAGAAAAGTAACCAAAAGAAAGGCCACCCTATATGCAGGCCTTGCCCTATAGGGATATAGGGTACTTCAAAAATGCAGGAGCAATTTTTGATCGGCTTCTCTGCGCGCTTCACCAAAAAAGGCGCTGCGGAACTCGCTTCGCTCAAACAGTCCTCGCTCAATCCTTTTTTGCCTCCAGTGCTCGACTGCATAAAAGGGATATAAAAAGTGCCAAAGCTCGACCATTGTAGAATAAAATATAAAAATCTATATAATAATTTTATTTAATCAAAGGAGTTGAGCTCATTGAATATCATCTTACGAGTATTACCATTAATCATAGGGATTTGTATAGGCTACATATTAATCAAACTAACAAATGACTTTGAAAATCAGATAAAATTTTTCACCCTCTCATTTTTAATACTATTGCTAGGCTATTTTTTTACTTTCTATAACATTTGGTTGATAAATAGAAAAAATGAACCGTCAAAAAAAGTAGAGATTGGATCTAGTAAATTAGGTCATACAGCAATGATATTGGGAGCTATTCTAGCGGGTTATGGATTAACTCACACCGAGGGTTCAATGTTATTGCCATTACTTGGATTAGCTGGAATATCATTTGCTGACTCTCTTTTAGCAAAAGAGAATAAAAGTATAAAAGAACAATTAAATACTAATAAGAAAAAGGATAACGAAGACCCCTTTGAGAAAATTAAGATTGGCGCAAAAGAAGTTTACAAAAAATCGACTCAAGTAATCAAAATTGATAGTTCTACTCGAAAAGAATCTATTTTAGGACTTATCGGGTCATTAGCTGGATATTCTTGCCACCTAGCAATAAGAGAAGAACTAATTGAATCACAGAAATATAAAGAGAAAGATGTTTTTACTATTATGAGTGGTAATGATGGGAAAAAATATTATTATGGAGACTTACCTAATAAACCTCTTTTTGAAAATCAAGTATCTATTTGGTCAATAATAACAAACAAATACAACCCTAAACTTTTACCTAATATAGAGCCTATATTTTCTCATGTTGCTAAAACGGCTGGAGGGGAATTTTTCGGCATTCCACAGTTACCCCAAAAAAACATGCCCGATAATTTACCTTTAGATTATATTAGAAATTTTTGGGGCGAATTTCTACCAATAATGGATAAATTTTCTAATAGCCCTATGGATAGAACTATAATATTGGCTATCGCTATACAGCATGCTCTAAATATGAAAGGCGGTTATGATATTGAAACAAATCTATCTATCAAAATAGTTATGGAATATGCAATACCCATGTCCAAAGTTGGTCCAGAATGGTTTCAAGGGTAAATGATAAGACTCAAACCACCATGAAAGCTGACCGAAATAGCAGAGTTTATTCATACAAACCGGCAGGACGCCGGTTTGAGCGCTTTTGAGCGGGAGCGAATTAAGCGCGGTATGTACAATAAACTCTGCTGTTGAGGGTACCCGAAGGGTCAGCGTGCGGGTGAGATGGTTTTGGTTACTTTTGCCTTAACAAAAGTAACTCGCCATAAAGGCGAGAAACGAAAATAAAAAAGAAAACTAAAGATTCAGAATGGCAAAACCTAGACGGCAGACAAACCTCTCTCAAGATCCCCAATAACATCAGCAACAGACTCCAAGCCAACCGCAACCCGAATCAAATTATCGGTAATCCCTGCCTGTACTTTATCTTCATCCGATAAGCGCCCATGAGTAGTGGTAGCAGGATGAACGATGGTGGTTTTGGCGTCGCCTAGGTTCGCGGTAATGGATAAGATACGAGTACCATCAATTAAACGCCATGCGGCATCACGGTCGCCTTTCACGCGGAAGGATAATACACCACCGAATGACTTTTGTTGCTTACGCGCTAGTGTGTGGCCTTCATGTGTTGGTAAACCGCAGTAAAATACTTTTTCTATTTTTTCTTGTTCGTTTAACCACCAGGCAACTTCTAATGCATTGACCGAGTGCTTTTCCATACGCAAGCTAAGCGTTTCTAAACTTTTAAGAAAAATCCAAGCATTGAAAGGACTTAAGGTTGGACCACAAGTACGAATAAAACTGAGCACTTCATCGATATGCTCTTCCCGACCGACGACTGCACCACCTAAACAACGACCTTGACCGTCAAGATATTTAGTTGCGGAATGAATCACAAGGTCTGCACCTAAATCTAAAGGGCGCTGTAAAGCGGGTGTACAAAAGCAATTATCAACAATTAACAAGCAGTCCTTCGAATGAGCAAGCTTGGCTAACGTTTCTATATCGGCTACTTCACATAGAGGGTTCGATGGTGTTTCTAAAAACAAGCACTTTGTTTTGGGTGTAATTGATTCTTCCCAAGCTGCAATATCGGTAATATTAACGAAAGTAACATCGATACCAAACTTATTAAGGTATTTGGTAAACAAAACCGTTGTGGTACCAAAGACACTACGGGAGCAAACCACATGATCGCCAGCACTCAACAAAGCCGCAAAGGTACTTAAAATAGCAGACATACCCGAAGCCGTCGCGACCGCGCTTTCACCACCTTCAAGTGCCGCTAAACGGTCTTGAAAGGTGCGAACGGTTGGGTTGGTATAACGGCTATAGACATTACCCTCTTCATCACCAGAAAAACGATCAGCCGCTTGTGCAGCTGAATCAAACACGTAGCTAGATGTGGTGTAGATAGGTTCGCAATGCTCACCTTCTGGCGAGCGTGAAATCCCTGCACGGACGGCTAATGTTTCTAAACCTAAATTCAGTTCGTTTTCTTCTATAAAGTCGTTACGTTCGTCGTTCACTTTTTTTCCAATTATTTAGTTTAAAGAAGCTCTAATAAGCCTGAGCGTCCTTAATAATTTTTAACCTTCAGCAGCATCGTTATGAATACCAACGACATTGGTATTACTTAAATCTAGAGTTCGTTGTTTATCTTGCTCTGAGTCATTACGAGCCGCATGTAATTTATCGAGATAGGCTTGATCAACGTCGCCTGTCACGTATTTACCATCAAATACTGCGCAATCAAATTCAGACACATTGGGATTACCTTCTGCAGAAGCTTCAACCAGATCTTCAATATCTTGATAAATAAGCCAGTCTGCACCAATCTTACGAGCAACTTCCTCGTCAGTGCGTCCATGGGCGATTAACTCATGGACAGATGGCATATCAATACCATATACATTAGGGAATTTAACCGCAGGTGCTGCCGATGCCATGTATACTTTTTTGGCGCCAGCATCACGGGCCATTTCGATAATTTGTTCACTTGTAGTACCGCGCACAATAGAGTCATCTACAAGTAAAACATTCTTATCTTTAAATTCGAGGCCAATAGTATTGAGTTTTTGTCGAACCGATTTCTTGCGCTTTTGCTGGCCGGGCATAATAAACGTGCGCCCAATGTAGCGATTTTTCATTAAGCCTTCACGAAATTTAACACCTAAATTGTAGGCAAGCGCTTGGCCCGAAACACGGCTACTATCGGGAATAGGAATCACAACGTCGATATCGTGGTCGGGACGTTCCCGTAAAATTTTCTCAGCTAATTTTTCACCCTGACGTAAGCGTGCTTTATATACTGAGATACCGTCCATAATTGAATCGGGGCGAGCAAAATACACGTGCTCAAAAATACAAGGGCGGCACGTTGTCTTATCGGCGCAGACTTGTGTGTGCAAGTCACCTTCGGTGGTCACATAAATGGCTTCACCTGGCTTCACATCACGAATTAAATCAAAGCCCAATACATCTAAAGCGACGCTCTCTGAGGCAATCATATATTCAGTGCCGGATAAGGTTTCTCGCTTACCAAATACTAAAGGGCGAATACCATCCGGGTCACGAAAAGCAACTAAGCCGTAATTAGCAATCATGGTGACAACAGAATAACCACCGCGTACGCGAGTGTGCACACCCCGTACCGCCGCGAAAATATCTTGTTCACTCGCTTGCAATTTACCTAATTTTTGTAACTCTTGCGCAAACACATTAAGCAGTACTTCTGAGTCCGAGTCGGTGTTCATATGGCGCAAGTCGTCACGATAAAGCTCGCCACGAACGGCCTCAGTATTGGTTAAATTACCATTATGGGCCAGTGCAATACCATAGGGAGAATTCACATAAAAAGGCTGGGCCATTGCAGGGCCAGAACTACCCGCAGTAGGGTAACGCACGTGTCCAATACCATAATTGCCCACTAAGCGTTTCATGTGCCGAGTGTGAAATACATCAGCGACTAAACCATTGCCTTTTTGTTGAGATACTCGTCCATTGTCACAAGTCATAATGCCGGCTGCATCTTGCCCCCGGTGTTGCAACATCGTCAGCGCATCATATAACTGAAGGTTCACATCACTCTTACCTACAATACCGACCAAACCACACATAGATGCTACCTCAATTAAACTGCTTGTTGATTAAACTGACGAACTTTTGATTCTAGTCATTGCTAAAATCACTTAAAAGAAAGTTATTCTGTTGCTTGCGATGAAAAAAGCTCAAAAACATTAGAATAAATAGAAGAGCTGAGCTCTCGAAATCGATCTTCAAAATTTAAAAAATGGGGAATTAATGCCGATTGCTGCCACCAGCTGTCTTCATTTAACGGCACCAACTTTGGCACATACAATAATATGACCATGACAATAATAAGACCGCGTACCAAACCGAACAAAATGCCCAATAAGCGGTCGGTACCAGACAAACCTGTTGCCTTAATCAAGGTGGCCAAGAGATAGTTGACTGCACCACCTATTAACAGTGTAGCAACAAATAAACTGGCAAATGCTGCCATTTGCTGGAGCGAAGGCGCCTCGATATAAGCCGATAACATAGGGGCTAATTTAGGGCTAAACAAGCTAGCAATCGCTAAGGCAATGATCCAGATAGCCAAGGAGAGCGCCTCTTTAACAAACCCCCGCTTTAAACTAATCAAGCTGGAGATTGCCAAAATGGCAAGAATGGCCCAGTCAGCCCAATTCAACATCACTATTTACCAACCGCCTTTTATACTAGCATTGAATACATCACATCTAATGATGTATTTACTTACCTAAACCCTAAACAATCTCTCTTATTATCCGAAACCAAGGACTGTATATTTGAAAGCGCGCATTTTAACACTATGCGCCACTATTTCTCATCGATATTTTTCAGAGGCCTTAATTACCGGAAATAGGGTTAAAACGTAGAACTTGAGATCGGACCTTATAGGCTTTATCTATCACACGCTTAACATCGATGGCCTGCTGCTCATCTACATAAGGACCAACAAATACACGGAAATACTCACCTTTGCTAGTTTCTACGGATTTAAAGTAGGCTTCATACTTTGCTTTTAATAACTTATCCGTAAAACCTTGAGCTGCTTTGGCCGATTTAAAACTCGCGGCTTGTATTACCCAACCGATAGGAACACCACTCTCACTCAAACGAGGTTTTGCAGGAGTTTTAGGTTTTGTTGGTACGGGTTTTACCGTTACGGGGGTAGGTAAAGGGGTAGATACGGGTTTTGTGACAACCTTTGTTTGAGGCTCAGGTTTAGCCGTAGATGAAAGCTTTGTATCTGTTGTCTGTGTTGAATCAGTTTTATCTGCCTCTACTGCGCTTGCAACTTGTTTGCTGTCATTTGCAGTTGGCTTTGACTCTTCTTCGGTTTTTGTTTTTATAGTTTCTGGCTTCTCTTTATCTTGCTCATCTTCTACCAGCTCGGGCTGAAACAAAGTACCCGCTGGAGGCACGTTGATACCCTCAGGCTTTGTTGGCCGGGGAATATCAACCGTTTCAATTGTCGGAGCCGGAGGAATTTGGCTTGTGGTATCAATCGCAACACGTTCATCTTTATCAAAAAGGGCGGGCAGAAAAATAACAGCCAATGCAACCAACACTGCTGCACCCACCAAACGTTGTTTAATATTTTCGTCCAAACTAATCTCCGTAAACCTTAATTACCTGATTCTCTGCCAGTTTGTCTGCCCGATTGTGACAGCAAATCTTGAACTGCAGCAACTGTATAGAATGACCCAAAAATGACTATTCTATCATGACTATCAGACTCCGCGAGTGCCGAGTCAAAGGCCTGTTCCACTGTTGGCTTTTCTAAAATCGCAGAGCTTTCAACCTTAGCTTCAAATAAGGCTTTAGAAAGCAATTGTGGTGTAGCCGCTCGTGGAATATTGGGCAAACCACCCACAAACCAAGCATTAAATTGCTTAAGAAGTGGCTCAATAATACCTTGATGATCCTTATCAGACATAGCACCAAGAACAGCATAGGTATTATGGTAATGATGAGAAGATGCCGATAACCTTAAAGCCAATGCCTGAGCTGCGGCAGGGTTATGAGCAACATCGTAAATAATATCGACTTTATTTAAGCTGGATTGCTCAAAACGCCCCGGTAGAGATAGTGTCGACATCAAGTCATTCAACTCTGAGGTATTGGGTAAGTGATCTAAGCAATGCAAAACAGCGAAAGCCGCCGCCACACTACCAAGAGGCAAACTAGGTAACGATAAACCATGAATAATATTATTACCCATAGAAAAACGCCAAGCCTGCTCTGTATTCGATAAATCGCCCGCTTGAGACTGCCGCTCAACACACTTTGATTCAACAAGCTCTGACTCAACAAGCTTTGACTCAACAAACTTTGCCTGAACAAAAAAGTCACGACCAATCAGTAAACAGTTATCTCTCTCACTGGCTTCTATCAAACTCGGCGTTAAACGTGTCTCGGATATGATAAGCGGAGAAAATAACCTAGATACGCCTAGTTTTTCTTGGCTAATGATCTCTCTATCATTACCCAACCACTCTTCATGATCGATATCAATTGAGGTAATGACAGCAATATTGGCGTCGACAATATTAACCGCATCTAAACGGCCACCTAAGCCAACTTCCAACAAAACATACGGTATTTTGTGCTGCACAAAAATCCACAGCGCAGCCAAAGTACCAAACTCAAAATAAGTTAACGATATATTGCCACGGGCTTCATCGATAGCTGAAAAAGCGTTGCACACTAAGGTTTCAGAAACCGGCTTACCATTAAGTCGTATGCGCTCACAGTAATGATGCAAATGGGGTGAGGTGTAACTGCCAACGGTAACATTATTTTGCGGCTGCTGAGAAGGTATTTGAGAATGCTGTAGAAGGCACTGTTCAAGTGTAGCGATACAGGAACCTTTGCCGTTTGTACCTGCCACAGTAACTACTTGGTGGGGATCATCTATATTGAGTGGGCCAGAACATCCACTCGCTAAACTATCGGCAACTGTGTCAGACGCAACGACTGAATCTTTTAATAAATTCAGTCGCTTGGCAACGGTAGATACACGCTCTAAACCTAAGTCGATTGCTTTAGGGTGTAAGCCTTCTAACCAGCTCAGCCAGTCAGAAAGCGTATCAAAGCGGCTCATTAAGCGATTGAGTCATCCTGAGGGGCTGGGTTTTCGGTATCATCCACATTACCTTCATCGGCGAGAAGTATTTCTTGCTCAACGAGAGGAGGCTGAGTGTAATAAGAAAACATAGATAATAAAGACGCTATCTTTTCGCGTAATTCTTTGCGATGAATAATTAAATCAATCGCGCCATGATCTAACAAAAATTCGCTACGTTGGAAACCTTTAGGCAACTTTTGGCGAATGGTTTGTTCGATAATGTTAGGACCAGCAAAACCAGCTCTCGCGCCGGGTTCAGCGGCATTAATATCGCCCAACAATGCCAAACTAGCAGAAACGCCGCCATACACAGGATCAGTCATAAAAGAGATGTAAGGTGTGCCCTGCTGTTTTAAACGCTCGATTACCGCACTGGTTTTAGCCATTTGCATCAATGAGATCAAGGCTTCTTGCATACGTGCACCGCCAGTTGCTGAAAAGCACACTAAAGGAATATCTTCTTCCAATGCAACTTGAGCCGCTCGTGTGAACTTCTCACCCACAACGTAGCCCATCGAACCACCATGAAATGAAAATTCAAATGCAACAGCAACAACATCTTGGCCATTTAGCTGCCCTTTCATTGCAACCAAGGCATCTTTCTCGCCCGTTTTTTTCTGGGCATCATTTAAACGATCTTTATATTTTTTGACATCTTTAAAATTAAGGCGATCACGAGGCTCAACATCCGTTGCCAGCTCTTCTCGATTATCTTTATCTAAAAAGATGTCTAGGCGTCTTCGCGCACCAATACGGAAGTGATGATCACACTTTGGACAAACATCCAGATTACGCTCAAGTTCTGGGCGATACAAAACCGAACCACACTTAACACATTTTTTCCATAAGCCTTCTGGAACACGGCTACCGAGGCCACCTTGTGAACGTGCTTTACTTGGAACAATTTTATCTAACCAACTCATGTGTTTCTCTTTCTATATTGTCTTTTATCTTAAAATAATGAATGCTTTATCAAACTGGATGTTAGGCCACATAGCCTATGATCAACTATCTAAACCCGCTCTGATATTAGCCGCAATTTCACCAACAGCATCCACAATGATGGCATCACTAGATTCTGCTAGGGCGCCCATTCTATCAACAAATACACTACCAACAACAGCACCATCTCCATGTTCAGAGACCGCTTTGGCTGATTGGCCATCCTTAATACCAAAACCAACACATATAGGTAGATCAGTTAACTTACGAATAGTGGTTAATTTTGCTTTAACAGAGTCTAAATCTAGATGGCCAGCACCGGTCACTCCCTTTAAGGAGACGTAGTAAATAAAGCCACTAGCTAATGACACGATCTCTTTTATTCTTGCTGTTGTAGTGGTCGGTGCCAACAGAAAAATATTTTCCAAGCCGACACGCTTTAGCTCAGCATTGAGGTTAACCGCCTCTTCTGGTGGAAGATCAACAGTTAGAACACCATCGACACCCGCAAGAGATGCCTCATCGGCAAAGGTTTTATAGCCTTTTCTCTCAATGGGGTTGGCATAACCCATTAACACTACCGGTGTATCTTGGTCTTTTTGGCGAAATTGCTGCACCAAGTCAATGGTATTGCTTAAACTAACATTATGCTCTAATGCACGTTCATGCCCTAATTGTATGACTTGGCCTTCTGCCATAGGGTCTGAAAAAGGAATACCCAATTCGATGATATCAACACCCTGCTCTACCAACTTATGCATGGCTGAGAGTGTCACCGAAGGTCTGGGGTCACCACTAACGATATAGGCAACAAATGCTTTTTTATTTTTTTCATTAAGCGCGTTCATGCGCAGTGTAATTCGGTTCATTGATTTTACTGTCTCTTACTACTATTTTACTCTTTTTACTCACCAAAGAGCCGTATTATTACTAAGGAACCTCTGAACAAATCTAAACACGCTCTGGAGTTCAGACTTATTCAGAGGTTCCCTAAAGGTTAAATTAACTAAAGCTCAATATTATCTAACTTTGCCATAGTGAGGATATCTTTATCACCTCTACCTGATAAGTTGACGACAATCGTTTCCTCAGGCTTCATTTTAGCTGCTAGCTTTTTCGCATAAGCGAGAGCATGGCTTGTTTCTAATGCCGGCATAATACCTTCGACCAAGGTTAACTCACGAAAAGCATCCAATGCTTCCGTATCATTCACGGCAACGTAATCCACTCGGCCTAAATCTTTTAACCAAGAATGTTCAGGGCCTACACCGGGATAATCTAAACCAGCCGATACGGAATGTGTTTCAATAATCTGACCGTTTTCATCTTCCATCAAATAAGTACGGTTCCCATGTAAAACACCGGGAATACCATCATTTAAAGGGGCTGCATGACGACCCGTTTCGACACCATCACCACCTGCTTCAACGCCGTACATTTTGACGCTTTCGTCATTTAAAAATGGATGGAACAGGCCGATAGCATTAGAGCCTCCGCCGACGCAAGCGACAAGGGCATCTGGCAATTTACCCGTCTGATGTAAAGCTTGGCTGCGCGCTTCGCGGCCTATAATCGACTGAAAATCACGGACCAACTGCGGGTAAGGGTGTGGCCCAGCAACGGTACCGATGATGTAAAAAGTATCATCGACATTAGTCACCCAATCACGCATTGCTTCATTCATGGCATCTTTTAAAGTACGCGTACCACTGGTCACAGCATTGACCTTGGCCCCTAAAAGCTTCATTCGGTAAACATTCAAAGACTGCCGTTGAACATCTTCCGCACCCATAAAAACTTCACACTCCAAACCTAAACGAGCGGCAACAGTCGCGCTAGCCACACCGTGCTGCCCCGCTCCGGTTTCTGCAATAACTCGTTTTTTACCTGAGTATTTAGCCAACAACGCTTGGCCAATAGTGTTATTTACTTTATGGGCACCAGTATGATTTAGGTCTTCTCTTTTAAGATAAATCTGAGCTCCGCCGATTTCGGAACTCCAACGTTCAGCATGATAGAGAGGTGATGGACGGCCAACATAGTGAGCCATATCCTTATCAAATTCGGCTTGAAAACTAGGGTCATCTTTTAATCGACTATACATCTCGGCCAACTCATCCAAAGCCGAAATTAAGGTCTCTGATACAAAGCGGCCACCATAAATGCCAAAGTGCCCTTTCTCATCGGGGAAACAAGAATAATCTATATTTTCTGCTGACGTTAAGTCATTCACGACTAAGCTCCGTTATTACGATTAAATGATCATCTAAAACGATCGTATTGATAAGGGATTAACTGTTGGCTTTTGCATTATTAATAAATGCAGTCACTTTATTTAGATCTTTCACTCTAGGCTTATCTTCAATGCTTGGAGATAATTCGACACCACCACTGACATCAACAGCATAAGGTCGAGTTTGCCGAATGGCTTCTTGTACATTATCCGAATCCAAGCCACCTGCCAACACAATTGCTAGAGGTGATGTTTTCGGGACTCGCTTCCAATCAAAGGTTTCACCAGTGCCACCTGGCACACCTGCTTTGTACGCATCCAGTAATATTGCGGATGCCGTTGCATATTGGGTAAAGACACTATCAAGATCTAGATCATCACGCATACGGATGGCTTTCATGTAGGGAAGCGGAAATTGCTCACAAAAAGCAGGGGACTCATCGCCATGGAACTGTAGCATGTGGAGAGGCAAGCGCGCGATAGCTTCATCCACTATCGCTTTTTCAGCATTCACAAACAAACCAACCAATGTAACAAAAGGTCCTGCTGCGTGCGCGATATCAGCTGCTTGAGCAATGGTCACATAACGCGGGCTCGGTTGATAAAAGTTAAGCCCAATTGCATCTACACCAGCCTCAGCAACTTGCACAGCATCGTCAACATTGGTGATGCCACAGATTTTAACTCGCATGTCTTAATACCGGATTCAAGGCTCTACTGTAGGCTCAAAAGTTATAGACTCAAAAACTCAATGCTGCTAAATACACTACAGGTTTTCTTCACATCATCACACAAGATAGCTTGGAAGCAATGCTGGAAACGATTCAGCGTTATACACGCCTATTTGCGTGAAACGATAACCAATATTGATACAAAGATAGAGTGAAAAATAGCAGTACGAGTAGTAGCACAAATAGGCGCGCATCTTAACAGATTTACTCAGCCACCGCGAACCTCAGATACCAGCTAATCCAATAGTAAAAACCAGAACGGAAACGTTAAGGTATAAGCTATGCTCGTTCACACAGCAATGGCACAAACAAGTCTCAAATAAGGCCCTGAACAATATAAGGGCCCTTTGAGGGCCGAGGCAAATTGAATTCTGGATCATATTCTACAGAGACTAAATATAAACCCGCTGCAGGCGCAGTCACACCGCCACAACGCCGATCCTGACTATCCAATACTGTTTTAACCCAAGATGAGGGCTTTTCTGCAGCAGCAACAGCAGATAATACACCGACAATATTACGCACCATATGATAGAGAAACGCTGTTGCTGTTACCTCAATAATAATGAAGTCATCGGCTTGTTTGATCGTAATATCGTCTATGCGTCTCACCGGGTTCTTAGCCTGACAATCCGCTCCACGGAAAGCATTGAAGTTATGCTCACCAAGTAAATAGCGACTGCCTTCTACCATTGCATCAATATCTAAGCGCCGACGATCCCATGTCACCAATTTCATCATCAAGGCTGAAGGGGTAGGTACATTGTATATAACGTAGCGATAGGTTCTTGAACGGGCACTAAAACGAGAATGGAAATGAGGATCAACCGCTTGAGCCCAGCGAATGCTAACACCTTCAGGCAGATGTGTATTAGCGCCTCTTAACCAAGCCTTCTCTGGCCTTACCGCCAAAGTGTCAAAGTGGACAACTTGATTTGTCGCATGGACACCCATATCGGTTCTGCCCGCACAAACCAAGCTAATAGGCTCATTACAAATCAGACTCAAAGAATGCTCAATTGCCTGCTGTACGGTTGGAACACCTGATTTTTGAGCTTGGAAACCACGAAAAAAGCTACCGTTATACTCAATACCCAAGGCAATACGCTGCATACCTTCTGGAAATTGACTAGGGTCTAGCACTTCGCCATTACGTTTATAGGGTTTGGACATGTTAGAGAGATTAAGTAGACATATAAAAAGTGAGTAGAATATTAAATAAAAACGACCTCATATAGAGGCCGTTTTTTATGACTGTATTAACAAGAAAAGCGTTACAACGAGCGCTTAAGTTCTTCCGCTTCTGTTTTTTGCTCAGCGTTACCCTCTTCAACGACTTCATTCAAGATATCTTCGGCACCCTCACGGTCGCCCATGTCGATATAGGCTTTTGCCAAATCTAACTTGGTAGAAACCTCATCTGATGCTTCAAGGAAATCCAGCTCTTCATCTTCAGAAATAGTCGCCTCATCCATAACAGATGATACTTTGATATCGTCTGTTTCAAGATCTTCAATACTAATCTCGGCTATATCCTCTTCAGAGGACGTCAACTCATCCATCTCACTACTTGCTAGAATGTCTAAATCTGCTTCAGCGCTCTCTTCTAGTGACTCTATTTCTAAGGCCTGATCATTATCTAAGGACTCATCATCTAAGGCATTGACTTCCGCTTCTGCAGAGCTAGCAAGATCATCTAAGCTGTCTTCAGCAGATGCAGCAAGACTATCTAACTCTATATCCATCTCTTCATCGATAACGAGTTCTGATTCGTCTAACTCTATTTCAAGCTCTTCATTAAGATCGAGATCACTACCATCAAATGGGTCATCTAGAGCCAAGCCCTCTACTTCATTATTGTCATCTTCGACTATTTCAGGCTCTTCTTTATCAAGCGGTAAAGTCTCATCAAGATCAGCGGTCATTGCATCGATTTCTTCATCGAGGCTAGCCAAGTCTAAATCTTCTGGCGGTGGCGCATCGAGATTAAGCTCGTCGTCTAAACTAGCGTCTGCGCTTTCAAAATCGAGGTCGAACTCCATATCACCTGATGCCGCGCTTTCATCCTCAGACTGAAGTGAATCAGTATCAAGCGAAATATCTTCATCAAGACTACCTAAAGCACTATCGAGCTCACCATCGATACTGAGCTCTAAATCATCTCCAGCAATATCATCTGTATCAAGCTTATCTAAATCAGCGCTCATCTCGTCAACGAGGTTGAAACTATCATCAGTATCGAGCTCTAACTCAATATCTTCATCTAATGTTAATTCGCTGCCTAGATCCCCGTCTAAATCTAAGGCGGCATCCAAATCTAATTCACTATCTAGCTCTAAACCAGCGTCACCTAGACCATCTTCTATACCAGACAACGACAGACCATCGTCATCGCCATCAATACTTAACTCACCTAAGCTATCATCCATATCATCTAAATCGATTGATAGATCACCTAGGTCAACATCTAATTCCGTGTCCAAATCCAAATCCGAGTCCAGATCAACACTTTCTGTAAAAGTATCGGTACCACTGGTTAGACTGTTTACTTCTTCATCCAGATCTAAATTGAGATCAAGATCAAGATCATCACTCGGGTCATCATCACCTAAACCTAAGCTATCGAAAGCATCTTCACTTTCAACTTCCGTAGAGTATTGGTCCGTATCAAAAGGTTCAACATCAGAAATATCTTTGCGCAAAGCCATTGCTTGGTCATTGGCATAGACATTACCAAGAGGTAACAACTGCGCATATTGCTCATCAAATGCAGCGGCATTTTGTGCTTTAGCGTAAATTTTTAACAAACCAAGACGTGCATCTGCATTATCAGGGTTTTGCTGAATTTCTTTCTGTAACAACTCTATCGCTTTGTCTTCTTGACCTAGACTGACATAGATATCTGCTTCAGCAACAACATCTTCTGTTTGCGCTTCGATATCTTCGTCATCACTATCACTTACATCGAGACTTGCCTCGTCAACCAAGTCATTTTCGTCAAGCTCATCGGCATCAAAAAGATCTTCCTCTTCCGCTAGATCAAATTCACCGTAGTCAGCCTCTTCTGGCTTCTCGCGTAAGCGGAGCAATACCAATATGCCAATCAATAATGCTAATAAACCGCCACCTACAGCAAGCAAATTGCTCTTAATGATACCTAATAAGTCAAACTTCTCTTCTGCTGGAGGAGTAACAACTGGTGGCGTGGGGGTTGGTGCAACGACTACTGGCTCAGGAGTAGGCTCGACAATAGGTTGCTCGACAACAGGAGCTTCAATTGTGGGCGTTTCAACTGAGTCCGTTATAGTATTTGTATCAAGGCCTTCTGTACTTGCAGTATCAGTACTTAGAGCATCTGAGTTTGCAGCATCAACTGAATCTGTTACTGCACCGGCTAATTGGTCAGTACCGACATCGGCTGGTGCTTGCTCTCCATTATTTTGGGCAGCTAACTGTAGCGCTTTTAATTGATCATTGGTGACTTGTACTAACTTTTCCATCGTCTCTATCTGAGACTCTAACTCCGCTACTCTGGACTGTAGTTCACCATTCTCTCTCGTCGAACGGCTTAGTTCATCCTTAGCAATAGCCAATTCATTTTGCAATGACTCACCAGAGCCGCTGGCACCAGCACCTCTCACATCACCTTGACCGCTATCGGCTGCACCCAAAGTCAAACGTCCTTCCGGCTGCGATGCGGAAGACGATGTGGTGGTTGTCGGGGCCGCAGAGGTAAGAACGGCTTTTGTATTTGTTTTAGAAGACCAAGATTGATGCTGCTTACGAACAGCACTCACGGCTTGGTTGTAACTCACTTCGCCTATTTCATCAGATGAAGGGACACGTAACACACGTCCGTTTTTTAGGCGATTGATATTACCTCCGGCAAACGCATCTGGATTAGCCTGCTGGAGAGCTATCATCGTTTGATGAACAGAAGTTGAGCTATTAGGACGAACCCGCTCCGCAATTTCCCAAAGCGTATCACCTGATTGAACACGGTAGCTATCAACGGGAGCTTGTGAAAACTGAGCGTTACTTCTATTAGTGGGTGCTGGTGAAGTCGTTACAGGAGCCGGTCCACTGACAACCGGACGAGACGAAGAACTCTGCACGCGAGGCTGAGCAGGTGCTGGCTGAGAGCGTGTTGTTGTTGTAGTTGTTGCAGGTGCCGTAACCGTCGTGTTGGCTGGGGATGCTTGAGTAAAAACAGGGAGATCAAGTAATAAAGTATACTCTCTCAGTAAACGACCACTTGGCCATTGCACTTCTACTAAGAAATTAAGATAAGGCTCTGTTACAGGCTTACGAGTTGTCACTCGAATAAATGGGTTCGAAGGGTTATCCAGTACCACTTCAAAGTTTAAACCAGTTAAAAAGAAAACACGATCAACACCGGCACGCCGAAAATCATCCCGTGAAGCCAAACCACTTAAGATTTCTTCTTCAGATAAATCCCGTACTTTAAGCAAGCGTATTTCAGCATTCAGCGGTTGGTTATATTGCGATTTGAGTGTTATCTCACCCAAACCCAAGGCAGAGGCCAAACCAGAGTACAAGAATCCAACAATACTGCAAAGTAAGGCTAGTGTACGAAGTTGCATAGAATTATCCTGTTTTTATGTGCCGCTTTTATCTGATTATTGTGTTGACTTGATGAAATGACATTCGCTTAAAATCCGATATTTAACACTGGCTGAACGAAGTGGTAACTAAGCTCATTAAAGAGCGATATCGCCACTAACGCAAAAAGTATAGACCAAACCTCGAATAAACCTTCACAAGTTGCTGTAAGTATTCATTATAAATAGCTTTTTATCAACTCTTCGGCTATGAGAATTGTATTAAAAGCTGCGCTCTTACGGACGTTATCCGCTGTTACCCAAAGGTTCACACTATTGTCATGGCTCATATCTCGTCGAATCCGGCTAATAAAAATAGACTCGCTGCCCGTGGCGTGAGTAACAGGAGTTGCAAAGTCAGCTCCCGAATCACCTTCTAACAATTTGATTTCATTATGGTTTTCATATAACTGGCGAATATCATCTAGGGTAATAGGGCGTTGGGTATCAACGGTAATGGACATGCTATCAGCATAAAATACTGGCACTTGCACACACGTAGCATTGACCTGTAGTTGTGAATCACCAAGTAGTCGTCGTGTTTGGTCTAATATTCGTTTTTCAGCGGATGAATGGCCATCTCCCCCGATATCTCCGACACAGGGGATGACATTGAAGGCTATCTGTTGAGGGTAAACGCCTTTTTCAGCCCCACGACCATTGAGCAGGCTAGCCGTTTGGGTCGCCAACTCATGAATGGCTTTTTTACCGTGACCTGAAACAGACTGGCAAACTGTAACATTAACTCGATCAATACCCACTTGGTCGGCCAGAGGCTTTAATACCGTTGCCAGCTGAATCGCATTACTATCTGGATTAACCACTACCTCTGGTTTTGCCGACAGTATTTCACCGTTCACCTGAGGAACAACTAAAGGAGCTGACTCGGCAAATATCTGACTATTGTCAATCGTCAAACAGCCTTTTGATTGGGCAAGAGGCAACACTTCGCTAGACACAGCATCCGTTGCAACAAAAATGGCCATCTTCACTTTAGAAAAATCAAATTTTTCTAATTGGGTGACCATGACCGGTTTGCCGTCAAACATCAAGCTCGTGCCTGCCGTCCTTTCACTGGCCAGCAAATACAGATTGTTAACCGGAAAATTTCTTTTATCCAGTAGCTCAACAACAGCCTCACCAATAGCGCCCGTAGCACCAACGATAGCAAGATCAATAGAATTCATAATTAGCCTTAAATGTTAAATAATCTTTCGTGTAAAGGTCTGTAAACAAGTGTAGACCAATCTATTGATGCCTTCCTATTGACGCTTAAGCAATATTTGCAGCATCCGGCGTAGTGGCTCTGCCGCACCCCAGAGCAGTTGATCGCCTACTGTAAATGCACTCAGGTATTCTGGCCCCATATGCATTTTGCGTAAGCGTCCAACAGGAACCGTTAAAGTACCTGTAACAGAAGTTGGCGTTAATGACGCTAAAGACTCTTCTTTATGATTAGGGACCACTTTGACCCAATCGTTTGCGGAAGCCAACAGGCTTTCTATTTCGTCCATTGGCAAATCTTGCTTTAACTTAATTGTTAGGGCCTGACTGTGGCAACGCATCGCGCCTACACGCACACAAATACCGTCAACGGGAACATGAGGAATCAGACCACGAGTATCATTCTCGATGGCTGAATCATTAAGAGAAGCACCAATAATTTTATTGGTCTCAGCATCAGCCTTCCATTCCTCGCGACTTTGTCCAGACTCAAGCTCACTATCAATATAAGGTAAAACACTACCCGCCAGCGGCACGCCAAAGTTATCTTGAGGCAAACTACCATCGCGTAATTTTTCTGCTATCTTCCTATCAATTTCAAGAATAGCTGAAGCTGGGTCAGCTAATTCACTTGAAACCGTATCACGAAGCAAACCCATTTGAGTTAACAGTTCGCGCATATGACGTGCACCACCACCACTAGCGGCCTGATAGGTCATTGCCGAGACCCACTCAACGTGGCCGGCATTGATTAAACCACCAATCGCCATAAGCATTAAACTAACGGTACAGTTACCGCCAATAAAGTCCTTCTTACCTTGATCTAAAGCACGATCAATAACCTGCCCATTAACCGGGTCAAGAACAATAACAGCATCACTTTCCATACGCAGTGCAGAAGCAGCGTCAATCCAATAACCTTGCCAACCAGAATCGCGCAAAGGTTTGAAAACAGACTTTGTGTAATCGCCACCCTGACATGAAATAATTGCGTCCATTTGAGCTAATTCACTAATATCTTTAGCGTCTTTTAAAGGCTCTATTGATTTCCCAATAGCAGGACCTTGACCGCCCACGTTGGATGTGGTGAAAAAAACAGGCGTGATATCTGAAAAATCATTCTCTTCAATCATTCGCCCCATAAGGACCGAACCAACCATACCGCGCCAACCGACAAAACCAACTTTCATTTGCTTTTCCTGAACTTCAACTAATTAAGTGAGTGAAAATATTGAGATAAATAGCCGTGCAGTTTACATGAGAATGTGATCATATAAAAATTGAATTCCGCTTTATGTTAGAATCCGCCCCACTCTTAGGGTTAGCACTAGGGATAGTGCTAGGTATAGCACCTAAGAATTCAGACATCCAACAGCCGGTAAGTAGCACAGCAACAGTCGAGCACATCGTCCACCTCCTCCCATTATGAAAAAATACAAAATCTTTCTTATCAAGCTATTGTTTCTTCCTTTTACCATCCTCCCATTGAGTTGGGCACAGACAATAGGCGATTTTATTGGCAGAAAGGTTCTCATGCTGAACAAAAAGCGCTTAAAAATCGTTCAAACCAATCTCTTAGCCTGCTTTCCTAAACTCACAGAAACTCAAATCAAAGATCTAACTATAAAAGTAGCTTCTGAATCAGGAAAGTGGATGATGGAGTCGGCAGGGATCTGGTTTGGCAATGCAGAAAAGTTAAGACAGCGCATTACCGACAAAAATAGAAAACTGATGGATAATGCCTTTAAAAAACAAAAGGGCGTTGTTGTTGTTTTACCTCACTTCGGCAATTGGGAGATGATCAACTTTTGTATGCCCCAGTACTATCCTTGTGGCGCCATGTATAAAGGCATTAATTCTGAAACAGTTGAACAGATTATTTTAGATAGCCGCTCCAGACTCGGAGGAGAACTATTTCCCGCCAATGGTAAAGGCGTAAGGCAGGCATTTAAACATCTCAAAAAAGGGAAAGTATTAGTCGTTCTAGCGGACCACCTGCCATCTCGAAAAGCCGGTGTCTACGCACCCTTCTTTGGCAATCCAGCACTCACCGGAAAACTAACCCATACCTTAATCAAGCACAACCGATCCGAAGCCTTAGTAGCAACAATAAGACGCAAGCCGGATGCAGCTGGTTTTGAACTTGAATTTCACCCGTTAGAAGGCATGCAAACGGATGATCCCGTTGAAGCGGCTACCTATTTAAATAGCGCTATTGAGAAAGCGATTATGATCGCACCGGAGCAATACCAGTGGGTATACAAACGCTTTGATAAACAACCACGCAGTGAAAAAGACATTTATGATGAATAAATGCCCTTCTCATTCTTTCACGTTTATCTAGCAGCAGCTACTGGATGTTAAGGAAGCGCTGAACAAGCCTTACAAAGCAGCAACCACCGCATCACCCATTTCTGATGTACTGACTTTCCGAATCCCATCAGACACACCCTGCGGCAGAATATCGGCCGTACGTAAGCCCTGATCCAAAACTTTACCTACTGCGCTTGAAATACGATCAGCGGCCTCAGCCATATCGAGCGAATAACGTAACATCATTTCGACAGACAGAATCGTTGCCAAAGGATTAGCAATACCTTGGCCGGCAATATCAGGAGCGGAGCCATGTACGGGTTCATACATACCTAAGCCATCTGAGTTCAAAGAAGCGGAAGGCAGCATACCAATGGAACCGGTCAACATAGCTGCACAGTCTGACAAAATATCACCAAACAAATTACCCGTTACCATCACATCAAATTGTTTTGGTGCGCGCACTAATTGCATAGCAGCGTTATCAACATACATATGGGATAGCTCGACGTCTGGATAATCTCCTTCTATGCGCTCCATCACTTCACGCCACAAACCTGAAACCTCTAGTACATTGGCTTTTTCAACAGAACATAAACGCTTGCCACGCTTTTGTGCGATTTCAAAAGCGTTACGGCCAATACGCTCTATTTCACTTTCACTGTACACCATGGTATTGAAGCCTTGGCGCTCACCATTTTCTAGCGTTTTAACTCCGCGTGGCTCGCCAAAATAAATGCCACCTGTTAATTCACGCACAATTAAAATATCAAGATCCGCTACCAACTCTTTTTTTAATGAAGACGCATCAGCTAACTGTGAGTACAAAATAGCGGGTCGCAAATTAGAAAATAAATCAAGATCGGCACGAATTTTTAACAAGCCCTTTTCTGGCCTAATCGCTCTATCCAAACCATCCCACTTAGGGCCACCAACAGCACCTAATAAAATAGCATCGCTTTTTCTTGCCTGCTCAACAGTGGCATCTGTCAATGGAATACCATTAGCATCAATAGAACAACCGCCAATCAGACCCTCTTCATATTGAATCCCTAAATTCATTTTTTGATTTAAACAATCAATGACTTTTTTTGCTTCATTAACAATTTCTTTACCGATACCATCGCCGGGCAGAAGTAGTATATTTTTACTCACAATAGCTCCTATTATTTAATCAACGCTCAATGGCATTAGGCCACAGGGTTTTAATTTCATCATTTTGTTGCTGTTCAGAAAAACATTCCCAAACAATACCATTCACATCTGTTTCTGTTGAAAATTCATTCGCGCTATTATCCTCCCACCCCAGATGCCGAAGCTCTCCAGGCTTTGCTGCAAGATCATAACGTATAGAAAAATTCATATTCTCGGTTCGCCATAAAGCATATTCATGCTCTACAACAACAGTAGGCATACAGCCTAGCCTTTTAGAATAATCTTCAATACTTTCTACTATATTATGGCTTGCGATTGAAAAATGTATTTTACGATTCATTTGCATACTTCCTCTGTCACTTCATCCGTGTCGGGAAGGCACTATCAAATAGCACCAAACAACCATGGCGACTGCTGCTTTTTCTTCGCTTCATATTCACGGATCGCATCGGCATCTTCTAAAGTTAAACCAATATCATCTAAACCATTTAACAAACAATGACGACGAAATTCATCTAATTCAAAAGGAAAACCATCACCAGAAGGCGTTATCACTAACTGCTTTTCTAAATCAACAGTAAGTTGGTAGCCTTCTTGTTCATACATCTCAGCAAATAATTGATCGACGATACCCTCTTCTAATATGACGGGAAGCAAGCCATTTTTGAACGAATTATTATAAAAAATATCGGCGTAGCTTGGCGCAATAATCGCTCTAAAACCATAATCATCCAAGGCCCATGGCGCGTGCTCTCGACTGGAACCACAACCAAAATTCTCTCTCGTTAAAAGAACAGAAGCGCCTTGATAGCGAGCAAAATTTAAAGGAAACTCTGGATTCAAAGGACGGCCTGCGCACGATTGATCAGGCTGACCTTCATCCATATAACGCAGTTCATCAAAACAATTTTTACCGAAGCCGCTGCGCTTTATCGATTTTAAAAACTGCTTAGGAATGATCATATCAGTATCGATATTGGCACGATCCATTGGAGCAGCAATACCGGTGTGTACTGTAAATGCTTTCATTTTACACCTCCCCCAAATTACGGTTATTTGTATCTATTTTTCTTACATCAACAAAACGTCCCGCAATAGCGGCAGCAGCAGCCATCTCAGGGCTCACCAAATGCGTACGCCCACCATAACCCTGACGCCCCTCAAAATTACGATTAGACGTTGAAGCACAATGCTCACCCGCACCCAACTTATCGGCATTCATCGCCAAACACATTGAACACCCGGGCTCACGCCATTCCAAACCCGCATCCGTAAAGATTTTATCTAAACCTTCCGCTTCTGCTTGAGCCTTTACTAAACCAGAACCCGGAACAACAATAGCTTCTTTTATCGACGCTGCTTTTTGCTTACCTTTGACTACCGCAGCAGCTGCACGCATGTCTTCAATACGAGAGTTGGTGCAAGAGCCAATAAATACTCTATCCAAGGGAATCTCGGTCATTTTTTGGCCTGCTTTTAAGCCCATGTATTCTAGTGCGCGCTCCATCCCTGTTTTTTTCACCGGGTCATTTTCTTCTGCTGGATTAGGCACAGCGGAACCAATATCCGTCACCATCTCGGGCGAGGTTCCCCAACTCACTTGAGGCTGAATACTTGAGCCATCAATCTCGACTACCGTATCAAAAACAGCACCCTCATCACTCACCAAACTGCGCCACTCTGCAACGGCTGCTTCCCAGTGCTCCGCTTTAGGAGCGAAATCACGGCCTTTAACGTAATCAATAGTGGTTTGATCAACTGCCACCATACCAGCCCTCGCGCCGGCTTCAATTGCCATATTGCAAACAGTCATACGGCCTTCCATCGACATGTCACGAAAAACCTGACCTCCAAATTCAATCGCACAACCATTACCACCAGCCGTGCCTATCTTGCCAATAATGGCAAGAACAACATCTTTGGGCGTTACACCTGCTGCTAATTGACCATCCACTTTCACCAACATATTCTTCATTTTTTTAGCGACCAAACACTGGGTCGCCAACACGTGTTCAACCTCGCTGGTACCAATACCATGAGCTAATGCACCTAAAGCACCATTTGTGGCCGTATGCGAATCACCACATACCACTGTCATACCAGGCAAGCATGCTCCGGACTCAGGTCCAACAACATGGACAATACCCTGTCTGCGATCGTTAATTTTGAATTCGGTAATACCAAAACTATCACAGTTGTCATCCAAGGTTTTGACCTGAATTTTTGACACGGGGTCTTCAATACCATCAACACCCGAAGAACGCTCTTTCGTGGTTGTCGGCACATTGTGGTCTGGCGTTGCCAAAACACTATCAACACGCCAAGGTTGACGCCCAGCTAGCCGCAGCCCTTCAAACGCTTGTGGGCTCGTAACTTCATGAACAATATGCCGATCGATATAGATCAATGNNCCATCATCACGCTGCTTAACTAAATGAGCATTCCATAATTTATCGTAGAGAGTTTGGGGTTTCATAAGAACATGTCGCCATTCATCAGTGGGAAGTTAACCTTTATAGTGTGGTAATAGTACGCCGGCATAAAACATAAAACAAATTCATATTNNTCCAAAAGGGAATGGATAAACTAGATAAATGGACATACAGCAACTCATTGCATTTACCACTATCGCAGACTTGGGATCATTCTCAGCTGCTGCCGCACAGCTGGGGCTAACCCAATCAGCTATTAGTAAGCGGATTGCTTTACTCGAAGCGCACCTATCACAACCTCTATTTGATCGTATTAACAGAACCGTACAATTAACCGAAGCTGGCCATGCACTCTTACCTAGAGCAAGAGGTATTATTCGTGAGGTAGAAGATACAAGCCGTTACATGACTGACATAAAAGGTTTAGTTACCGGCTCATTAAGCATTGCAACCAGCCATCACATTGGCCTACATCGCCTACCATCGGTATTAAAGCGGTTTACACAACAGTATCCAGATGTGCATTTGCAGATTAATTTTATTGATTCCGAACAAGCCAATGCTGCTGTACGGCAAGGAGAGTTTGAGCTTGCACTGATCACCTTGCCTCAATCATTTATCGACGACTCGGAGCATATTGACCGCAGCCATGATATACAACACTACCGTATTTGGTCAGATCCTCTTGCCTTTGTAACCAACCAACAACACCCACTAGCGAAAAAAGTAAGTGAAGGGCAATTGGTTACTTTAGAAGATTTAGCTGACTATCCAGCAATATTACCTGACCCCAATACCTACACAACACAGCTCATTCAAAATTTATTTAATGAAAAAAAACAAGCTCTCACTATTTCTATGACAACCAATCACTTAGATGCCATTAATATGATGATTTCTGTGGGGCTAGGTTGGAGTGTATTACCACTCACGCTAATGAATAACAATATTATAGAATTGCCCATTAAAGCACCCTGCCTAGTCAGAGAGCTCGGTTGCATTCACCATAGAGAGCGATCATTATCCAATGCCGCGAGAGCAATGCTAACGCTGCTTAGAAAAAATTCGAAAGATTAAAATAGTATGAAATCAGAAAAAGTAAGAGACGCATGTGAACGCTGGTTAAAAGACATTGTTGTAGGCCTACAACTCTGCCCTTTTGCCAAAGCACCTCTTCAAAAAAAACAAATTCGTTTTGCCATTAGTGATGCAGCGACAGAAGAACAATTGATTGATGAGCTAATAAAAGAATGCCGCTATTTAGATGAGCATCAAGAAACAGAAACCACCTTATTAATTTGTTCTGAATTATTGCCGGATTTTTTTGAATTTTGCCAATTCATACAATGGGCTGAATCAAGCTTAAAAAAACATGACTGGCAAGGCATTTATCAACTGGCCCACTTCCATCCACACTATTGCTTTACTGGTTGCGATCCAGATGACGCACAAAATCTCACCAATCGTTCACCCTACCCTATCTTACATTTGTTACGCGAGACCAGCTTAGAGAAAGCCTTAGAGCGCTTTGAAGCGCCTGAAAGCATCCCAGAGAAAAATATTCAAACAATGAATGCTATGAGTGAGGCAGAAAAGCATCGCTATTTTGATTATTTATTTAATTGATACTCAAGATGCTGGTAGAGGATGTTTTTTAACTACAGCACCCTTTGGATGCAAAAACTCAATTCGCTAGCACGGCCCTTTCTTTTGCCCAATACCTTAACGCTGTAATATCTTCAGCACGCGTAACTGAAATAGGTACAGTAGAAGTTACCGCTGTAACAATGTGAGCGGCGCTAATGGTTTCTTTACTTGCCTGAGCACTGTAAAGAGCAGAAACAATAGCCTGTTCAATTTCCGCACCCGTAAAGCCTTCTGTTAGTTCTGCTATTTGTTGAATCGATTGTTTATCTAACTCTAATTCTCTTTTATCTAAGTGTATAGCAATAATCCCAGCTCTATCTTGCGGAGAAGGTAAATCAATAAAAAATATCTCATCCAAACGCCCTTTACGGACTAGTTCAGGAGGCAAACGCGAGATATCGTTACTGGTTGCCACAATAAAAACTTGGCTCTTTCGCTCCGCCATCCAGGTTAGCAAGGTGCCCAAGACGCGTTGAGAAAGCCCTTCATTATCAGATTGCCCCAGAGATTTTTCAATTTCGTCCATCCACAAAACACAGGGAGCTACTTTATCCGCTAAGGTTAAGGTCTCTCTTAAATTACGTTCTGTTTCACCATGATATTTATTGTAAAGTGCGGCCATATCTAAACGCAGTAGCGGAATATGCCATAAACCCGCTACAGATTTTGCTGCTAAACTTTTACCGCCACCTTGCACACCGAGTAACATCACTCCTTTTGGTGGATCCATATTTTTCTGTGGATTAATAAAACCATCTTTTCGTTTAGCTAACCAATCTTTCAAACCATTTAAACCGCCGACTTCTGCAAAATGGGCAGTATCATATTCATAGGTCAAAATATTATTCATATTCATCAATTCAAATTTCGACTTATTGACATCTTGTATGTCACTGCTCGTAATCGCACCATCAACATAAATAGCGCCTTTTACTAAATGCTTAACATCACTTTCTGTTAAACCTCTAAGGTTACCTATCATCCTATCGAGCGTTTTACTATCAGTCTTGACTTGACGGCCGCCATTATTTTTTTGCCATTCGCGAGCTTCGTCTAAAATGATCTGACGTATCTTATCTTCACTGGGGAAATTTAAACGGAAATGAGAACTGTGACGGTCAAGCTCAGGAGGTAATTTCACCTCATGCCCTGACAACACAACCGTGACACCCTCAGCACCATAGAGAATAATATCTTTTAAGTAGCGAATAACTTTGGGGTTATCAAAATAGGAATGAAAGTCGCAGAGCACATAAATAGCCGCTGTCGATTCTTCTCTTATCGAAATAAGCAAATCTTCTGGTTTATCAAATTTCGCCGTCACTGCTCGATGTGTCGAAGCGTTTTCGACTAAACCATCTGTGCAAGTCCAACGATATAATTTACGATAGGTTTTTAGGGCTAGACGAGTACATAACTCCAGTACTCTAGGCTCTTCATAAGATTCAATCGCAATAAGGGATATACCCTTTTTAACCATGAGTTCAATGTCGTGTAGTTCTTCCATTTTGTATTTTTCTACTTGATTTAAATGTTGAGTTTATTTTTAGGTGGTAATGCATCATAACTTGGCAATAAAGAGGGCTCTATCTCCCATTCTGCCTTTGAGGCACAATAAATATTCCATTGAGGCCGAGTACCGGGATCATGATCTAACGAGCCTGCGGGAATAATAACCAAGGTCTCAGGCTTATTGCGCCAAGGCAAAGAGCTCCCACATTGTTTACAAAACGCAGTCGTCAAATATTTTGTTTCTGGGGGCTGATAACGACCAATTGCATGCTCTCCCGTCAACCATTTAAAATTGTTCGGCTTAACAAAGAGGTTAGCCGCGTAAGCACTTCCCGTAAACTTTCGACAGCGTGAGCAATGACAATACTGAAAAACAGATATATCCTCCGTGAACGAGTAAGAAACAGTACCACAAAGGCAACTGCCCGATGTTGATGTACTCATGTATGCTCCTCAAGAATCAATAACTGACTTATATAGCCCCATCAAGGTAAGATACACCTGAAAAAGCGAGTTATCAATCAAAGCCAAAAGGGCTTATGAAAATCATTATTAACAGCTCAGATTATAAAATGAAAAAAGACCACTTCAAACAAAAAGCCCAAGCTTACGACAAAAATAAGAATAGAGTTAATAACGTCAGTAATATAGCAAGAGTAATGACACAAGCTATCGAGTTTAAGCCAGATATGCATATTATGGATTTCGGCTCTGGGACAGGCCTGCTATTAGAGCGCATAGCGCCCTTTGTGAAGCGCATTACCGCTGTCGACATATCGTCTTCAATGAATGAACAGCTCAGGGCAAAAGCCACGTCACTCGATTGCGAACTTGAGATTATTGAACAAGATTTAACTCAAACCGAGTTCGAGCGGACATTCGATGGTATTATTTCATCCATGACCTTGCATCATGTTAGGGATATAGAATCATTATTTAACAAGCTTTATTCCTTATTAAATAGCAAGGGCGTTGTGGCTCTTGCCGATTTAGACAAGGAAGATGGTAGTTTTCATACTGAAGATACCGGCGTATTTCATTTTGGTTTTGACCGAGAAGCATTGTGTGACACTGCAAGAAAAGCAGGTTTTAAGAATATTCATATCGAATCTGCTAGCATCGTACATAAACCCCAAGGGGACTATCCTGTTTTTCTATTCACGGCAGAAAAATAATAACCACACGTTTACCGTATACACAATAAATAGATGAATACTCAACAAGCTTCCTTACTCATGATTATAGGCGCTGTGCTATGGGGTACAAACCCTGCTCTAATACAGCTTGCCGACTGGACACCATTAGGAACTGCGTGGCTGCGTGGTTTTTTCTGTGTTACTTTATTATTCTTTTATCTTTTATATAAAAAGAGCTTTTCACGAAAATCTATTCACTTGCAGCTCGTTTGTGCACTTTTTCTTGCCTGTAATAGCGCGTTATTTGTTAGTGCCAGCTTATATACCTCTCCAGCTAATACAGTCCTACTGCTCTTCGTCTTCCCTTGGATCACGCTGTTATTAGACTTTTTAGTTAGAGGGCTTAAACCATCACCACAAGATATTACTCGATTGCTACTTGGACTGGCCGGTATCATTATCATCGTATCAGGTGATTTGAATAGTGGTAATGACTTAAAGAGCGACTTAAGAAGTAACTTAGGAAATAGCTTAGCTCTACTAGGCGGTATCACCATCGCATTTAATATTTTCTTTAGTCAACGTTTGGAAGAACGGCATCAAGGTAATAAAGAAGTATTAAACTCTGTATTCATTGCTTGGGTTATGACCATTATCGGCTTAGCGCCGTTTGCACTAGCCAACGAATCTTTTCACACAA
>JBOEGR010000035.1:0-48650 GCA_050633525.1 Cellvibrionaceae bacterium
AGGTCAAAGTGATCTATCTTTCACCTCAGGGACGCCGTCTGGATCATACGGGAGTGCAGGAGCTGGCTTCGCGTGAGAAGTTGATTCTGGTAGCTGGGCGCTATGAAGGTATTGATGAGCGCCTGATGGAAACGGAAATTGATGAAGAGTGGTCGCTTGGGGATTTTGTCCTCAGTGGTGGTGAAATACCTGCGATGACCATGATTGATGCAGTTTCCAGACTGGTACCCGGAGTATTGGGGCATCAGGATTCTGCTACTGAGGATTCATTTCACGATGGATTGCTGGATTGCCCGCACTATACCCGACCGGAAGAACTCGATGATATGCAGGTACCTGATGTGTTGCTGAGCGGCAATCATAAAGAGATCAGGCGTTGGCGCCTGAAACAACAGTTAGGAAGAACCTGGCAACGCCGGCCTGATTTGTTGGACTCTGTTGAGTTGGACGCTGAGCAAAAGGCATTGTTAACTGATTTTATCCGGGAGACCCAAGGGTCCGAAGGTTGAATGTTTAGGAGTGACCGATGAGCGGCAAGAACCTAATTATTCAGCAGCTAGAAGCTGAACAGATGAATAAAGAAGTACCAGAATTTGCACCAGGTGACACTGTTGTAGTTCAGGTAAAAGTAGTTGAAGGTAAGCGTACACGTCTACAGGCGTTCGAAGGCGTAGTGCTGGGCAAACGTAACCGTGGTGTGAACTCTGCGTTTACTGTACGTAAAATTTCTCACGGTGTGGGTGTTGAGCGTACTTTCCAGACTTTCAGTACAACTGTAGATAGCATTGAAGTTAAACGTCGTGGTGACGTACGTCAGGCTAAACTTTACTACATGCGTGAGCGTTCTGGTAAATCTGCACGTATTAAAGAGAAACTTAGCTAAGCGGGTCTTTTCTTTGTACCAAAAAAGCGGCTTATGCCGCTTTTTTTGTGCCTGTTCATGTGCGATATATATGAAAATAAGAAAGGATTGGACATATTCGGGATTTGCCTATCATAATACCTCTATCAAAGGATTGAATGTGCATCTAGATCAAGGCTACTGGGGCTGTTATGCGTAAGGTCATTAAATTACTGACGGTTGTTCTGACTATTCTTTTGGTTCCTATTGTAATAGGTGCCGGATTTTATGGTTTTCTCTACTGGAAAGTCACTAAAGCTGCCGATGAGTTCGCATTACAGGTTTCCCCTTTTGCTGAGATGTCATACCAGAAGGTGCATATTGATCCTTTCGAGACTGAAATAGGTCTTAATGATATAACCTTGGCTCCCGTCGGAGGTGAAGGTGATTTCCTCATAGAATCCATTCGCATGAGAGCTCCCTCCTGGAGTTATTATTTTGATTTTGAGAAGCAAATTAATAATGGCGAAATTCCTGAATCTTTTGATCTTAGATTGAATGGTGTGATTGTCGATCTAGAAAGTGATTACATGCAGGATTTGGCTAATATGGCTTCTGATATGCAACCTGCTGCGGGTCAAAATATAGATGCACTTGCGTGTGGCGAAAGGACGCATTTCAGTCTTTCCGACATAAAAAAGATGCGTTATAACTCGTTAAGCAGTGATATCTCTTTGCTTTATTTCTTTGATAAAGAAGAGCAGGTTATTAGTTTTGACTTCGATAGCAGCACTGCCTTGATGATGGATGTGGGCATGGAAGTTGAAGTTGCCGTTACCAGTGATGATCTTAATGTTCAGACCTTGATGTTTGCGCAACCACAGCTGAAAAAGGTAGAGATGCGTTATCAGGATCGTGGTTATAACAATCGAAGAATGGCCTTCTGTGCAAAGGAAACGAATCTAAGTGCACAGCAGTACAGAGAAAATTATCGCACAGAATTACAGGAAAATTTAACACTGCAAGGCTGGGTTATTCCTAATGATCTCTTTAGCGCCTTGGATAAAATGAATTCACCAAGGGGGAGTGCGTACATGCGTATTGATCTCCCCCAGGGATTTGGCCCGCAATCATTATCGATGGTTCAAAGCCCATCCGATTTATTGACAGTTTTAAACCCGTATGTCGAGTTTAATGGTCAACCGGTTCAGCTGGATGGATTGAGATGGGAGATGCCAGACCCTAAAAATCTTAAACGAGCGAAGGTGCTTGAGCAGACGGATACTATCGCTGAAGATGGTCTTGAAAGTTCACCTGATGAAGCTACACCGCAAGGTAAGTCTAATCTTGAACAGTACGAAATTGCTGCGCAGAACAGACCGAGTTTCACTAAGAAACCTGCTGTGTCATATAAAGAGATTTCTCTTTCCGGGATAAACAAGCATATTGGTCAGAAAATACAGCTTCGTACCTATTTTGGTCGCCGGGTTGAGGGGGAGCTGATCGCAGTTTCTTCTTCTGAGATAAAGGTTGAGCATCGGCTGGTTGATGGGCGTGGAACTGCAATCTATCCTATCGCTAAAAATAAAATTGAAAGCATAAAGTTATATCACTAAATTGACTCATGACAATCAGGATTCCCGTCTGATAGATATTTATCTGGATGCTATCTGGATGGAAAAAGGGTTGAGTGAAAATACCTTGTCATCTTATCGCAGGGATCTTTCGCAATTTTCTGATTGGCTGCAAAGTCATGCATACACTCTTCTGACCTGTACAAAACCCCAAGTTCAGCTTTATCTTGCCTGGAGGGTCAAAAATAAACTCAGAGCCAGTTCTACATCCCGGATGATCTCTTGTCTAAGAGGGCTTTATCGGTACCTGATTAGAGAAGAGATGATTGAAGAAAACCCTATTCATCTTATTGAGAGTCCGAAAAGAGGGCGTCCCCTGCCGAAAACGCTTACTGAGCAAGAGGTAGAGTTGTTACTTGATGCTCCTGACTTGAGTGATCCTGTACAATTTCGTGATCGGGCTATGTTAGAACTGCTTTACGCTACCGGATTGAGGGTGTCAGAGCTGATTGCTCTACAGATTCATGAGATCAATCTCACTCAAGGTGTAATAAGAGTGATGGGTAAAGGTGGGAAAGAACGCCTTGTCCCTTTGGGGGAGGAAGCGATCTCCTGGTTGAAACGTTACTTTCAGCAGGCTCGTCCTGAACTTATGGGTCGGGAAGCAGGAGATGTGGCTTTCCCCAGTTTGAGGTCCAGACAGATGACTAGACAGACCTTTTGGCACAGGGTAAAGCGGCATGCTTTGGTGGCTGGAATAGAAAAACCGTTATCTCCTCACGTCCTGAGACATGCCTTTGCAACACACCTTTTGAATCATGGGGCTGACCTTAGGGTTGTGCAGATGCTGCTGGGTCATAGTGATCTGTCTACAACTCAGATCTATACTCATGTTGCTCAACACCGATTACAATCGCTGCATCAGCAACACCATCCCAGAGGTTAATTTGTTACACTGTGGAACTTGTCTCCTGTGAGTGGGTCTGAGGCATACAGGAACTTTTTTTTGTTGTGATACTGAGGAAAATAATGAAGAAGATACAGGCAGCTTTACTGTGTTTATTAGCAGGTGTTTCAGGGTGGGTGTTTGCTGCTGAAAGTTCTGATGACCTTATCAAGCAAAACCTTCAGAAGGTCGACTCTCGTATTAAGGTTAAATCCATTTCGTCTGCACCCGTTGCCGGTATGCGAGAGGTTGAACTTAATAGCGGTGAGGTATTGTATTCAGATGATAAGGGTGAATATTTCATTATTGGTCAGCTTTATCAATTCTCAAATGAGAGTGGATTTGTAAACCTCACTGAAGAGAAAGCTAAAGGACAGAGAAAAGACAAAGTTGCTACCATTTCTGAAGAAGATATGGTGACTTTCGCTCCGGCAGGCGAAGTTAAAGCAACTTTAAATATATTTACTGATGTTGATTGCCCCTATTGCAGGAAATTGCATGAAGAGGTTCCTAAGCTTAACGCAATGGGGATAAGGGTGAATTACTTGGCCTTTCCTCGTGGAGGCCAGGGCACAAAGGCATACAATACGATGGTGTCGATCTGGTGTGCTGGAAATGCAGCGTCTAAGCGAGAGGCTATGACTGACGCGAAGCGGGGTGTCCCGCTTGATAAATCAAATTGTGATAACCCAGTATTACAGCAGTTTGCTCTGGGGCAGGCCGTTGGCGTTACAGGTACACCAGCTCTGGTGTTGGAGGATGGGACACTGGTGCCTGGGTACATGCCTGCTGCTCGATTGGGGAAAATGCTGGGTGTGAACTAAATACAGTAAAAAAATGCAACATAGAGGGAGTCATTTGGCTCCCTTTTTATTGTCTGAGTTTCATGGAGCTGAGGCTTAGTTTTGGCTATAATAACCGCCTTATTTTTGCCAGATAGGCACGTGTTTGAAATTCAGCGTGCAGAATCAGGCATTTAAATGTTCAACAGCATGCGAGGTGCAGGTTTGAAACCGGTTAAAGTAGGTATCTGTGGATTAGGTACAGTCGGCGGCGGCACATTTAATGTGCTTAAGCGTAATGCTGAAGAGATTGCTCGTCGGGCAGGTCGTAAGATTGTTGTAGAAGAAATTGGTGCGCGTCGTACCAACCCCGATTGTGATACCAAAGGCATGCAGATTACCGACGATATCTTTGAGGTTGCTAAGAACCCGGAAGTCGATATTGTTGTTGAGCTGATCGGTGGATACGACGTTGCTAAAGAGCTGGTGTTAACCGCAATTGAAAATGGTAAACACGTAGTTACAGCCAACAAAGCTCTGATCGCAGTACACGGTAATGAAATCTTTGAAGCTGCTCAGAAAAAGAATGTAATGGTTGCGTTCGAAGCTTCTGTTGCCGGCGGTATTCCGATTAT
Source organism: Cellvibrionaceae bacterium (assembly GCA_050633525.1). Taxonomy (GTDB): domain Bacteria; phylum Pseudomonadota; class Gammaproteobacteria; order Pseudomonadales; family Cellvibrionaceae; genus CANLBN01. Next base: position 4,779 of record JBOEGR010000035.1, read on the forward strand.
CAAAGCAATCCGTGAAGGTTTGTCCGCAAACAAGATTAACTGGCTGGCAGGTATCATCAACGGTACAGGCAACTTCATCATGACCGAGATGCGTGAAAAAGGTCGTGAATTTGATGATGTACTGAAAGAAGCCCAGGAGCTGGGTTACGCTGAAGCTGATCCGACTTTTGATGTTGAAGGAATTGATGCGGCTCACAAGCTTACTATTCTTGCTTCACTGGCGTTTGGTGTGCCATTGCAGTTTGAAAAGGCGTTTACTGAGGGTATCAGTAAGATCACACGTGATGATGTTCAGTATGCTGAAGAACTGGGTTACCGGATCAAACATCTGGGGATAAGCCGTCGTACTGAAAACGGTGTTGAGCTGCGTGTTCACCCAACATTGATCCCTGAATCTGCACTGATTGCTAACGTTAACGGTGTAATGAATGCTGTTCTGGTTGATGGCGATGCAGTTGGCCAGACGATGTATTACGGTGCAGGCGCTGGTGCAGAACCTACGGCATCATCTGTTGTTGCGGATATTGTAGACGTGGTACGTACACTGACAGCGGATCGTGACAATCGAGTTCCTCACCTGGCTTTTCAGCCATCTGAGCTTTCTGATGCGCCTATCCTACCAGTTGAAGAAACTGAATCTGCATACTACCTGCGTATGAATGCACAGGAAAAACCAGGTGTTCTGGCTAAAGTGACCAGTATTTTGGGTGCTCAGGAGATCAATATTGAAGCGATCATCCAGAAAGAAACCAGTGAGGAGCAAGTTCCCGTTATTATTCTGACTCAGACGGTACTCGAGCAGAAAGTGAACGATGCAATCGCTCAGATTGAAGCGCTGGATGAAATTAACGGTACCGTTACACGTATCCGTGTTGAGCATTTTGAAGCTTAAGGAGTAAACCCCGTGAAATATATCTCTACCCGCGGACAGGCTCCGGCCATGAATTTTGAAGAGGTTCTGCTGGCAGGTCTGGCGAATGATGGTGGTTTGTACGTACCAGAAACTTTGCCAACATTCAGTCAAGAAGAGATCGGTTCTTGGGCGGGTCTGCCTTATAACGAATTGGCATTTAAGGTGATTAAACCTTTTGTTGCTGATTGCGTTAATGATGCAGATCTGAAGCAGATGATTGATGAAACCTATGCGGGTTTCAATCACATCGCTGTAGCGCCATTAAAAGAACTTGGCACCAATGAGTGGGTTCTGGAACTGTTCCACGGCCCTACTCTGGCATTCAAGGATTTTGCTCTGCAATTGCTGGGTCGCTTGATGGACTATGCGTTGGAAAAACGCGGTGAACACCTGGTAATCATGGGTGCAACTTCCGGTGATACGGGTTCTGCTGCGATTGAAGGCTGCTGTCACAGTAAACATCTGGATATCTTTATTCTGCATCCGCATAACCGCGTATCCGAAGTACAGCGTCGCCAGATGACAACCATCATCAAGGATAACGTTTTTAACGTTGCCCTTGAAGGTAACTTCGATGATTGCCAGCAGATGGTCAAAGACAGTTTTGCCAATCAGGACTTCCTGAAAGGTATGAAGCTGGGTGCAGTAAACTCCATTAACTGGGCGCGTATTATGGCCCAGATCGTTTATTATTTTTACTCCTCTCTTGCTTTGGGCGGCCCTCATCGTAAAGTCTCGTTTTCGGTGCCAACGGGTAACTTTGGTGACATTTTTGCGGGTTATCTTGCAAAGAAAATGGGTCTGCCTATTGATCAACTAATCGTTGCCACGAATGCAAATGATATTTTGCATCGTTGTATTAGCGATAATGATCACAGTAAAAAAGAATTACTGCATTCGCTTTCGCCCAGTATGGATATTATGGTCTCAAGTAATTTTGAGCGTTTACTGTTCGATAGTTACGGTAACAACGGTGAATCGATTCGCCAATTAATGGATGACTTCAAATCCGGTAGTATGAGTTTGAGAGCGGATGTCATGGCAAAAATTCAGAGTCACTTTGATAGTTATCGCCTTGATGACGATAAGATGATTCAAGTCATCACTGAGGTCTTTGATAAAACTGAATACTTGCTTGATCCACATACAGCGATTGGTGTTGAAGCTGCTAGACAAACGCGCAAAGATCAAGCCGTGCCCATGGTATGTTTGGCAACAGCCCATCCTGCTAAGTTTGGCGAAGCGATTCAAAAAGCCGGTCTAAGTGACCCAGCTCTTCCTCATCATATGGCTGACCTATTTGAGCGTGAAGAGCGCTATAAAGTCTTAGCTAATGATATGTCGGCTGTACATGAGTTTATGCAAGCGAATATTTCATCCTAACATTCTATAGCATAAGGCTATACCTAAAATTATATGCCTCAAATTACGCGTCGCCCTGTTAAATCCTTTTCAGAGCATTCTTTGCCTCCTCTCCTCAATAGAATCCTCTCATCCAGAGGTGTAACCAGCGAAACTGAAATCCAATATAAGCTGGGTCTTTTAGAGAAGCCGTCTAGTTTAAAAGGCGTAGACAGAGCAGTCGATTTATTAGTTGCTGCTCTTCAAAACCAAGAGCGTCTCCTCATCGTAGGTGATTTTGATGCTGACGGTGCAACGAGTTGTGCTTTATCAATTTTAGTTTTACGCGCAATGGGCTTTCATTCTGTGGATTTTTTGGTGCCGAACCGTTTTGAATACGGTTACGGATTAACACCAGAAATAGTGGATGTTGCGCTCGAGTCTAAACCTGACATTATTATCACTGTTGATAACGGTATCGCCAGCATTGATGGTGTTGCTCATGCCAACACGCAGGGCATCAAGGTCATTGTGACTGATCATCACTTACAAGGTGAAGTATTACCTGAAGCAGAAGCAATTATTAACCCTAATCAAAAAGCATGTGTTTTCCCAAGTAAGAACTTGGCTGGTGTTGGTGTTATTTTTTATTTGTTGAGCGCATTGAGAGCCAAGCTAAGAGAGCGTAATTGGTTTGATGATAACAAGATTAAAGAACCCAATATGGCAGACTATTTGGATTTGGTTGCTTTGGGTACTGTCGCCGATGTAGTCCCGCTTGACCATAATAATCGTATTTTGGTTCATCAAGGTATCCAGCGAGTACGAGCTGGTAAAACTCGACCCGGTATACTCGCTTTGTTACAAGTGGCAGGAAAAAATTATCAAAAACTGACTAGCCAAGACTTTGGTTTTATTATTGGTCCTCGCTTGAATGCAGCTGGGCGTTTAGATGATATTTCTATCGGGATACAATGTTTATTGACCGATAATATAGATCTAGCGAGAGAATTAGCTAGTGAGTTAGATGGCTTAAATCGTGATCGTAGAGCGATTGAATCCTCTATGCAGAAAGAAGCCTTGGATAGTTTGGAGGCTTTGTCGCTAGATGAAAGCGATTTGCCTTGGGGCTTATGCTTGTATCAAGAGTCATGGCATCAAGGCGTGGTAGGGATACTGGCTTCGCGTATTAAAGATAAAATACATCGCCCTGTGATTGCCTTTGCAAAAGTAGATGACTCGACCATAAAAGGTTCAGCCCGTTCAATAGCAGGATTGCACATCCGTGATGTGCTTGATCGTATCGCAACTCAAAATCCTCAGGTATTACAAAAGTTTGGTGGGCATGCCATGGCCGCCGGATTGACTTTGTCTGTGGATAATTTCACTGCGTTCTCATCTTTATTTGATCAAGTGGTTCGCGATGAATTGGATCATGAGCAGCTACAAGAGACGATACTGACGGATGGTGAATTAGAGTCACACGATTTTGATTTAGGTATTGCTCATGGCTTGCAACAAGCAGGTCCTTGGGGGCAAGGGTTTCCTGAACCCTTATTCGATGGTGAATTTTTAGTGGTAAATCAACGTTTAGTGGGCGAGAAACATTTAAAACTGACCTTGGCTCTGCCAGAAAAACCACAGCAATTAATTGACGGTATTGCCTTTAACATTAACGTAGAAGAGTGGCCCGCTCATGAGATAGAAAGAGTGCGTTTGGTCTACCAGCTCAGCGTGAATGAATTTAGAGGTAAAGAGACTCTACAGTTGATAGTGCGCTATTTGGAAAAGCGTATAGCCGGTGAAAGCTAAGGTTTTATAAGGGGGCTAATACCGCTTTGTTTTGTGATGTATGTCACATTTTTTTGATTTTGTGACAGAGTGAAAGTGCAACTATTGATATAGTTCTTACTAAGAAAAAATCTCTCAAATCTTCAGATTACAGGAAGTTACTCGTTTTAAATACTGACGCCATGGACACCTTAGACAATATAAAACAACTCCTCATTATTTTACTAATAGGCATGCTTTCAGCATGTGGTGGGATCGATGGTACCGGTGATACTGGCGATAGTGGAGCCACTACATCAGCAGGTCGAGTCACAAGCACTGATAATGGTGTGACAGTGAATGGTGTTGAATACACCACTGCTAATGCCGATATCACAGTCGATGGTGAAGCGAGTTCTGTATCTGAGCTTATGATTGGTCAAGTTGTCGTTGTAGAAGGCTCAAACAGCGATGGAGTGAGCGCTGCAACCAGCATTACAGCCAATACCAATGTTATTGGTCCTGTTTCTACTATCCGCCAAGAAGGTTCTAAGACACTGTTTACTGTGCTTGGTCAAACTGTGGTTGCTGACATCGCAACGCCTATTGGCGGTGAAGCTGATGTAATATCTGATATACAAGTTGGGGATGTACTGCAGGTGAGTGGTTTTGTCTTAACGGATAACACTTTATCAGCGACTCGTCTTGATAGCGTGCTAACCACAAGTTTTGAAGTCACGGGTAGCATTTCTCTCTTAGATGCTGGTTCTACCGCTTTCAATATTAACGGCTTAGTCGTGGACTACAGTCAGCTAGCTACTCAAAACCTTTCTAACGGTCTTAAAGTAGAAGTAAGAGGTTTGGGCTTTAATGAAGACGGTCATTTTATTGCGACTGAGATCATAGACATTGCCCCCATTTTTGATGGTGCTGGAGAACGAGTCGAGCTAGAGGGCTTTGTGACCCATTTGACTGATGGTTACAGCTTTACCATCGGTGATATCAATGTGATTGCAAGTAGAACACTGACTGAATACGAAGGCGATGATGCTCGTAACCTTGAGCTAGATACCAAGGTCGAAGTTGAAGGTGTCCTTGGCCCAGATGGCTCTATATACGCATCTAAAGTCATCTTTTTAGCAGCGCGCCTATTAGACTTTCAAAGTGGCGATACCTTACCCGGAGAAACAGTTACATTTCGTTGGAGCGATGTTGATGCCGATGAATATTTATTGCGTGTGCGGGGGACGTACTCTGGTACAGAGAATGGTTCTTTGGTACATCAATATTATGATGGCAGTGTTACTCAGGTAACGATTGATGGCTTACCTAGAAATGGTGCGCGACTGTTTGTGAATTTGTACACGCGTCATGAGAGTTTGTGGACTCAGAAATTCTATATTTTGTATGGGCAGAACCTCTATCCTATTTCCGAACTGATTAGTCATGAAGATAAAGATCAACTAGGCAGTGGCGCGACGCTATTTAGATGGGAAGATGTTGGTGCCGAAGCTTATAGGATACAGATTAGAGATGAAGAAACTACTTTTTTTGATCAAGTTTTTACCGATCAAACAGAGGTCTCAGTAGCTGATTTACCTGAGAATGGGGCTGACTTATTTGTGAGTTTGTGGACGCGTCACGGTGATTGGTGGGCAGCATCTCGTTACCAATTATTGAGTCCTCAGTTATTCGAGAATGCTGAGATGTTAAGTCATAATGATCGAGCTAGATTAACTTCGAATACAGAGACATTTGTTTGGAGTGATGTTGGTGCTGAAGCCTATGATTTGAGGATTTCTCAATATGGAGGAGCGATATACAGACAGCGTTTTGATGGAGATGTAACATCAGTAGAAGTTTCTGATTTACCACTTAATAACGCAATATTCTTGGTGCGTTTATCAACTCTAAAGGGTGGTTGGGCTAGAAGGAATTACCTTTTCTATGGTGCTGGTTTGATACCTGAGTCTGAACTCAATAGTCACGAGGAAGGCAGCCAGATCTCATCGCTTAACGAAATATTTACTTGGACGGAAATTCCTCAGGCTGTTGAGTATAGGGTATCAGTATTCAAGTCTGACCCAGATGGTAATAAGACTCGTGTTTTTGATCAATATTACGATAATTACACTACTTTTGATCAAATAGATAATTTGCCTAGGAATAGCGCTGTCTTCGAAGTGGTTTTGCGTACCAATCATAATGGCTTTTGGGCTAATAGGTATTACGATATTAGTGGTACGGGAGAATTAGCGGATGCTGAGATTATCAGTCATGAAGCGCGTGAGGTCATCCAGACAAGTTCAACAACGTTCCACTGGAGTGATGTGCGGGCTGATCAATATCGTTTGATTGTAGAAGATAGAACCGCTGGTGTTGTTTTACACGATGAAAGTTATAGTAATGTTGTGACTAATCAGCTAATTTCTAATTTACCTCAGTCAGACCATGAGATTAAAGTTAGCCTATATTCGCTTCACGATGGTTGGTGGGGTTATACGAGTCTTTATTTGCACAGTGGTACACCTTAGTGCCTAGACTTTCATTGTCGGTAATATTTTACTTTTCCTCGATCTTTATATTTTGATTCTCTCCTTGAATAAAATAAACCCCCAGCCCTAAGCGTTCTTTCTCTTCGGTCTCTAGTTCTGATTTATTGTCTTCTAGCCAATCGTTGACTTCATGTAATACCTTCATCGCTTTTTCGTCGACTAGTTTATAGAACTCAGGTACTTTATCTTTGGGTATTGTGGTATCGGTGGCTCTAAGTTCCATGCGTTTTCGAAGGGATTTATCCTTTCTGTAAAGGTTATGGAAAATAGTATTGATGTGATCCACCAACATACTACTACCATGTTCTATCGCGGCAGGATCAACCAATTCAGGTGCTTCATCTGTAGTCGCTAGATAATTAGGTACAAAGTAAGTCTTCTTTACTTCTAATAAGCCTTCATCATTTTCTATAATCGTCTGTGATCGTTTTAATTCTTTTAGTATTGTCACTGTTGGCATATCGCCGCCAAAAGTTTTGGCAAGGTGTGCAAAACTAGGCGCTTTCCCTTCGCTTGGAATAGCAAGTGGTTTTTGATTCTCGTCTAGGTAATGTGAGTCTTTATGCCAAGCTGTTAGTATTTTTGCAATTCTATCCGGTTGCATTGGTGTAGCATCTTCAACGTCTTCTAATTCACTTAATACCTTCCTAATTTCTTTTCTATCTAAGCCCGTCATTAATGCAATTCTAGAAATATTCGTTGCTCTTCCCTGAATTCCATATTCCTTAGCTGCAATATCGACATAGAGTCCTTTGAATAAAGCAGCAAGCTCTTTATAGGTGACTCCATTCCTTAAGCACAGCCTGACGATGCCCGCAAGTAGCTTCTTGATCGATGAGAGAATGCGTTTTCGTAGTTCAATTTGCATATTTGGTAATTTACGGACAATTACAAGTAGTATCAACTCTTTAATTGATGTTTTCAGCTTGTTATTTGTACTATTAAGGCTTTTTAAGCCATTGATTTATATGTACTTTATCACTCGAAAAGAAAAAAATCGTTAAATTTGTCACATATTTGGTAAATAATTACCAAATAAAGTAATTTCTTGCTATTATAGTCACAAGTCGACAGCAAAGCTATCAGGGAAGAAGGAATGTGCTTGCGTAGTGATAGGAAATTAATCTGCTGGCTTGTGCGGTAATGTAACTAGATCTAAAGGAAAGGGTTGAGAAAAGGAGTTCGCTTGGTTTCAGGAGGTGTAAGTGGGGATGGTGCCATGGAGGCTATGTTAAACAGTGGTATAGAAGCGTTGAACATTAATAAGCGATTTACATGACAAAGGTGGTAAATGATTATGTGGAAAAAAGTAAATAAAGATAAGTTAGTTCATAAAGACGGGCATTGGATCGAGCTACTCGATGGTAGTTGGAAAATGCCTATGAATTTAAATCCCAATTTCTCAAAAGATCTACATCCTTTTACTGTCGCTAAGCTTTTGAGAGAAGGTCTTGATTTTGCGGCTAATTCAAGTGATAGAGATGTGTTGCCGATCGGTGTTGTATCTCATCACTCTGAATCTAAAGATAATAATATTTATCAAACAAATAGTGCTTGGAGCAAATTGTTTGCTGAAGGATTGGTGTAACCGAGAATCGCTCACAGGGATGTTTGTATAAATTTTTATTCTTAAAAGCTCTTATATTCTTACAGTGATAATACGCGTAAGCGCGTATCTTCCTCGCTATATTTCCAGAGCTCATTAAATATGGCTAAAAAGCGCTTTACTTCAGGTCTTGCATCATAGTTGGCAAAACCTGTGAAGTGCTCTTCACTATGTTGTAGCCATAATTTGTCTCGATCAACGATAACAAATTGATAACCGTCTTGTGGCTCAACACTGATTTTTTGAATGCTAATCTTGCTGACCAAACGCTGTGCCAGAGATAAAATTTGATGATTTGACTCGACCAGTGCTTGAGGCTGCTCTATTGCTATACGTACCTTGGATGTGTGCGAAGAGCGAGCGACACGAGAAATGGCTGCGCTAATGGCATCATTGTTAAATAAAACAGGGTCGAGTTTATGGCTAAAAATAGCAATCTCTTTTCTGCCTTTTTCTAGCATATTAAGCAGGTGCTCTTGTAGATCTTCTCTCGTATCGAGCAAGAACAGTTGGTCACTGGTATTGGATTGAGTAGTCATTATTGCGAGCGTTAGTGTTTGTGAAACAGTATGTGGATTAATCGACCGATGAGCATTCTTATTTGCGTCAACATCGCTAGCAAAAAGCCTCCACCAATACAGCATAGGCCTAGCAAAGTTAAGATTTCTTGAGTAATAGAGGGTTGGAGCAATTGATACGCGCTATAAATAATGACTAAACCCAAAAAAAATAACATGGCACCGAGTCTGAAGCGTTTAAACAATTGATCTGTGGGGGTGTGCGTGTAATGGGCCAGTAGATCTCTTTTAATATTCTTAAATGACCATCGGCTATCGTTGTTTTTTTCAATTTTTGAATGATGAACTGATGAGATAGTATCAGTTTTCTCATTTATGTCTGTTGAGACCTTATTTGTGTTTATTGTCCCAAGCTTGTTTTTTTTCGCGGTCACTGTCTTTTGCCTCGATCCAATAGTCGTCCGTCTCGCTCGTGTGGGTTAGTGCTTTTTTCCAAAAAGGTGCATCGGTTTTTAAAAAATCCATAATAAATTTACAGGCATTAAATGCATCGTCTCGATGCTCACTATTAACGCCAACAAACACGATCTTTTCACCTAGGCCTAATGTCCCAATACGATGAATAATACGTGTACTAATAATAGGCCATTGTTTGGCGGCTTGCTCAACAATAGTGAGCAGTGTGTTTTCAGCCATTTGTGGGTAATGTTCTAAATAAAGGCCTTTGCCATTATCGAATTCTCTGACTAGCCCGCAAAATGTGACAACCGCGCCTATTCGTGGTGCTTGCTCTTCTAGATGAGCATACTCTACGGCTTGATCAAAGTCATGTTCTTGAATGCGAATAAATGTTTCGGTCATGATTTTTCGATTTTCACTAGCCGCCGGTGACGGGTGGAAAGAATGCGATTTCATCGCCATCAGAGATGGGATCATTATCATTCGCTATTTTTTGATTGATCGCGGTCAATATGGTGCTACTACTAGAAAAGCATGACCACTGATTAGCTCTTGAGGATAAATAGTGTTTTAGAGAGGTAACTGTATTGAGTTCTTGTTGCCATATTAACTCTTCACTATCGGTTCCAAGTGTTTCTCGAAGGTTGGCAAAGTAGTGGAGTGTAATCATATCTTTATTTGGATAGTATGGGCTAAGTAGCCCTCCAATCTCCCGATTTGCCACCTTGTTTTTCAATCACCCTCACGTTGCCAATGGTCATGGTTTTATCGACGGCTTTACACATATCATAAATCGTTAATGCCGTAATGCTAACAGCAGTCAATGCCTCCATTTCCACACCGGTTTTACCGTTGAGCTTACATAAAGCTTGAATGCCGATGCGGTTGGACTCTGGTTGAAACGTAAATTCGATCGCGATCTTAGTTAAAGCCAGTGGGTGACAAAGAGGGATAAGGTCGGAGCACTTTTTAGCGGCTTGTATTCCTGCAATGCGAGCAGTAGCAAATACATCCCCTTTTTTATGGCCGCCCTCCATTATCAGTTGCAGCGTTTCGGGCAACATGGTGATGGAGCCTTCAGCAATAGCTTGGCGAGAGGTATTATCCTTCTCGCTAATATCAACCATATGTGCTTGGCCGTGTTCATTCAGGTGGGTCAATTTACTCATAATATTTGCGTTGATACTTTAAGGTAATAAACGTTTTAATATGGATTCGTAGATAAGGCTGAGTTGTTCAAGGTCACTCGCTTTAACGCATTCATCTACTTGGTGAATAGTGGCATTGACAGGACCTAATTCGACAACTTGTGCGCCCGTTGGTGCAATAAAACGCCCATCGGATGTGCCTCCCGCAGTGGATAACTGCGTTTGCCTACCGGTTACAGACTCAATTGATTGAACCGCAGCTTCTACTAGCTTGCCTTCAGCTGTTAAAAAGGGTTGGCCACTTAAATTCCATATAAGATCGTATGTGAGTTGATGCTTGTCGAGAATGGCATGGGTACGTTGCTTAATTTCGTCAGCAGTTAATTCAGTTGAGAAGCGAAAGTTGAATACAATATCGACGTTTCCGGGGATCACATTAGTTGCACCGGTGCCGCCATTAATATTCGATATTTGAAAGCTGGTCGCAGGGAAAAAGTCATTGCCTTCATCCCAAATCTCTGAAGATAGCTCGGTCAATGCGGGTGCGACGCGATGAATAGGGTTGTTAGCTAAGTGAGGATAAGCAACGTGTCCCTGCTTGCCCTTTACTTTTAGCTCAGCGCCTAAAGAGCCGCGACGGCCATTTTTGATGGTATCGCCAACTAAGGTTGTGCTCGATGGTTCACCCACCAAGCACCACTCTAACTTAATCCCTTTTTCTTCCAACCACTCAACGACTTTTACTGTGCCTTGTTTAGCAGGACCTTCTTCATCAGCGGTAATTAAAAAAGCAATTTGCCCTGAATGGTTTGGTGAAGCTTTGATAAATTCTTCACACGCAATAATCATAGACGCAAGGCTACCTTTCATATCGGCAGCCCCACGGCCGTACAGCATATCGTTTTCAACTGTAGGCTTAAAAGGCGGTATCTTCCATTGTGATTCAGGGCCCGTTGGAACGACATCAGTATGTCCAGCAAAGCAAAAAATAGGCCCTTCAGTACCGTGTACGGCCCATAAATTTTCGACCGCTTCATCTCCTTCGCCAAAGATAAGCGTTTCACAACGAAAGCCAATGGCTTCGAGCCTTTCTCGCATTAATGGTTGGCAGCCAGCATCTTCTGGAGTGACTGAACGGCGCTCGATTAAATCACAAGCGAGAGAGAGAGTAGGTGAGTGATTAGTTGTTGGCATGTAGTTCTTCATTCAGTGCAATGGCAGTTTTATTCGTTAAGCATTCAATACTTCCAGTTAAGGAGTTGCGTCTGAATAGTAGGTCTGATTTACCCGCTAAATCGCGTCCTTTGATTTCTTGAACCACTTGGTTGTTGTCATCCAGCAAGTTCATTTTGCTGCCCGGGGTAATATATAAACCTGACTCAACAGTGCAGCGGTCTCCTAAGGGAATACCAATGCCGGCATTGGCGCCAAGTAGACATTCTTTGCCCACAGAGATGACAATATTGCCGCCACCTGACAAGGTTCCCATTGTTGAGCAGCCACCGCCTAGATCCGAGCCTTCGCCAATGACAACACCAGCGGAAATGCGGCCTTCGATCATACTTGTGCCTAAAGTACCGGCGTTGAAGTTGACAAAGCCTTCATGCATGACGGTTGTGCCTTCGCCAATGTAAGCACCTAAGCGAACGCGTGCGGTATGGGCAATACGTACACCATTGGGAACAACATAGTTGGTCATTTTAGGGAATTTATCCACACACTCGACAGTTAGTGTTCTGCCAGCTAGACGAGCATCTAATTGCCGTTGAGGTAACTCATTGAGATCGATCGCGCCTTCATTTGTCCAAGCAACGTTAGGCAATACACCAAACATACCGGATAAATCGGTTTCGTGTGGCTTAACAAGGCGGTGGGATAATAATTGTAGCTTTAAGTAGGCCCCAGGAACGGATTGCGGCGCTGTATTGCTTTCAAATAGGCTTAATACAACAGGCTTTTGACTTTTGGCTAGCTGCTTGGCTATTGACGCTTGTTCGGCTTCTCCTAGGGATTCTAGGGTGCCGGCAATGGAGTCTAGTTGGCTACTACTTAAAGGGCATGCAGAGCTATCAGCTGATCCTTTCACACTGTCAGATAGGGCTTGGGAGAGTGCCTCGTTAGGGCTTAATAAGGGTGCTGGGTAGTAAACTTCTAGCCATTCGCCTTGGGTGTTTTGGGTGCCTATGCCGAGACCGGCACAATAAAGTTCAGACATGGTTAATTCCTAATTAAATAAGATGTGGTGGTATTGTTATTGGTTACTGATAAGAAATATAAGCGATTTATTTAAATAACTGTTTATATTCAGGTTCTTTAAAACCGACGATTCTAGTAGCGTCTTTGTCTAAGAGAGGTCGTTTGATTAGCGTCGGAGCTTCTAAGATAACATCGACAACAGTTTCGTCATTTAATGTTGTTTTGACTGATTCCCCAAGGGTTTTCCAAGTAGTGCTACGCTTATTGACTAAGGTTTCCCAGCCTAAGTCAGCTACCCATTGTTTGACTTGTTGAGCGTTGAGACCATCTGCTCGGAAGTCATGAAAGGTGTAGTCGACCTTGTTCTTATCGAGCCAAGTACGTGCTTTTTTGACTGTGTCACAGTTTTTAATGCCGTAAAGAGTGATCATGTGGTGTTTGCTTATCGGTTAATACTATTGGTTAAAGGGTCACGGAGGCGCGATTATATCAGTTTTATGGGTGTTCCCTAAGAGCAATTGTGAGTGTTTTTAGTGATGGCTGATATTTCGCTTAATTGAGGCTTAACTTAGGCTAATATGATATTGAAATAAACTAGATGATGGTATCGCTATGTTATTCAGGGTTATGTTATTTAGGATTATGTTATTCAAGGTTATGTTATTTGGCCGCATTATCAAGGTGGCAGGGGCTTTATGCGCTTGTGTTCTATTCACCGCGTGTGTTGTCAGCGGGCCGACTGACCAGAGAGTACTTGTGAGTGAGCCACATTTAGGTTCCCAATTAGACAATAAACCATTGGGGCGTTATATGTGCCCTGAAGCAGCTCATTACGAATCACAGGTAGTAGGTAATGGACACTGTGTTTCTTTAATTCAGTTGTGTTCTGGAGCCCCGTTAACTCGCCACTGGCGTGAAGGGCCATCTGTTCGAGGTGCTTCTATTAAAGCGGGTGCAGTTATTGCTACTTTTGAAAATGAGCGTTATCCCAATAAAGCCGGTTGGCATGCTGCTATTTATATCTCTCAAGATGAGCAAGGTATATGGGTTTGGGACCAATGGGTAGGTAAACCCGTTCATAAACGCTTAATTCGTTTTAGAAATGGTCGAGGCACAGCCAACAATGACGGTGACGCTTATTCTATCGTTAATTGATGGCCTCACAATCGGTTTGATTTATTAAATGCTTAATCTCTACATGTGTCGTAGTGATGCTTACTGTTCGTGACTAGAGTAATTCTATTCTTGTGCTAGTCTTTTAATTGATCAGCATCTAATAAGGTGAGTTTTTCCTTTCTGCTGAACGCCTTTTTTTTAAGTCTTTTTACGTATTTTCATCTAAGTGTTTTAACGTATTTTTCGTGGGTGTATAGCAGATGCAAGCTTTAATCTTTGCGATTACTTTTAAATTGACTATACTTCCGAACGTGCGGATTGGTGACATCGATCATATTGATTTTTTATCGTTTTCAATGAAACTGGTTAATCTGCTGTCGATGTTCTCAATTATATTAACAATAAAAGACATAAAATTTGGTGTTAAATCTTATAGCCTTGTTTGTGGTTTTATAAAAAAATTCCATTTTATTTCTCTAGTGATCCCTAAAAAATAATAATTTGGGAAGGTAAATTATTATGCAGTCATTAACATTTAAAACAAAAATTCTACTTCTCGTTATTATTCCTTTAATCCTTGTTAGTTTGGCTTTGACTATTTTGTCGATTTATCAAGCAAGGGAACTGGGAAATAAAAATGTTCAAAGCTTTTCCGAAATGATTTTTAATTTACGTCGAGGAGAGCTTAAAAATTATACTGAGTTGGCCATTACAGCGGTTAAACACTTGTATGAAGACGCTGAGCCTAACGACCTTGTCATTCAGGAAGAGGCCAAAGAGATATTTCGTAATCTTGAGTTTGGAGAAGACGGCTACTTTTTTGTATATGACTACAACGGTGTAAATGTTGCCCACCCCAAAAAGCCACAACTCGAAGGTAAAAACTTATGGGGTATACAAGACCCGAATGGTACTTACTTAATTCGTTCGCTAGTCAATCAAGCTAAAAATACCGAAGGTGGATTTACAGATTATATTTGGGATAAACCTTCAAAAGGACGCCAGGTCGGTAAAATTGGCTACAGTATGGGTTTGGGTGACTGGGAATGGATGGTTGGTACCGGCTTATATATTGATGACCTTGAAGATGCTGTTGCAGGAATCGAGGCCGAGGTTAGTGAAAATATTCAAGGAACCTTAAAGTTGATCGCAGGTTTAGCTTTAGCTTGTACCATTATCGTGGGTTTGATTGGCGCTCGCTTCACGATGTCCGAAGGTAAATTGGCTGATGAGAAATTGCAGCTTCTATCACGGAAAGCGGTTGAGGGCCAAGAAGAGGAGCGTGGCCGCGTAGCTCGAGATCTGCAGGAAGGTATTAATAAAGCCTTGCACGCAACACGTTCCAAGCTTAAAGATGTAGCCAAGGCGGGATCTTTAACGGAGGGTGATGCTAGAAAAGATTTCTTGAAGGCGGTGACCATACTCGATCATACGATTAAGGAAGTATATCGAATCTCTGGTGAGTTAAGGCCAGAGATTTTGGATAACTTGGGCCTATATCCAGCAGTTGAGTCTCTTGCAGAAAAAGTGAGTGAAGAAAGTAATATTCAAATTAGCTTTAAGAAAATTGATACGGGCAGTCGCCTGAAAGTTGAGTTGGAAACGGCCATCTATCGTATCATTCAAGAAGCGATGAAAAATATTGTCTTACACGCTAATGCAACGACTGCGAGTATTCGGCTTAGGCAAACGGACAATATGTTGAATCTTACTATCCAAGATAATGGCATTGGCTTTGATACTAAGAAAGTGATGGGCAAAGGCGGTAAAGGCGGTGTCGGTTTTGTGGATATGCGAGTTCGTGCCGAATCTTTGGGTGGTACTTTTAACGTGTTTGCCTCTGAAGAAATTGGTACTGTAATTAAAGTGAATATTCCCGTTTAATATTGATAGCCAAACTATTCGTTATTTCTAAATAATCGAAACCCAATTAAGCTTTAAGTGTTTTTTTGGGTTTTTTTCTATTAGGGTAACAACTTACGCACATTGGGCAGATGGTTCCATCACAGCCGCGAGCAGTACAATATTCTCTTCCGTAAAAAATAATTTGTAAATGAAGCTTATTCCATTTTTCTTCGGGGAATAAGCGCTTTAAATCTTTTTCTGTCTGAGTGACATTTTTGCCACTAGTTAATCCCCAGCGCTGAGCTAGCCTGTGTATATGCGTATCTACGGGGAACGCGGGGAAGCCAAAAGCCTGTGACATAACGACACTGGCAGTCTTATGTCCCACACCAGGTAGCGCTTCTAAAGCCTCCATGTCAGCGGGTACCTCACCGTGATATTCCTCAATAAGTATCGATGATAATGTTGATATCGCTTGAGATTTTCGAGGCGATAAACCGCACGGCCGGATAACCGCTTTAATCTCTTCGACGGGGACTTTTGCCATGTCAAAAGGGTTATCTGCTAATTTCCATAGGTTGGGTGTAATTTGATTGACGCGTTCGTCTGTACATTGGGCAGACAACAATACAGCAATCAATAAAGTATAAGGATCTTTGTGGTCAAGAGGTATGGGGGTGTCTGGATACAGTTCTTCTAACTCTTTTAGAATGTATTCAACTCTTTCTTGTTTTAGCATGGTTCTGATTAATTACACTTTATAGTCTGTTATCTTTATAGTTGCGTTTGAAGAAAAGTATTGATGCGATTCGCGGCTTCTTTACATTCTTCAATTGGGGCTACTAAGGCCATGCGCACATAGTTTTCGCCAGGGTTAATGCCTTCTGCTGTTCGGCTTAAATAAGAGCCGGGCAAAACGGTAATGTTTTGTTTTTCAAATAGCTGTTGTGCAAATTTCTCATCATCAATCGGTGTTTTTGCCCAAAAATTGAATCCAGCCTCTGGTTGTTCTAGAGCCCAAGTATGTTTAAGTATATTCGCCACGGTGTTAAATTTTTCGCGATAAAGGGTTCTGTTATGAATGACGTGTTCTTCATCAGACCAAGCCGAAATGCTTGCAAGTTGAGTCGGTAGTGACATGGCACAGCCATGGTAGGTTCGATATTGCAAAAAATGCTTTATTATTTTTGCGTCTCCAGCAACAAAGCCTGAACGTAGACCCGGTAGGTTGGAGCGTTTAGATAAACTGTGGAATACGACGCAGCGTTCAAAGTTGTCTCTACCTATATCGGCACAGACTTCTAGCAAACCGATGGGTGGGTTTTTATCGTCAGGGTAAATCTCAGAATAACATTCATCACTTGCAATAATGAAGTTGTATCGATCAGCTAGTTCAAGTAGTTTGATGTAATCAGCTTTTTTAAAGACCGAACCAGAAGGATTGTTCGGTGAGCAAATATAAAATAACTGACAGCGCTGCCACTCTTTTTCTGTTATTTTTTCTAACTCGGGTAAGTACTGTTTGTTAGATACACAGTTCAGGTAATATGGTTCTGCTCCGGCTAATAGAGCCGCACCCTCATAAATTTGATAGAACGGATTTGGCATCATGACCAAAGGTTTTGTGCTTGGGTCTATCATTGCTTGAGCAAAAGCAAACAATGCTTCTCGAGTGCCATTAACAGGAAGGACATGTTCTTCTGCAGTTAATGTGTTGGGTTTTAGTTTAAATCGCTGCGTTGTCCACTCGACAATGCTTTGTCTAAGTTCTGGCAAGCCTTTTGTCATTGGGTAACGGCAGATAGACGGTAGTTCTTTCGCCATTATGTCGAGCACAAATTGGGGTGGGCTATGTTTTGGCTCACCAATTGACCAAGCAATATGAGGGAGCGCGCTATTCGCAGTAACGCTTGCCTTTAATTTGCTGAGTTTTTCAAATGGATAGGGCTGTAGTTTTTCAAGTCTTGGATTCATTATTCAATAATCTTATCTGTTACTTGGGCGTCTAATTGTGATTGTATTGTTTCTTGTAGTGCAGCGCATAACGCGGGGTCACTTAGGCGATTACCTTCTTTGTCGGTAATAAAAAATACATCTTCTAGGCGCTCTCCGAGTGTTGTAATTTTGGCTGTAACCACTTCAATGTCATATTCTACAAAAATGCGTGCAAGCCTTGAAAGAAAACCGGGACGATCTGGGCTAATGACTTCAAGGATTGTATATTCGTGTGATAAGTCATTGCTGATACTGGTTCGAGTGGGTGCAGTAAAGTATTTTAACTGCCTTGGTGTGCGACGTTTTATTATTTCGCTATAGTTGTCACTCAGGTTTAGCTCTTCAATAATAGCGCGGCAAATTGTGTTGCCGTTAACTTCTAAGTTTGCGATGGGTAAATCATCATTATCTAAAACATAGAACGTATCCATTGCATACCCAGACACGGTGCTATAAATACGTGCATCTTGAATGTTAAGTTGCAGTTGATCTAAGGCCCCAGTAGCTGCAGCGAATACGTTATTTTTAGATAGTGCACGTATAAAAATTTGGGTCACTTTATGGTCGCCGCGGACGGTATGATCTGAAATGAGTACTAGCGGTTGTTCTGGGTCCTCCTGCGTAAGAATCGCTTTAGTATGCCACACGATATCTTCGGCTGTTTCTCTAAGGAAATAATCATCTCCTGCTGTTTGCCATAGCTCCCACACAGCTTGTTCATCAATTGATGTTTGCTGGTTGAGTATCTCCATTGCGGCTTCTTGGGTCTCGGCTATCACGTCTTCCCTATCAATGGGGTTCTCTAAACCACGTCGAAGGGCACGTTTTGTTTCATGATAAAGTTGTTGTAGCAGACTGGCTCGCCAATTATTCCATATATTAGGGTTGGTTCCATTCATGTCGGCAACGGTCAATGTATAGAGGTAGTCTAAATGTATTTGATCGCCAACGAGGAGTGCAAATTGATGTATGACTTCTGGGTCGGATACGTCTTTTTTCTGAGATGTTGACGACATGGTGAGGTGATGTTCAACCAGCCATGATACTAGGTGAGTTGAGCGTTTAGACAATTGATGCCGTTGACAAAAGTGGACGGCTTCTTCGGCGCCTAGAATAGAATGATCACCCCCGCGTCCTTTGCCGATGTCGTGATAGAGGCCCGCCATATATAAAAGTTCAGGCTTAGGCAGTTGTTTCATGATTTCGACTGCCAGCGGGTATTTTTTTGCTGATGATGGCAGTGTGAAACGGCGCATAAACTCAATCACATTGAGCGTATGGTCGTCTACGGTATATATGTGAAAAAGGTCGTGTTGCATTTGGCCGATAATGCGGTCAAATTCTGGCAGGTAGCGACCCAGAACGCCATGTCGCTTCATGCTTTTTAATTGCGAGACCAGCTTATAGGGCGCTTTAAGTAGCGTGCGAAAAAAAGTCTGATTGAGTATATTATTACGGAAATCTTCATCGATTAAATGCCCGCACTCTCTAATTAACCTTAATGTTGTTGCTCTTATTCCCGTGATAGATTTGTTGTGTGCTGAAAGCACAAATATTTCTAATAGCGCGGAAGGGTTTTCTTGAAAAACATTGGTTTGAGTGACTTCAATGAAGTTATTCCTAATTTGAAAACGCTCATTGATGGGTACAATTTTTGTTTGGTTTGTTTCGCTGACAACGACTTCACTTAAAAATTGAAGCAGTACATCATTAAGACTTCGTACCGATAATACGGCTCGATAATAGTCATGCATAAACTGTTCTATCGCTAGCTGGCCATCTATGTCTTGATAGCCGAACAAAGTAGCTAACTCTTGTTGGTATTCAAACAGTAGTCGTTCTTCTGGTCGTTTGGCTACCATATGTAAGCCATAGCGGACTTTCCACAAAAATTCTTCTGCGTAAACCAGAGAGGTATATTCTATTTCTGTAAAGAAACCCCTATCTTCTAGCGCAGCGAGTGAGGTGACGTTAAAGAAGCGCTTTGCAACCCACTGAATGGTTTGTATGTCTCTTAAGCCTCCAGGTGCATTTTTAACATTGGGCTCAAGATTATATTCGGTATCGTTATATTTATCGTGTCGCTCTTTTTGTTCTTGCTGTTTGCCTAAAAAGAATGCTTCATTTTTCCAGATTTTTTCTGGGCTGCTCTCAAGTGTAAGCTCATCAAGTAGTGCTTTACCCCCTTGTAAAAGCCGTGCTTCCATAATACTGGTGGTAACAGAAATATCTTCGCTTGCGATTTTAAGGCACTCGGGCAGGGTTCGAACACTATGGCCAATATTGAGACCAATATCCCATAATAAAGCTAAGAAGCTTTGACTGCTTGTGTGATCTCGTTGATCGGGATGTTTGGAGGTTAGAATCAGTAAGTCGATATCAGACTTTGGATGAAGTTCGCCTCTACCATAGCCCCCTACGGCAATTAAGCTGATCTGGTCGCTCCAGGAAAACTGGTTCCAAGCGTAATGAAGGATGCAATCGATAAGTAGTGCGCGTTCATAAACAAGGTTGCGGACATTTTCCCCTTCTTTGAAGCGAACATCTAAGTGGTGATCAATAGCTTCTAGCGCTGCTTTAAATATATCGATAACCGAATCGGTTTTCGCCAATGCTGCTCTAAAGCGGATTTGGTTGAAGGAGATGGGAACATGGCCCCTTTCAAGTAAGGGTATATCGAGTTGCGCGGGATTAGGCAAAGCTTTCTTCCTTGCGGGCGGTTAATACTTCAACGCCGGTATTGGTCACCAATAGAGTATGTTCCCATTGAGCCGAAAGTCGGCCGTCCTTTGTTTCCACTGTCCACCCATCGCTTTTTAATTTTGTGTGTGGTTTTCCTGCGTTCACCATGGGTTCGATGGTAAAACACATCCCCTCTTGTAGTGCCATCCCTGTACCTGGTTTGCCGTAGTGCAAGACCTGTGGATCTTCATGGAACGTACTGCCGATACCGTGTCCACAGTATTCTCTAACAATGGAATAGTAGTTGGCTTCGGCATGCTGCTGAATGACATGACCTATATCACCTAAGTGAGTCCCTGGTTTGACTAGTTCTATGCCCTTATAAAGGCATTCCTGAGTCACTTTTATCAAACGCTCGGCGTGGCTTACCTTGTCTCCGACGAAGTACATCTTACTGGTGTCGCCATGATAGCCTTCATAAATCACTGTGACATCGATATTAATAATATCGCCGTTTTTCAGTGCTTTCTTTTCGGAAGGTATGCCGTGACAGATAACATGGTTAACTGAAGTGCAGATGGATTTTGGAAACCCCCTATACCCTAAACAGGCCGGTATCGCTTGTTGCTCTTCGACGATGTGGTCGTGGCAGAGTTTGTCTAGTTCACCTGTAGTGACTCCCGGTTTTACGAAAGGCTCGATCATTTCTAATACTTCTGCCGCCATACGGCCTGCAATACGCATTTTTTCAATCTCTTCAGGGGTTTTGATGCTGACCATAATTTTGCTACTACCGTTTTAACTGTCTGTAGATTCTATTATACAGCCGAATCTGGCTGTAAATTGCTCTAATGTTGAACTCATTGATACGTTTAAGGGACGCTATTGTAAACTACTGAGATAAAATGGGTTAATGGCTTTTGTGCTCGGGTTCCTTGACAAAATACGGCCTCGTCACTTAAGTTGTAGTCAGCCAAGTAGATTTAGCCTGTATTAAAAGCACAAAAATAAAAAAATGCCTATAATCATTATGAAGTCTGCGATAACTTTCTTTTAATCTTAACACTCTGTATCTCTTAATAATGATCTCTCTTCCAATTAGTTATGGCCTTGTGTCCCATCGTATTAAGGCTTTGGTGCTGCTTATTGCTTTTTTCCTAGCGGGCTGCTCCGGAGGAGGTGGAGGCTCTGGTCCTATTCCTGAATTTGTTACGATCAGTGGTACGGTTACCTATGATAGGGTCCCTTTTAGCGCAAGTGCTTTGCGAGGCCTTGATTTTGACAATGTTCAACGCTTGCCCGCTAGAGGTGTCAGTGTTCAATTAATTGATGTTGATGGTCTCGTTATCAGCGTAACAAGTACGGATAGCGATGGCGAATATAGCTTTTCTTTTGTCCCTAGTAACGAATTGGTAAGGGTGCGCGTATTTGCGGAATTGACTAAGACTAGTTTGCCTTCATGGGACGTAAAGCTACTGGATAATACCGATGGTGATGCCCAATACGTACTCAATGGCTCTCTTGTTTCTAGTGGTATCAGTGATTCTGTTCGGGATTTACATGCTCAATCGGGTTGGGATACGGCATCATCTTCTTATGTCGGAGTTAGATCTGCAGCGCCATTTGCAATACTGGACTCTATATACCTCGGTTTGCAGAGTATCGTTGCTGTTGATAATCGCTTCAGGCTGGATGAGCTGGAAGTCTTTTGGAGTCCAGACAATAACACGGCAACAGTGTCATTTGAGGATGGTGATATAGGCAGTAGTTTTTATCGAAATAATCAAATTTATATATTAGGTCAGGAAGACTCCGATACGGATGAATATGATCAGCATGTGATTGTTCACGAGTGGGCTCACTTTATTGAAGACGCCTTATCTCGCTCTGACACGATTGGTGGAGGCCATAATACTGTTGAATCATTGGATCCTAGGTTGGCATTTGCTGAAGGGCTTGCGAATGCAATATCGGGCATAGCAACAGGTGACCCCATCTATCGTGACTCATTTGGGGTTGATCAAAGTGAGGATTTTAATATTGACCTTGAATCTAATCCTGATTCAGGGGCGGGTGATAATGCAGGTTGGTTTGTGGAGGGTTCTGTGCATTCTCTTCTTTATGACTTGTATGATACTGATAATGAGGGGGCTGATGACCTTAGCTTAGGGCTTCAGCCCATATATGATGTATTAACCGATAGTGACTATGTTAACGAATCCGCTTTGTTGACGGTGTATACTTTTTTTGATCGCTTGCGCTCAAACGGCGTTGCGGATAGTGCTGCGCTTGATCAGCTGCTGAGTGCTCAGGATATCTCTGGTTCGGGCATTTATGGGGCAGGTGAATCAAATGATGGAGGTGATGTAAATACGCTTCCTATTTATACACAGTTAACGGTTAATGGTGCCAGTGAGCAGGTTTGCACCACGAATGATCTTGTTGCACGAGAGGTTAATAAGCTAGGTAATCGTCGCTTTCTTCGATTTAGTACAACTCCTGGCGATCATACTATTAACGTTTCATATTCGGGAGTCGGTTTTACTCCATCTAATCCAGCCTTTGTCCTCTACAGGCGCGGGCAGCGACAGGTAGCGGTACCTGAGCCGGATACACTCGCATACGATGTGAATGAAGATATGGTGACAGATGTTCGAGGTTTGGCTATCCCAGATGAATATGTGCTTGAGGTGTTTAGCCGGGTGAATGTGGATGGCGATATTTTTACGGGTGGAGATGTTTGTTTTGATGTGAGTGTCAGCCGCTAAGTTCGGCGATGTTTATATAAATAGGAAACTTTATATGTATTTATGCCTTATAAAATTGATTAGAAAAGGCGTGTGTCCGATGTTGCTGCTCAGTTTTTCGACGCTCTGTTTTGCTTCAGGTGATCATATTTGGAGCTTTTACTACCAGAAGCCAGGAGCTGATGTACGTCTATTGACCAATATTATCAAGCTTAACGATTCAGGTAGTGTTGTATCGTCGTCTGTAAAGCTTCGGGTGGGTCATAGAAAGGGGTTGTTGTCCGTTAGCTTTGGCGAGGGTAGTGAGCTGACCTTGTTAAATGCTGATGCCATTACTCGTGTTGAGCTTGGTGGCAGCAATACGATTGAGTTACCTATTAGTCTTTATTCTTCATCTCGTGGTCGATATTATTTGCCTGTTAATGCGCTGGTTGAGTTGCCAGGAGGACAGCGTTTTCATAGGGCAATGTCAGTAGTGGTGGAGGTAGGTGAGAAGGCCGCTCGTATTTCTAATAAGCGAGCGGATAAGGATGTGATGCCCGTTTTCGTTACTCCAGAAGGCCGTGCCGTAAAAGCCTTGCCCACCCAAGAAACTATTCGCTAATTAGGTCCATGAGGCTCTTAATTCTTTTAAAATTATCCATCTTATGGTATAAAGCCGCCCGCAAGTGTTAGGAGTATATCTATATAGTCCTATAGCTTGCTAAACACACTATTTTTTAACCGTCACACATATACCGACACGTTAATCTGGGTGCCTCATTTCTTCTTATTTGCTTTCGAGTGGTAAGTCTTAGAATAGTAGGTTGATTTTTCGGGGTATATGGAGGCCTAACCCAACAATTAGGAAACTATTATGTCAACAGTCAGCATGCGCGATATGCTACAAGCCGGTGTCCATTTCGGTCACCAAACTCGCTACTGGAACCCAAAAATGGGTCAATATATCTTTGGCGATCGCAATAAAATCCACATCATTAATCTTGAGCAAACGGTTCCTGCCTTCAATGAGGTATTGGATGTCATCAAAACCATGGCTTCTCAAAAGAAGAAGATTTTATTGGTTGGCACAAAAAGAGCCGCTCAGAAAACAGTAAAAGAGCAAGCTGAGCGAGCGGGTCAGCCTTTCGTCAGTCACCGCTGGTTAGGTGGTATGTTGACTAACTACAAAACGATTCGCGCATCTATTCGTCGCTATCGTGAGCTCGATGCTCAAAGCCAAGATGGAACATTTGAAAAATTGACGAAAAAAGAAGCATTAATGCGTCGACGTGCAATGGAAAAGCTTGAGCTATCCATTGGTGGTATTAAAGATATGGGCGGATTGCCTGATGCACTTTTCGTTATTGATGTTGAGCACGAGCGTATTGCTGTCAACGAAGCGAATAAGCTAGGTATTCCGGTATTTGGTGTTGTCGATACTAATAGTGATCCGCAAGGCATTGATTATGTTATCCCAGGCAACGATGATGCTATTCGCGCCATTAAACTATATGCAACTGCGGTTGCAGATGCTTGTCTTGAGGGCGCTGCAAGTGCTCAAACAGCACCAAATAAAGATGAGTTTGTTGAAGTTGATGCAAACGCAGCAGCCAAAGGTTAATCGTTATTAAAAAAGAGTTTAGTGTTTGACGCTAGGCTTATTACATCGTAAAGGGGCCTCCGGGGCCCCTTTTTTCAATATTAAAACTAGAGAATAGAAGAGGGTAAGATCATGGCGGCAGTTTCTGCTTCAATGGTAAAAGAGCTTCGTGAAAGAACAAGCTTAGGAATGATGGAGTGTAAGAAAGCGCTAAAAGAGGCTGATGGCGATATTGAGCGTGCAATCGAAAACCTGCGTAAAGCAAGTGGATTAAAAGCAGCTAAAAAAGCGGATCGTACAGCGGCGGATGGTGTTGTTGCAGTAAAAGTGGCTGATGATAATAGTTATGCCTTGATTGTCGAAGTTAACTCTGAGACAGACTTTGTTGCGCGTGATGAGGGCTTTTTAGGTTTTGTTAATACCGTCACTGAAAAAGCATTTGAATCTAAACAAACTGATGTAGCGTCATTGATGGAGGGCGACTTAGAGCTTGCTCGTGAGGCCTTGGTTCAAAAGATAGGTGAAAATATCTCTGTTCGCCGAGTGCAGATGCTAGAGGGCGGCGTTGTAGGTGCTTACGTTCACTCAAATAACCGTATTGCGGTATTAACTCAGCTTGAAGGTGGAAATGATGAGCTGGCAAAAGATGTTGCCATGCACATTGCTGCGGTTAACCCTCAGGTTGTTACAGCGGATGAGATGCCTCAGGAAGCTTTAGAGAAAGAAAAGGATATTATTAAAGCTCAACCAGATATGGCGGGTAAACCTGCTGAGATCGTTGAAAAAATGATGGGTGGCCGCATCAAGAAATTCTTGAAAGAGAACAGCTTGGTAGAGCAGCCTTTCGTTAAAAACCCTGAATTGTCTATTGGTGAGTTGGCTAAACAGTCTGACGCGACAGTAAAGAAATTCACTCGCTTTGAAGTGGGAGAGGGTATTGAAGTTGAAAATGTTGACTTTGCTGCCGAAGTGGCTGCTCAGGTTGAAGCATCTAAGTGATTTGATTGTTGCTAAGCCGGCCTCTTTGTAGGATTTGTGCCTCAGAGGCCGTTTAAAATAGATCACCTTTACGGGGTGAGTGCGGTCGCACTCACCCCGTCTTGCTGTTAGAATACCCGACTTTTCAAGCTCTTAAGTACTCGTTGTTTGCCTTGATTCTTGCTTGGAACAGTTACTTGCTTAATTTAGTAGTGCTCATAGTAGGGGCTCAACTCATTTTTGATATTGGACGAATTTATGCCGAATAAGCGCGATAAAAAATACAAGAGAATTTTGTTGAAGCTCAGCGGTGAAGAGCTGATGGGGAGTGAAGGCTTTGGTATTGATCCCAAAGTGCTAGATAAAATGGCCTTGGAGATTGGTCAATTAGTCGGTATCGGCGTTCAAGTTGGTCTTGTGATCGGCGGCGGTAATCTATTTCGAGGCGCAGCGTTAAGTGCCGCTGGTTTAGATCGTGTGACTGGTGACCATATGGGTATGCTAGCAACAGTTATGAATGCATTGGCGATGCGCGACGCACTAGAGCGTTCTAACATTACATCCCGTGTGATGTCGGCTATCCCAATGAGCGGTATTGTTGAGCACTACGATAGACGTGGAGCGATTCGCTTTTTAGAAGCGGGTGAGGTGGTTATCTTTGCTGCGGGTACAGGTAACCCTTTCTTTACAACTGATTCCGCGGCGTGTTTGCGCGCAATTGAAGTGGAAGCTGAAATAGTATTAAAAGCCACGAAGGTCGATGGCGTTTATACCGCTGACCCAATGAAAGATAAAACCGCAACAAAATATGATCAGCTTACATATGATGTGGCGCTGAAAAATAAATTAGCAGTAATGGATCTGACTGCAATTTGTTTGTGCCAAGATCATGCTATGCCGGTGAGAGTATTTAAAATGACTAAAGCTGGAGCCTTGCTCAATATTGTTGTGGGCGGTGATGAAGGTACCTTGATGGTTGGCCAGTGATTCCATCTGTTTGATAAATGTATCGATGTTCATTTTTAAAAGTGGACATATCTAGAGTGTAAATAGATTGTTAGGAAAATTAATATGATTGAAGATATTAAAAAAGATGCGAAAGTTCGTATGCAAAAAAGTTTAGATGCTCTAGCGAACAATTTTAATAAAATTAGAACAGGTAGAGCTCATCCTAGTATTCTCGATAGTATTACTGTCGATTATTACGGTACGGAAACCCCACTATCACAAGTGGCAAATATTTCTGTTCTGGATGCGCGTACCTTGTCTATCAGTCCATGGGAGAAGCAACTTACTCCCGATATTGAAAAAGCTATTTTGAAATCTGATTTAGGGTTGAATCCATCAACAACCGGTGAATTGATTCGTTTACCAATGCCTGCGTTAACAGAAGAAACACGCAAGAATTTTATTAAACAAGCAAGGTCAGAAGCTGAGAATGCAAAAATTTCTATTCGTAGCATTCGTCGCGATTCGTTAGCAGATGTGAAAGAATTGCTGAAAGAAAAAGAAATTAGTGAAGACGACGAACGTCGAGCAAATGATGAAGTACAAAAAATTACTGATAAATTCGTAGCCGATGTCGATGCGGCATTAACAGTAAAAGAAAAAGACTTGATGGAAATATAGTTTTATCTCATTGTTACTCTCAATATTAGAATAATAATAGCGACCCTTTTTAGGTATTTATTTTGTCAGAACTATCGTCGTCCACGCTCACTGCCGGGGCCTCTATGCTAAAACATCTTGCTATTATTATGGATGGCAACAATCGTTGGGCAAAGCAGCGTCATTTGCCTGGCACTGCTGGCCATAAGGTCGGCATTGAGCGCTTGCGTGATGTGTTACGAGGCTGCAAAGATCATGGTATTCAAGTATTAACGGTATTTGCCTTTAGTAGCGAAAATTGGCGTAGGCCACCTAAAGAAGTCAGTGCCTTAATGTCCTTGTTTTATCACTATTTAAAAAACGAAGCAAAAAAATTAAAAAAAGAAAGTGTATGTTTACGTGTGGTGGGAAATCGTGAGCAATTCGATAAGAAATTACTAAAAGCCATCACAGACGCTGAAAAGTTAACAGCTGGCGGTGAAAGGACACTTGTTATCGCCGCGGACTACGGCGGTCAATGGGATATTGTGAATGCAGCCAAAGGCATTGCTAAAACAGTAGAGGCCGGTGCTTTATCTTCCGATAGTATTGATGAAGACCTTTTTCATTCGCATACCGCAATATCTGATTTGCCTCCAGTCGACTTATTAATCCGAACTGGGGGAGAATATCGGATTAGTAACTTTTTACTTTGGCAGTCAGCGTATGCGGAATTGTATTTTAGTGAATTACTTTGGCCAGATTTTGATAGTCAGGCACTAGCAGCTGCTGTCGGTGAGTTTGCTTCGCGTCAACGTCGATTTGGTTTGAGTGGGGATCAGGTGAAAGCTGCCAGTGTAAATGCTAACTCAGACGAGGCTGATTCGAATAGTTCATCTGACGGGAAGTCAATTAGTTCTTATGATGGTTATGTTGATAAGAGTGATGTGAAATAAAATTATGCTTAAATTAAGAATCATCACTGCTATTTCTTTGCTAACTGTTTTTTTGGTTGTTTTGTTTTTGTTGCCCCTTTCTGCTTTCGTTGCTTTTGTAACAGTGGTCGCTCTTATTGGTACTTGGGAGTGGGCTAATTTATCTGGTTTTACATCTTATTCACACAAAACTTTGTATCTTATGTTAACAATTGTGTTGATGTGTTTCGCGGGTTTTTACGTGGATGTGGTTGACGCACTTGGTTCGGACCGTTTGATGGATGTCGAACCTATCCGTGACATCATGATCGTAGCAGGTGTGTGGTGGGCAGTTGCATTACTCTGGGTTCAAGGTTATCCGTCTAGTGCGGTACTTTGGGGTAAGTCCTATGTTAGGGGGGTAATGGGCTGGTTGGTGTTGATCCCTATGTGGTTGGCTGTTATTTATTTAGATCAGCTCCCTAATGGGCCGTTGTTGATTTTATTATTGCTGAGCACGGTTGTTGTTGCTGACACAGGGGCTTACTTTTTCGGTAGAGCTTTTGGTAAAAAGAAATTGGCGATAAATGTAAGCCCTGGTAAATCTTGGGAAGGTTTTTGGGGAGGTTTGTTTTGCTGCTCCCTTTTGGCTATAGCTGTTGCCTTCTACACAGGCTCTGAACGTTGGCTAGCGTTGTTATTTATTTTGTTGGCGACATCCCTTTCTTCTGTTTTGGGTGATTTGTTGGAAAGTATGGTTAAACGCTATCGGAATATTAAAGACAGTGGGCGTATTTTACCTGGCCATGGTGGTGTTCTTGATCGGATTGACAGTGTCACGGCAGCAGCACCTGTATTCGTACTAGGTTTATTATTGAGCGAGTGGGTGCTTTAAGTTTATGGCTTCTTCTTCGGATAATAATCTAAACGGCATACAGGTTTTGACCATTTTGGGGTCAACGGGGTCGATTGGGACAAGCACTCTAGATGTATGCAGGCGTCATCCGGACAAATTTTCTTTGTTTGCTCTTACTGCAAATAACAATATTGATATTCTTTTTCAACAGTGTCAGGACTTTCAGCCTCAGTATGCTGTTATGCGTGATGAATCCGCAGCTAAACTGCTACGTGAAAAGTTAAGTTCGGTTACTGGTAATAAGACAGAAGTATTATCGGGCGTGAGTGCACTTATTGAGGTTGCGGAAGCATCTGAAGTCGACTCAGTTATGGCTGCGATTGTAGGAGCGGCTGGTTTGTTGCCCACGCTTGCAGCTGTGAAAAGCGGTAAAAAAGTATTGTTAGCAAATAAAGAAGCATTGGTAATGGCTGGCAAGCTATTTATGGATGCTGTTGTTCAAAGTGGCGCTAATTTGCTACCGATTGATAGTGAGCATAATGCTATCTTTCAGTGCCTCCCTATCAATGATAGTGTTCCAAATAATGCCCTAGATGCTAATGCTAGAAAGGGGATACGCAAGTTATTGTTAACGGGGTCGGGCGGGCCTTTCAGGCAGTGGTCTTCTGAACAGCTTGTTCAGGCAACGCCAGAGCAAGCATGTAAGCACCCCAATTGGTCTATGGGTAAAAAAATATCAGTAGATTCGGCCACCTTGATGAATAAAGGCTTGGAATTTATTGAGGCAAGGTGGCTATTTGATATGCCACCAGAGGACATTCAAGTTGTTATTCATCCCCAGAGTATTATTCACTCAATGGTTGAATATGTTGATGGGTCTGTATTGGCACAGTTGGGCCACCCAGATATGCGTACGCCTATCGCGCATGCCTTGGCTTGGCCTGATAGAATAAACTCTGGTGTGGGCTCCTTAGATTGGAGTACTTTGTCAGGGTTAGATTTTGAGGAGCCAGATATACATCGCTTCCCAGCACTATCTCTTGCTATCAGTGCAGCGTCTGCTGGCTCGGGTGCGCCTGTTGTGTTGAATGCTGCCAACGAAGTGGCTGTAGATGCCTTTCTACAAAAACAGATAGGCTTTACGGATATCAGTGATTTACTTCAAGAAATTATGTCCTCTTTAGTGTTTGGGGAACCGAATACAATTGATGATGTCGTACACTTGGACTCTCTCGCACGTACTTCCGCGGTAGAATTGGTAACGGCCTTATCCGGTAAAACTAAATCGAAACCGAGGATGAAGGGAGTTCTCCACTAGGGGAAATCAAAAAGCAGCTTCAACTGAATAAGTGGAGCATAGTGTCCGCACAGTATTTTTGGTTTATACAATGTGTATTAATAAATTAATTTTTTATAATATTTTTTGACTTAATGATGACAGTTCTCTGGTTTTTACTTGCCCTTGGAATATTGGTGACCTTTCACGAGTATGGCCATTTCTATGTGGCGAGACGTTGTGGCGTTAAAGTGTTGCGCTTCTCAGTAGGTTTCGGTAAACCTTTGTATACTTGGGTCGATCGCCATGGCACAGAATTTACTTTAGCGGCTATTCCTCTTGGCGGCTACGTCAAAATGTTGGATGAGCGAGAAGGTGAAGTAGCGGCTGAAGAGTTGCCTAATGCCTTTACTCAAAAAAGTGTTTGGCAGCGTATGGCAATCGTGGTTGCTGGGCCCATTGCCAATTTTATTTTGGCTATTGTGTTTTATTTTGTTCTTGCGTTGATCGGCATTAAAGGTCTTACCCCTGTCATTGGTGAAGTAGAAGAAGGTAGTCTTGCGGCACAGGCCAAGCTGACAGCCAATGAAGAGATTGTGAGCATCGATGAAAAGCGAACGCCGACGTGGTCTGCAGTATATGAACGCTTAACCAGTAAAATTGGTGATACGGGAAAAGTTGACTTTGAAGTTAGGTTGTTTTCGGGTGATGCCAATAGTATCGATGCCACTAGAGTCAAATCAGTCGAATTAGAGCAATGGTTGAAACAGGCAGATCAACCCGATTTGTTAAAAGAGTTAGGCTTAAGCCCCTATCAGCCAAAAACAGACTGGATTATTAAGCAAGTTGTTCCAGGTGGTGCTGCCGAAAAAGCAGGTATTCAAGTGGGTGACAAATTGCTTTCGGCTGATGGTCAAACACTACATTCTTGGGGAGATTGGGTTAAGTACGTGCAGGCGCGGCCAGAAAAACCAATTGAACTCGATATTAGCCGTGAGGGTAGCATTCTAACGGTTGAGCTAATGCCCGAGGCTGTAAAACAAAGTGGGTCAATTATAGGTAAAGTAGGTTTAGGCGCATCGACGGAGTGGCCTGAAGGCATGCTCAGAGAGATTGACTATTCATTTTCTGAGGCTATCGCTTACGGTTTTACTAAAACAGGTGAGCAAGCTCTTGTTATCTTGTCTTTCCTTAAGAAGCTGATTTTATTGGATGTGTCAGTAAAAAATATGGGTGGTACTTTTACTATTGCTCAAGTTGCAGGTGATACTGCTTCAGCCGGATTTACTTACTACCTCTCTTTCTTGGCTTTTTTTAGCGTTAGCCTTGGTGTGTTTAATCTTTTACCAATTCCGGTATTGGATGGTGGACACCTGTTGTTTTACGTTGTCGAAGCGATAAAAGGTAAGCCTCTACCAGAAAAAATACAACTCGTCGGTTATCAAATTGGATTGTTCATTGTCGTTAGCGTTATGGTTGTTGCCCATTATA
Organism: Cellvibrionaceae bacterium; assembly: GCA_050633525.1. Taxonomy (GTDB): domain Bacteria; phylum Pseudomonadota; class Gammaproteobacteria; order Pseudomonadales; family Cellvibrionaceae; genus CANLBN01. Next base: position 36,354 of record JBOEGR010000035.1, read on the forward strand.
ACGATATTATGAGAATCCTATCTTAATCTGCCATTAAATACATTTACCTCGAATATTAAGAATTTATGAAGTCGTTTTTATTTTCCCTATTACTCTCGCTTTGCTTTGCTATTAGCTTCTCTAATCAACTGCATGCAGCAAACTATGACATTGATGATATCCGTGTATTGGGCTTGCAGCGTGTGTCAGCCGCAACAGTCTTTTCTGCGATAAAAATTAAAGCAAACAGCCAAGTTAGCGATGAAGACTTACGAAATGTTATCAGAGACTTATTCGCAAGCGAGCTTTTTGATGATGTGACGGTTGGCCGCGATAACAAAACCTTGATTATCACTGTTGAGGAACGGCCTGTTATTTATTCTATTGTACTTGAAGGCAACAAAATCATTGAGAAAGAGCCGCTTTTAGACGGTTTAAAATCGATTGGTTTAGCAGAAGGCGAGGTGTTTAAGCAATCCGCTTTGCAAGCTATTTCTAAACAGTTAAATGCACAATATAGTTCGCTTGGCCGCTATTCGGCAGAAATTGAAACCTTGACAAGAGAAATTGGACAAAACCAAGTTATCGTTGGTATACGTATTGATGAAGGTTTAGTCGCTAAGATTAAACATATTAATATTGTTGGTAATACTCAATTTGATGAGGATGACCTTAGGGACGAATTTAGTTTAAATACTACTGGTATTTGGTCTTGGATATCAGGTAATGATAAATACGCAAGAGAAAAGTTAGCGGGTGATTTAGAAAGATTAAAATCATATTACCTCGATCGTGGCTATTTAAAATTTAATGTGGCATCAACCCAAGTCTCTCTAAGTCCAGATAAGGAAACGGTATTTATTACGGTTAATGTAGAAGAAGGAGAGCGTTATTCTGTTAATGGAGTTACCCTTGCTGGCGACCCAATACTACCCGAGAATGAAGTAAGCCCTTTAATTGGAATTAAAGACGGTGATGTTTTTTCTCAGTTATTAGTCACCCGTTCTGAATCAGCGATTAAACGGCGTTTAGGGAATGAAGGTTATAGCGCCGCCACAGTGAGTGGTATCCCCGAAATTGATGATGAAAAGAAAACGGTTAAGTTAACCTTTTTTGTTAAACCGGGCAGCATTAGTTATGTCAGGCGAATTAATTTTGCTGGTAACACCTCGACATCAGATGATGTGTTGCGCAGAGAGATGCGGCAGCTAGAAGGTGCTCCCGTGTCGGCGGAAAAACTAGAGCAGTCAAAGGTACGATTACAACGCTTAGGTCTATTTGGTAATGTGACCATCGCTACTAGAGAAGTGCCTGGTACCACAGACCAAATTGACGTTGAGTTCACTGTTACGGAACAACCTACAGCCAGTGTGAATTTTAGCTTAGGTTATTCGGGTAGTGGCGGTGTAACAGTTGGAGCTGGCCTTCAACATAACAACTGGTTAGGTAGCGGTAATACCTTTGGTTTTAATGTTGAGGCGAGTGAAACGGAAACGAGCTATAACTTAAATTACAATAACCCTTATTACACTGCCGATGGTGTGAGTCGTGGTATTCGCTTGTTTTATCGGGAGCGTGATTTTGATGAAATTAGTGTTTCCAATTACGCTACTGATACTATCGGCTTAAAAGTGACTTTTGGTTATCCTATTTCGGAAACTGGGCGCTTATCATTTGGTGTTGGGATTGAAAATATTTCAATAGAGGCGGGTACGATAACCGCACAAGAGATTTTGGGGACTCCCGTTTTACGTAACGATAATGACTTAGAAAACGCCTATGTCTCTAACGATTTTTACGAGAACACAATATTACCTACATTAGGAGATGCTGGTAATAGTGTTGCAGAAAATATTGATATTGCAGATACCAACAATAATGGCTTGGTCGATGAGGATGATAATATTTCCAGTAGTGTGTCTACCACAGAGTTGCAAAATATAAATATTGATACAGCAACAGGCGATAATTCGAATGGTACGGCCTCTGGTTATACCGAATTTGATAGTGACTCATCTGTTATTCGTGATCGCTCAGAAGGATTTTTGGATCAATATGGCACATCTTTTAACAATTTAACCTTTGATCTAGGGTGGTCCGATTCAACGTTTGATCGCGGTATTTTTCCCACTGAAGGTATATCCCAACGCTTTAATATGGAAGTGGCGGTTCCTGGTGGCGATTTGGAATATTATAAATTGACTTATCGTAACGATATCTATTTTCCTATTAGTGGTAAGACGGCGTTTCACTTTCGCGGGCGTCTAGGTTATGGCGATGGTTATGGTAAACTTGATGGATTGCCTTTTTTTGAAAATTTCTTTTCAGGCGGTGTAAGTTCGGTTCGTGGCTTTGAGAGTAGTTCTCTTGGACCGAAAGGAACGCCTTCGAATGCTTATGTTGCAGTTCCCGTTTATCTAGATGAATCAGGTACTCCTGATCGTAATGATCCCGATTATGTTTATGTTTTAGCCGACGATGGCCAGCTATTGACTGCGGTAAATGGTGATCGTGACAGTTTTGGGGGTAATGTTTTAGTCGAATTAAGTGCTGAGTTAGTCATGCCCATTCCTTTCGTCAAAGATAATGATAAGGCAAGAATTGCTTTGTTTGTTGACTCAGGTAACGTTTTTTCAACTGACTGTGGTTCAGGGCAAGAAAATTGTGGTAATGTGGATTTAGGTAAATTAAGTGTTGCGGCAGGTATTAGTTTTCAATGGCTCTCTCCTGTTGGCCCACTTAGCTTTAACTTTGCAAGACCGATTGTCGAACAACCCTTTGATGAGACCGAATCCTTCCAGTTTTCTCTCGGACGCTCGTTCTAGTCATCAAATTTATACAAAGGTGAAATAATGTCTAACTTTTTAAAATCTCTAACATTTCTATGTGCTCTTGGCGTTTCTGTCGTTTCTTTTGCACAAGCTAATATTGCCGTCATTGATATCGAAGGCGCGGTAGCAAATTCAAACTATGCGAAAGAAGCTCGTAAAAAACTAGAGAATAGTGAAAGCTTTCAAAAGAAAAGAGCTCGCTATAGTGAACTTGGTAAAGAACTGAAAACAATGGAAAAAAATGCCCAAACAAATGGTTTGACATGGTCTGATGAAGAAAAGCGAAGCCATAACAAAGCCGCAAAAGAAAAACTGTCGGAAATTAATAAGATTGGCAATCAATTAGATTCTGAAATTAGCCAGATCAATAAAAAAATGGCTAAAGACTTGAACCCTAAAATTGATGAGATTGTAAAAAGTATTATTAAAGAGAAACAGTTAGGTATTTTGTTAAAAGCGCAAACAGTGCATTACGCTACACCTCAATTTGATATTACTAAAGAACTATTAGATCGTTTAAATAAGTCTAACTAGGTAATACAAATCACTATGGAGAATACTGTCGCTTATACTGTTAAAGCTCTAGCTGATTATGTCGGGGCTGATTATGATGGTGATGGCGATTACTCGATTGATGGCTTAGCCACTCTGCCAGAAGCGACACCATCCAAACTATCCTTTTACGTAAGTTGTCGCTACAAGGATAAGTTACAGGCAAGCGATGCGGGTTGTGTACTTATACGCGAAGAACACAAAATGTTATTTTCTGGTAATAAGTTGGTAGTTTCTGATCCTTATCTTTCCTATGCGAAATTAAGCTATTTATTTCGTGAGCAAACTCTTACCGGCCCGAGCATTCATCCAAGCGCTACTATTGCTGATGACGCCTCACTGGGTGATGATGTTAGCATTGGTCCCAATGTGGTTATAGAAGCAGGAGCCAAAATAGGTGCTAACTGTTCTATTGGAGCCAATTCAGTTATTGGGAAAAAAGTATGTATTGGAGCACACAGCATATTGTATTCAAATGTGAACATATATAATGGCGTTCATATTGGTGAAAACTGTATCTTGCATAGTGCTAGCGTGATCGGCTCTGACGGTTTTGGCTTTGCCCCTTCTTCTGAAGGTTGGGCAAAAATTTATCAATTAGCCAGTGTGCATATTGGAGATGATGTTGAGATCGGTGCAGGCACGACGATTGATCGTGGCGCTTTAGAAAATACAGTGATTGAAAGTGGAGTAAAAATCGATAATCAGGTCCAAATAGCTCATAATGTTCGTATTGGCGAACATTCGGCAATAGCTGCTGCTGCTGCCATTGCGGGAAGTGCTATTATTGGCAAGCGTTGTACTATAGCTGGAGGTGTTGGCGTAGTCGGGCATATCACTATTGCTGATGACGTGCATATAACAGCAATGAGCATGATTACGAAATCGATTTCTCAGGCGGGTTCGTACTCTTCAGGTGTACCAATGAACAATACACGAGCGTGGAAGAAAAATGCCGTTCGTTTTAATCAATTGGATGATATTGCTCGCGAGCTATCATCGCTTAAAAAAACAATGAAAAAATAAGGTTTATTTATGATGGATGTCACGGAAATTAAAAAATGGTTACCTCACCGCTATCCTTTTTTATTGGTAGATCGTGTACTTGAGCTACGAGAAGGTGATTATATAAAAGCCTACAAGAATATCTCAGTGAATGAAGAAGTTTTTAATGGTCATTTTCCTCAGGCGCCTATTTTTCCAGGTGTAATGATTATTGAAGCCATGGCGCAAGCGTCTGGTATATTAGGTTTTAAAACAATAGGTAAGACGCCACAAGATGGTTCGGTTTACCTGTTCGCAGGAGCGGATAAGGTTAGATTTAGACGCCAAGTGATCCCCGGTGATCGATTGGAATTAGAGGCCAAAGTGATTTCCGAAAAGAGAGGGATTTGGAAATTCGAATGTAGTGCTTCAGTAGATGGTCAATTGGCGGCATCTGCTACTATTTTATGCGCTGACCGCAAAGTTTAACGATTAATGTCTATTCATTCGTCTGCGATTATTGATCCCTCGGCAACTCTGGCGGATGACGTTCAAGTTGGCCCGTTTTCTATTATTGGCCCTAATGTTGAAATAGCATCCGGTAGTGTCATCGAGTCACACGTTGTTATAAAAGGGCCAAGTGTTATTGGTCGGAATAACCATATCTATCAATTTTCTAGTATTGGCGAGTCTACTCCGGATTTAAAATATAATGGAGAGCCTACACGTTTAGTGATTGGTGACAACAATACTATTCGAGAGGGGGTCACTATTCATAGAGGCACCGTTCAAGACCGCAGTGAAACGACTATTGGTGACCATAACTTAATTATGGCTTATGCCCATGTGGGGCACGATAGCGTGATCGGCAATCATTGTATATTGGTAAACAATGCGGCTTTGGCGGGTCATGTACATATAGGTGATTGGGCTATTTTGGGTGGTTTTACCTTAGTTCATCAATATTGTCATATTGGCGCTCATTGTTTTACTGGCATGGGCAGTGCGATAGGCAAAGATGTCCCAGCTTATATGATGGTAGCGGGCGCGCCAGCGGAAGCGAAAACGATTAATGCAGAAGGTTTAGCTAGACGCGGATTTACGAAAGAGAGTATCCGCATGTTACAAAAAGCATTCAAACTGATATATCGACAAGGCCTAACTTTAGTTGAAGCTATTGATGAGTTAGAAAAATTATCTTTAACGTCACCAGACAATCAGGCTGTTATTCGGTTTTTGATCGATTCATTAAACAGTTCTACCCGCGGCATTGTGCGTTAATTAGCTTATACCTTAATTAAATTGATACTCTATTTCTGTTATCTCGTTCCCTCATAATATAAATTAAAAATAATGATGAAAATAGGCATTGTTTCTGGTGAAGCATCAGGTGATACCTTAGGTGTTGGCCTAATTCGTGAGCTTAAGCATTATTACCCCGATGCAATCTATGAGGGCATTGGTGGTAAGAAGATGATGAGTGAAGGTTTTACTTCACTTTTTCCCCAAGATCGTTTGGCCGTAATGGGATTAATCGAACCGTTAAAACGCTTGCCAGAACTATTATCTATTCGAAAGCAGCTTTATCAGCATTTTCTCAATAATCAGTTTGATATCGTTATCGGTATTGATTCTCCGGATTTCAATTTAACTTTAGAGCGCAAGTTAAAAAAGCAAGGCGTCAAAACAGCTCACTACGTGAGCCCATCAGTGTGGGCATGGCGCCAAGGAAGGATAAAGAAAATAGCTAAATCGATTGACCTAATGCTGACATTATTGCCTTTTGAAACAGCTATTTACCATCAGCACAATATCCCAGTGAAATTTGTCGGGCATCCACTAGCAGATCAGTTTCCCATCCAGCATGATCATGGTGCAGCGAAAGAAGCCCTGTCCGAAATATTAAAAAATAAACGCTACAATGCCAAACTGCCCATGCTTGCTTGCCTCCCTGGTAGTCGCGGAGGTGAAGTAAAGTTAATCGGGCCGGTATTATGGCAAGCCTTAGAAGAATGTTGTAATAGAATACATAAGTTACAAATTATTGTTCCTGCTGCTAATGCACAACGTCGCAGGCAAATAGAAGATCAACTACAAGAACACCCCAATTTGTCGGTAACGATAGTTGATGGTTATTCGCATGAAGTCATGGCAGCAGCTGACGCTGTTTTGTTAGCTTCAGGTACAACGGCATTGGAAGCTATGCTGCTCAAAAAACCGATGGTTGTAGTGTATAAAATGGCTGCCCTGTCGTATTGGATTATTTCTTTTCTGTTAAAGACGGCTTATGTTTCATTGCCGAATTTATTGGCTAATCGCTTGCTTGTACCTGAGTTACTTCAACAACAAGCTACTCCACAAACAATTACTCGTCATGTGGTAGAAAAAATGCAATCACTAGAGTATCGAAACAATATTGTCGATGAGTTTGCTCAATTACACACGGATTTAAAGTGTAATGCAGATGTTGTGGCCGCTAGAGCAATAAAACAATTATTAGATAAAAAAAACGAGAGCTCTGATGCCTAATAAAAATAAACCACGGGCCTTAGGTCCTTTTGTAAGCACCTATAGTGGAATTTTAGTCGCTGGAGTAGACGAGGTAGGGCGTGGCCCATTGGCAGGTGATGTAGTCACAGCGGCGGTCATTTTAGATCCTGATAAGCCAATAGAGGGTTTAGACGACTCGAAAAAGTTATCAGAGAAAAAGCGAGATTATTTGTTCGATCTCATTCAAGAAAGAGCGCTTTCTTGGTCCATCGCTCGTTGTTCAGTCGATGAAATTGACCGCTTTAATATTTTACAAGCGAGCTTGCTCGCAATGAAAAGAGCAGTTGAAACCTTAACAATACAGCCGGAACATGTCTTGGTTGACGGGAACAAAATTCCCGATTGGTCTTATCAAGCAGAAGCGGTAGTGAAAGGTGATAGCCGAGTCGCATGTATTGCAGCGGCTTCTATATTGGCAAAAGTGACGCGCGATCGTGAAATGGAACGATATGAATGTGAGTATCCAGGCTATGGCTTTGCAAAGCACAAAGGCTATCCGACACAACTGCATCGCGATGCATTACAATCTTTAGGTGTGACACCGATACACCGTCGTTCATATGCACCTGTTAAACAAGTGATGGATTCAAATTAAAAAGCCCGCATAAGCGGGCTTTTTAATTCTAAAAGCAACTAAATTAAAGAAAATTCAGTTAAAGAAAGTAGAAAACACCGACCATAACAGCGGTTAATGCAAGGCTGCAATGAATAACACCTACGACGGTGGTTAGTGGACCTTGTTTTCCAAATAAGCCATTTAATTCAAGTAGCGCGATAAGACCAATAATGATCCACAAATCGATACCACCTGCGCCCGTGCCATAGCCTTGGCCGACAAAATGAGGGCCAGCAAGCATACCAAATGCCATTGGTGCTGAAAATAATACATTGGTGCGAGAGGCTAGTAGAGCTTTGGCCCCAGCGGCTGCGGCATCCCCTTCAACCATACCTAATGCAATTTTTTGATTTGGCCAAATAATCATCCAAACATTAAGGAACATCAATGTCCCCATGAGAGCACCGGCTACAATATAGTCATTTAATTGGCCATTTTTGCCAACGCCAGCAAGCAAAATAATGCCAGTAATAAAGGTAAACATGGCACCCCAACGGAACCACCATAATGCACTTGGAGCTAATTTTGCTTTCGCGTCAGCAAGTGCTTCAGGGCTAGCCTGTTTGAAATACCCGCCTTGTACAAAATTGAAGTAGTAAAGCATCCCGATCCAAGTAATGCCGAATAATAAATGCCCCCAGCGAGCAAGAATATTTAAAAATTCCATGGTAACCCCCTTTATAATTAAAATAATATTTTTGAGTGTGGTTATTGATTGGCGCTATATACACATTAAAAAATCGAGTACATTTAAAGCCATGTCACTTAATGAAACACAATATCAAGAGTGAATGATGATATGCACTTACTAAGAGGCTGCTATTCTAACGGATATTACATAAGAACACAGCTTTCTTAAGCTAAGTCGATGCACATGACTGAAGCCCTAGAAGTGGTAGATATCAGGCTAAATAGGTATCATAATACCGCCCCTCGATATTATTGAATTCAATATAGGCTCATATCGAGCCCATTTACTTACTAGTGATAAATATGGTTAACGAACGTAAAGAACCCACTTTTTCGGCGTCATCAGGTGCCTCTGCGAATACCGCACAGTCAAATCCAAAACGAGCTGCGGCAGCTGCAAGGCCCGCTCAACCTAAGGTGGTTGTCCAAAAACAATCTTCAGGCTTTTTGTGGTTTACTTTCCTCATCGCTTTGGCCACAGCCGCCGGTGTAGGTTATTTATTTTTACAGCTGCAAACGTCTCAGCAAACAATATCAGTTCAACAAGAGCGTATAGATGAGTTAGAAAACAAGTTATTGTTGACGGGCGATGAGTCGACTCAATCTTTGACTGTATTGACATCTAACCTCAAAACTTTAGATAAAGATGTGAAGCTTGCCATGGCAGAAGTGGACAAATTATGGGCAACACGTAAAGCAAACTTAAAAGAAATTGCCAAAGTCAAAGCATCATCGAGCAAAGAGCTAAAAGAAGGCTTATCCAAGGCCAATAGTTCTATAGATGCACTGGAATCTAGCGTCAAGCAGCCCATAGCCTCGCTAGAGCAGCGTACGGGTGAGCAAGAACTATTGATTCAGTCTTTAAGAGAGCGCCTCTCAGCGCAAAGTAAAACGACTCAGTCCTTATCAAAACAGATAAAACAATATGCCTCTGCAACTAAGCAAGTGAAAACTATTTCATCAAAAGTAGATGGTTACGAAGAAACTATTCGCTCATTTGATAAATTTAGGGTCACGACTAATAGAGACTTACTATTACTTAAAGAGCGTGCGGGCATACTTTCAACTCCAGCACGATAACCCTTATCACCCACCCATCCAATAAGGTAAATCACTCATTATGGCTACAGTAATTAAGCAAGATGATGTCATCGCCAGTATTGCAGATGCGCTGCAATTCATTTCTTATTACCACCCCTTAGATTTTATTAAAGCCGTTCATAAAGCGTATGAAAAAGAAGCGAACCCAGCTGCTAAAGATGCCATGGCTCAAATATTGATCAATTCACGTATGTGTGCTGAGGGGCATCGACCCATTTGCCAAGATACGGGTATTGTGAGTGTGATCATGAAGATCGGAATGGGTGTTCAATGGGATGCTGATATTAGCATCGAAGAAATGGTCAATGAAGGCGTACGTCAGGCTTACAATCATCCTGATAATAAGCTACGTGCATCAGTATTAGCCGACCCTGACGGGGCGCGTAAAAATACTGGCGACAATACTCCCGCGATGATTACTTATAAAATGGTGCCAGGTAATACGGTTACATGCCACGTGATGGCAAAGGGTGGTGGTAGTGAAGCGAAAACTAAGTTTGCCATGCTTAACCCATCCGACTCTGTTGTAGATTGGGTCTTAAATGTCGTCCCAACGATGGGTGCAGGTTGGTGTCCTCCAGGTATTTTAGGTATTGGTATTGGTGGTACTGCGGATAAAGCTTTGGCAATGGCAAAAGAAGCGCTACTAGACCCTATCGATATCCACGATTTACAGGAAAAGGGGGCATCAAACCGTTCTGAAGAATTACGTTTAGAGCTTCACGAGAAAGTGAATAAGTTGGGTATTGGTGCGCAAGGCCTCGGTGGCTTAACAACCGTGCTTGATGTGAAAGTAAAAGATTGCCCGACACATGCGGCTAATAAGCCAATAGCTATTTTACCTAACTGTGCGGCAACACGCTTATGTAAATTTACTCTAGATGGATCTGGGCCTTCTCTGCAAACGCCGCCGAGCCTCGATGATTGGCCAGAAATCACACGCGAATCCAGCGGTGCTCGACGTGTTGACTTGGATTCAGTCACTAAAGCGGATGTCGCTGAGTGGCAGCCAGGTGAAACACTATTGTTATCGGGTAAATTATTAACCGGTCGTGATGCAGCACATAAACGCATGGTAGATATGATTGCTAAAGGCGAGCCTTTACCGGTTGATTTCACTAATCGTATGATTTACTACGTCGGCCCCGTAGATCCTGTAGGTGAAGAAGTAGTAGGGCCAGCTGGACCGACTACGGCGACACGCATGGATAAATTTACACGCACGATGTTAGAAGAAACAGGCCTTCTTGGTATGGTAGGTAAGGCAGAGCGCGGGCAATTAGCCATTGATGCTATTAAGGATAATAAAGCTGTATATTTGATGGCGGTTGGCGGTTCTGCTTATTTAGTTTCCAAAGCGATTGTTGGATCAAAAGTCGTCGCCTTTGAAGACCTAGGAATGGAGGCTATTTATGAGTTCGAGGTAAAAGATATGCCTGTTACGGTTGCAGTTGATAGCCAAGGTGAGTCTGTTCACCGAACTGGGCCTCAGATTTGGAAAGCAAAAATAGAAGAAGGCGTTATCTCTGTTCAATAACGGAACAGGGGCGGGTTGGGCTCTCTAGCAATACTTGCCTGATAGCTTGTGAAAGACGATCTTCTAAAGTGAGTTTTCTTATTTAAAGATCATTTAATATTCAGGAAAGCAATATGTCAGATCTACCTAAGCAAACATGTGAAGCTTGTCGCGCCGATGCTCCACGAGTAAGTGATCTTGAGCAAAAAGAGTTATTATCCGAATTGGAAGGGTGGCAAGTCGTTGATAAAAAAGGAGTTTTGCAGTTACTTAAAGCCTATAATTTTGAAGATTTTGCAGTAGCTTTAGCATTTACCAATCGCGTTGCAAGCTTGGCTGAAACAGAGGGCCATCACCCAGCATTACTAACAGAATGGGGCAGAGTGACGGTTCGTTGGTGGACACACAAGATCGGGGGCTTGCATAAAAACGACTTTATTATGGCTGCGAAGACTGATTTGTTGGATTAAATAATAGAATAAGTGACTTTTGTCCGCCAAGCTTACTCTCTAATAGGCTTGCTTTTGTATTCCTTAGCGAGCTTGGGGTGTATGTATAAGGTCTAAAACCCGAGTGATATACAATATTAAAAATGCTAGAGGCTATAAAAAGTGCGGTTAATAGAGTATATTTGCGCCTTCGCAGTGCTAGCGCGAGTTTTAAATACAATAAATAGATGTAGTTAACGCTAATAATTGATAAAGCGTTTGATGATTAATACGTTGTTGAATACAATCGACGTCGTTTAATTATAACTAACAACATAAAATAGGAACCTTAGGAGGTCTTCATGATTAACAAGCTAACTTTTGTCAGCACAATAGCAGTAGCATCCGCTTTAATGAGCGGTGGTGCATTTGCGCACGTTAAAAATGGTGCGTTGACTGATAGCAGTGGTAACCCAGTAAAAGCAACTTATGACAAATGTGTAAAAGTTGCTGATGGTAAATTCTCTTCATCTTGCCAAGCAATTAAGCCTAAGCCAGTTGCTGCTCCAGCTCCGGCCCCAGCTCCAGCGCCTAAAGTAGCTGCTGCTCCAACTAAAACAACTGAAAAAGTTGAGCAAAAAATCTCTCTAGCGGGCGATGCTTTGTTTGCAACTAACAGTGCTACATTGACGGATGCGGGTAAAGCGTCTGTTGATCCAGTAGTTGTTGGTGTTCGTGGTTTAAGCGACTACAGCATTTCACTATTTGGTCATGCTGATAGCCGTGGTAACGATGCTTACAATATGAAGTTATCAGAGCGTCGTGCTCAGTCAGTAGCTGATTACTTAACAAGTAAAGGCGTTCCAGCTTCAGCTATCTCTGTTTACGGCCGTGGCGAAACTGAGCCAGTTGCTTCAAACGCAACTCGTGAAGGTCGCGCTCAAAACCGTCGTGTAGATGTGACTGTTTCAGGTACCAAAGTAACTTATAAGTAATTAGTTAAATAACTTACTTTAAGTTTTAAGAAAATGAAAAAGCCCTGCAATGCAG
>JBOEGR010000036.1:0-49207 GCA_050633525.1 Cellvibrionaceae bacterium
TGCAAATGGGCATCCATGCCCCGCTTGCACTCAAAACGGCTCCTGCCGTTTTGTACAAAATAGATACATAGTTTGAGGCTGATTTTAAGAGGAATTTAGAGTATTCGAGCCTTTGAATGCAAACACCTCTTCAGTTGTTTTTAAAATTCATAGTATTTAATCAAGCTTATCGGGCACCCGAAGGGGCAATCTATGGGATGGCCTTTCTTTTGGTTCGTTTTCTTTGGCCACGCAAAGACAAATTTGTCTGGAACAAATTTGAACAGCTTTGCTGCCCGTAGGGTGAAATACAAGGATGTATTTCATTCAAGGAACTCGCCGGAAGGCGAAATAGAAAAAGCTAAAGAAAAAAACTTTAAAAACTAAAATAAAAAGTAAAAACCATCGCGCTTCGCGCAAAAAACCTACTTAACAAAAGTAATAACCGCCACCAAGGCAACAGACCCCAACACAAAAGTATAAGGCAATGCCATTACGACCATCCGTCCATAAGACAAACGAATCAAAGGGGCTAGTGCAGAGGTGAGTAAAAATAGAAATGCTGCTTGCCCATTGGGTGTGGCGACACTGGGGATGTTTGTACCGGTATTGATTGCGATGGCTAAATTCTCGAAATGCTCTCTAGATATTGTGCCGGCTTCATAGGCAGCTTTAATTTCACCAATATAGACGGTTGCCACAAAAACATTATCGCTAATCATTGATAAAATACCGTTAGCGACAAATAGCATGGGAGCTTGTTGGCTCACGTCGAGGCTGAGTACGGCATCAGTGATGGGACTGAATAAATGTTGATCATGAATAACGGCCACAATGCCAAAGAAGACGACGAGTAGTGCAGTAAAAGGTAAAGCTTCTTCAAAGGCATGACCAATTTGATGTTCCTCTACAACACCATTAAATGCGGTCAATAGCACGATAATCATTAATCCGATGATACCCACTTCAGCTACATGGAAGGCCAAAGCAAAGACCAAAATAACAGCCGCGATACTCTGTACTAATAAAGCCGCTTTTTCCTTATGACCGCGTTTGGCGTCTTGCTCTTGGTCAAATTCCACTAAAATCTTGCGGACATTTTCTGGTATCTTCATTCCATAGCCAAACCAACCTTTTGTTTGCGTTTCTAGCAATGCGCAGGTCAGCAAACCAAAGATAAAAACAGGGGCTGTTACTGGCGCCATGACTTTAATAAATTCGATGAAATCCCAGCCAACCGTTTCAGCAATTAATAAATTTTGAGGTTCTCCTACGGTTGTGCAGACACCTCCTAAAGCAGTACCTACAACGCCATGCATAACTAAGCTACGTAAAAAAGCACGAAATTTAGACAGGTCGTCTTTGTGTGCCTCGGCAAGCTCTTTAGGTACATCCCCGCGTGAAAAGACTTTGTGATATACATCGTAAAAGCCGACAGCAACACTAATCAAAACGGCGGTGACGGTGAGGGCATCAAGAAAGGCAGATAGAATGGCTGACACAAAGCAAAATAGTAGGGAGAGTAATACCTTTGATCGAATTTTAACCAAAAGTTTGGTGAATACGTACAGCAATAGGCTTTGCATAAAATAAATGCCTGCCACCATAAAAACCAAGAGCAAGATGACTTTCATATTGGCTTCGATTTCATGATAAACCGACTCTGGGCTGGTCATACCTAAAACAACGGCCTCAATTGCCAGTAATCCACCCGGTTGAAGCGGGTAGCACTTTAAGGCCATCGCTAAGGTAAAAATAAACTCTGCGATTAATACCCAACCAGTGATAAAAGGTCCAGTTGTTACCATTAAGATCGGATTTAAGATTAAAAAGCCAATAATGGCCTGTTTGTACCAGAGCGGGGAGTTGCCAAGGAAGTTATGTGCAAAACCGTGATGTAGAGTTTTAGGCATGCTATACCCTCTAATGTAGTGGGGAGAAGTGTTAAATATTGACTACAGACACAGTAAAAATAAGTTGGATTGCTTTGGAAATAACCAAAAATTTAAAGCTAAAAATAAGCCAAAAGGTCTATATACGAATCTATTAAGCTAGATTAATATTCAGTTTGACCTAAACTATAGCTAATTAAGTTAAAAACACCAGTAATTCGAGCTAAAACAAGTGCTTATATTAATAAGTTATAGCATAATCTAGCGAGTTCTTGGAATGAAAGTAGGTAGGCTTATTTTTCTTAAAAGGATTTATTGAGACTGTCTTCATAGACAAAGATGATATTGCTTAGTAATGTAAGATAAATTGAGCTTATCCGACATTACGGGTTAATAATTACAATACAATCAAACAGAATGGTTTTCTCTTATGCAAACAGCATCCGCTGACAACACTCTCTCCCATAAACATAAAATCAACCTGACTTCACTCAATGTGGTGAGAGAAGAGTTGGTTATTACTATTGAGCAGGCTGCCACACAGCTCGAAGGTTTTGTTAGTGATCGTGAAAATGACAAACTGTTGGATTCATGCATAGATTCGCTACAGCAAATTCGCGGGAGCCTTGCGTTAATAGAACTGCATGGTGCTTGTGAGCTTGCGGGTGAGCTTTTTGATAGTGCTCGTAAACTCAAAGCATCTAAAGTCCCTCTAGCAGATGAAAAGCTATCGGCTTTAACCAAGGGTTTCTTCGTTTTGTCTTGTTATTTTGAGTACGCATTACAAAAAGAGTGGGGATTACCCGCTTTAATGGTGCCTTATATTAATGATATTCGTACCGCTAATCGCGAACCCATTATTTGGGAAAGTCATTTTGCGGATGCGATAACCTCATTTCGCTTAGACAATAATGAAAAACCAGAAGACATTCCAGAAGGGGATAGTTTATCTGGGATGGCAAGGCGCTTCCGACATATGTATCAAGTTGGTTTGTTGGGTTTTATTAAAGAGGTGCGTGTACAAGCATCACTACAATTGATGCAAAGATCGGCAGATAAGATTGCTAAATACGCTAAAGGCTCTCCTAGCGAGACATTTTGGTGGCTGCTTTGCCAAACTTTAGAAGCCTTTAATCGAACAGATATGGGCTTAACCTTAGAGCGTAAACGATTGTTCAGCCATTTAGACAAAGAATTTAAGAGGGTAGAAAAAGAAGAGCAGGCCGCTTTTAAGCACGAAGTTTCTGCTGATTATTTGAAGGAAATGTCTTATTACATTGCTTTAGCTGATATTAATGAAGAGCCTTTTTCTAAAATTAGGGTAGCTTTTGGCTATTCGGAGCTGGGTTATACAGAAAATATTCGTATAGGTGAGGCAAAATCCTTGACTGGCCCAAGTGCCAGTACCGTGAGTTCAGTTGCTGAAACGCTAAAGCTGGAACTTCGCTCAGCAAAAGAAGTGATGGAGTTTGCATCAGAAGGTAGCGATGCCACAATTGATAACTACGATGAGTTCGTAGTAAGTATCACTAAAATTCGAGATATTTTAGATGTGGTCGGATTAAAATCTGCAGCGCAGACAATGAAGCAGCAGCTTGACCGTGTGAAAGCATGGAATGATTCTGGTGAAAAGGCTGATGCCGCTGAAATCATGGATATTGCAGATGCTTTTTTATATGTAGAAAGCGTACTGGATAGTATTGAGAAGCGAAATTTTTCGGATGAAAAATTGGCTGAAATCAATCAACTGTCACGTAATCAAATGATTGTTACGAGCCATCTTGCGGATGCACAGTTAGTTGTTTTGGAAGAGGCTGAAGCGGGTCTAACGATGGTGAAACGCGCATTGAGTTCGTTTTCGGAGTCTTCATATGACCGAGTACATATCAAGAATGTAACTAAAACAATGAATAGTGTTCGCGGTGGTATGATTGTGTTGGAGTTGCCTCGTGCCGCTGAAATTGTAGTCAGCTGTAACCAATTTATTGAAGGTTCCCTGTTATCAAATAACCAACCTGCCGCATTAGAGCATATGTTAGAAACGTTTGCAGATGCAATTATTTGTTTAGAGTATTATTTAGATTGCTTAAAAGTAGATAAAAATATTAGCAGCGATACTCTCATTATCGCAGAAGAAAGTTTAGCTGCGCTGGGTTATGGTGTTAGTTACTCTAGTTAATGCTTAGAACTTAATTCAGTTTTATATAACTGTAAACTTAAAAGGAGAGTGAGGGTGTTATTATTTTCTCTACGAGAAAAATTATTTCGTTCTCCTCGCTTTTTAACTGACGAAAATCATAAAGCAGCGCTAGAGCATCAGCGTAGTAGGGACCTTTTCTTTAGGCAAATTCCTGGTGTTGTCTTTTACCCTTTGGCTTGGTTCCTTATATCGTTAATCGTCCTGCTGGCAGACTTCTCTTTTTCTCAATTTAAAACATATTCGATATGGCTGATTGTTTTTATTTTAGCTGCTGTTTTTCGTTATATTACATTACTTAACTATAAGAAATTATTTTTAAAAGAAACCAATAAAGGTTTGGTTTATCTCTATTTGGGTATAGCGCTAAGTGCCGGGAGCTGGGGGGTGATGGTCGTAGTTGCCCTTTTTACCGATGGAATGAAAGAGAATTTATCACTTATTTTAGCTGCAACCTTTGGGCTTTGTTCGGGGGGCACTATTTCTTTAGCTATATCAAGAAAAGCGATGTTGTGTTTTTTGATTTGCATGTTAATTCCACTGTGCATGGCGAGCCTTTTCTTTGATTCGGGGTTGGGGCGAGGTTTTAGCGTTTTAGTGTTAATTTATTTTTTTGGTATGTATGGTCTTGCTAATATTCCGAAGCGTGAATATGAATTAATGGTTGTTAGTAACTTAAAGCTCTCAGACCAAACAAAGCAGCTCACTCAGCTCACTATGCAGGATGGTTTGACCGGTATTAATAACCGACGCTATTTTGACGAAATGTTTATAACAGAAATTAGCCGAGCTTCTCGCTTAAACTATTCTTTGGTGTTGCTGTTAATAGATGTTGATTATTTTAAGATGATTAATGATGAATACGGCCATTTAACGGGTGACGCCTGCCTGGAGAGAATAGCGCATATACTATCAGAGAATACACACAGAAAAACGGATATCCTTGCACGCTATGGTGGAGAAGAGTTTGTATTAGTGTTAACGGATATGGGGAAAGATGAAGGGATTAAATATGCTGAGCAAATTAGGCTGAAGATCGAGGAAACGGAAATTGAAGAAATAGCACATCAACAATTTTCAAAAAAGAAAGGATTGACCATTAGCATTGGAGGCGTTAATTTGAATCCTCAAAAAAATACCTTACCTGAAAATATCATTAAGGCCGCTGATGACGCCCTCTATAAAGCCAAAGATAGTGGACGTAACCGAGTCTGTTGGAAATCGCTGTAGTGTTAATGAGTTGTGTTATGAGTGGTGTAATCCGTAAAAGCGCCTTTGGTTTATGAGTTTAACCAGAGGCGCTTAAAGCTAATACCTATTAACCAATTAGCTTGAATAAACTTTCCAAACTCTCTTTTGCATCGCCAAATAACATGCGTGTATTATCCTTGTAGAATAATGGGTTTTCGACGCCAGCATAACCTGTTGCCATTCCACGTTTTAGCACAATAGTTGTTTTTCCTAGCCAAGGTTCAAGCACCGGCATACCGGCGATAGGACTGTCAGGCACTTCTTGTGCGGCTGGATTAACAATATCGTTAGCACCTATCACAATAGAGACATCGACATTAGGAAAGTCTTCATTAATTTCTTCCATTTCAAATACAATGTCGTAGGGTACTTTGGCTTCGGCAAGTAGCACATTCATGTGGCCCGGCATCCTGCCTGCAACAGGGTGAATACCAAAGCGAACATTAATATTTTGCTTGCGTAAGTTTTTAGTGATATCACTGACCATATGCTGTGCTTGAGCAACAGCCATACCGTAGCCAGGGATAATCATGACTTCTTTTGCGCTCGTTAATAAATCTGCGACATCCTCAACATTGATTGGAACCACTTCGCCCTCTATTTCTGATGAGCCTGAAGTTTGTGTTCCGCCACTTGAGCCATTACCTGAGCCAAAGCCACCTGCAATGACTGAGATAAAATTTCGATTCATTGCTCGACACATAATGTAAGATAAAATAGCACCGCTACTACCGACGAGTGCGCCAACAACAATCAATAAATCATTGGATAACATAAAACCTAAGGCTGCGGCCGCCCAGCCCGAGTAACTGTTGAGCATAGACACTACCACAGGCATGTCGGCACCGCCAATAGCGGCAACCATGTGAATGCCAAACAACAAAGCGATAATGGTCATGGCGATAAGAGGGAGTAAACCAGCACCATTAGCAGCTTGATTGACAAACTGAACACCAAAGTAAACTGCAAGAATAAGCAAGATTAAATTCAGCCAATGTCGAGCGGGTAACAATAGTGGTTTACCGCCCCATTTGCCGCTGAGTTTTAGATAAGCAACGACAGAACCTGAGAAGGTGAGGGCACCAATCAATATACCAATATAGGTTTCTACATCGTGTATTGTTTTTTCAATGCCAATATATTCAACGGAATGACTTAAGAAATTAGCATAACCTACTAACACTGCTGCCAAGCCAACTAAGCTATGTAGTATGGCAACGAGTTCAGGCATCTGTGTCATTTCTACTTTTCTCGCAAGTAGTAACCCGATGCTTCCCCCAATAACCAATGCGCCGATTAGTAGAGCGTAGTTGCCTGTAATCATACCAATGACGGTTACGATAAGCGCCAGGGACATCCCAATAATACCGAATAAATTACCTCGTCTAGCGGTTTCTTGTTTGCTTAGCCCGCCAAGGGCTAAAATAAATAATATGCTTGCACCTATATAGGCAACATTAATTAAACCTTGTGTCATCTTTTTTACCTTTCAGTATTTTTAATGTTTTGAGTTTTTTAAGCTGTTATTTCTCGAAACATTATTTCTTAAACCATTATTTTTTGAACATAGCCAGCATGCGTTGTGTGACCGCAAAACCGCCAACGATATTAATGCTAGTAATAAATACAGCAATACCAGCTAGCCAAAAGACCCAAGGGTCGGGCGATGAAATTTGTAATAGGGCGCCGATAATAATGATACTGCTAATTGCATTCGTGACGCTCATTAGTGGCGTGTGTAAGGAGGGCGATACATTCCATATAACCATGTAACCCACAAAACAAGATAGTACGAATACGGTGAAATGATTCATAAAAGAAGCGGGTGCAACACTCCCTAAGCCCCAAAGGGCTAATGCACCAACGATAAATGGGATCCATGGTTTTAGTTTACTGCTTTCTTTTTCCTCTAAAATGGGAGCTGGGTTTGGCTCCGCCTTTTTAGCTGGGGCTGCGGATAATTTAGGCGGTGGTGGTGGGAAGGTGATTTCGCCTTCTTTCACAACGCATGCTCCACGTACCACTTCATCTTCAAAGTCTATATTGAGTTGGCCGTCTTTATTCGGTGTCATATCACTCAACAAGTGGCGTAAGTTAGTTGAATAAAGCTGACTGGCTTGTGTGGGTAAACGGCTGGGTAAGTCGGTATAGCCAATAATATTAACGCCGTGCTTAGTGACTACTTTATCTGGTTCAGATAATTTGCAATTTCCTCCCATTGCTGCGGCAAGGTCAACAATAACGCTACCTTCACGCATGGATTTAACCATATCTTCAGTTATCAGTTCGGGTGCTGGTTTACCGGGGATCAAAGCCGTAGTGACAATAATATCGACATCTTTTGCTTGCTCTGCAAATAGAGCCATTTCAGCATCGATAAACTCTTTACTCATGGTTTTGGCGTAGCCACCTTCACCACTGCCATCCTCTTCGAACTCTAAGAGTAGAAATTCGGCATCCATACTCTCTACTTGTTCTTTTGCTTCCATACGGGTGTCGAAGGCGCGAACGATAGCCCCCATACTCTTGGCTGTACCAATAGCCGCAAGGCCAGCAACACCAGCACCAATGACCAGTACTTTCGCGGGAGGGACTTTACCGGCAGCAGTAATTTGCCCAGTAAAAAATCGACCAAAATGCTGTGCAGCCTCGATAATCGCTCGATAGCCACCGATATTCGCCATGGAGCTGAGAGCATCCATTTTTTGGGAGCGAGATAGGCGAGGGATAGTTTCCATCGCAAGAGCATTAATTTTCTTATCGGCTAAGGTTTGCAGCAGCTCGGGGTTTTGAGCTGGCGCTAGAAACGAAATGAGGGTGTGATTGGGTTTTAGGTGTTGTATTTCATCGTCATTAGGTGCTCGAACCTTCAGAATAATCTCTGAATTTGCCCATAGCTCTGCAGCAGTGGCGACAATTTCGACATTAACATCACTATAATCATGGTCTTTTAGTTTTGCTTTTTCACCTGCTCCCGACTCAATGGCGACTTCATAACCGAGTTTTTGCAGCTGTTGAGCGGCCTCGGGAGTAGTCGCTACGCGGCATTCGCCGGAGAAGAGTTCTTTTGGAATCCCAATACGCATGGAGTTATTCTCCTGTTGTTAAATTATTGTTAGAGTTATGGCGTCCTGCAATCTCTATTCTAACGGCTAAGGTCTTGTTGCTACAAATTAATGATCGTAGTGTTACAAAATAAAATGACGGTGACTACCGGCTAAAACGTCGGTGATGGCAGTAAAAATGCCGATTACTACTTTAAAGTAAGTCGTTTAAACCGATAAATGCTCATTTATTTAAAAAATCATTCAATTTCAGAGGACAATGCCACTATTCGCTAAAATGGCCCAATCGAATGATTTGATTAGGCCGATGGATTTTTTTAATGAATAATGTAGGGAGATAAAAATGATCAAAAGTTGGTGCCTTATCGAGAACAGCGATATGATGACTTTAAACGGAGCGAAATAAGATACACATGAACCCAAATAAATTACCGTCAGAGTGTTTGGTTGCTCATCGTGGCCACCAAAGCGCCTTTCCTGAAAATAGTATATTAGCTGTTTTGGATGCAATTGCTGCAGGCGCCAAGAAAATAGAATTTGATATTCAGTTTACCCAAGATGGGGGGGCAGCACTTTACCATGATGAGGATATGCAGCGTATTAGTGGTGTGGATAAAAAAATAACCACATTAACAAGGCAAGAACTTACTGCTTATTCGAGTAGTGAACCCAAGCGATTAGCTGCACGATTTTGTAGTAACCCAATTGAATATTTAGATGATTTGTTGCCTATTATAGAAAAGCATCATCACATCCAATTCTTTTTGGAGCTCAAGGAGGAAAGTCTTCGTGTTTTTGGGGATGATGCCTGCTTTGGGTATTTAAGCAAAGTCCTTCAGCCTATGCCAGATAATTTAGTCTTTATTAGCTTTGATTTACCAGCTGTAAAACGAGCAAAGAGCGAAGGCTTTCGGCAAACGGCATTGGTCTTTAGAGACTGGGATAGACGCAATAGTTTATTGGCCGAATCTAAAGCGGATTTTGGGTTTATCAATTATACTCGCATACCACTCAAAGAGGATATTGAGGCTGATAAACCGATTTTGGTGTATGAAGTAAAACACCAATTGATAGCAAAACAATTACTTGATAGAGGCGCAGCAGCGGTTGAAACTTTTTTCATTCGATCGTTGTTGAATAATTTGTGAGCAATATGAGTGCATCTACATCATTTAAAAAACAATATGACTTGGTCATCATCGGAGGGGGAGTACAGGGTGCGGGTGTTGCATTATTAGCACAAGCTGCTGGTTATTCAGTATTGCAGATAGAAAAAAATCAATGGGCCTCGGGTACTTCATCAAAATCCAGCAAATTAATTCATGGCGGTTTGAGATACTTGCAAACGGGGCAATTTAAATTAGTGTATGAATGCCTCACCGAACGACAGTGGATGCTAAACAAGATGCCCAGTTTAGTAAAACCAAATTGGTTTTATATTCCTATCTATAAAGACTCACATTATTCTGCGTGGAAAATTAGAGTGGGCCTCTTTTTATATTCACTTCTTTCTGGTAATTCCCGTTACAGTCAATATAAGAAAATTAAAAAATCTGAATGGTCCTCTCTCTCTGGTATTAAGCAAGAAAATTTAGTGGCTGTGTTTGCGTATCAAGATGCACAAACAGACGATGCAATGCTAACACGAGCATTGGTTAAGCGTTCACAAGAGTTAGGCGCTGATTGTTTTGAAAAAGTCGAATGCCTTGATGCCGTTCCAGATGATAAGAGTGGGTATAGACTAAAGTTGGCGGTAAATGACAAGCGCAATAACGATATAGCTTATGTTAATTGTCGTACGATAGTGAATGCAACGGGCCCATGGGTCAATGAAACATTATCTCGTTTAAATAAAAATAATAAACCTCTCTCGATCGAACTAATACAAGGTTCACATTTACTTATTTCTCCTCAGTTAAGCTCCGATTGTTTTTATATGGAAGCGCCCCAAGATCAAAGAGCTGTGTTTTGTTTGCCTTGGAAAGAAGGGTCAATGATCGGTACTACCGAGTTAGCTCATAAAGGCCGACCAGAAGAAGCCACTGTAACAGAAACAGAAATAGAATATTTAACAAGTGTCATTAAACACTATTTTCCGAACTACGACTTTTCGGTGGATGGCCATTTTTGTGGTTTACGTGTATTGCCCGTATCGGATAAAAAGGCTTTTTTACGTGCAAGGGATACTATTATACATTCCGATAATCATATCATTTCCTTGTATGGCGGAAAGTTAACGGGGTGGAGGGCGAGCGCTAAGAAAGTATTAGATGAAATTGATCGATGCTCTTTAGAAGGAAAATCTTCACGAAACACATTGCTTGATAGTGATAATTTGTTTTAACCCCTTTATTTTAAATAATCGTTTTAAGTTAAGAGTCTAGTTATGGGCATCGTTGTTACCCTGTTTATGTTGTTGGCTTTATTGCTAGTATCACCTATCCCTGTAGTCAATTTAAAAAAGTGCATGCACATTAAGGGGCTTGTACCCTTCATCGGCTTTGGCTTGCTATGTATGGGGTTATGGAATGCATTGTGGTTTGGTATCCGCCATTGGCATTTGTTTTGGGGGCAGGCTGCTCTTGTATCGGGTTTGTGTATGGTTGTGCTTGCTGTTTTTATCATAGACAAGCACAACTTGATAAAAGAGGGGGCTCTATCTGTGCTCTTTAAACGTATATCTGTATTGTTACAGCCAGTGTATATCGTATTTTTACTTGGTCTGTTAGTGAGTTTTTTCCTTTATTTTGTCACATTGGTTCAACTCAACCTAGGTTATCCTATTGTTTCTTAATAAAAGGCTTAATAGAAAGATGAATGAATATAGACATTTCTGCGAGTAGTAAATCATGCCCTTTTTTCGCGCATTAAGCTTATTATTATTGTGTTTATTATTTTTGTTTGCGTGTACAGAAAAACCTAAGCAATCAAAAAAGCCCAACAAATCGCATTTGGTTGAGGTGTATACAGTTGAAATACAGGAGTTGGTCCTTCAACGTGAACGCACAGGTACTCTTCAATCAAAGCAAGAAATAGAGGTCTTCAATCAGGAAGAGGGGCGTATTATTAGTTTACCTTTCTATGAGGGTGATAGGGTGAGTAAGGGTGATGTTATTGCTAAGTTGGATGATCGCTTATTACGTTCACAGCTTGCACGAACACAAGCACTTAGAACGAAAGCGCAAAAAGATGTAAAGCGTATTCGTGGTTTGGCCAATAAACAAATGACAGCGCAAGCAGAACTGACAAGGCTTGAAACAGAGCTTGCCGTTGCACAAGCAGATGAACAAATATTAAAAACCCGTTTAGAATATGCCACTGTTGTCGCGCCTATCGACGGTGTGATAAGTCAAAGATTATCTGAATCAGGCAATATAGCGGAACGCTACACTCATTTACTGACTATTTCTGACCAATCTAGTTTGACAACCCAGGTAAGTGTTTCAGAACTTTTGATTAATACTCTGCAAAAAGGTGCTCAGGTGGATGTTGATATTGACGCTCTTCAGTTACAAGAGCCAATAAAAGCTAACATTCAACGCATTCATCCTAATCTAGACCCCCTTACCCGGACAGGTATCGTCGAAATTGCCTTATCGCCTGTGCCGCAAGGTGCTCGTCCAGGTCAGCTTGCTAGAGTGACTCTACGTTCTCAGAAATCAAAACGTTTAATGATTCCATTTTCTGCTTTACGTCGCTCAAGCGAGGGTGAATATGTATTTGTGGTAGATGAAAATGTGAAGGCAAAAAAAGTACAAGTTCTTAGTGGTTTACGCATTGATAACAATGTCGAAGTGATTAAAGGACTCTCGGAAGGCCAAAAAGTGATTACTCGTGGCTTCACTAACTTACGTGATAATAAAACGGTTGTTGTCGTGCCATCTACACCCAGTACCTTAGAAGTAAGTGCTCCGGTATCTAATACATCTTTACACAATTCATCTTCCGCTGATGATTCACCCACACTAAAACCTTAGCGTTTTACAGTATTGATAATGAAAGAAAAGAAAGCGACTCAGTCTCAACGCGGTATTGCCTCTTGGTCAATTCGACATCCGGTGGGCGTCTCTATGATCGCATCAGCTGTGATTGTATTAGGTTTATTTACCCTAGCTAAATTGGCCATTGATTTGTTGCCGCATATTATTTATCCAGAAATTAGAGTGCGCATTTTAGATTCAGGGGTCCCCGCGTCGGTTATGGAGGATAGGGTCACTCGGCAACTGGAGGAACAGTTAGCCGTAACAGAAGATGCCATTTCAGTGCAATCCACTTCAAGTCGAGGCTCTTCTCAGGTTGATCTAGCGTTTAATTACGGTAAAGATATTGATGTTGCACTGAGAGATGCGAGCACCCGACTGGATCGTGCCAAGCGTTTTTTACCTGATTCAATTGATCCCCCCGTTATTTTTAAACTTGACCCTGCTCAAATTCCAATTATGGAGTTTGTCATCAGCTCACCTTTGCGCGACGGCGTCGAATTGAGAAGCTGGGTCGACGATACTTTTAGTAAATGGTTTTTAAATTTACCGGGGGTTGCCGCAGCCGAAGTGGGCGGTGGTTTATTAAGAGAGATACAAGTTATTCCCGATCAACGTCGCCTTGCTGGTATAGGTTTGACCTATAAAGATATTATTGCTGCTTTACAAACAGCCAATAGTGATGAGCCTATCGGACGCTTACAAATGCCTAACAATGAAATGACGGGTCGTATTAGTGGACGTTTTAAATCAATAGAGGACATTAAACACTTACCTATTTTAAATGATAATGAATCTAACTCTCCTGTTTACTTAAGCGAAGTTGCAGATGTTATTGATACTCATGAAGATGAAAGGATTAAAGTAAGAGCCGATGGTGTCAGTGGTATAAAACTGTCGATACAAAAGCAACCAGCTGCAAATACAACGGAAGTTGTTGAACTAGTGAAACAACGCTTGCAGTGGCTGCAAGAGCAGCAAGTGATTCCTGATAATGTCTCAGCCATTATCGTGGCCGACCAATCGGTTTATATTGTGCAAGCATTAAAAAATGCATCTCTGGCAGCTATTAGTGGAGCCTTATTGGCTATGTCAGTTGTTTATATTTTTCTAGGTAATTTACGGCGCACTTTTATCATAGGCAGTGCCATCCCAATTGCGATTATGTTTACTTGCCTACTAATGGGATTAGGAGGTTTAACCTTAAATATAATGACATTGGGCGGCTTGGCGCTTGGTATCGGAATGCTGGTCGATAATACGATTGTGATGTTAGAAAATGTCTATAGACATCAATGCCAAGATGAAGCGCCTGAGTACGCTGCCTCTACTGCAGCGACAGAAGTGAATGGGCCAATTGTTGCAGCCACTTCAACCAACTTGGCTGCAGTTATCCCTTTTCTATTTATTGGTGGGCTGACCGGACTCTTGTTCAGAGAGCTTATTTTTACTATTTCTGCTGCTATTTTTGCCTCCATGATTATCGCGTTAACCTTGGTGCCTGCTTATGCAGCAAAAGTGAAAAGCATAGAAACAAATAAAATTCGTTCTCTTGTTGATAGTGGTATTAAGGTTTTGCAAAATAGTTATGCGCGATTGATCAAAAAACTATTGCCGCTGCCTTGGCTCGTGCTAACTGTTTTTGTTGTAGGCCTGTGTTTTAGTTTGCCAGTTTTTGTGAGTGGTAAACACATTTTCTTACCCAAATTAGATGACGGTCGTGTTCGTGTTAGTGTTTCTTCCGATGTGGGTATTTCACTTGAAGACATGGATTCAACAGTAAGACGGTTAGAGTCTATTTTTAGTGCGCAAGTGGAAACGGATACCGTATTTACTTTGGTTGGCGGCTCTATTTTTGGCCGCTCTCAAAGAGAAACACCGAGTCGATCTACTATTATTGTTCAGTTGAAGTCCCTTTCCGAAAGAGGGGTCAGTAGTGCAGAGTGGATCAAAAAAATGAATAAACTGATTGCACAAGAAAAATTAGCGGGCTTTAAGGTTAGAATGTTTCAGCGTGGTATCAGAGGTATTAGGACCAATAGAGGTGATGATGATATTAGTTTACGCCTACAGGGTGAAAATCTTAAAGAGTTAAAAGTATTGGCTGACTCTACCGCTGAAAAAATGCGTTCGATAGAAGGTTTAAAAAATATTACCCATTCAGCAGAAGATGAGCAGTTTGAAATTGCAATTAGTCTGGATAGAGAAAGAGCGGCTCAGTTAGGCATTGACTTGCTTGACCTGACAGAGGCGGCACAAATTGCCTTACAGGGAAGGGTGGTGAGTGACTATTTGGATGGTGATAAAGCCTATGATATTCGCTTAAAGCTATCTAAAGCAGAAATGAGTAATCCTCAAGACTTAGAGTCTATTATTTTATTTCCTGCTGCTAGTAGTTCAATACCGGTCTATTTAGGTAATGTTGCACAGATTTCACTGTTGGAAACCCCCGCAAGTATTAAACGTGATAACCAAATGCGCATTGTCGAACTATCTGCTTCGCTAGAAGGTGAAACGACGTTGGGTGAAGTGCTAGTCCAATTAAGGGACATGCGTGAGAATATTCAATTGCCCTTTGGTTATACGCTATATGACGGTGGTTCAGAACAAGCCTTACAAGAACAGCAACAGTTAACAGATATTTTACTACTGCTCGCTCTATTTTTAGTGTTTGTTGTGATGGCAATACAATATGAGTCTTTATTAAACCCTTTGATTATTATTATAAGCGTTCCTTTTTCCGCCATTGGTGTGGCGATAGGTATTTATTTTGGCGATTTGCCTTTATCAATGCCAGTATGGTTAGGCATGATTATGCTGGTGGGCATCGTTGTGAATAATGCTATTTTATTAGTGGAGTATATTGAAATTGAACGCAAGCATTTTACTGACATCAATGTTGCTATTATTGAGGCCGCTCGTTTACGTTTGCGCCCGATATTGATGACAACATTAAGTACCGTCATGGGGATGTTGCCTTTAGCTATTGGAGTAGGGGACGGAGCTGAGATGCTTCAACCTCTAGCAATCGCAGTGGTGTGCGGCCTTAGTTTTTCTATGTTGGTCAGCTTGCTTTTAGTGCCTATGATGTATCGTTTATTTCACGCTAATAAATCAATCGCTTAATGAGTTTGAATGGCCTAATGTTTCCATATGTGCTTTGTAGTGATCAAAGCGTTTAAGGTGTTGTTCTACTTTTTCAATTTCATTTTTAGCCCTGCGTCTGGGGCTAAAGAGCCTGCTCTCGTTTTTAGGGTGATATTCCTCTTTGTTTAATAAATAAAAAAGTGCACCGCGCGCGGATGCCTCGCTGTCATTGTAACGGGTAATATTAATGTCGGTGATATCTGCAAGAAGCTGACATATCGCATCTGACCTAGATAGGCCGCCGCTAATAATTATCATCTTCACATCACAGTTTTGTTTGAGAATGATGTCGATATTGAGTTTGCATGAAAATAGAATACTCTCGATAACAGCCAAAGTTTTTTCAGCTTCGCTATGTTGCTCATCGCCTATATTTAAAAATACAGGTTCTTTTGTGGCCAGCCAATAAGGGGAACCTGTGCCAGATAGAGTGTTGATAAAAAGAGGGGCAATGCTATTTTGTTCAATGATTTGATCTATTTCCGTATAGCTAAAAGGTCTTGGTAATTGTGTTTGCCACCAATCTAATGCTGTTGCGGCTGCATTGACAGTGCCTTCTATAATCGAAACGTTCCGGGCCTTGCCATTATTTGTTGTGCTATTGCTTGGGGCATCTGCCGCTACTTTTTCTTGTGCAATCGTCGTTTTGAGCAATGCGTGTTGTTCTTTTTGTTTAGCGTGAGCCTGTAAAAAAGCACCTGTTCCTATATTTAAATAAATAGTGTCCGTGATGTGTCTATTGCCATAAGCGCAAGGAATAAAATTCTGGTCGCCTCCTAACAGTTGGATGGGTATATGGATGCCATTTAACTTAATCTCTCCGTAGTGATAGGAGCTAGAAACAATCTTAGGAAAATAATATGTTTGGAGGCCGTATAGCGCTAGTAATTTTTCAGACCAATCGTATTCTTGGTAAGCCACTAAACCTGTGCGAGCAGCTAAAATGGGATCGGTAACAAATTCGATGGGTTCTTGCGATTCGTTTTTTGTGTCATCTTTTTTCGATAATTGTTTCAGTCTTTGTAAAAAATAGGCTCCCCACGGCATGAACATCAAGTTCTGAGTTTTTGCATGCTCTTGGATGTTCGTGTCGTGATCCAATAACCAGCGTATTTTACTAGCACCCATATGAGGGTTGTTGCGTAAACCCGTGATGGCTTGTAATTCATGTTGATTAAAATTTTGCTGTGCTAGCCAAGCGGCATTACGCGTGTCTTGCCAGCTAATCATTTCTGTTAGTGCTATTCCGTTTTTATCGCAAGCGACGATACTTGAGCGTTGGGCAATGATAGCCGCAGATGTTATTTTTAAGATTTTTTTGTGAGAAAGTTGTTGGAATAGGCGTTGTAATAGCTGTCTTGTTGAGTCAATGATAGCGTCGATATTGTATTCAACATGGTCTGGTGACGGCGTTTCCAATGCTTGATCGACAGGCTCACTACTGTAAGCAATTGGCTCACCTTTTTGGTTAAAGACGAGTGCGCGGGTGCTGTGTCCGCCCTGATCGATAATGAGAGTGTATTTAGACATACTCGTAGCCTTTGAATAAGCTATTTTCACTTGAGATGCCACTCTATGTCGATATTGCGGGCATGTCGATGGCTTAAATCAGCTTAAGCGTTAAAATTGAGAGGTATACCCATAGATGATTCTTCACCCAAAGTGCTCCATATGATACATTGCACGCGGTCTAGGTAGGATCACGCTATTATTGCTTGGCTTTAACTGATGACTATTAATACCTATTATTCATTATTAAATAATAGTCTTTAAAATAACATAATGACATTTTACTAGGGGTTTTTGTGCAAGACATTATTATTGCTGGCGGTTGGTTAATGTTACCGTTGATTTTGTGCTCGATTGCGGTAATTGCGATTAGTATCGAGCGGTATTGGACTCTGAACCCCGATAAAATTGCACCGAAACATCAGCTTGCTCAGGTATGGGCTTGGATTAAGAATAACCAAGTGAATGCAGAGCGCTTAAGAGAGCTAAAGCAGTCTTCAGAGCTAGGTAAAATTTTAGCCGCCGGCTTAAGTAATTCTCGCAGCGGTCGTGAGACGATGAAAGACAGTATTCAAGAAACGGCTAACCAAGTCATTCATTCGATGGAACGTTATATTGGCGCTTTAGGGACAATTGCCGCTGTTTCACCTTTGTTGGGTTTACTGGGTACTGTCTTAGGCATGATTAAGGTGTTTGTCGCTATTGAGCTTGAAGGTACTGGCAATGCGGGTGCATTGGCAGGGGGGATTAGAGAAGCGCTGATTACTACGGCAGCGGGTCTCGTTGTTGCTATTCCAGCCATGATAGCTCACCGCTTTTACATCCGTCGGATTGATAGTTTGGCTGTAACAATGGAGCAAGAAGCCGTCAAATTAGTTGATGCTTTGCATAGTGATCGTCGAGTCGATGTTAAAAATGATAGCCCTAGTACGCCCAAATCAAAAGAGGCCGCAAAAAGTTCTCATTCAAGCAAAACGAAGCCTAAAGGCTAATTATGGAATTTCGTCGACAAGTCCGTACAGAAGAAGGCGTTAATTTAACGCCTTTGATTGATGTTGTATTTCTATTGCTGATCTTTTTTATGGTATCGACTACCTTTACCAAAGAAACGCACCTTGCAGTTGATTTGCCAGAAGCCTCTGCGGAAGCCGTTTTAGTTGAAAATGCAGGGATTGATATTGTGATTAATGCCAGTGGTGATTACACCATTAATGGTCAAACAGTGATCAATAAGCAAGTGCAAACCTTAACGCGAGCGCTCGAAAAAGCATCCGGCGGTGATAATAAGCAACCTTTAGTCATTACTGCTGATGCGAATACCTCGCACCAAGCCGTTGTCAGGGCTATGGATGTGGCAGGTAAATTAGGTTTTGCGCAGTTGCGTATTACAACAAAAGAGCCTCTTGAGTCTCCTTAGGCGGCAGTTTGACTACTCATTCTGAACAGAGGCCGCATACATCACGCCAGTCTTCTTTCCAGCGTTTTTTTCTGTCTTTGTGGTATCGTTCGCCGCTTAATAGACATCTGTTATCTTATTTTTTACTGCCTTTAAGCTATTTGTTGAACGGTATTGCCTCTTTAAGACGCTGTATTCAATCGGCTAAAGCGAATCCACTGCCAGTACCGATAGTGGTAGTAGGGAACCTATCTGTTGGCGGCACGGGTAAAACACCGGTGGTTATTGCCTTAGTAAAAGCCTTGCAGGAAAAAGGCTTCAAAGTAGGTGTCATTAGTCGCGGTTACGGTAGTCAGGCACCACATTATCCATTTGCCATTTCTGCAGACACCCCGGTAAAGCAATCGGGTGATGAGGCGCTATTAATCGCTCAAACCTCAGACTGTCCTGTAGTATTAGATAAAGATCGTCAGGCCGCCGCACAACATTTAATCAAAACATATCCTAACACTCAGGTGATCATCAGTGATGATGGTTTACAGCATTATCGTTTGCCGCGCCAATTAGAATTAGTTGTTGTGGATGGCGAAAGGGGTTTTGGTAATGGCCTGTGTATACCAGCAGGGCCATTGAGAGAAAAAGCCAATAGGTTAGCATCCGTTAATTGGGTATTAATTAATGGCCGGCCTCAACACGATAGTTTGCAGGGTTCTTTTTTGAAAGACCGCTTTTTGAAAAACAGTTTTTCTAAAAAGAGCGATGCGCAAACTCCCGAGCAAGAAGTTATTCACCTGCAGCCAAGGCAATGGCGAAATATCAAAACAGGTCAAATACTCGATTTGGAAATATTGCCATGGAATCTAATTACGAGCAACATAACTAAGAACAATGTAAATAAGAGTAACTTAATTAATAGTAGCTTAACTAATAGTAATTTACTCGAACAGGACTTACTCGAACAAGGCTTAACTGAAAAAAATGTCAACATTACTGCCTTGGCCGCTATCGGAAACCCAGAACGCTTTTTTCATACCCTGCGCGCATTGGCACCAGAAGAGAAAATAAATACGATAGCCTTTGATGATCATCATGCTTTTTCAGAGCAGGATTTTAATGAAATCAGTAACGAAGAAATTGTACTGATGACTGCAAAAGATGCAGTTAAATGCAGGGGTTTTGCAAGGGAAAACTGGTGGGCTCTTGAAGTCTCGTTGTCTTTACCCAGTGAATTATTAGATGATATCGTACAATGCGTTCACTGAATCAATTAAATTAATCAAGGTTTTTTATGTTCACTGTTATTATCCCTTCTCGCTATAGCTCAACAAGGTTGCCGGGTAAACCACTAGCGCTGATTAATGATAAGCCCATGATCCAGCACGTAGTCGAACGCGCTCAACAAAGTGCCGCTAAAAAAGTGATCGTTGCTACCGATGATCAGCGTATCTTTGATGCTGTAAAAGCTTTTGGGGCAGAAGTGTGCATGACAGCCGAAGATCATGTTTCGGGTACTGACCGTATTCATGAAGTAAGCCAGAAATATCAACTGGGTGATAGTGAGATAGTGGTAAATGTACAAGGCGATGAGCCTTTAATTCCTCCCAATGTTATTAACCAAGTTGCTGAAAATTTATATCATCATGCAGATGCCGCTGCCGCAACCTTAAGCGAGATGATTAGCGAAAGAGAAGAGTTTGATAATCCAAATGCGGTGAAAGTAGTTAGTGATTCTCAAGGTTATGCTTTGTACTTTTCCCGTGCAGCTATTCCTTTCTTTCGAGATCAAGAAAAAAGCGCTGTATTAGCTAAAGGCCAATTTCCCCAAAGGCATATAGGTATTTATGCTTATCGCGTTAGTTTACTAAATCTTTTTGTTCAATGGCCAGTAGCTCCTCTTGAGGCAATTGAATCGCTAGAACAGTTACGTATTTTATCGAATGGGAAAAAGATCCACGTAAGTGAAGCGATTGAAGCAGTGCCTGCGGGTATTGATACCCCTGAAGATTTAGAGCGTATTAATCATTACTTCAACGACAGGGCGGTATGATGTCGGTCCATGTCCTGTTTGTTTGCTTGGGTAATATATGCCGTTCTCCAACAGCGCACGGCTTATTTCAAAATAAGGTGGACCAAAGTGGCTTAAGTGAGCATATCATCGTTGATTCCGCTGGAACTGGTGGGTGGCATGCTGGCAGCGCACCGGATGAACGCGCTCAATCTACAGCGCACGAACGTGGGTATGATATTAGCCATTTAAAGGCACGTCAGGTGGTGCAGGGCGATTTTGAAAAATTTGATTTTATTTTGGCTATGGATAGAGATAATTTACAGCATTTATTATCTTTAAAACCGAAGGATTATAAAGGTTCTATTGGCCTTTTTTTGGATATAGCCAATATTGATAAAAACCAAGAAGTGCCAGACCCTTATTATGGTGGCCAAGCACAATTTGATACAGCGATTAAATTAATTGAAGATGCATCAGAAGGTTTGTTGCAAAAAATACGGCAGCAATATGAACTCTAATTTATCTCTTCAGCCAAACTATGATATACAATCATTAAACACGCTGTCAGTTCCCTCTGTTGCTGAATTTTTTGTCACTATAAAGTCTGATGGTGATTACGCTCCTCTATTGTCATTTTTGAAAGAAAAAAAGTCTCCTTTGTTGATTTTGGGTGGTGGTAGTAATGTGCTGTTACCTAGTTTTGTTGCAGGTATTGTCGCCAAAATAGAAACAAAAGATCGAGAGTTGGTTGCTGAAACCGATACGGATATCATTATGCGTTTTTCCGCTGGTGAAAACTGGCATGATATAGTGATGTGGAGTGTTGAAAATGGATTCTGTGGCATTGAAAATTTAGCATTAATCCCCGGCTCTATAGGTGCAGCTCCGATTCAAAATATTGGGGCTTATGGTGTCGAGTTAGAAAGTTGTTGTGAGTATGTTGATGTTATTTTTTTAGACTCAGGAAAAAAATCAAGATTAACGCGAGAGCAATGCCAATTTGCGTATAGAGACAGCATCTTTAAAGGCGAATTAAAAGATAAAGTGTTAATAACACATGTTGCTCTTAAATTTGCAAAAGAAATTAAATCGAAAAAAGAAGGCGCTGATAAATCAACTAAAAATTCCAGCCTGAACCTTCAGTACCCTGCATTAAGATCGAAGTTGGTAGAAATTCATGCCGACATAGATCATTTGAGCGCAGAGCAGGTTGCACACGCCGTTATAGAAATCCGGCAGAGTAAATTGCCTGACCCACAGACAATACCCAATGCCGGCAGTTTTTTTAAAAACCCAGTTGTGCATGCGGATCACCTTGAACGTATTAAACAAGATTATCCCGATGTGGTTGCTTACCCTACAGAAAATAATCATTTTAAATTGGCTGCAGGTTGGTTAATTGACCGAGCTGGCTGGAAGGGTAAGGTAGTCAATAATATAGCGATGCACCATCAGCAAGCTTTAGTGTTAACAAACCCAGAGTCGGCCAGTACTCAACAATTGCTAGATTTTGCTGATAAGGTATGCGCCTCTATTTATAAAACATTTTCTGTTGAATTAGAAATTGAGCCCAGAGTGTTTAAATAAAGAGTGTCGAGAGGTTTCTTGATTTAGGTGAAGTTAGTTTAGGTGAAGTTAGTTTAGGTGAATCAATTTAGATGAATATGCAAACCTCTTTGTTTGAACCTGAAAAAGAAGAGCTACCTGTCTCCGATGGTAAATTAATCTATTACCCTAGTTGGATAAATGATGAGGATGCATCCTTGTTATTTACTCACCTAAGGGAGGCGTTATTATGGCAACAAAGCCTGATTAGCCTTTATGGTAAACAAGTTAAGATTCCTCGTTTAAATGCATGGTATGGAGATGCGCATTGCTCTTATGAGTACTCCGGTACACGTTTTGAAGCCAATCCTTGGACACCTAGCTTACTCGATATAAAAACAAAGATTGAGCATTTGAGCGGGTTTCGCTTCAACAGCGTCTTAGCAAATTGCTATCGTGATGGCAAAGATAGTGTCGCGTGGCATAGTGATGATGAGCCTGAACTCGGCCGTAATCCCGTCGTTGCCTCTGTGAGCTTGGGTGCTGAGCGTCAATTCCAGCTACGACACCGCTATAACAAGGGCCTAGACACTCAAAAGCTAGTCTTAGCACATGGTTCACTATTGCTGATGTCCGGCGAGTTGCAGCATCATTGGCACCATCAAATCCCCAAAACCCAAAAAAACCTAGGTGAACGCATTAACCTGACATTTCGCTATGTGATACCGGATAGCGAGCGCTAATCGAGAGCGAGTTGATCGGGAACGAATCGTGCCTAGCTAAAGCCATGATAAGGCTTGCTTCCGAGTCATTTCCTTGTATCATCGCTTCTAGTTAAAAGTAAGGAAAATAGGGAAATAGAGAGATTATATGAATACCGTCAAAATTCTCATTGTTGATGATCACGACCTCATGCGCATGGGTTTATCACGTATGCTGGCTGATGTTGACGGCTTTTCCGTTGTAGGTGAAGCCAGTAGCGGAGAAGAAGCATTAAGTCTGTGCCGATCTTTATCACCAGATCTTATCCTCATGGATGTCAAAATGCCCGGCATAGGTGGGGTAGAGGCGACACGGCGATTATTAGCGGTCAATGAAAATGCAAAAGTGATGGCCGTTACGTCTTGTGAGGATGATTTGTACCCCAGTCGTTTATTGCAAGCGGGTGCCTCTGCCTATATCACTAAAAAGACGCAACCCGATGAAGTGATTAAAGCAATCAAGATGGTGATGTCAGGCCGTTCTTATGTCAGTCACGAGATTGCCCAGCAGCTCGCTTTAAAGAATACAGGTATGCCAAACGATACCGAATCTCCCTTTGAGCAGTTGTCAGAAAGAGAGTTGCAGATTGCGATGATGATCGTGCGGGGTGAGAAACCCATCGCGATTGCAGAAAAACTCAATATTAGCTCGAAGACCATTAATAGTTATCGTTATCGTGTTTTTGAAAAATTTGATATCAATAGCGATGTTGAATTAGTTCACTTGGCCATCAAGCATAAAGTATTTGATGTTGATACCCTCGAGTAGCTTTTGCGAAAAAGCGAATAATGTGTAGAGTTTTATTCGCTAAATTTTAACAGCCAAGTTTAAATAAACTGTTTAAGTAGCGTATGGCGGTGCGATTTAATAGTCGCTCTGCTCATTTCTTTTTGTTTTGTCTATTACTACCTAATTTACACTAACATCTAATTTGTCTTAATGCCTGATTCATCATTTGATTATAAGCAATTTTTAAAAACGGTGAGTACTGGCCCCGGTATTTACCAGATGTTTGATGCCAACGAAAAAATACTTTATGTTGGTAAAGCTAAAAATATTAAGAATAGATTAAGCAGCTATTTTCGAGTATCCGATTCTGCAAAATCGGGTCTAACAATCAAGACGCGCGTATTAGTTGAAAAAATAGCGAATATTCAAGTCACCATCACCGAGTCTGAATCTGCTGCACTTGTATTAGAACAAAACTTAATTAAGGCATTAAAACCACCTTATAACATTTCCTTGCGCGATGATAAGTCCTACCCCTATATTTTTATATCCGATGGTGATTACCCACGTATTGGTTTCCATAGAGGGGCGCGTAAAAAGAAGGGGAGTTACTTTGGTCCTTATCCTAGTGCTGGTTCTGTTTATCAATCTTTAAATTTTCTTCAAAAAACATTTCGCGTACGTCAGTGCGAAGACAGTGTATTTAAAAATCGTAGTCGGCCTTGTTTGCAGTATCAAATTAACCGTTGTACCGCCCCTTGTGTTAACTTGATCGAAGCAGATCAGTACCAAAAAGATATCAAGCATACGGAAATGTTTCTTAAAGGTAAGTCAAATGAATTAATGCAGCAACTGGCAAATGAAATGGAAGCCGCTTCTGCGGAATTAGAATTTGAGCAAGCCGCTTTTTTGAGGGATCAAATTACCGCGTTGCGTAATATTCAGTCTGGCCACAGTATGGAAGCGGGTACGGGTAATATCGATGTCTTTTCGCTTTTTAAAAAATCGACACATGTATGCATACACGCAGTCTTTATTCGTGATGGCCGTATTCTTGGTAGTAAAAGTTACTTTTATGAGGATAAATTAGATACGCCTCAGGAACATTATTTATTATCATTTATAGAGCAATTTTATTTGTCTAATAAAAATCGTGAGCTGCCTCATGAAATCATTGTGAATCAATCAATAGCTATTGACGATAAAAAAGCCTTGATTGAAGTATTAGCAGAGCGAGTGCAAAGAAAAATAATGATTAGCCACAATGTGAGATCGCAGCGACAAAAGTGGCTCATGTTAGCGAGTAATGCGGCAGAGCAAAATTTGTTGCAGCAGTTAGGAACGAAAGCGAGCCTGCTAAAACGCTTTGAATGTTTGCAAGAAATATTGTCTTTGGACGAGTTACCAGAACGTTTAGAATGTTTTGATATCAGCCATAGCAGTGGTGAGCTCACTGTGGCCTCTTGTGTGGTGTTTAATCAACAAGGACCAATCAAATCAGATTATCGCCGCTTTAATATTGAAGGTATTACCGGAGGTGATGACTATGCAGCAATGGAGCAAGCCTTAACTCGACGTTATACAAGAATACAAAAAGGCGAGGGCATCTTACCTGATGTACTAGTGATCGATGGCGGCAAAGGCCAATTGGGTAAAGCCAAAGCGGTATTGGAGGAATTAGGTGTATCACAATTGATACTTTTAGGTATAGCCAAGGGCACGACACGCAAAGCAGGCTTTGAAACCTTGGTTTTTACTGATGGTTCTGAAAAAACCTTAAATGGCGATTCGCCTGCTCTACACCTTTTACAAGAGCTGCGAGATGAGTCTCATCGCTTTGCTATCACAGGCCATAAGCAGCGACGCGACAAAAAGCGCGTTACCTCTAGCTTAGAGGGAATACCGGGCGTG
Organism: Cellvibrionaceae bacterium; assembly: GCA_050633525.1. GTDB lineage: Bacteria > Pseudomonadota > Gammaproteobacteria > Pseudomonadales > Cellvibrionaceae > CANLBN01. The sequence continues at coordinate 25,372 of JBOEGR010000036.1, forward strand.
GGCGCGAAGCGCCGCAGAGAGCTATTACGACATTTTGGTGGATTACAGGCTATCGAGCGTGCCAGTATGGATGATCTATTAAAAGTGCCAGGAATTAGCAAAAAAATCGCAGATGATATTTACAGCGCCTTACGTAATGAGTAACGTGTCACCCCTTAGAACGTGAACGCCCCAAAAACGAGCAAAAGCCAAGAATGACACTAGCCAACCAACTTACATTACTACGCATATTATTGATTCCTTTGTTGGTGATTATCTTTTATTTGCCTTATGACTGGCGTTTTCCTGTCTGCTCTATCATTTTCTTGGTAGCGGCCATTACTGATTGGCTCGATGGTTGGGTGGCACGTACCTTCGATCAAAGTACGCCATTTGGTGCTTTTTTGGACCCTGTAGCCGATAAACTGATGGTGGCAGTGGCATTGGTATTATTAGTCGAAGTTCATGATACCCCCTTATTTGCCGTGCCTGCGGTGATTATTATTGGTCGAGAGATTGTGATTTCAGCCTTGCGCGAATGGATGGCTGAGTTGGGTAAGCGGGCGAGTGTGGCAGTCTCTATGATGGGTAAAGTAAAAACCACCTTCCAGATGTCGTCCATTATTATTTTACTGTTCGACAACCCTTTAGATCCCTCCTTTTTAACCCCTCTAGGCTATGTTGCGCTGTATATCGCTGCATTGCTCACATTGTGGTCAATGGTTATCTATTTGCGAGCCGCATGGCCAGACTTGATGCCGCCAGATCAAGATGAGAGTTAATTGACCCCTGTTTTGGTGTAGCCTTTAACCACCTTCCACGTTATCTCTTGCATTAGGGCAGCGGCTTCAGCAGATGGTGCGATAGCATTGCTACCATCGGCTTTCTTTAACTCGTAGGACAAACCTTCAGGGGATTTCCTGTAAAGTGTCGCATAATGCACCAAGGCAATTAAATAATTCCCCATGTCGTTAATGTGTATGGGGTCCAAACTCCCGTCTTCTTCCTTGCGGGCAAAGATATCTTCGGGTTTATTAATATTACCCACGCCACCGCGACGCTCCACCTCTTTAAAGAATGCGGATAGTACTTGCCCCGCAGGAATCATATAAATACTGACCTGCCCATCTAGCTTGGCGAGGGCTTTGTGTAAAATTGCCTTTTCCCAATACTTCCCAAGATCCTTATCGAGCCGATTGATCCAGCCTGCAGAGTCTGTAACTTCGTGCCAAGTCTCATAAAAGTAAATAGTGGTTTTGGGGCTAGCTTCTTTTACCTTGCCAGCAAATTTTGCAAGGTATTGGCTACTCTTGAAGTATTTAACTGCCGCATCAATTTCAACCATTTCTGTCATAACAAAGGCGTCGTATTTGCCACTCCCAATGGCCTCAAATGGGTCTCTGTACTCTTTGTGTTTGTTTTCTGACTCAAAGCCATTGACTGGGATATCAGGCTCCCAATGTGATTGTAAGGTCGCCCCCCAGCCTAATTGCGAATGATAGCTATGTCCTTCTCCTGCCAATTGAGACAACATTGCTGGCATGTCTTTACCCACTAGGCTGTGGCCTAAATGATATACCGTGAGTGGGCTTGTGACCGGAGGTAGAGGGTTTTGATAAAGTTGATTGATTTCTTCATTACTCAACTTTTTACTACAGGCAGCCAGACCAATAGCGGCAAGTACGGTGAAGGGAAGGCTTAGGGTTTTGAGTGCGAGTGATTTTATCATTCGCAAAGTGTAATAGATTCAAGGACGGCCTATCAATAGGCATTTATAGATGTCTATTGATCTGGGTGCTATGGGGGTTGAGTACTAGGGCTGAGTATTAGGGTTGAGCTCTAGGTATTGATTCTTTTTAAGTAGAGATCAATCATATTGGCGAGGTTATCTTGCAAATGCCCTTCAAACTCATCCAGCTCCTTTTCAAATAACCGTAAATACTTCTCGGCTTTATCATGAGATAAGTCTTTACCATCAACAGAGTAGTGCATTTCACCTAAGGTTTTATCGTAGCGCGGCGTAATATGCCAATGCACAAAGTCCGCATCGACCTTGGCGACCCCTTTTTCAGCTAATTGACAAAACTCTTCGACATAATCCTCTCCCGTTGGCCCAAGGCAACCGGGTTCAACACGGTAGGTGACAAATAGCTTTTTTTCTGAGGGTAGGGGTAGAGAAAGGCTCATATACAGGCAGCATCCACTAAAAGTAAAGATTATGAATATAGTCTAGCTGGACAAGCTAGAATCACAAGATTTGAAAACAAAGGAAGCGTTGTCATCACCGGTGCGGTTGTCTCCCACCAGCTTAGCAATGGTGAAACCGTGCTACTGACAATTGGTACTAGCACCGCATGGTCGGAAAAGGATCGAGCTTAAACCTTTTTCCTGACAAGGATGGCATTACGATCAAAATAGAAGCAATTTTGACGTGTATTCCAACATGGAAAAATACCATCAAAAGCAATGCGTGAAGCTGTGCTCCTGCACTACAATTTTTTGATTTTACTGTGATATATTCGGCGCTTCCTAATATAAACATAACATCACCAATAGGCAGGATCAGCTTATGAGTATTTTTATGTACCACCCCACGATTAAAGGGGAAACATCCGATAAGAATCATAAAGACTGGATTGATATTTTAAAGGTCAAGTTTGGGACGAGCCGAAACATCACATCCAGCACCTCTACACAGGGCGATAGAGAAAGCTCTAATGCAAGCATGTCCAGTCTCAAAATTGTAGTTAATGGACAAGGCAACCCCTTCTATCTTCATAGAAAGTTGCTGTGGCACAGGTAAAACAATCAAAATTGCCATGACAAAAACAGGGTCGGGTCAAGGTGCTGATGTTTTTGTTGAATATACATTTGAGAATGCATTATTTGCGCAGATGATTACGCTTCATAACGGTCTAAGACCAATCGAAGAAATTGAGATCAGCTATACGAGAATGACAACCAAATATATTCCCTATGATGAGAATGGCAGCGCAACTGCACCTCTTGTTATTGGGTTTGATGCAACAACGAACACAAAAATTTAAGGAGATAATGCAATGGAGATACGGTTTCATTTATGGGGTGGTGGTCTTTCTATCCCTAAGACAAAGTTTGGTGTTACGGCTCTTATGGGGGCATCTATAATCATTCGCTCTGGTACGATTGAACAGAGTTTTTTGATTTATGATGGTTTTGAGATTGGCGGTAAAAGTGGGACGTTGCTTGCTAGTTTTGTTGAAACACAATGGCTCTCTATTGATGCAGCGGAACATCCTTGGGCTGCGACCTGTGAATCGTTCAAAGGCGATACATTTGAGGTTATTGTGTCAGGTACAATTGCTAACCGAGGCTATGTTGATATTACATTCAGCAAAATTGATAAGAAACATGATAAAACAATCTTGCTCAAAAAATATAATGTCGAGGCTTTTGGCGGGCAGATCGCAGAAACAAAAGTCATAGGAAAAATGCAGATCAAGCAAGGGACGCGCTGTGTTCTGCCAAATGATATGAAAGAAAAGAGCTTTTTTGCAACATGAATATCTCACGTTGGCTATCAACACGCTCAAAGCAGCTTTTTAATATCATGCTGCTTGTGGTATGCAGCTTTTCTTATGTGTTTTTTATTCGGATATTGTCCGATAAAGAACAGGCTGTTTCCTCCATACGCGGTAGTAGTGATATAGCGTTTGCATTTGATGAGTATTGGCTACTTGATTTTATTTTTGGGTGGCCCTTAATCGTATTGCTTATTACTGCGCTGGTGTGGGTGTATATCAAACAATTCAAAGCAGAGACTATTGGCGATAAGCTTAAAGCCAATGGATGGGCTTTGCTCTTCTTTTTTGTTGCATGGCTCGGTTGGCTGGCTTGTCTTTATTATCCTGCAACACAATTTACTCCCCTGACTTAATTGTATAATGCGCAGCTTTCCATACATTATATTATCATTTTTCATTAAAAATTGAGAAGATATGGATTTTATTATGAATAGTATTGATCACTAAAATGTCACCGGATATATCTCAGTTTCGTACCATTTTGTCCTAGTCGATATAGAATTCTAAGTACGGAGAAGTATAACTGGTTTGTTCTGTGCAGCCTGTCAATAACTTGTAAGAGCTGTAATAAAGTTCTTCAATTAAATAGCCAGTCATTTATATAAATGGCTATTTGTCTATATTCCCGCCTTTTGTTTACACTTCATTTTCAGATGGAAACCACATATCAAACCATGTCTTAGCCTGTTTTTTAGTTTCTAACAATTCGGCTATAGATCTGCCGAATTTTCTATCTTTGTTAATCTTTCCGAATGCTTCTAGAGATGCTGAAACTTTTTCCTTGGTACTGTCTGGAGAGGATTTAAGACAATCTGACACCTTTTTTTTGCCTAAACTTAAGAAAAAATCAAGAGCTTCTCGGTTGTTAGATTCTAAAGAAAGACATAATAAGTGACGTACAATATTATCTTTCTCTTTAATGTCGGTCTCGTTTGGTATGTTTATTAAGTTGTTTATTAAACTTGGAAAATTAGCGCTGCATAGAGATAAAGAACCAGATGTAACACTTGACAAGCCTTCACGTATTTTTCTAAAAAGATCGGAATGATATTTTTTATCAATAACATTAACAAGCTTATCATATTCAATTACAGGTGATTCAATCTCTATTTTCCCATTAAAAATATTAATTAATAAATTCTCAAGCATCTCCCTAAATTCTAAATTTGTTATAATAAATCCAGATAATTTTGACTTTTCCAATAAAATTTTAAATTCATGATCATTTGAAACTATATGCTCATGCCATCCTTCAGCACTAATAGAATTAAGCATGTTTTCAATATCAGCATGACACCTAAACCACTCATCTAGATTAAAAGTGTCTCTTATAACATCTATAGAGTAATCTTGAATCTGAGTATTGGTTAAGTCTTTATCAGTTATTAACTTTCCATATTTTGACAAAATATCGGGAAAGCTATTTTCAAATAAGGAGGACAAATAATTATAGTTACTTATATTTAATAGTGTAGGCAATGCTATTTTGGGTATATTTTCGGACGAAAAGGCAGAAACTATTATATTATTAATAAGGCTGTTTTCCGCATCACTACCTGATGAAATTAACTTGTGTACATTTAATGCAGATATGGTTTTATTTGAAATAGTTTCAATCTGCTCATTATTTAAACTGCTTTCTCCTTGAATAATGCTTCTAAACCAAAAAAACTCATCTGTTTCATCGTTAACAAAAGTGCCATTTGATGGATTCCTTTTTTGAGGGATAGGAATTTCACAATCTGGATACAATTGCAGGGCAAGAAAAACAGAAAATGAAATTGTTTCTTGATACTCACTTTCATGAAGCCCTTCGTAAAAGTTTGTATCTGAATATAAACTTTCTAAATCTATATCTTCTCTAGATCTCGGCGTGTAATTCCAAATATCACTTAAAATTTCTATTAGATCAGGAAAGTTATCTGCTGAACACTCTTTATTACACAGTTCCTGTATCAATAAATTAGCAAAATCAACCCATTCATCACTTCTAAATATATCTATTTGATTGAATTGTCTAAGAGCATACTTTGCTACCTCTGGATAATCTATAATGAAGCTACGAATGGTACCTTCATCTTGATCTGTATTATTGTTATTGTCTGAAATTTTTAAACCTTCATATAAGTTTAATGGTATCTGATGTTGCTCTGACTTAAACCCTAGCCCAAACATGAAATCAAAATTTGAAGAGATTTTTAGTTTTTTAAGCGTGGCTTTTATATGTTTTTCGCCATTAAATTTTATCAATTCATTTTTAATGTCGTTAATAAAATCACCCCATAAGCTTCCAAGTTTATATTGGCTTCCATCATCATTTCTTATAGATTTATGAACAAGAATGATTAAGTTTTCAGCTATGCCTCCTAAATCTTTTATATCTCCGAACTCTAATAGTCCAAAGTATTTTTTATACTCATTTTCATTTAATTGTATGCTTTCAACATCCGATAATGAATCTATTAAGGACCTGTGAACATACTTTATAGAACTCCCTTTATAAGTTTTAGAGAGTTTCGTAACATTTACAATGACCTGTCCTATCCCTTTAGATCTTACCCATTCGGGCAGAGTATCCTGAATAACTTCATTAACACGGATATCAAACCCTGGAGACTTGGATAAATTCTCTAAGGTTTCAAAATTATCATCTTGTACCGCCGCGACTATTTTTTGGTCAAGAAGTACTTGAAAAGCCAAGTCTTCATCAACGTTATAGGCAATAGCTGCTAACTTCTTTTCTATTTCAGAATCACTTGATAAGTTTCTCAATCTTTCGGATATGAATTCTGGGCTAGTCAATACTACTGGATTGTTTTCTATGAAATCTTTATACGCAAAATAAATAGCTATTGTTGTTAATTCAAATTTCCCGGAATGTAGCGTATATAAACCAGTAAGCTCATTAATAAAAAATATAATTTGCCGAGGAGTTGCGTGACCATTATCAGACTGTAAAATGGTATTAAATATAAGATACACACGAAATAGCTCTTCTTTATTCTTAAATCTTGGCAGCGCCGCAGTTATCTTTTCTTCAAAAAACTCTTTTGAGTTAGACATAACCGGTGGTCAAACTGATAAAACTTCATCAAATGTTTTTGAGAAAATTTCTTGATTAGATAATGATGATATATTCTCGTTATTTTCTTCTTTAATAACTTCTGTTGTATTCAAAATGTGATGGCGATCATAAGGAACAATAGCAGTAAGAGTACGCCCATTGTTTTCATTTCTATATGAATTTCTAGAAAAAACTGATCGGACTAAAGCCCAGTACTCATCGATTTCATCGGAGGGTAAGCGGTCAATATTGTCCAAAACAAAAACTATTTTATAGCTGTCACTTTGAACAACCTCTAAAATATTTCGTAATGTAAATTCAAACTCAAAATCATTAGGGTCTATTTCACGAATTTGTTGTTTAACTGTATGGTCTTCGTATTTTTTTGCACTAATAAGCAGGGTTTTTGATATGGCTTCCAAAAAGCTCGTATAAGGTTTTTCCTTGATCCAGCTTATAAAAGCCCTTATGAAGGTTAAAAATAGAAAAATATATAAAACAATACATGGGGCGGTTAGTAAAAAATGTGTTTCTCTATTAGGGATATCAAAAACTGACTTAGCCCAGAAATAATAAAGTGGTAAGAATGGTACCAATAAAAGCAAAACAACACCGTATATATCTAATACAGTTCGGTTATTGGTATCTATTATTCTAGTTTTCCCTTTAACATTTTTTTCGATTTCCTTGAGTTTTCTCTCTTTGCTTGGAAATCTATTGATTGACCAAGATAGTAGATGTTCTAAAAATGACCGCCTAAAGGCAGATCCCTGTGATTTCCAAATATCAAATGTAAAAAAGCAGTAATTAATCGAGCCTTTCACTTTAGATTGGTTCAGCTCTTTTTCTGCCATTTCCACAATGCTAGATTTTCCACTTCCCCATGGTCCATCCAAACCGATTGATCTATCTTTATCTTTGAAGTCCCTAATCGCTTTGGCTAGTGATGAAGCAGTTTTCTCATGACCCTTACCATGAAACAAGTCTTCTTTTGAAGGTTCATCTATTAGTATTACTCTTTCAATTGAACTGTCATTTTCTGACATGATTTTTAATTCCTGATTATGTATTTAGACTTTTGGTATCAGCTTTACCTTTTCCAAGAGCGTAAATATAAACGTTATATATCTGCAGATTAATAAAGTGTTTTATACACTTCAGAGTTTGGTAGTCAGATGCTATCAGAAAATCACGTTGAATTGAGTGCCATTAAGTGTTTGTAAACATTTACATCATTCAAGGGCTACCCTCTGTCGTTATCCACTAGCGAAAACAGTAGTGGTATCCGACCGGCGGACAGTTTAATCATTGGAGACGCATTAGAATTAAAAAACCAGATGAAATTTAAGTTCCGTTTAAAGATGGGCTATTACCCATAATAAAGCTGATTTTTTCAAAGCTGTGAGCTGTTAGGAGGTGTGAATCAATCGAAGCGGTTCGATGGAGATCACTACAATCTCAAGAACGCTAAGCTTGAAGCCATTATAGGGTGAAGAGAGATGATGGTGCCCTGTGAGGGAGGAACCTCAAACCATAATACAGGCTTAAGCAGTGATATACCTAAGGATATTCAAGATATAGACTTTGATGAATTGTTAGGTACTTTAGCCAATTGGAATAGCCATATTGATTATCATTCTATCAACTTCAACGGTGCAGAGAAAATTGATAGTCAACTTTAATCAAGCTTAGAATGTCTGTCATAACCTTTCCATTTGGTTGAGCTCTTTTAAAACCCCTTTCAAAACCAATTCCGAGATCAGAATAAGCTTTTAGCTTTTCTGCTCCAATGTAACCCGCCTTTGCAGTCTGAGATATTTTTCCGCCAACATAGCCCATGATATATCCCATGCTTATCATGTCAAAACCCATAGTGGCGACATTTTTTCTTGCTTTAGTGCCATTAACGATAACGAACATAGTATCTTCATAACGTTTGGCCACACGTTTTACTGATTCTTGGAATTCTCCACCGTGGCCAATGACCACATCGTATCCACGACGTGCATATTCAGCTAACGCTTTAGGTTGATCAGAATAATCAATATTTTCACTGTATGCCATTTCGATACCGAGCTCTTTCTCTGCACGCTTAACTCCTTCGTAACCTGCTTGATTAAACGATTTGTCAGTAATTGGGCCAGGCATCACTATGGCAACTTTGAGTGTTGCATGGCAAATATTCGTAGTTGTTATAAATAAGCCTAGTAAAATAGAAGCAGACGACAGTGATTTTCTAATAAATTTTTTAATTTTCATAAAATATTCTCTTACTTTTTAATAAAAAATAAAGGGTTAACCAATAGCAATATGGCACCATAATTAGAATATAGCTCGTTTTCTTAAAATTATTATCTATTTTATTGGTTAAGAATGAAAAAAATCATCTGTCGATTAACCTTTTTTCAGTTGTTAATTTTTTAATAGTATGATATGCATGGAAAAATATTATCACTTGAAAATAAAGCAGGTGAAGAATATTCGATATGTTGATTTATGTGAAAATAGGAGATAAAAAATATTGAATTTTCTGAAATTGAAAAGGCCTTTATGAAAAATCTCTAACCTTAAAATATAAGCTATTGTTTATAAGGAAGATAACTTTTATACCATTTTTTAAGATATAGATTGAACTCCCCTAGGGCAGATTTTTTTTGGGGTAACTACTGGATTTTTCTAATGAGTAGACAATATTGTTGTGTAGGTCTTTAATATCAAACTGAGTCGGTTGCCCCTTTTTTAATACGGTGTTGCCTGCAATAATAACCGTATCGACATCCTGTGATTTTGCTCGTAAAACAATAAGGTCAATAGGGTTTATATCAGGTGCAACCCAAGGCCATAGAATACGTTCTGAGTTTAGCAAAACCAGATCTGCCTTAGCTCCTGGCCGGAGTTCACCTAGTTTATTTTTTTGGTTGATTAAGTCAGCTGCTGTGCGAGTTGCCATCGAAAATACCGTTTGTGGTGAAAGCGTAGACTCTTTGTTATCAGGCTGATGTTGTAAGCGTAATGCTAGACGCATCTCTGAAAAAAAATCATCATCGTCATTTATCGTCATGGCATCCATGCCTAGTGTGGTTGAAACCTTGGCGTTCAGTAAATTATTGATCGGCGCAATACCACACTGTAAGCGTAAATTAGAGCTAGGATTGTGGGAGAGATGGCTTCCTGTTTCAGCTAGCATAGCAATATCACTAGCATTGGCCCAAACACCATGTGCAATCGAAAACCGTGGTGACAGTACCCCGAGCTTGTATAAATACTCGATAGAACTATGCCCTCTAGTGCGTAAGGACTCCAAATATTCTATTTTTGATTCTGACGCGTGTGTTTGCATACCAAGATTATTACTTTCGGCTATTTTTGCCATTTCTTGTAGGATATCGCCATCGACCCAATGTGCACCGGGAGGCCCAAACCAAACGTCTAATAAAGGTTTGGTTTGAATATGCTGATGCCACTGTTCAAACAAATCAAAGTACTGCGTTGTCGTTATGCAATTTCTGCCGGGCAATAGATGTCGAGCGATTTCTTGAAGATTATTTGGTAGCGTATCGATAAAGTTTTGGTCTTGTTTGTCGCCATAGACTAGAAATCCTTTAGTGCGTATACCCGGCGCTAAAATGGTACGAATACCGGTTTTATCATAGCCCGCTAATTTATCCCGTACGACTTGGTTAACACTGTCAACATGGCCGCTCAGACCACACATATCAATAACTGCGGTAACGCCACTTTGTAACAGACGAGTAGCGCTGAGTTGTGCGGATAAAATCGGGGGCAGGTTGGTTATACCACGAATATTTTGTAGCCATAATTCCAATGTAGTATCGGCCACTCCATGTAGGCTAAAAGGAAGGCCGAAGCTATGGTGATGTGTGTTAATTAGTCCAGGAATAACGATATGCTTGTTTGATCCCTTCTCTTTAATAGTAGGGAATTTTAATTTTAAGTCCTTATAATTGCCAACATCAACAATTATATCGCCAGCGATAACGACAGCTCCATCATAATAAATATCATTGTTGTTAGGACCAGCAATAACCCAATGCCCTCTCACAAGCATATCAGCTGGAGGTAGATCCTTGTGAGACATAGTTATTTATCGTGGTTAACGAGAAAGGTCAGGCCTGAGGGACTTTGGTTAAGACCGTTAATAGGCGTTAAGTCTTGAGGGCAAGCAGACATAACGGCAATACAGTCTTGTTCCGCACGAAAAACAACATTATCCCCAGCAGATGAAACAGGTGTCTGCCAGAGGATTTTGCCTCCGTTGGCAACAGGGGTGTTCATCCAAATATTAAAAGGTGTCGGTACGACTAGTGCTTTAAGACCAATAGCAGCCAGTGCCATTCGTAAGTTATCGGAACAATTATCGTGATACTCTTCGCAGCCCAATTGTTGATAGCGCGCGAGATCGCAAGCGGCAATGACAGTATCATGTACGCCCGGTGAGCTATCATGCGCAAAGGTCAGTATAGGGTTACGGGCATTAGTCACTAAGGTATCGCCAACCTTAGGGATGGTAGAACTGAGAGCGGTATGAGAATGTTCCATCGACATAAACTCAGCAAGATTTGGAAAAGCAAAAGTCCATAAGTCACAAACTTGCTTGCCCGATGGGTTGGTAATTGTTAAGTGCTCTCCTTTTGCTAAACGTACAGCTCGACCGCATCGTGCTTTTATCTCGTAAGTTACATCGTATTCAGGGGATCCGTCTGTTGAAATAGCCAAAGTTAAACTATCATTAGTGCCTTGATATTGTGAAGGATCAAATGGTTTATTGCTGATTTTGATTGTCACACCGTTGCGCTCCAATGTAAGTGAATGGATAATAAAATATCACATTAAAAAAAATTGAAACGTGAGGATTACTCAGCTATCAGATGAGTAAGGTTGTAAGGTTTGAATAATTGGCAATATCTATTCGATTTGTTGTCCAATTTTACTATCGCGAAATAAGTCAGCCTCATCTAAAAGCCAGTCTCGGAAGAGGACGATTTTTTGACTCTCTGCAGAGGCTTCAGGGCATACGAAATAGTAGCTCTTATTCTTTAAGCGAGCACTATGGGGTACTACTAGACGACCGGCTTCAATATCATCTGCCGCTGCGATTAAACCAACTAGGGCTACGCCATGACCTTCAATAGCTGCTTGAATACACATATGTTCATCACTATAAACAGTACTGACAGGTATCTCTTGTATGGAAAGGCCAATTTGATCAAACCATTTTTCCCAACAGGGGTCTTGCTGAGTGAACCCGGGCCATTCGTAATGAATAAGGGCTGTTTTTTCAAATATTAAAGGGTAGGTAGATAAGCTCTCTACCAGTGGAAAGTCACTTGTACAAACAGGCGCGACTTTGTCTTCTAAAAGCCAGGCACTGTGTAGGTCATTATAATCACCATGTCCATATCGAATACCCACATCAAAGTTCTGACGAGTAAAATCAACAGTAGAGTCTGAGGCGTGAATACGAACGGTAATATCAGGATGTTGCTTGGAAAAGCGGTGCAAACGTGGCCCTAACCATTTCGTCGCAAAAGAGGTGGTGGTACTGACAGCAATCTCTCCGGTGGTCTGTGTATTGTTTAAATTTTCAGAGGCGCGGGCAAGACAGGCAAAACCTTCATGAATCAATGGTGCGTAGGCTTCACCGGCCTTAGTTAAGGTCAGGGTTCGCGTGAGTCGATTAAACAACCTGTAACCTAAAATATCTTCAAGAGTTTTGATATGGTGACTAATAGCTGTCGGTGTCACATGTAGCTCTTCTGACGCCAACTTAAAACTAAGATGGCGCGCAACAGCTTCAAAGGCTTGTAGGCTTTTTAAGGGAGGAATATTACCCATCAAGATTCCTCTTTTCCTAATGAATGTTATAAATCATTATCACTTAACCGAACAGGCCCATTGTAATAGGGGAGTTGGTCAACTCGTACACTTTGCGATGTTTGTTCAAGATTGCGTACATAGGCAGCAATTTCTCCAAGAGAAGCAAACCAAACATTTTTTGTGGATAAGATATTTTCCAGCCAGGCTTCCACCTTGTTCCAGCGAGCAAGTCTGCCACTAAGAAAAGGATGCCATATCCCTACCCATAAACCACCGGCCTCATATTGGCTTTCAAATTCCTCCCAGAAAGTATTTAATCCTTTGCTGGGGGCTTGTACGGGCATCATATAGCCTATCTCTGGGTAGTGGGCGAATGTTGGCCAATCGTCAGTACCCCAGTGTACCGGTACTTCGACTAATGACCCCTGCTGAGTTTGCAGTATATAAGGGATATCATCTCCCATCAAAGAACTATCATAATCAAAACCGTGTTTAATCAATAAATCAATAACTCCCTGGGTCATATTATAGACGGGTGCGCGGTAACCTTTGGGGTGTTGCCCGGTAAATTTTTGGTGGGTCTCTAGCGCTCGTTCAAACCAGTAAACCTGCTCCTCGTGGCTGTGTTCTGTCGGATCTTCATGGAGATAGCCGTGATGACCAATTTCGTGCCCCTCTTTCAATATAGCATCTACTGTATCCGGGTAAGTCTCAATGCACCATCCCGGAATAAAAAATGATTGTTTTAAACCCAATCTTTTATAAGTATCTAGAATGCGAGGGATAGCAACTTTCGGGCCATACTGACCCATAGAGATAGGGTACAAGCGATTGTATCCATCGTTGGGTTTTGAAATATGGATAAGACTATCTGCGTCAATATCAAAGGTAATAGCGCAAGCGCACTGGGCGCCGTTTGGCCAGTTAATTTTGTTGCGAATCATTATTTTCTCTTTACTTATCGTTGTTATTTAAACAGTAACCCTTTCCGAGCAGCGCTAAAACTGCCAAATAAGTAGTTACAAGAAGTTTAATGATTGTCAGTCGTTGCCAAAAAAGGCAACTGAGAAAATATTCAGCGACACATGAGCTTTATAACACTTGCCTTAAATGCACCAAAAGCTAGCGCGAAAGTATTTTTCATCTATGGGGTGAGAAATACTCATTTTTATTCATTTATAAGTTTTTGCAAGATGATATGGACGACTACTAACAATAATCACAAAAAAATTATATAGGTAGGGTAACTCCATGATAAAAATAAAATATTTAATTTCAATAGCGCTATTTTTAATACCCGTTGCGGTAGTGCCAACGGTTGCAGCAAAAACCCAATGGAGTGATAACAGTATCACTTTGGTTTCCGGTGAGGACTACGAGTTAACGCCAGATGGAGAGGGAGAATCAACAATAGTAACTCTTGAACATGTCAGTGGTCATTCCTGGGGTGATCTTTTCTTCTTTGTTGACTATCAACGTTTTGAAAATGATCAAAAAGCTAATTATTGGGAGCTGACACCGCGTTTTAGCCTAGGGAAATTAACTAAAAAAGATTTTTCTTTTGGAATAGTTAAGGATGTTTTATTAGATACAACCGTAGAAGTAAACACTGGACCAGTGTGATTTTGACTTTATCAATTATCTCTATGGTGTCGGCTTTGATCTCGATATTCCTGGGTTCTCCTTTTCAAATATTAATTTTTACTATAGAAATAACGAGTTGCAAAGAGATAACTGGCAAGCAACCATTGTTTTTGGCGCACAACCTTTTAACATTGGCGGCCTTGATTTTACTTTTGATGGGTTTGCTGATTATGAAACCAGTACTAAAGATGAAGCATCAACGCTAAATTTTACAACTCAACTAAAGTGGGATGTAGGGACCTTGTTGTTTGATACGCCGAAGAAATTTTTTGTCGGTATTGAATATGTTCATTGGACGAATAAATTTGGTGTTGAGAATAGTAATGGTGTTAACTCCAATGAAAGAAATGCTAATTTAATACTGAAGTTACATTTATAAACCCTGTATTTTTAAGAAATGAGTATATGATTTAAACAATAGTAGGGGATAAAAGTGACATATCTTGTGATTGATAATATTGTTAAAACCTTTGGACATTTTTCAGCTCTTAACGGCATCAATATTCAAGTAGATAAAGGGGCTATACAAGCTGTCTTGGGTGAAAACGGTGCGGGTAAAACAACATTGATGAATATACTGTTTGGACTATATCGTCCAGACAGTGGCCGTATTCTTATTGATAATAAAGCTGTTGAGATGCGCTCACCGCGAGATGCTATCAAGCATGGAATTGGTATGATTCATCAACACTTTCACTTGGCTAACTCTCTTACCGTAACAGAAAATATTGTGCTAGGGCTTGGAGAATCACTAACAGTGGATTTAAAAAAGCATGAAGCTGACATCCAGGCATTAAGTGAAGAATATGGTTTTGATATTGATTCAAGTATGCCGGTATGGAAACTGCCTATGGGGATGCGTCAACGAGTAGAAATATTAAAAGCGCTTTATCGAAAGGCAAATATTTTAGTACTTGATGAACCTACAAGTATTTTAGCCCCGGATGAAATCAACCACTTTCTCGATGGTCTTAAGCGCTTGGCCAAAGCCGGTCATACCATTCTCTTTGTTACCCACAAATTAGATGAGGTTAAAGCCGTATCTGATTCCGCAGTTATTATGCGACAAGGCAATACTGTAGCAACAGCAAATACTAATGATGTGAGTGTACGTGAACTCTCTAAATTAATGGTGGGAAGAGAGACAGAAGTAAGGCTTGGGCAACGACAGGGTGAACCCGGTAAGATTATTCTAAAAGTCGATAATATTAATGTGATGGGTAATCGCGATATCAAAGCAGTTAAAGACTTTTCCTGTGATGTGCGAGCAGGAGAGGTGCTGGGGATCACTGGTGTTGACGGTAACGGACAGCAGGAGTTGGCTGAAGCCATCGTTGGTTTACGGCCATTGTTAACAGGAGAAGTATTCTGTGAAGATAACCCTCTCTCTACCCTCAGTGTTAAAGATCGATTGACAAAAACACGTATTGGTTTTGTCCCTGAAGATAGACATACCACAGGGTTGGTACTTGATTACTCCGTTGCTAATAACTTCTTTCTACGCAGTTTTGATAGACCACCGGCTGTTCGTTATGGCTTGATGAACTTTACGAGTATTCACGATACGGCAAAACAGTTAATTAATAACTACGATATCCGCTTGGATAACCAGGATCAAGATGCACGTAATCTTTCCGGTGGTAACCAACAAAAAATTATTTTAGCCAGAGAAATTGAAGCCAGCCCCAAAATATTAGTCATTATGCAGGCAACCAAGGGTCTTGATGTTGGCGCAATAGAATTTGTGCAGAATAAAATTTTAGAGCAGCGAGCTAAAGGTGTCGCTATTCTGTATATTTCAACGGAGCTTGAACACTTATTGGAAGTCGCTGACCGTGTTGGTGTGATGTGTGACGGCAGACTGTCCGGTGTTCTAGCAGCTAATGAAGTAACCACCGAGGATATTGGCCTGTTGATGGGCGGTGTGCAAAGGGAGGAGAGCTAATGGAAGGTTTTATTAAAACTATGTTTGCACTGCGAACACTATGGGCCATTTTTATTGCCTTACTATTGGGAGCCGTACTGATTGCTATTGTAGGTGCTCATCCCATAGATGCTTATCGCGTTTTATTTAAAGAGGCATTTTTTGATTACTGGGGTGTTGCCAATACCCTTGTCAAAATGTCACCGATACTGCTGGCAGGTTTAGCGGTAGTTGTACCGTTAAGAGCAGGTCTATTTAATATAGGTGGTGAAGGGCAAATTTATATCGGAGGATTATTCGGAACCATTATAGGTTTATCCTTTGCTGATATGCCTGCCTTAGTGGGTATTCCTGTTATTTTATTTAGTGCCATGTTAGGAGGTGGACTATGGGCGGCCATTCCGGGTTATCTTAAGGCTTATCATGGTATTAATGAGGTAATTGTTACCTTGTTAATGAATTTTATTGCCATTCATATCGTGTCCTATGCTGTCAGTGGACCAATGCTAGCTGAAAATGCTCCTTACCCTTATTCCGAGGAGTTGGCCTCTCATTTATTACTCCCCATTTTAATGCCACAGACAGATACTCACCTCGGCGTATTGATAGGTATCCTCTTAGCTATTTTCTTATATTTTTATTATCGCTACACACCCTCTGGTTTTGCCATGGATACCGTTGGCAAAAATTCTATAGCGGCTAATTATGCCGGCATTGACGTTAAGCGACAAATATTAAAAGCAATGATAGCCGGTGGTGCTATTGCTGGTTTAGCGGGTGGAATAGAAGTCATTGGTTTTAAATATCGACTCTTTCATCTATTTAGTCCGGGTTATGGCTTTGATGGCATTATTGTGGCATTTATCGCCGTTGCCAATCCTATTTTTGTGCCTTTTGCCTCTTTTTTTCTAGCGGGTTTACAAACCGGTGCAGGTGCTATGCAGCGTGTTGTTGGTGTAGAAGCAACAGTGGCTGAAGCATTACAGGGATTGGTTGTTATTTTAGTGGCTGCCAGTTTAGCCCTGCGGTTTGAAAATTCTGCCTTAGCTATTTTCTTTCGTAAGCGCAAAGCTAATAAGTTAGTTCACATAAAATCAACGGCGAATAAGGGGAGCTAGTATGGACTTTTTTTTCGATATGGTATTTCTCACCGATTTTATGGCATCCAGTCTTCGCCTTGCGGTACCCATTGCTTTTGCTGCATTAGCCGGTGTTATTGCTGAACGCAGCGGTGTTTATAACGTTGGTTTAGAGGGGATGATTTTAGCCGGTGCCTTTGGTGCGGCAACGGGGGCTTATCTCTCTGGAATAGCATCTGTGGGTTTAGTGTTTGGTCTTCTATTGGGTGGGCTTGGTGGTTTAATACTATCGATATTGACAGTATCGCTGCGAGTCAATCAATTAGTTGCCGGTATTGCCATTAATTTATTTTTTGCCGGATTAACAGCATTTTTAGCGCGACAAATTTTTGGTGCTGATATGGGCCAAACTTCTGTTGCTGGCTACGAGCCTATAGCTATTCCCTGGTTGTCATCACTGCCTATTATAGGAAAAAGTTTTTTTAATCAGGACCCCATTGTCTATGGTTTGTATCTGCTAGTGCCGTTTATTGTTTGGTTTTTTTATAAAACCCAATTGGGACTTAACTTACGCGCCACTGGTGAAAATCCCCGTGCGGCGGATTCAGCCGGTGTTGCTGTTTTTTCTATGCGTTATATGGCAGTCACTATTAGTGGAATGTTAGCTGCGGTGGGTGGTTGCCATCTGGTGTTATCACAGATTCATCTGTTCACCGAGGATATGAGTGCAGGCAAAGGTTATATTGCCCTTGCAGCTATTATTTTAGGACGTTGGAATCCATTGCTTGCAGTTGTCGCCGCTTTATTTTTTGGTTTATGTGATGCTGCTCAGTTACGCCTTCAATTTGAACACCCCGATGTCCCTTATCAGATTTTTTTAATACTACCGTACTTAGTATCGATTCTTGCACTTATTGGTTTGGTAGGTGCGGTTAGGGCGCCGGAAGCATTGGGGAAACCTTATGATCGAGAAAGTCGATAGGGTAGAAAAGTAACCAATAAAAAAGATAGACTCATCCCTATGATGAAAATTACTCAGTTTTATTTCGACAAACTTATCCGCACTATAGATTCTAAATAGAAGTCATCGAGGAATAATAACAATGAAGAAGATAACAAATAGACTAATCACAATATTCATATGTGCCTTAGTATTGGCCCATCTAAGTATCGCTCAAGCAGCAGAACTCTATAAAGTCGCGATTGTTGCGCCTGGCAGTATTACTGATAATGGTTGGACACAAGCAGCTTATGAAGGCTTGCAGTTAGCGCAGCAAGAACTGGGCATAGAATTCGCTTACTCAGAAAAAATAAAACAACCCGATCAACTAGAAGCTCTATCTGATTATGCCAGACGTGGATACGATTTAGTGATTGGCCATGGTGGGGAATTTCAAGATGCGGTTGAACGTGTTGCCAAGCGTCATCCTAAGACAATGTTTATGGTTAACAATGGTCTTAACACCCGGACTAATGTTGCCAATGCGGATTTTTATTTCAGCCAGTTGGGGTATTTAATGGGCTATACCGCAGGCAAAATGTCAAAAACCGGTAAAGTAGGTATTATTGCTGCACAAAAATTTAAATTTACTACGGATACAGTTGAAAGCTTTGAATTTGGAGCCAAAGCAGCCAGGCCCGATGCCAAGGTATTCGTTACCTGGACTGGTGACTGGGAAGATGTTGCCAAGGGTAAAGAGGCGGCATTGATTCAATTAGATCAAGGGGCTGATGTGGTCTGGCCAACAATGGATGCGGCTACAGTAGGTAGTTTACAAGCCGTTAAAGAAAGAGGTGCTTATAGCATAGGCATTTATTACGACGCCATACAAAAATGGCCAGACATTATGTTGCAATCCGCTATTTTAGATGTCCGACAAATGATACTGAATTATTTGCGTATCGCCGTAAAAGAGGGACTGCAAGGAACGCTCTACAAAGCCGACTTGAATGATGGTGATGCCATGCGTATTGGTTCCTTTCACCCCAGTGTTCCTGAGGATATACGAAAACAAGTTGAAGCATTGGTTGCCAAAATGCAATCCGGTGAATTCAAACCTCAGCCTTATTGAATTACTTTATCGCTAAATCTACCTGAATAAATAAGAGTCTTCACTATGACAACACTTTTACATATCGATGCCAGTGCTCGCCAGACACGATCAATCTCTCGTGAGTTATCGAATAAATTTATCACTACCTGGAAAGAGCAACGTCCAGAAGATGAAGTTATTCGCAGAGACGTTGGCTTAAACCCGCCCCCCGCAACAACAGAAGCATGGATTGCTTCTGTTTTTACCAGCCCAGTTGAACGCACGCCGGAGCAAGTCGCTGAAGTGGCCTTATCTGATCAGTTAATCGATGAATTGGACCGTGCAGATATCATTGTGCTTGGGGCACCAATGTACAATTACGGTATGCCAACAGCACTAAAAGCCTGGGTAGACCAAGTTGTTCGTGTTGGCAAAACATTTTCCTTTGATTTATCCCGGGGTGATTATCCCCTAGAACCAATTATGTCGGGCAAAACATTGGTATTACTCAGCTCCTGTGGTGAATTCGGTTTTCAACCCGGTGGTATTCGGGAGACGATGAATCACTTCGATACACATATCAATACCATTAAGCATTATTTAGGTGTGGAAGTCATGCATCATATCTACGCTGAGTATCAAGAGTTTGGTGATGATAGGCATGATAACTCAGTTAAAGAGGCACATGCCGCTGCGGTTAAGTTAACTCATACATTAATCGCAAAATAAGGTGTTATCGAATTTTAATAAAGACTTATCGGCCTTGGCATTAGTCGAGCGTTATAAAACCGGCCAAGCAGATCCTGTCAGTGTTGTAGAAGGTTGTTTAAAAAAAGCCTCTTCTTCTCAGGCCAAAGGAGTTTTTATTACGTTAACACCAGAACGTGCGCGACAAGAGGCGCTAGCCAGTCGCGACAGGTATCGCCGTGGTGCGCCATTAAGCCCATTAGATGGCGTGCCCATTGCCTGGAAGGATTTATTTGATATTGAGCATTATAGCACCACAGCCGGTTCATCCATTTATCGCTCTGCTGCACCAGCAGCGAAAGACGCTGAGATTGTTGCCAATAGCACCCTTCACGGTTTAATCACTATCGGTAAAACCAATCTTAGTGAATTTGCCTATTCAGGCTTAGGTCTTAATCCACATTACGGAACACCCATTAACCCCTGCTATCAACCAGCGCGTATTCCCGGTGGTTCATCTTCGGGTTCTGCTCTGACCGTTGCTATGGGTATTGTCCCCTGTGCCATAGGCACAGATACCTCTGGTTCAGTTAGAATTCCAGCCAGCTTTAACGGTATTATTGGCTTTAAGGCGAGTGTCCAACGATTTTTAAAGCAAGGGGTTTATCCTCTTTCAAAAACATTAGATAGCATTGGTATATTTGCCCACAAGATGGAAGATTGTATTCAGTTGGATGCTGTATTAAGAAATAATACAGAAATTAATACTACTGCTGTCGATATCAAAAACTGTACCTTTATAGTGCCCGAAAATATTGTCTTTGCAGGAGTAGAGCCTTCTGTTTTAAAAAATTTTGACAACACCATAAATGCCTTGGAAAAAAACGGAGCCACTATTGACTATAAAACTATTCCTGCTTTGACCGAAGTGCAACAAGCCTTTGCAAAATACGGCACCATTGTTGCGGCTGAAGCCTATCAGCAATATGCCTCAATCTTAAATAGTCCAAAAGCGCTTGAGTTAGATCCGAATATTCGTCACCGGCTATCACTTGCTGCACACCATTCCAGCGAGGACTACTATTGTTTACAGCAATTGAGGCCAGCCTTAATACAAGCAATATCCACTTTTCTTAATGGCGACATTTTAACTTATCCAACTTTGCCTTGTACTGCACCTCTGCTTAAACCGTTACTAGAAAATAATAAAATATTTGCCGAAACCAATGCACAACTATTGCGTAATACTATGTTAACCAATTATTTAGATATGCCGGGTATTGCATTGCCCAATGGTTTCGATGAACAAGGCTTGGCATCCTCTGTTATGTTATCTGTCCCCAGTGGTAGGGATGATTTTTTATTATCACTATCTGTCGAAATTGAGAGTTTTATATTCAAGGTTATGAGTGGTAGTAATATTACTTAAGATACTGTGACGATGTGAAAACGCGTATCTTAATAAATGTATCTATAAAGATAATGAATGCCTCAACCCGAATGCCTTTACCAATGGTCATTTGTCATCATGTCACCCTTTATCTGCCTATATATTGTCTGGCGACATCAATACGCCCATGGCCCATTTCTTCTGAGATGGTTAGCCTTGCTTCCTTATCAATCATTTTTTCCTCCGGTGTGAGTTCCTTTCGGGTTTTGCCGCCTCTGAAGGAGCACTCCCAGCCGGTGAGCGTCTTATAACGTTCTTGGGCGTAACGATGCCGTAAACCATGCAGGTTTTTAAGCCCCGCTTTATAGGTTGTGTACTCATAGCGCTTCATTTGTTGATGAGAGCTGCGGGTAGAATGGATTAATGCACCAGAGCCTGCGATCTGCTTTGCCAGGTCAACAGCTTCCCGTTGCACTGGTGTGAGAATAGGGACTTGTCGGGGGCGTCCCCCTTTGCACCAACTGCCTTTGAGTTGAATAAAGTCTCCCTGATCGGCCCATTGCGGAATGATTTTAATGGCTTCCTCTTTGCGTAAACCAAAGGCTTTGATCAACGTAACACTGGCCCTGACATACGGATCGATAATCTGATTGAGCTGTGCTTGCGTGACATCACGGGCTTTTGATTCGATGTTATAGACTCGGTTAGGAATCTCCAGTTGTTGAATGGCGGTATCCACAAGGTGATATTTACCGACTTTTTCCGCCCACCAGCCCAGAGCGGCTTTTCTGTTTTTGATTGTCCCCGCTGACAACTCTTTATCCAGCCAATACGTCACCAGTGCTTTCACATGCTTCTCTTTCAGGGACGAAGCACTCATCTGACGGAAACCCAATTGTTTTAATTCGCGGGCGAATAATCGCAGCATATTACGCCGGTCTTTTTGTGTTTTGTAGCTTCCCTCCCTAATGCGCTTGCATAAGTTATTCAGTTCGTAATTGAGTTTTTCCATAGACATATCTCTTGGTCATTAACACGTATAAACCACATGACAATACCAATAAGATATATTCTAATCTCGCATTAACGTTTCATTGTTTGTAGAACGTTAACCTTCTATTTATTAAATCAGTAACGCTTTGTCATTATTCTATTGATCTATAGATTCGTTTTTCAGTGATTCAAACTTGAATACTGAACCGTGCTTACTAGGATGGTGAGTGGTAATGATCACAATAAACAGCGTGCTGTTTATTGTTTCATACAAGCGTATGAACAAGGATCAATGGGGCACGACTCCCAATCTACGTTAGCTCTCAAAGCCACTTGTCAGGTCAACCATGGGTTATACCTGTAAGGAGTTCAATCAATAGAGATTGTTTTAAGTCTGTCAACTCATCGTTATTAACGATATCAATAGTCGGTTATTGCATAATGATTCCTCATGTTTTATGGGTAAATGGTTATCTGTTCATTTTCACTTTCTGTCTTTTCTCTTAACCCACTTTGTTAAACCGATTGGGCTTCGGTCTCCGCTATCACACGCAGAGGTACTGTGATACTCATCGATAAAGCCAAGATTGGTTATCAAAAATGGGAATCAGTGATGATCGCTAAACAACAGCGAGGAATACAACAGTGAATGCCTACCCGTTTTTCTCATCCGTGCAAACGGCGGATTGCCTGTGTATAGTTTGAATTCAATCGCCCAAGGGAAATTGAATAGTCGCGTAATACCTCTTGGAGGCTATGCGATAGTGTGAACTGACTGTACAAGCTCAGTGTTGTATTACCCACCATAAGCGGAGGGTGCATTATTGATGATCAATTAGGATTGATCGTCTTAGGCTGTAAGATTCACGAATAATTGATAAGCAATTACCAGCCTGTCGTGCCCTTGCTACGTCTTTAAAAGACGCCTATAGCCTGATCGACTTTATTCAATAAAAGAGTTTATTTCAATCTATTTTTATAGTATTTTTCTGCGCACTTTCCTAATTTAACGCAAAGTAGTTTTTATTCGACTTTTTTGTTAATGAATTCAATTAGTTGAACGGTTGCACGGCAACCGTCACTTCCCAAAAAAGAATGAGGAAGTGACGTTTGCCGCTGTTGTTGTTTGTATTATTGGTCGTCTTTATTCGCTATCGGTATCGATTGAATAACCTAATGTTGTATCGAATTGTTATGAAATAACTATCCATCTGGATAGTCCTAGGCTTAAGCACCTCATGATGAGCCTTTCGTTGTTAAGATACATACGTCAAGGAGATGAGCGCAGCGAATCCCGCCGGTTTATCCTTGACGCATTCACGCTAAAAAGTAACCCTGTGGATAGAGGTGCGTCTATGACTCAATAAACCGATAAATATCAATGTGATAACAAAAGCGTTATAACGCTCAACGAAATCGTTGAGGCTTTAAACAATTTTGCTGTGAATTGTTTTTACCAACAACGGTTCTGTTTTTAGTTGTTTTTAGTATAAAGAAAACTGTTTGGCAAAAAAACGCTGACGTTTACGCGTGAGCACCAACCAAGATAAGACAGAGATAACCGTCTACAGATAAGAGTAGTAGCACCTCTTACAACAGCATTCCCTGTTACGATACATACGTCAAGGATAAACCGGCGGGA
>JBOEGR010000037.1:0-142 GCA_050633525.1 Cellvibrionaceae bacterium
GCCATGATCAAACTCTTCAGTTAATAATCATGTTCGATAGCTCACGCTCACTTCAAAACAGTCGCACTGATTAGGTACGATGTTAAACAAAGTAAGCACTATCTGATTTTTGCTCAATACTAAAACGTAACATCATTTAAAT
>JBOEGR010000037.1:225-42882 GCA_050633525.1 Cellvibrionaceae bacterium
GCTTAATCTTTGTTTTTAAAAAACAGTCACTTAGCGCTCGGCTAAGCGATTCTTTTGTTGGCTTTTCGAACTGAATTTTCAGAGCGTCGCCTCGAACAGAGGAGCGCATTATACGGATGTTTAACGGTTCTGCAATAGATATTTTAGATATTTCTTACTTTTCTTCACGCAGACAATAAACAGGTTAAAACTTAGTCGAAAGACTTCAGAATTTCAGCCAGCTGCTCAAATTGCTCGCGAGGGACCAAGGTGAATTTTAGGCCATGACTAAAGCCCGAACTACCGCTAAGTATCATGCTAAACATCACCTCACCCTTAGCTCTGATAAGATACTTCTTACCACCTATCATTGGCGAGAACTCAATATTGACTTCCGTACCATTTGGAATTTGAACCGCATGTTCAAAACCTACACCACCAGAAGAGACATCTCGAACCCTAACAGAATGCAAACTCCTATCCGCAAATAAGAGCCTAGAAGACCAGTTAACCTTGAAACGTTTCTGCTTACGCTTATCTTCGGACATATAACCCGCTTATAAATAAGATCACTTAGTATAAATTTTAGTAGACAACAACAAAAATGATAATAAACCAATAGAGAGAAATAAAAGCCTACAATCTAAACAGATGGTAACTTTTCTTACCCAGCTTCACTACGAACCATTTACCATACATCGCCTTAGACTCAACAAACAACTCTGAAGCAGACATATTTTGATCCCAAGCCAAGGGTTCACCGTTTAAAAATATGGCTTCACGCGATAAAGCATCCTTTACCTGCTTGCCATTTTTTGCCAAACCCGCCGATACAAACAAGCTCGTTAACGGCGCCGAAAGCCCCTCATCTGCCAACACCGTAGATGGAAGGCCATCCTGCTCAAGCTGCATCAAATCCTCTTTACTTAGGCTTAGCACATCACCACTAAACAAGGTTTGCGTTATTTTTTGTGCAGCAACCAATGCTGCCTCACCATGAACAATACGAGTTACCTCTTCCGCCAATATAGCCTGAGCTTGAGGTCGACCTGATGCATTTTGATCCTCCTCTTCAATCTCATTAATCCTAGCAAGATCCAAGAAAGTAAAGTACTTCAGGAATTTATACACATCTGCATCGGCCGTATTCAACCAAAACTGATAAAAAGCATAAGGAGATGTTTTGGCGGGATCTAGCCAAATGGTACCAGACTCAGTTTTACCAAACTTGGTTCCATCTGCTTTTGTCACCAAAGGCAAGGTCAAACCATACACTTGAGCACCATGAAGGCGCCTTGTGAGCTCAACACCGCCCACAATATTACCCCACTGATCGGACCCGCCTATCTGCATAGTACAATCATGCTGCTTATATAGCTCAGCAAAATCATATGACTGAAGAAGCATATAACTAAACTCGGTATAAGAGATCCCCGAGCCTTCCCGATTAATTCTTTGCTTTACCGACTCTTTAGCAATCATATTGTTGATGGAGAAATGCTTCCCAATATCTCGCAGAAAATCTAATACAGAAACAGCCGACATCCAATCAAGGTTATTGACCACCTTAGCTGCATTCGTACCAGAATCAAACTCAATAAATTGGGATA
Organism: Cellvibrionaceae bacterium; assembly: GCA_050633525.1. Classification (GTDB taxonomy): domain Bacteria; phylum Pseudomonadota; class Gammaproteobacteria; order Pseudomonadales; family Cellvibrionaceae; genus CANLBN01. Next base: position 1,815 of record JBOEGR010000037.1, read on the forward strand.
CTTGGGCCTTTAACTTCTCAACCCAACCGCCAACAATATCAGGGGTATTCAGTTTACGCTCTTGCGCCTTAAAACTAGGATCTCCGATAAGGCCAGTAGCTCCACCAACCAAAGCAACAGGCGTATGCCCTGCTATCTGAAAGCGCTTCAATGTCAATAAAGGGACAAGGCTACCTATGTGCAAACTATCCGCTGTAGGATCAAAACCACAATAGAGCACTCTCGGCTTATCCAAGAAGCCCTTGAGAGTTTCCTCACTTGTCATTTGGGCAACCAAACCACGCCCCTCTAAATCCAATAACAACTCTGATCCAACACTCACTTAACACCCACCTGAACAATATAATTTTTTAGAGACTCATCAATGGAGCCATGAAACCTAGCTGTGTATAGCGTCGTTGGTCTATTTTGACGCTATATAATGGCGCACACGATACCGGAACTCACCCGAAAAACAAGCCGCGAGCCCGATGAAAACATAAGCATCTATATGCAGAACAAAACAAATAAAGCTCAAGCACGATACTTTGTAAAATACTAATTTGAAGCCCGTCAATCTATAAAGAACCGAATACAATTTAAAGGTGATTAATTAATCGCATTCTGGTATAAAAGCTTCTGCAAATAATAAATATACAGTAAAGCATTAAGAAGAATATGAAAGACTTTGATTTTATTAAAAAAATTGAAATTCGGAAGCATTTAAACGGCTTCCCAAGAAGCCATGCCTTAGCCATAGGTACACTTGGCTGCTCACTATTACTGTTCTCAGCAATCACCCCATCCGAAGAACCTACCCAAAGTCAACGTCAAGAACACAAGATCGATCTGTCCATTAGCACCGCCAGTACCACAGTAGAACCCAACATAAAAACAGCGCTTATAAATTGGCAAACTCTCACGGTTAAATCTGGAGATAACTTATCTTTACTCTTTCAACGCGCAGGACTTGCCGACACCAGCCTTCATGAACTGATGAGCAGCAGCCCTGCAACCAAGGTACTGACACGACTGCACCCTGGACAAAAAATCCAATTTAATATTGTTGATAGCAAACTGGAGAACCTGCGCTTTCAAAAAGACAGACTGAACTCTGTTGAATTTAACCGCACAAAAACAGGCTTTGCACATCTAGAACAATCCCTAAAACCCGACACTCATACCGCTTACCGTGAAGCCACTATCGTTAACTCTTTGTTTCTTGCCGGCACAGGTGCTGGCATGGAAGAGCGATTAATTATGGAGTTAGCCAGCATCTTTGGCTGGGATGTTGATTTTGCACTAGACATCAGAGCAAATGATAGCTTTAAGGTACTTTACGAAGAACAATTTTTAAATGGTGAAAAGCTACGCAACGGCCCAATTCTAGCGGCCGAGTTTACAAACCAAGGAAAAACATTTAAGGCTGTCCGCTATACCGACAGCAAAGGTGAGAGCAATTACTACACCCCAATGGGAAAAAGTATGCGCAAGGCATTTTTACGAACGCCTGTCGATTTCGCCCGAATCAGCTCTCACTTCAATTTAAAACGCAAACACCCCATCCTCAACAGAATTCGTGCTCATAAGGGCACAGATTATGCCGCACCAACAGGCACCCCCATTAAAGCCGCCGGCGATGGAAAGGTCATACTAGCAGGCACCAAAGGTGGGTATGGGCGTACAGTCATCATCCAGCACGGACAATCTTATAAGACGCTCTACGCTCACATGCATAAATATGGCAGAGGTATACGTACCGGAAAGCGCGTAAAACAAGGGCAAGTTATTGGCTACGTGGGCTCATCGGGCTTAGCAACAGGGCCTCACTTGCATTACGAATTTTACCTAAATGGCTCTGTTAGAAATCCCGTCAGAGTACCACTGCCAAAAGCAAAGTCCATTGCCAAATCTGAACTTGAGAATTTCAGACTACAAACAGGCCCCATTGTTGCTCAACTTGAGAAATACGGCAGTAAAATCCAAATCGCCAGCACACCCAGCCTAGATACAAGCAAGACCAATTAACACCCGTGAATATAGCGAGAACACAATGAGCCAGACTTACACTATTGGCTTATTATCCGGCACTAGCGTCGACGCTATTGATGCCATATTAATACAATGGAATGGTGACACACCTCAAGTTGTAAGCACTTACTCTCACGAAATCCCCTCAAAAACAAAAGATATCGTTTTTAAACTAGCACTCAATGGTGAAAAAGAAATTGAGCAAATCCGCTACCTAGACCAAGAATTTGCCCTGCTCTTTAGCCAAAGCGCACAAGCACTATGTCAAGCATCAAACATTCAAGCAAAAGAGATCAAAGCGATTGGCAGCCATGGGCAAACTATAAGGCATTATCCACCCGAAGAAGGTGAACCCGAAGGAAAGGGGGCCAATAACTCGCTTGGGTTTTCTCTTCAGTTGGGGGACCCAAACATTATTGCCGAGACAACGGGCATCACCACTGTGGCTGATTTTCGCCGTCGAGATATTGCCGCCGGGGGGCACGGTGCACCGCTTGCACCCGCATTTCACAAGGTATTATTTCAATCAAATAATATCGACAGAATCATACTCAACACTGGCGGCATAGCAAATATCACCTACCTACCAGCAGATGGAAGTGTTATCGGCTTTGATACAGGCCCTGCAAATGGGTTGATGGATAGCTGGTGCCAACTCCATCAAAACAAAGCTTACGATCAATCTGGCAGCTGGGCCTCTAAGGGGAAGGTGCAACAGCTAGTTTTAGATAAGCTTTTAGAACACCCCTACTTTCCTCTACTACCACCCAAGAGTACGGGGAGAGAAGACTTTAACCTGCCCTGGCTACAAAACCAGCTCACAAGCTTGGGTCAAACTTTTTCTGCGGTAGACATTCAAGCAAGCCTGTCGGAATTCAGTACGGAGAGTATTGCGCGAGCCATAGAGCTCACCACCAAAGGTGGTAACTATGAAATATATATTTGCGGCGGCGGAGCGCACAACCACAATTTCTGTAACCGACTCCAAAAACGCTTAAAGCCCAAGCAATTTGCTAGTACAGAAGCTTTAGGAATGCATCCTGACTGGGTAGAGGCTAGCTGCTTTGCATGGCTGGCAAAACAAACCATAGAAGGGAAAAAAAGCAGCTTGCCATCAGTCACTGGAGCGAGCAAGGAAGTGATATTGGGTGGTATTTATCTGGCTTAAGTGCCAGCGTTCTTTAAAGATGAGGGAGCTTAAAAATAGACGTAATTCTGCTGATTTAACAAGCGCTTAACCTCTGTTGGCCCGAAGGGCACAGTGCCGATGAAGGAATGCACACTAGAGCGACTGCGCCCCAGTATCCCTGTCTGAGTTTCACACACCCTTACATCAACTACACCAAATGCACTTAATCTAGCAGCCAAGTCGACAATGTTTTTATACTCGTCGTAATTATCTTTGAAGAAAATTTCCACTTCAGGTCCATGCAATACAATGGAAATGGGATTAGCGCTAGCCGGCAATTTACCTTCGAGATAGAGGGCCTCTGCACGGCTCAATGCGTCTGCAACCTCTTCAGGGGAATCATTCAAGATGCGTGCAACATAACCTTCAGGATTAATAGATTCTGCAGAATCAGACTGAGCATAAGCATTTAAGGAAAGAAAAACCGAAATGACCCCAACAATGACCAAACGACATGCTGGGGTTATATAATACATAGCACTATATTGAAAAGGACGCACCACAGCCACATGTTGTCGATGCATTAGGATTACTTACCACAAACTTAGAGCCTTGAAGATCTTCTTTATAGTCAACTTGCGCGCCAATCAAGTAAGGGTAGCTCATTGCGTCGACAAGCACTTCAACACCATCATTTTTCTTGATCACGGCATCATCTTCAGCGACTACCTCATCAAAAGTGAAACCGTATTGAAAACCAGAACAACCGCCGCCGGTAACATAGACACGCAACTTTAGGTCGTAATTGTCTTCTTCCTCTAGGAGGCTGCGAACTTTAGCAACAGCGTGCTCAGTCACATATATAGGCTCTGGTGTGAATGATTCAGCAACAGTCATAGCAATTCCACATTAACAAATGCATAGATTATCTCTTTAACCTAGCAAAATAGTCAAGTATTACTGATAAAATGACCCAAATATTGAATAGCCTTTAGGCAAGACTTAAGCTTTATTAACCGCCGGAGAGCTGATCGTTTTTATATCCGCTTTAACTCGAGTAGTGTCATTCATATCGGGCTTAGGAAGAGAACCCACGGCCTTTTTAGCGCTGCTCTTGGCACTGTAGACCAGATTACCGTTAACCTGAGCGCCTTTTACCATTTCAATTAACTCGTAGTGAACATTGCCATTAATGACGGCTTTAGCCGCTAACTCAATATGTTTACTCGAATAAACATCGCCATTAATCGTGCCGTTGATAACGATAGTTGGAACACGCATTTCACCTTCAACGATCCCGCTTTCCAAGATTCTCGCATGAGCATCAGCGCCATCTACAGAATAGATATTACCCTTAACAGCCCCTTCAACCATCAGATTACCAGAGAAGTTAATATCACCGACAATTTCTGTATTTTTTGACACCAGTGTCGTTGACCCTGCTGAAAAAGATGTAGACGTTTCTTTTTTTCCAAACATAAGCTTAACTCTCTTGTTTAATTCTATTACTCAGCTCTCTTTAACCAGCCAGCCAAATTTCTTTTCTACAACCGCTTTCTTGGGACGCTGAACCACCACCTTTAACTCTATCCGTTCAGGTACAAATCCCTCAGGGAGAATCATTTCACCCTCTATGCGCTGAAAGTATTTAAACCGTAGTTTAATTTGTTCAGCGCTGACCGAATCAGATATGTCCTTTAAAGCAAGCTTTCTCAAAGTATCTGCTTGTCGACCCAGCAACTCAAACTCAAGATAACCAGATAGCAGCCTATGCTGAGCCACTATCTGCTTTATTACTACATTGTACTTATATTTATTAGCCGAGCCTGCAATAGCCAAAACAGAAGGCGAATCAACAACCAAGCCTTGATCACTGGCATTAGGGCGCATCAAGCTACGATAAAACGTATTGTCTTGCTCCATTTCGGCAAGCTGCGTCTTTAATTCAACTACTTGAGCTCGCACTTCTTCATTAGCTTTACGGTCCACTTCAGTGGCTAATTTTAAATTTGCCACCTGCTGCTCAAGCTTTGCAGCTTCGTCTAGCTTTGCTTCATACTCGAGCTTAAAATTTGTTTGTTCAACACCACCAACACTAGAGCCTCCTAATGAATAATAACGGCCAAGCAAAAAACTGCCAATAACGGCTAGTAAAAATGTGAAGGAGAGCGCAAAAATAATCAAAATTCTCAGATAGGGGCGATGGGGCACCACTGTCATCGAATATTGCTTACTGGGTTTTACTGTTGTCATAATCACTTTTTATTAGTGTATTTTAAATACTTAATGTAGTACTTCTTGCCCGAAACCAAAACAATTTAACTTACTTTCGTCGAAAATAACGTAAATTCCTTGTTCCAGTCTAGTGTATTTAAGGCAAGCGCACACGTTTACCGCTCTTTTATATTCACTCTGTGGGCGATTTGCAACAATAAAACCTCATTAAGGTAAAAGTGCGGGCTGATTTAAGCCTAAATACTCATCATAACCAAACATGATATTCATATTCTGAATTGCCTGACCAGATGCACCTTTGGTAAGGTTATCAATGACTGACATCACAACAACCGTATCACCATTTTGCGGTCTAACAACTGACAAGCGACACATATTAGACGACTTTACCGACCGTGTTTGAGGGTGAGAGCCCGCAGGCATGACATCGACAAAGGGCTCATCTTGATAAAAGCGTTCGTAAAGACTCTGTAAATCCGTCTCTTTTCCAGCAATATTCAACTGCGCATACAAGGTGGAATGTATACCTCTAATAATAGGGAGCAAATGCGGCACAAACGTCAATTTAGCCATTAGAGCATTTTCTGGTTGCGCACGACGCAGGCCCTGTTCAATTTCGGGTTGATGACGATGGCCATTGGAAGCGTAAGCTTTAAAGCTATCGCCAACCTCGGTCAATAAATTATCTATTTTTGCTTGTCTACCGGCACCGCTGACGCCGCTAGCAGAATTGGCTATAAGCTGGCCCGCATCCACTAAATCATTAGCCAATAAAGGCAAAAACCCAAGCTGAACAGAGGTAGGATAGCAGCCAGGGCAAGCGACCAATTGCGCATCTTTTATCGACTGCCTGTTCACTTCCGGCAAACCATATACAGCATGTGGCAATAATTCTTTACAGCCATGCTCTTGGCCATACCACTGAGCCCAAAGTTCCGCATCTTGAAGTCGAAAGTCAGCAGACAAATCAATAATACGCACATCTTTTTTATAGAGTTCAGGCACCATGCTATGTGCCACGCCATGAGGCGTTGCAAAAAACACGAGATCACAAGCTGACAATTGTTCAACGTCAGGAGACGTAAAGCGTAAATCGCAATATCCACGTAGACTAGGGTATAAATCAGATATCGGCACGCCAGCTTCGGCACGCGAAGTAATAATATGTACGTTAACCTCGGGATGATTCACCAACAAACGCAATAACTCTGCACCGGTATATCCCGTTGCACCTATAATACCTACATCAATCATTTTTTCTGCGGAACCTTGAAATCAAAAAGAGTAACTGTAGAGCAAAGGCAAGAAATAAGGAAGGGGCTACCATCAGCTTGGCTTAATATTTTCTCTAGAGCCCAAAAAGGACTGATGAATAGAATTTTCATTCAAAGGGCGAGTGCGGTTCTCGCCATAATTGCTTATGATACGAAGTAGGATTCTATGACTCTTAATAAAATACTAGGTTATTAATGAAGCGGGCTAAATTGTTTATTCAATCAGCAACGACTAAATTTCGTCATCGATTGGCCGATTTTGACGCTCTTCCTCAGCTGACCTTGCTTGGCATGCTAATTGGCCTTGCTGCTGGCGGGCTCATCGTATTATTTCGCTTCGCCATTGAAATACCATTGGCCTACATGCTATCCAATAATAATGAGAATTTTGAAGGGCTGGACCCCGTATGGCGATTCAGCCTACCTCTACTAGGCGCGTTTATTATTGCAACGGGCTTACATTACCTCAAAGATAAAGATCGAAATGTCAGTATTGGCCATGTGCTAGAACGATTACATAATTTCCAAGGGCGCATGCCTGTCACAAACTTAATCGTACAATTTATTGGTGGCGCCATTAGCTTAATCACCGGTCAATCTGTTGGTCGAGAAGGCCCCGCAGTACACTTGGGAGCAAGCCTTAGCAGTTTGATTGGTCAATGGCTGAAATTACCCAACAATAGTTTAAGTACATTAATAGGCTGTGGTGTCGCAGCAGCGATTGCCGCCTCATTCAATACACCAGTCGCTGGTGTGATTTTTGCGATGGAAGTTGTTTTGATGAGCTACACCATTATTGGCTTTATCCCCATCATGATGGCTTCGGTCTGCGGCGCCCTAGTGGCAAGAGCAACATTTGGAACAGAGCTCTTTTTTACCGTTGAAAATGCTGAACTAAACGGTTTAATAGAAATTCCTTTCATGGTCGCAGCGGGGCTTGTAGTGGCTTTATTTGCAACGCTGTATATGCGTTTACAACTTGGCTTTAATCGCTTTACTCATTACCCTATTTTTTTACGCGTTATGGCGGCAGGCTTACTCACCAGCCTGATAGGTTTATTTTTCCCAGAAATTCTAGGCCTAGGTTACGACACCATTAATATGAGCCTAGAAGGCAAACTAAGTTTTAGTCTATTATTGGCCATTGCTTTAGCAAAAATATTAACCACCAGCTTTAGTATTAGCATGGGAATTCCAGGTGGCTTGATTGGCCCTCAACTCTTCATCGGGGCCTGTATTGGTGGCATGATAGGCATTATTGGCAGCGCCCTGTTTCCAGATCATATTACCAATAGTGCCATCTATGTACTTCTGGGGATGGCAGCGATGATGGGTGCAGTACTCAATGCACCATTAGCAGCACTAATGGCAGTACTAGAATTAACTTATAGCCCCGGCATCATTTTTCCAAGCATGCTAATTATTGTCATAGCTTGTGTTGTCACACGACAACTCTACAATTGTGATGGTATTTTTGTAGAGCAACTCAACTTAATTGGCACAAAATTAGAGAGCGGCCCCCTACAACAAATGCTGGGCAATATCGGGGTTAGAAGCGCGATGAAAACAGCGTTTACTGAGAGCCCTGAAGAAATCAGCTTAAAAAAAGCTAAACAGATACTACTCAACAATCCTCTATGGATAATTATTAAAACTGAGAAGGAGCAAACCTTGCTGCGTGCTGCTGACTTGGCCATTGCAGTAACCGCTTATGAAGAAGCACAAAAAGAAGGCGCTAAAGAAAAGATTCCTGAACAGAGCGCATCAAATACAAGCAATAACACCCTATTTGATTTATTAGAAATACCCGCCCAACGATTTAATTTAGCTCCAATAACAGAATTGTCCAGTTTATTTGAAGCCAAGAAAATACTCGATAAGAAACCAGGCAGTGCACTTTTTGTGACGCCCCAAATACAAACCACACCGGAGCCTAAAATACTAGGAATCATTACTCAAGAAACGATTAGCAATTACTATATGTAGCGATATTATTAACACTCTATTAATTTAAACACGCATAAAAACAATATGTTCAAACCAAATCATCTACCTAACAATAGCTTTAAAGGCCAATTACATGCTGTGGGTTAAATCATTTCATATTATTTCTGTTATCTGTTGGTTTGCTGTATTGTTTTATTTACCACGCCTTTTTGTTTATCACGCCATGAGTGAAGACAGTATTAGCAAAGAACGTTTTAAGGTGATGGAACGTAAATTAATTCGAGGAATTGGCAACCCCTCCATGATTGCCACTTATATTTTTGGCATTTGGCTAGTCACTTTTAACTGGGAATACTACCAACAAGCCACTTGGTTTTGGGCAAAAGTGATGCTCATCATCATATTAAGCATTTATCACCATTGGTGCATTCGCATATGGAAGCAGTTTTGTGATGACAACAATACTCGCAGTCATATTTTTTACCGATGGTTTAATGAATTTCCTGTCTTATTATTAATTGCCATTGTTTGTCTCGTTGTTGTCAAACCTAGCTTTTAAAATAATTTAACCACACTGCATTATTTTTTATATTGATTAAGGTCGAATTTATGAGCCGCTCAGAAACACTATTTTCACAAGCCCAACAAGTTATTCCAGGTGGTGTGAATTCACCTGTTCGCGCATTTAAAGCCGTGGGTGGCACACCCGTTTTCTTTAAGCGTGCTGAAGGTGCCTATATTTATGACGAAGATGACAAGCGCTATATCGATTACGTACTCTCTTGGGGCCCAATGATTCTCGGACACGCACATGCGGATGTCGTAGAAGCTGTGCGAGCCAAAGCCTTAGATGGTTTAAGTTTCGGCGCACCAACAGAACTAGAAACAACCTTAGCCAGCGAAGTCTGCAATATCATTCCCAATATGGATCAAGTACGCTTTGTGAATTCCGGTACAGAAGCCACCATGAGCGCTATTCGCTTAGCACGAGGTTACACCGGCAGAGATAAAATTATCAAATTTGAGGGCTGCTACCACGGGCACTCTGACTCATTATTAGTAAAAGCAGGGTCTGGCGCATTAACATTAGGCGTGCCGAGTTCGCCTGGAGTTCCTAAAGCCTTAGCTGACCATACTATTACGCTTAACTATAATGACATTGAGCAAGTCAATTCTGTCTTTAAAGAAATAGGCGAAGAGATAGCCTGTATTATTGTTGAGCCCGTCGTAGGTAATATGAATTGTGTTCCCCCTATTCCTGGCTTTTTAGAATGTTTGCGTGAATCTTGCGATCAATACGGGAGCGTTTTAATTTTTGATGAAGTTATGACAGGCTTTCGTGTACATAAACAAGGAGCACAAGGACATTACAAAGTTGATGCAGACTTAATTACCTTAGGCAAAGTGATGGGCGGCGGCATGCCTGTTGGAGCCTTTGGCGGCAAATCAAACATAATGAATCAGATTGCACCCTTAGGGCCCATCTATCAAGCAGGCACATTATCAGGTAACCCAGTGGCAATGGCGGCTGGGCTTGCCAATCTAAATGGTCTTAAAGAACCTGGGTTTTACGAGCAACTTTTTGCTACTACCGACAGATTAGTACATGGCCTACAAGAGCGTGCGGATGCTGCAGGTATTCCTTTTACCACTAACCATGTCGGTTCGATGTTTGGCTTTTTCTTTTTGAAAGAAGGCAGCAATATTGACACTATCACCAACTACCAACAAGTAATGGATTGCCATATTGAACGCTTTAATCAATTCTTTCACCTAATGCTGGACGCAGGCGTGTACCTTGCTCCTGCATCTTACGAGGCGGGTTTTACATCTATAGCGCATTCAAATGAAGATATTCAGCATACGCTCGACATTGCGGAAAAAGCATTTAAACAATTATCCTAATATAGGACACCTCTAAAAATTAGGGTTTTCTTATAAGATCAAGGAAGCACCGCACGGAGACCCGCAGTGTACTGGGATGTACATGAGATTCGAGTACGGAGCTGACGCCGAGATCGCGAAAAAAGACAATTTTTAGAGGTACCTCATAGAGACTCTAATGAATACACCGACCATTTTAAAAACAGATATTGAAAAGGAATACTATTTTGATGAAGGCTGTTACATCTTAGAGTATTCTAATTCAGCTGCTGACCCAAACTTATCTATTGCTAGGGCTAGAGTCGTACCCAATACTGCAACACAACTACACAAGTTAAAAAATACTATCGAACGCTATATTATTTTAGAGGGAAGGGGCGAGGTAACGCTGGGGAATGCCACTCTAGGCAAAAACACACACTCGGTTGTAGAAGCAGGCGATGTTGTCATTATTCCAAAAGAGTGCCCCCAAGCGATTCGTAATACGGGCGACAATGATCTTATTTTTTTGGTTATTTGTACGCCTCGTTTCACTACGGACAACTATCTTGAATGCTAAAATAAAATATTATTTTTCCTTTATCCTGCTCTGCACAAGCGTTAATTCATCGGCTGACTGCGTCATTTTACTGCATGGCTTAACGCGATCAGCAGATTCTATGCAAAAGATCGATAAGGCTTTATCGGACCTAGCCTATCAAACCATCAATATTAATTACCCCTCTACCCAATTTGACATACCAACACTTGCCGTAAACGCCATTGAACCCGCATTAACAAAATGCCTACCACAAAATAAGGTTCATTTTGTTACTCATTCTTTAGGGGGTATCCTAGTACGATATTATTTCAATCAATATAAAGCACACAACTTAGGGCGTGTGGTTATGATTGGACCGCCTAACCAAGGAAGCGAAGTCGTTGATAAATTAAAAAACATACCTGGGTTTTATTTAATTAATGGGCCAGCTGGTTTGCAGTTAGGAACTGACCAAGAAAGTATGCCGAACAAACTTGGGAAAGCCAACTTTGAACTCGGGATTATCGCAGGAAGCCGTAGTATTAACTTATTACTGTCAAGCTTAATCCCGGGAGAGGATGACGGTAAAGTATCAATAGAAAGAAGCAAACTCGATGGGATGAGTGATCATATTATCCTACCGGTCACCCACCCTTTTATGATGAAAGATAAAGAGGTAATAGCACAGGTTATCTTTTTCTTAAAGAATGGTTACTTTCAACGAGAAGAAAAGTAAAACCATCCAAGGGGTTTATTTAACTTCTTCACCGTGCGCTTGCTGATCCGCATGATAAGAAGAACGTACTAATGGCCCACAAGCCGCTCGCTGGAAACCTATTTCATCGGCAAGCTGCTTATATTCTTCAAACTCTTCTGGTGTCACATAACGCTGAACAGGCAGGTGATCCTTAGATGGCTGCAAGTACTGACCAATCGTGAGCATATCAATATTATGCTCACGCATATCACGCATAACGTCAAAAATTTCTTCTTTCGTTTCCCCTAAGCCCACCATAAGACCCGACTTAGTTAACACATCAGGGCGGCGTGCTTTAAATTGTTTTAACAAATCTAAAGACCATTGGTAGTTAGCACCGGGACGGGCTTCACGATATAAACGAGGAACGGTTTCCAAGTTGTGATTAAACACATCAGGCGCTTCAGCTGCTAGTATGTCTAACGCGATATCCATACGTCCACGAAAATCTGGCGTGAGAATTTCAACTTCTAATTTTGGAGAATAAAAACGCGCTTCGCGAATACAATCGGCAAAATGTTGTGCGCCACCATCGCGCAAATCATCACGATCGACTGAAGTAATCACGACATACTTCAATCGCATCTCAGCTATGGCTTCTGCCAAATGTTTAGGCTCACCTGCATCTAGGGCATTAGGCTTACCATGGCCAACATCACAAAAGGGACAGCGACGAGTACAGATATCACCCATAATCATAAAGGTCGCCGTACCGCCAGAAAAACACTCGCCTAGGTTTGGACAAGACGCTTCTTCACAGACGCTGGATAAATTATTTTTACGCAATATTTTTTTGATGCGTTCCACATCTGGAGATGCAGGCAAACGTACACGTATCCAATCCGGTTTACGCAAGACTTCATCTGTCGCAATTACCTTAACAGGAATGCGCTCAACTTTATCGGCATCACGTAGCTTTTCACCTTTCTGGTGTCGAGTTGTTCTGCGAACGGGGGCGGTAGGTAAGTCTTTCATCATTAGTTACTTCGCGTTTCAGTTATTTTGAGCGCACTCTTTTTAAGCATGACTTTTCAAGCGTAAGCTTTCAAAGAAAGCTGTTTTGAAAACTATGCCTTAAAAACAATACCTTAAACAGTGTCATTTTCAGTTAGACCTAAGTTTTTCGCAAATAGAGCAATAATAGATTGCTCTATTGCCTGATAATCCATTTCTGCATGACCAAGTAGATCTTTTAGCTGTGTCACTTTCATTCCAGCATAGCCACAAGGATTAATTAGCGCAAAAGGCGATAGATCCATATCAATGTTAATACTCATACCGTGAAAGCAACAACCACGCCTAACACGTAAGCCCAAAGAAGCAATTTTGCTCTCGGCAATGTCTTTGCCGTTTAATTCACCGCTTCCCTTTAGCGTTTCTTGCACATAGACACCCGGCGCATCGGGTTTTGCATAAGCCTTAATACCGTAATCGCTTAACAGCTGAATGGCGACTTGCTCTAGCAAAGTCACCATATCCCTTACACCTAAACCACGTCGACGCAGATTAATGAGAGGATATAACACCAGTTGACCTGGGCCATGATAAGTGACTTGCCCACCGCGATCAGTCTGCACAACAGGGATATCGCCTGTTTGCAAAATATGTTCTGGTTTTCCCGCTTGCCCTTGTGTAAAAACAGGGGCGTGTTGCACTAACCATAATTCGTCTGGTGTATGCTCATCACGACTATTTGTAAAATCTGACATGGCCTGCCAAATTTTTTCGTAAGGTTGCAGGCCCAAATGTTGCACCTTAAGGCCATCAACACTCATCAAATAACCATTTTAACCTGAGGGTTAGCCACTAATGTTTCATGATAAGCTTTAAGCTGGTCAACACCCGTTGCGGTAATAAATAGGGTCACCGAGTGAAAACGGCCTTTACCACTTTCTTTAATAGATACCTTGTTCCGGTCAAAACCTGGGGCAAATTGCTCGGTTGTCTCTAAAACAAAATCGACCATATCTTGTTGAGCATCACCCAATACTTTAATCAGGTAATCCTCACAGGGGAACTCAATTTTAGGCGCTTGTTGCTCTGTCATAATTAATTAAATAGGCGATGGAAAAATAAAGAGATAGCGTCGAAAATTCGACTAAATATTCCCGCTTCTTCTACAGGACTCAAAGCAACTAAAGGCGTATTCAACAATTCTTTATCATCTAAAGTCACAATCACATTGCCCAACTCCTGACCCGCCGTAATAGGGGCTTCAATAATTTGATCGACACTGGCTTTAGCCACTAGATCATTTTCTGTCCCTCGGGGGATAGTCAGGAAAATATCCTTATCAACACCCAAAGCAATCGATTCCGACTTACCTTTCCAAACGCGGGCTTGGCTGATGGTAGCCGTTTTCTCATATAGTTTGTGGGTGTAATAATAGCGAAAGCCATAGGCGAGTAATTTTTGAGATTCTGTTGCACGTGCATTATCAGATTTGGTTCCCATGACGACAGAAATTAAACGCATACCGTCTTTTTCGGAAGAGGCAACTAAGCAATAACCTGCTTCATCAGTATGGCCAGTTTTAACCCCATCAATTGTTTTATCACGAAACAACAGTTTATTACGGTTAGGCTGATTAATACCGTTGTAACTAAAGTATTGCTCAGCATACAGCTTATAGCTCTCGGGAAACTCAGTGATTAAGGCTTTCGTAAGGGTAGCTATGTCACGCGGCGTTGAGTAATGCCCCTCTTCCGGCCAGCCTGTGGCATTTTTGAACTGCGTATTAGTCAAACCCAGAAGGGCCGCTTGCTGATTCATCACATCTACGAATGCCGCTTCACTGCCGGCAATATATTCGGCAAGTGCGATAGTGGCATCGTTACCTGATTGGATGATCATTCCTCTCATCAAATCAATAACCGGAACCTGCGTACCCTCGCGCACAAACATTTTAGAGCCGCCCTTTTTCCAAGCAGTCACACTAATGGGCACTAAGTCGGCATGCGCAATAGCACCTCGGTCAATCTCAGAGGAGACGATGTAGCTCGTCATTAGCTTGGTAATACTGGCAGGGGGTAAAGGTTTATCAGAATTCTTTTCAGCTAACACAGCGCCTGAATTGGCATCGATAAGTAGGTAGGCGGTAGCAGCCAACTGAGGTGCAGCTGGAATAATAACCTGCCTCGTTGGGCTTGGGTTTGCTTGGGCCAAAAGGGGAAATAATACAACAGCAAGAACAATAGGAAAGAAGCGCATAGGAAACAGTAAATTAGTAGTGCGAGATCATTAGCTTGGGACAAGCTAAAAGGTTGGCACACAGTTTACCATAATTTTATGAATGATCTGCGAACTGAGGCGAAATCCTCGGTAATATAACGCTAATTGACCGTTCTTTTGACGTATTTTCGGGTGACATAGCCCGAATCTAGACCACTTTGCTTCAAAGAGCGCTGTAAAGAAGGGATTTTCTGCTGATCCGCTATAGGGCCAACGATCACTCGGTGAAGGCGATCATCACCAGTGACAACACTGACGGACTCCATCAATATCTGAGAAACCCGAGACTGTAGGCTGATCGCTTTCTGCTGTTGACTGAACGCACCCAGCTGAATATACCAATGGGTATTCGTAACTAGGCCATCACTTGTCGATACAGAGGGGCTGGCAACAACAGCAGGGCGGGCAGGCTTTTGGTCCGACACATCAGGCGTTACATCAACAACATCAACTAAAGCCGTGCCAGTAGCATCAACACCCAATTTACGAGCTGCCGCATAACTAAGGTCAATAATTCGATTGTCATGAAAAGGCCCTCTATCATTGATCTTTACAATAATAGATCGGCCATTACCAACGTGAGTCACACGTACATAACTAGGGATAGGTAAGGTTTTGTGGGCAGCTGTCATAGCGAACATATCATAGACCTCGCCATTTGCCGTTCGCCTTCCATGAAACTTAGTCCCGTACCAAGAAGCGACGCCCCGCTCACGATAACCGCGACTGTCGCTCAGTGTTTGATAGGTTTTGCCTAGTACGGTGTAACGCCCAGCATTACCCGCACGAGTCCTAACGACCGGTACGGGTTGAGCGTCGGGAATGCGAGAAACATCAACATATCGAGATGGGGGACCATCCTGAGGCTCACGAACAAGAGAAGAGCAAGACACGACGAGAAATGAAACCAATAAGACATAACATATCGTTGCAGTCCGTCGCAAAAAAGTACTATCCAAGATTACCATTCCAATTTCACCATCTACTTATAAAAGCCCACTCGCCAAGACGAGGGATAAAACATGCTAAATTTTCAGCATCATATTATACCTATACTTGATCGTAAACACAGATACGCCGCACAAATACATTGTTAAGAGGCTTCTTTGGCCTCTAGGATTTTTTGGCTTAACTGCCATACTGCCATGGCATATAGACGGCTATGATTGTAGCGAGTAATGACATAGAAGTTCTTCAAACCTATCCAAAACTCAGTACCCCATTCTCCTTCAAGGCGCATAGCTGTTGCAGGCGCATCTAGCGTTTTTAAGGGCGCCACAGGCTTAAAGCCTTTCTCTGCCAACTCACCCAATGTATTCGATGGCTTTAACGATTTATTGATCAAAGTATCATCATAACTTTTTTGCACTCGACTACGTACCGTCACTAACTGTCCGGTTTTCCAGCCGTGACGCTTAAAATAATTCGCCACACTACCAATGGCGTCCTCTGTATTATTCCAAATGTCCGCAAAACCATCCTTATCATAGTCGATGGCATAAGCACGATAGCTAGAAGGGATAAATTGACCATAACCCATTGCACCTGCATAAGAACCTGTCAAAACTAAAGGGTCTTGTTTTTGCTCTCGCGACAACAATAAAAATTCTTTTAACTCCCCTCTAAAAAATTTACTTCGTGGCGGATAATCAAACGCCAAAGTACTGAGCGCATCAATCACACGAAAAGTCCCTTTGCGTTTTCCGTACAAGGTCTCAACACCAATAATCGCAACAATCACTTCAGCAGGCACGCCAAACTCCGCTTCCGCCCGCTCCAGAATCGCTTTATTTTCTTCCCAAAACTTTACACCACCTGCTGTGCGAGTTTCGGTTACAAATATTTTTCTATACTCTTTCCAAGTCAAACGTTTTTCTGCGGGTCTAGAAATCGCATCGAGAATACTTTGTTTTTTCGTCGCGCTCACAAATAGCGGCGCCAACTCTGCCTGAGTAAATTTATGCTCCAACACCATTTCTTGGATAAACTCATTTGCCAAGCGGTTATCATCATAAGTCTCTACTTTTTCAGCATTAGCCAATAGCGGCATACTTAAAAGTGATGCTAGCGTTCCTGCTACAATTTTCTTGATCATAGTATTTAATAAACCTTTTATTGAGGAAGCCTTAGCTGAAATCATTCTTATTTAAACACACAGTTGTTAAGCACATAGACATTTGAATACACCGTCTTGGACACACTATCACTCGAATAATAGCCCTTAGACAATATCGCCTACCCCCCCAAAACAACATCTCTTAAATAAGAACCATTTGCGAACAGGCTTCTCTGATTACCCTTTGTTATTTAATAATTTAAATTGCTAACGCGCCAATATATTTCAACTATCGGTTAGCGGAAATTCGTCTAGGTTCAGTACTAATCCCCATTAGCAAGCCAAAACCTAACATGAGAGTCACCAAGGAGGTCCCCCCTAAACTCACTAAAGGCAAAGGCACCCCCACCACAGGTAAAAGTCCGGA
This sequence comes from Cellvibrionaceae bacterium, assembly GCA_050633525.1. GTDB lineage: Bacteria > Pseudomonadota > Gammaproteobacteria > Pseudomonadales > Cellvibrionaceae > CANLBN01. Next base: position 19,285 of record JBOEGR010000037.1, read on the forward strand.
AACCATACCCACATTAACAAAAATATACACAAAAAAAGTTAAGGTAATACTACCCGCCAACAAACGCTGGAAACCATCTTGCGCATTCAAAGCAATAAATAAACCGCGAAATACAATTAACAAATAGAGCGTCAATAAGCCCAACACGCCAATAAAACCAAATTCTTCCGCAAGCACTGCGATAATAAAATCTGTATGACTTTCAGGCAAAAAATCTAAGTGGGATTGCGTTCCATTAAGCCAGCCTTTGCCATCAAATCCACCCGAACCTATCGCAGTTTTTGACTGAATAATATTCCAACCAGCGCCTAATTTGTCGGCCTCAGGGTTAAATAAGGTTAACACTCTTCGTCGCTGGTAATCGTGCAGAACATAGTGCCACATGGGCCAAATACTGGCGATAAGCAAAGCAAATGCAGTTGCAATATAACGCCAACGCAAACCGGCATAGAACAATACGATTAAACCCGATGTGGCGACCAATATAGAGGTACCCAAATCTGGCTGCCTTATAATCAATACAGTAGGCACAGCAACAAATAAAAGAGACCACGCCACATGCTTAAAGCGTGGGGGCAAACTTTTATTCGATAAATAAGCAGCAATCGCAATAGGCATCGCCAACTTCATCATTTCAGAAGGTTGAAAGCGGAAACCGCCTACACTTAACCAGCGCTGGGCCCCTTTAGCTCCAACCCCCCACACCAATACTAATACTAATAATACCAATGCACCGAGATACAATAATATCGACCAACGCGCAAAATGCCCAAGACGTATCTGAGCGATGGCAAACATACCGGTATAAGCGATAACAAAAAAGATAATCTGACGCCGAATCATACTTGAGCTGCCTTCGCTGGCGCTATAGAGCACCACCAAACCAAAAGCAGTTAAACAAACCAGTAACAAAAATAAGACTGGGTCTAGATGTACAACTTGCCAGAGACTACGACGGCGGCGCAAATCGTGACTCGCCTCCGGCATACGGCGAATAAAATCATTCTGTTGAACCACGCTTAGAAACCCCTTGGTGCTGCTGTATTGTTAACATCAACTAAACCAAGGTAGCGCTTGTCGCGACTAGTCGTATCGAGAGCATTAGCAGTATCATTTTCAGGTTTTTCACCGGAGATAACCGGTGGGGATGCCGGCTCAAGGTACTGCCCCAAAAGATGTGCATCAAACAGCTTGCGTGCTACAGGAGCAGCAGAACCTGAGCCCGACTCACCATTTTCCACAATCACAGCTATCGCGATTTGAGGGTCATCATAAGGCGCAAACCCCACAAATAGGCCGTGATCACGATGACGCTCTCTTAGAGCGTCAGAATCATACTTTTCATTTTGCTTGATACCAACCACTTGGGCTGTACCCGTTTTACCGGCAATAATATAGGGCGCGTCCTTTCCTATCCGCCTTGCTGTCCCGTTAGGTGCATGAACAACGTCACGCATCGCATTAAAAATAAAATCCCAATGTCGATCATCGGCTTCCACTTGACTCACAACAACGGCACCAAGCTCTTCATTATCAATCGCCTTAACCACTTGTGGTTTTAAACGCACGCCACGCGAAGCAATCGTGCTCGTCATCGAGACTAATTGTAAAGGCGTAGCCAGTGAATCTCCTTGGCCAATACCCACATTTAAAGTATCACCGGGAAACCAAGGCAAGCGCCTTACTTTTTTCTTCCACTCTCGAGATGGCCATAAGCCACGACGCTCACTGGGCAAATCGATATCGGTGTATTGCCCAAAGCCAAACTCACTTCCAAAGCGATGAATGCGATCAATACCCATACGAAAAGCGAGATCGTAATAAAACGTATCAGAAGACTGCACAATGGCTTTGTGAATATTAACAATGCCGTGCCCCGTTCGCTTCCAATCGCGGTACAGTCGGTCATCATTCTCCAACTGATAATATCCGGGATCAAAGATCTTATAACTTTGGCTAATCACCTGCTCTTTCAAACCTGCCAATCCCAACATCGGCTTAACAGTTGAAGCAGGAGGGTAACGCCCTTGAATCGCCCGATCGAACAAGGGAATATCTAAACTATTACGTAAAGCATCGTAGTTTTTATAACTAATGCCGGTAACAAATAGATTAGGGTCATAACTGGGAGTACTGACTATTGCTAAAACGCCTCCTGTTTTGACATCCATTGCTACGACTGCGCCACGCCGATTACCCATTGCAGCAAACGCCGTTTTTTGTAATTCACTATCAAGGTGCAATTGTAGGTTTTTACCTGGTACAGGGTTTTGCTGTTCTAAGGTTCTTAATACTCGCATTCGAGCATTAATTTCAACATGACGATAACCCACTTTTCCAAAAAGTAAGTCTTCATAATACTTTTCAATTCCCACTTTACCGATGGTATGGCTGCCTTGATACTGCTTAATCTGCTCCTCGCTAAAACGACCCCACTCACGATCATTGATCTTACCCACATAACCAACACTATGAGCAAATAGATAGCCTTCAGGGTAATCACGAACCAATTGGGCCTCAACCTCTACACCTGGCAAACGGTATTCATTAACCGCTACGCGTGCGATTTCTTCTTCGGTGAGGCGATAACTTAAAGGGAGGGGCTGGTACGGTCTACGATTCCCTTTCATCGACGTATAAAAGTTCTGTACATCATCATCACTAATATCAAGTAGCTCTTGCAAAAGAGCTACTACGCTTTCAATATCTGGGGCATTCTCAGGGACGATAGATAAAATATAGCTGGGACGATTATCAGCTAATAACTTACCCTTACTATCAAAGATAAGCCCTCTTTGCGGGCTCACTGTCTGCACTAGAATCCGATTATTATCGGATTGGGTGGCATAATTTTGATACTCAATAATCTGCAAGCCGTAATAACGCACGAGCAGAATCAAAGCGAGTAAAGTAACAAAACCACCCGTAATCAAAACACGCAAACTAAATGTACGAGTCTCGACGAGGTGATCTTTAAATTGTTGACGTTCTTGCATTAGGTAACCAACAATTTAAATAAAAAGTAGTCTGGTGTTCATATTCTTATCTTGCTTCCGAAAGCCCTTCAAAAATAATTTTTCAAAACCAATCAAAAACTGTTAGTAGCCACTATACAGATGACACTGTACTTTACACTATTTTACTTATGATATGGGTGATTGTTAATCAATGTCCAAGCACGGTATAACTGCTCGGTCAACAAAATACGAACCAATGGGTGAGGCAAGGTTAAGGGTGACAAAGACCAAAGCACATCTGCTCGATCACGGCAGTCTTGACTCAAACCATTAGGCCCACCAATTAATAAGACGATATCCTGCCCAGACATTTGCCACGCAGACACCTCTTTTGCCAACTGCTCAGTGCTCCAATTTTTTCCCTTCACCTCTAGCGCAATCACTTTTTCACTTGAGCCAATGGAAGACAAAATAGATTCACCTTCAATTCGAATCGCCTTTTCAACATCTGAAGACTTACCACGCTGACCAAGCGGCAATTCAAGCCATTCAAATTTCCATTCACGAGGCAAACGTTTTTGATATTCACCCACCCCCTGAATAACCCAGCTAGGCATTTTGGTGCCTATGGCAATTGCCCGCAGCTTCATTACTTAATTGCTAGCATCAAGACTATCAATTCCACCAAGCTCAGCATCAATGCTATTTTCTCGCTCTAAGGGAGACCACAATTTTTCTAAATCATAGAATTTTCTAGCTTGGGGCAACATCACATGCACCACAACTGAACCATAATCGACTAAGACCCAATCAGCCGACTCCATGCCCTCGATACCAATTGGCCTTAAGTCCTTTTTCTTGACTTCATCAACCACGTTACCCGCAAGCGACTTAACATGCCGATTGGATGTGCCGCTAGCAATCACCAAGGTATCCATTACCTCACTCATCGACATAACATCTAAGGTCACTACATTTTGCGCTTTAAGGTCATCTAAGGCCTCGCATACAATCTCTACTAACTCACTTTCCATTTAAACTATTCTCTAATCGATTCTTTAATTAATAACATTCACATAAATTACTATATAGGAAACCCTAATCCGAGCTATACCCATAAAGCTGGTGCCGCACGATATAATCGCTAACAGCGGGATCTAGGCCACTAGGCAGCCTACCTTTGCTTAATTGCTCACGCACAACAGTAGCTGACAAATCCACTTGCGGCTGATCAAGAGCCGTGATCAAACCCGAAGCTTGGCTCTGTATACCCGATACAAAAGCTTTCCCACGAGGCGATCGCTCTAAATATTCGGATAGAAGCCCTTTGCTTGGAAGAGAATATCCTGGCCTTAAAAATACTGCTATATGGGCCAAGTCGGGAAGCTCCTGCCACTGTCGCCAAGAGTCTAAGCTATTATAAGCATCCGCTCCCATAAGTAATACAATACTAACCTGCTCACCCAACTCTTGTCGCAAATCCTTTAATGTATCAACAGTCCAAGAGGGGCCGGAGCGCCTTAGCTCTAGATCATCAACTATTAATGACTCATAATTAGCTGTCGCTAACTCCAATAGGTGCAAGCGCTCATGGCTTGTTAACTGGGGTTGATCTCGATGCGGGGGCTGATGACACGGAATAAGGCGAACCTCATCTAACTTCAATTCAGACAGAGCCAACAGCGCCATTTGAATATGCGCTTTGTGTATGGGATCAAATGTCCCCCCAAACACGCCTATCGTCTTCAAAGCCAAACCTGTTTAAGAAAATATCTCAGGCTCACGACATCACCACTCAAACAGCCTCTATCAAACCATAACAAATAGAACATCAACTACTGCCGAATATGCCCGTCACCAAAAACGACCCACTTTTGCGAGGTTAAACCCTCCAAGCCAACCGGGCCACGAGCATGTATTTTGTCAGTTGAAATACCAATTTCCGCGCCCAAACCATATTCAAACCCGTCTGCAAATCGGGTAGAAGCATTAATAATCACGGAACTAGAGTCAACCTGCGCCATAAACTGGCGAGCACGATTAATATCTTTAGTCACAATAGCTTCTGTATGGCCGGAGCTGTAAGTAGAAATATGCTCTACCGCAGCTGCCATATCATCAACGACACGAATAGATAAGATAGGCGCTAAATATTCTGTCGCCCAATCTTCATCGCTGGCAGCATTAACATCGATTAATGCACGCGTGCGCTCACAACCGCGCAGCTCAACCCCCTTGTTTTTATACTCAAGAGCCAAACGCGGCAATATGGCCGAGGCAACGGGCTCCGCTACCAACAAGGTTTCCATCGCATTACAGACACCATAACGATGTGTTTTGGCATTAATAGCAATATCGTAGGCTTTATCTAAATCTGCTAAGTCATCAATATAGACATGACATATCCCGTCTAAGTGTTTGATTACCGACACCGTCGCATTATTCGTAATACGCTCAATCAAGGCTTTGCCACCTCTAGGCACAACCACATCGACATACTGATCCATCGTAATCAACTCGCCAACAGCTTCTCGATCAATCACTTCAACAACTTGTACTACGGCTGAGGACAAACCCTCTTTCTCCAAACCTTGCTGAATACAACGTGCAATTGCCTGATTAGAATGAAGTGCTTCTTTGCCGCCGCGCAAAATTGTCGCATTGCCTGATTTGAGGCATAAGCTCGCAGCATCAATCGTGACATTAGGGCGAGATTCATAAATGATGCCGACCACCCCTAAAGGAACTCTCATCTTACCTACCTGAATACCACTAGGACGATATTTCAGGTCGGTTATTTCTCCACAAGGGTCAGGCAAAGCCGCCACTTGATGCAAACCCTCAATCATCTGATCTATGCCTTTATCATCTAGACTCAACCGATCTAACAAAGCATCATCGAGACCATCTTGACGCCCTTGCGTCATATCTTTTTGGTTTGCCTCTATAAGCGAGGCTCTATCGGCGTCAAGGAATGCTGCAATCGACTTCAAGGCTGCATTTTTTTTACCTGTATCGGCCACCGCTATCTGACGAGCAGCCATACGGGCATCTTCGCCCAAGCCACGCATATATTCTTTAATATTCATTTGTTTTAACATCTGCTTATACTGTCCACGTTATCCGGCTCTTTTATCACAAGGCTGCTGCCAAGAAGCTTTATTACAGCGCTTTTACCTCAAAACTTTTATCTCAAATATTTCAAAGTTTTAGCGCCACCCTCATTCGCCAAGTTATACTCACTCGACTAGCCGGTAGTAAAGATATACTGGGCGATACACTTGAAAAGAGTACTATCCACACATTATACAGCGATTGCGGGTAATTACAGTGTCCTTTTACTTCGGAACACACCAACCTAGCCCTCCCAACCAGCAAATAAAAGCCCTGCTAGTATTATGGTTATACAAAACTGAGCTCAGCGAGACACTTACGACTAATGGTTTATTGAATGAAAACGTGAAATTTAAGCAATATGCGCTATGATTAATGCTCCGCCAATCTCGGATTTTCATGTAAAGACCCTCGTTTTGGCTGATACTCTAGGAAAAAAGTTTATTTATTAAAAATAAATTAAGCCAAAACAAAGAATAATTAAATGGTGAATATTATGGACACTTTGCACTTTTTGAGTGCTTTTTCCAACAAGACTAAAAACACCTTTTTCTTGATGATACTGTGCTTACTATATTCATATAGCCAGCCGCTCTATGCCCAGCCTACCGACAGGGCAAAACTCATTGTTTCATACAGCTACAACTTCGCAAAAAATATCGAGTGGCCTCAAGAAAACACATTAAACACCTTCACCATTGCACTATTTGACGTAACAGACAAGGCGGTGATTAATGAATTCCTCAAACTTAACAATCGCATCAGCATTAAAAACGTCCCTATTCGTATTATCCAAACAAGAAACCCGCAGGCATTACTGAACACCAACATGGTTTACATGGGGAATAATCAGAAAATTTCGGAAATTCAAAACCTAATTGGCAACACACCCATTTTGCTCGTCACATCAAACGCAAGCAACAAACGTTTAGTGATGATCAATCTATTCAGAGACAGTAATCAAGCGATCAAATTCGAGGTCAACAAAGCCAACCTCATTAATAACAACTTAAAAGCTTTGCCCGAACTCATTTTACTGGGCGGCACTGAAATCGACGTCGCAAAACTTTATCGACAAGGACAAGCCTCTCTCGTCAACCTACAAAACCAACTAGGATCGCAACAAAATAAATTAAGGCAATTACAGCAACAAAGTAACCAGCAAAAAACTCGAAACGATAACCTCTTAAAGCAAATGCAGAGTCTAAACAATGATGTTGAACAAACTAAAAAATTAAACTTTTCATTGTTAGAAGAGCTGGATACGCTAAATGAAACAATAGAAAGTAGTAAAACCATCATTACCCAACAAAAAAACGATATAGCCGAGAGTGAAAAACAGCAGCAACTATTAATACAGCAAGTAGAAAAACGCAACGCCGAACTAAAAATAAAAGAACAAGAACTAGAAGAGAAACAACAAGAGCTAACCGAAATTAGCCTATCAATTACCAATAAAGAATCTCGTCTATCGAGATTAAATCTCACCATCGACCAACAACAAGCCGCCCTTGAATCGCAACGAGCTGAACTTGAACAGCAGCAAGATTCTATTGAAGCCTTAGACAAATTAGTTAGCGCACAAAGACGATCACTTTATTTTATGATTGGCCTTGCTTTTGCTGCAACCGCTTTACTTTGTCTTGGTATTTTTGCCTACAAAATGAAGAGAGAAGATAACGAACGTCTTGCACGGCGCAGCCATGATCTACAAGTTGCTCGCGATAAACTGGAAGTAGCCAAGCGTAAAGCGGAGGCTGCAAATAGGGCTAAAGGCGCATTCCTATCTTTAATGAGCCATGAACTCAGAACACCCTTACAGTCTATTATTGGTTACACCGATCTGGTGATCGAAGACCTCAAAGCTGAAGGTGACGAGATCTATAGCGATCAATTAATACGAGTTAACACTAACGGTGAACGACTACTGGAATTAATTAACAATACACTTGATCTTGCTAAAATTGAAGCCGGAAAAATGAGTGTGCACCTCACACCAACTCATGTTAATTCTATTATCGAAGAAGCCGTCAGCAACATCAAACCATTACTGGCTAAGAACCATAACACCCTAGAAGTTGATGTCGATAACGACTCTCATATGCCGACAATTGATCACGACAAAATGCTGCACATGATGGTCAACCTTCTCAGTAATGCGACTAAATTTACGAAGAATGGGACCATCACCATCACCATTCGTAACCAGCCTAACTTATTTACACTTATTGTGAGCGATACGGGCATTGGACTCAGCGATAAACAAAAAGAAGAAATATTTACTCGCTTTCATCAAGCTAATACAGGCGAAGCTAGAAAATTTCAAGGAACAGGCCTTGGCTTGTCAATCACGCAATATTTCTGTGAAGTCATGGGTGGCTCTATTAGAGCTGAAGATAGGATCGACAGCAGTAATCAGCACCCAAAAACAACAAAGAAACAGAAGCAGCAAGGCTCCTCTTTTATTGTTGAGATACCTTTACCAGTAGTTATTGTCGATAAAAAGTTTATTGGCTTAGAAGACGACGAAATCAGCGCCGTTGCATAAACCCCACAACACACCAAAAACGGTTTCATTTTACATACAAAATGCGTAATATGATGTTCTTGTTTTTCAATATGAGAGTGTTAACAGATAGAGCCAATAATAATAAACGCAAACAGATACAAAGCGAGCAATAGAAAGCGATTAATAAGCTAATAAATAGCCGATCCACTTTAGAGCTACCCTTAATCAATGACAATAACAACAGCGAATAAAATTCTACTTGCGACTCTAGGCCTACACGCTAGCAGCCTTAGCTATGGGCAATCGAGCAACTACGGAAAAGACTTAGATTACCTATCCCTAACACTAGAAGAACTCGGCAAGATTAAAGTCTCCATTGCCACCGGCAACAACACCCCCATTGAACAAGCTCCAGCCGTAGCAACGGTTATCACCGCCCAACAAATTGAAGCCATGGGAGCCAGAACCCTAGATGAAGTGCTGGAAACCGTACCCGGCCTACATGTTTCGATATCCGGTACAAATAGACTGGATTCCATCTACTCCATCAGGGGAATCCACACCAGTTTTAACCCTCAAGTACTTTTATTAATTAATAACACACCCCTCCAATCCCCATTCCAAGGGGGCAGACCAACCCTATTTCGCCAACCAGTCAATAGCATAGAAAAAATAGAGGTAATCCGAGGGCCAGGTTCAGCCGTGTATGGCGCCGATGCATTTTCTGGTGTTATCAATATTATTACGAAAACAGCCAAAGACATTGCCGGAAATGAAATAGGAATAAGATCAGGCTCATTTGATTACCAAGAGGCTTGGATACAAACCGGAACTCAACATGAAGACTGGGGAATGTCTTTCACACTGAATTACCAGCACAGTAATGGCGATAAAGAACGAACCATAAATTCTGACTTCCAAACTATGCTCGACTCCAATAGCAGTTACTCTACCAACTCTTCGCTATCTCCAGGCAGCCTGTCCACGAGATATGAAGTTGTAGATGCTACTATCGCTGTTGAAAATCAAAACTGGAAAGCAAATATACGCGCATGGGAATCGGACAATACAGGTAATGGGGCTGGTGGCGCTCAAGCATTAGACCCAAAGTCAGGCGACAACTACACGTTATATACAGCCGACGCTGCATTCCAAACGTCTGACTGGTTTGACGGGTGGACTAATTCAGCAAAACTTAATTATACTTATTACAAGCTGGATTCTAATTTTATTCTCCTACCCCCCAATACAAGAGTAGCCATATCAGGCGGGAACATAGCTGTCGACCCTAACAACAATCTCGACCCATTACCCGGCTCTACCATTTTCACGTTCACAGAGGGCCTAATAGGAAACCCAAATGCTAAAACTGAGGATGCTCAAATAGAGCTAACCAGTACATATAAAAATTTGAACAATCATCAAATCCGTTTAAGCACTGGCTCACGCCATCAAACAATCAGGACAAGTGAAACTAAAAACTTTGGACCTGGCGTCATATCTGACTCATCGCCAACAACTCTTGACGGGACATTAACCGACGTTTCGGGGACAAATAATATATATCTACCGGACAGCTCAAGAACAGTGAATTATCTTTCTCTTCAAGATGAGTGGAATATACAAGAAAACTGGAAACTGGTTACCGGTATCAGACACGACAAGTATTCAGACTTTGGAAGCACTACCAATCCAAGGCTAGCTCTTGTCTGGCAAAAATCTGAAAAACTCTCGACAAAAATCCTCTACGGCAGTGCTTTCAGAGCGCCTTCTTTTGCCGAACTCGGCTTTCAGAACAACCCTGCTGCTATAGGAAATAAAAATTTAGATCCGGAAAAGATAGACACTTACGAAGTTGCTTTTAGCTACCAGCCTTACTCTTCTTTTAGAACCGACCTAAGTCTTTACTATTATCAAGCCAAAGACCTAATTGAGTATGTATTTACTCCCGACGCGGGGGGCCTTCAAGCACAAAATGTAAGAGACCAAGATGGCCACGGCTTTGAATGGGAAGCCAGCTGGGAATTAACACAAAACTTCCGTATAAATACTAACTATGCCTGGCAACGGTCTGAGGATAGCGATAGTGGGCAAGAAATAGCGGACGCTCCCCAACAACAACTAACCCTTAGCTCCTTTTGGAAAATAGCACCTCAATGGCTACTCAGCAGCCAAATAAACTGGGTCGCCGATCGCAAGCGCGCCCAAAGTGACGCGCGCAGTGATATTGACGATTACACCTTAGTTGACCTGACCCTGAAACGTCAAAATGCGTACAAAAACCTTGATGTAGGGCTTGGTATACGCAACCTTTTCGACGAAGATGCGCGCGAGCCTAGCGATGGCATAATAGCCGACGACTTTCCCTTAGAAGGCAGAAGCTTTTGGGCTGAACTACGTTACCAATTTTAAAACAACCCCACTAAACCCAGACTCTTCACAAACACCTGAAATACCCGACTAGACCTTATTCACTCAGCAAACAGACGAAATCATGGCACCAAGCCCAACCAAACTTTCGATTTAACGACAAAAATAAGCAACACAACACCTCATTCAGAAAAACCCATACACCTTAATAAAAATAAAAAGTAGCGACTGGATCACATTTTTTATATTATTTTTGGCGCATCTTGTATTTTTTTATTGCAAAAGGCTAAAAAATAGACATAATGCACGCGCCTTTGATGTAAACGGTATCATTTACCCAGACCAAAAAAAGCTTTTTAAATTAATGCGTATCAATAACGACTTAATTTAGCAATATCGGACATACGGCCTCTGACTTAGCAGGCAACATGACTCTCTGCGCACAAGCATAGTGACTTCAGAAGTACCCGATTGATATTCACTGCATTCCTAATTGCATGGAATGACATACCAAAACGTGTTTAGCCCCTCGGAGATGTACCCGTGTCTAGAACCACAGAAAACATTGCCCAATATATTAACCCCAATGGAATAACGGAGCCCCAACAAGATTTGTCGGACTTAATTGTTCGATACCTTGAGCATATCGGCGTCGACCATGTGTTTGGTGTTCCTGGTGGAGCAATAGAACCGATTTACAATGCACTAGCGCGCAGCGCAAGAAAGGGGGGGATTCAACCAGTCAATGCTTGCCATGAGTCAGCCGCAGCTTACATGGCAGATGGCTATTACAGAGAAACAGGCAAGCTCGGTGTTTGTATTGCAACATCGGGGCCTGGAGCAACCAACCTTATTACTGGGGTTGCTTGTGCTTACGACAATAATATTCCCATGCTGGTAATTACTGGGCAGCCCGCGATACCCTCATTCGGGAAAGGCGCTTTACAAGAGTCGGCTTGCTCCGGTGTCAATGTAGTAGGCATGTTCCGCCACTGCACCCGCTATAACTCTCTTGTTTCCCATCAAAACCAGTTGGAAAGGAAACTCGCCAATGCTGTACTCACAGCCTTTCAATCGAAAGGGCCTGTCCACTTATCGATACCCGTCGATATACTGAGAGAAAACCTCAACAGCCACACCCCTCAATATAACTTATCCGACAAGCTTGATCGCAATTTATCCAGCATGGATGAAGATAGCGTAGACGAACTAGTCACTATATTAAGGGATCACGATAAACCAGTTTTTTTTATTGGTAGCGGTGCCGTCGAGTCAATAGATGCCATTATGTTATTGGCTGATATCACCCACGCTCTTTTTGTAACGACGCCTGATGCCAAGGGTTTAATTAACCCTCTACACAAATCCTATCGTGGTGTGTTTGGATTGGGCGGCCATGATAGCGCTATTGATACCATACAGCATAACCGGAGTGTTACCTTAGCCTTTGGTACCGGCTTTGGTGAGTTCTCAAGTAACAATTGGTCTGAAAGCCTACTCAATGAACAACTGGTTCATATCGATGACACGTCCGATAACTTACTGCGTTCGCCCATGGCCAAGCTGCATGTACACGGGCGTATACTGACCATCTGTAACCGACTAATTGATCAATTATTGTTAGCGCCAAGAAAAGAAAGTGGCGGTGATAAAAGCTTATTGGTACCTGAAACTCTCAACCCTTATGTGTCACTGCAAGAGCCAGATAAATACCACTCAGATGCGGTTCCGCTTAAGCCGCAAAGATTAATGAAAGAGCTATCAGAACGCTTCCCTCCTAATACGCGCTTTTTAGCTGATGCGGGCAATAGCATGATGTGGGCCCCTCATTATTTACAACCACAAAATCGACGAGAGCAACAGCTATATAACAAAACCGAACGACGCTCAAGCAATGCTAGCTGGCTTCGATTAACACTGAATTTTGCTCCCATGGGTTGGGCCATAGGGGCTGCCGTTGGCGTAGCCCGAGGCAACCCTGATTGCCCGACAGTGTGTATTACTGGGGACGGCTCTTATTTGATGAGCGGACAAGAAATTACCATTGCTGCACAAGAACAATTACCCGTTGTCTTTGTCATACTGAATGATGGAGTATACGGCATGGTCATGCATGGTCAGCGCTTAGCAGGAGCGGAACCTATTTGCTTTAATTTGCAAGCAGTTAACTTTTGTGACTTGGCCAAAGCTATGGGGATCAACGCGTATATTATTGAATCGCCGGATGATTTTACTCAGTCTCTGATGGACGATATATTAAGCCGAAAAGGCCCCACACTATTGGATGTTCGAATTGACCGAGAAGAGATGCCGCCGATGGTTTCCCGACTCAAGACGCTAGGCAGCATCCAATAAAATACGATGGCCTCTACCATTCATAACTTAAGTTTTTTATGAACACATATTATAAAGATGTCTATAGATGCTCTATTTAATCAAAGACAATATGTAAACTACTTTTAAGCTATTACAACCCAATAACATATTATGACCAAACGCAAACACGATGAAGTTCGCAGCCGTAACGAAGCTTTTACTGATAAAACGGCAACACGTATCTGGCATGAAACACCTTGCGACGACAACCCCTATATTGCCTCATCCGCTTTATGCCACGGCTACGACTTACAAGAACTGATCCGTGAATGCAGTTTTGTGGACGTTTTTTATTTATTGTTCCGGGGAGAACTGCCCAGCAAAGAAGAATCATCATTGCTCGAAGCTCTCATGATAGCGCTCATCAACCCTGGACCTAGGCATGCGGCTACTCGTGCTGCAATGAATGCAGGCGTAGGTAAAACGATGCCTGTTCATATTTTGCCTATTGCACTGACTGTGATGGGGGGAGAACACTTGGGCGGTGGAGAAGTAGAGCCTGCTATGCGTTTTTTACGTAAATATCAAAAACAAAAGTCCTCAGATTTTTTCTTGTCTTTAGAAAAGTCTGATAACGGCGATGCGGATAGAGAAAATACACACCCAGGTTTTGGCTCTATCTACAGCGGCATTGATATTTTAACCCAGAAAAATGCCGATCAATTACTAAACCTACCTGCTGCCGGAAAAGCATTAAAATGGGGAAATGAATTGGCAAAAAAGCTCAATGAAAAAAGTATAGGCTGGCTACCAACCGGTTTAGCGGCAGCTGTTTTTGCTGACCTAGGCTTCCAACCTAAAATGGGGGGAGCATTATTCCAACTACTCAGTGCGCCGGGGCTAGCCGCTCATGGCTTAGAACTATCAAACAAACCTATTACCGCTATGCCTTATGTCCGCGATGAAAATTATGTTATCGAAAAGTAAAAAAGACGCGATTAAATCCTTAGATAAAAAGCGCAATATCATTCATAGCAGCACAGGCGGCTGGATTCCGGGTACCGGTGTTTTTAGTCATGGTTACTCAATGCTAGATGAGCTTGTAGGGGAAAAAACTTATTTTCAAATAATGGTTTTAAATGCAACCGGAAAACTAGTTAGCAAAGCTCTAGCCGATTGGCTTGAAGCTATTTATGGTTGCCTAAGCTGGCCAGACCCTAGAATATGGTGTAATCAAATTGGCGCCCTCTCCGGCGTTGCAAAAACTTCTGTTGTAGCGGGCACCACAATAGGCGTACTCGCAGCCGATGCTAGAACTTACGGAATTTACCCCCTCATAGAAGGCGTCGAATTCATCCAAAAGAGCCACAAGCAATACCAAAAAGGATTATCAGTTAGCGAACTAATCGAATTAGAAATCAAAGCACACAAAGGCAAGCCCCATATTATGGGGTATATACGCCCAATCGCAAGAGGTGACGAACGCCTAGAACGCATGGAAAAAGTCAGCGAAAAATTAGGGTTTGAGGAAGGGGCCCACTTAAAACTTGCTTATAATATTGAAGAAGAATTACAAAAAAGATTCAATGAAGGGATGAATATAAATGGGTATATTTCTGCTTTTTTATCCGACCAAAATTTTTCATCACAAGAAGTCTACCAAATATTTTCAACTTTAGTGATGAGCGGTGTAACCGCATGCCACCTAGAACAAGCAAAAAAAGATCCAGAATCTTTTCTTCCACTACGCTGCGAAGACATAGATTATACTGGGAAAAAAAGTAGAACGATAACATCGGAAAAAAAATGATCACACAACTAAGCGATACATTCGACACCCACTGGGCATACATAGATAGATACATGCACTCATCTGTCAACATCATAGCTAAAGTTCACTTAAAATCATATATAAGCAATCAAGAAATTGACAAAGCAGTCGCATCATTATCAGAAGAACACCCTTATATAACCTCAAAACTCTGCTCCAAAAAAGAAAAGGGATGCGAGAAATTTTATTTAAAAAGAACCGAAGAAAAAAAAATAAAAACATCTTTAAAAACATGTTCAAATGAAGAAATTAGAAAAAAGATGGATTTAATATCGGAATATCGATATAAAAGATTAAATTTAGAGCAAGGAGAGTTATTATATATCGACATATCAAGAAGCGATGACGAAACCTTACTGGAAATCGTTTTCGCTCACCTTCTCACGGATGCCACTGGAGCAATAACGCTAACATCCGAAATATTATCGAAATTGAAAACAAAAAAAACAGATAAAATAAAAAAAATAAAGACAAGAAAACCTTACGACGAAATAAGATATGGCTGGAAAGACAGAAAAGATGAAACAAAACCCATACCTCTCCCTGAGAAGCTATGCGAAAAATCAGACCCTTGGCCACAACCAGCCTTCACATACAAAAGAAAAGAATTTGAAAAGTCAATATTCGATAACATAAAAAGATGGTTAAAAAAAGAAAAAATAGAAGCATCCGTATCGGATTTTTTTTACTACACTCTAAAAAAAATTTATACAAAAAAATATAACCAAGAACTATCCACAAACGTGGTGATGAGTTACAGAAATAAAATCGATGACTTAGACGACAGAAAAGGTATAAATACGTTAGCAGTATTTGAATGCATAAATATTGAAAAAAATATTGAAACCCCAAAACTTTGGTTAGAAGAATTTTCCTCAAAGAGAAAACGCACTATAAACATAGAAAATATCATAGAGTTTAACAACAAACTTCGAATGCTAAACAAAACCATGCCAGAGCATGATGTCGAAAAAGGAAGAAAGATACTGAACACGCTTTTACCGGTAAATTCAAACGAATCTATATTTGCCTTCAATAATTACGGGGTAATTGACCCTTTATTTGAAAAAAATTCTGACCTTGATATTATAGATATAGACATACAAGGGAGTGTACTAGCGCAAGAAATAAGATTTTTTTCCTATAAAGAAAAAATACATTTTAACATGATGTTTTCGAAAGACAACGTGCCTTTTTCAACAGAAAGTTTTTGGAACGACTTCTTAACTGAAATTGAAAAAACAATAAACTAGAAAAATTAATAAAATGAAATTTACAATATTAGACATATTCATTTGGGTGTACATTTGGGTTGCGCCAGCATTAAGCAGCCTATTTACGTATAAAATAATTCAATCATTGCCTTTCAATGAAAATTATCTTCTTGCTTTTTTTGCACCATTAATATACCTACTTTGGCTATATATTTTCCTAATTATTTCATCAATAGAAACAATAATTATAAGGGGTGTTTTTCCAAAAAAAGAACGATTTGAGCTGACCGGAAGCAATCAGTCACTTTTTTATCTCTTCTCTATAATTTACACCACAAAACGTATGCTAATGTTATTTTCTTTACCTTTATTCGATTTTTTGAGAGATGCACCTTACAGCATGACTTTCTTGAAGAGACTAGCCATGAGAGCTTACTCTTCATCTACACACATAGGAAAAAATTCCGAAATACATACCTGGCCTCTAGACCCCGATTTAACTTTTATAGATAACAATGTCGTTATCGGAATATATTCTAAAATAATCGCCCATGGCCACAAAAGAAATTCAAAGGGTGGCCTAATAGCTTTAACCTCCGCTATAAAAATTCATTCTTTTGTTAAAATTGGAAATAGCTGTACTATAAATATGGGCGTGGAAATAGGTGAAGGGTCTATAATTGAATCAAATACGAATATCATGCCTCACACCAAAATACCCAAAGGAGAAATATGGGGAGGAAATCCGGCTAGGTTTATCAAGAAAGTAAGTGAAGAGGAGGATTGGCAACAGAAATAAACATCATTTTTTTTGAAAAGATAAAGAAGAGCCAGCGATATCTTCGACTCTAACAGGCTTACCAATAAAATAGCCCTGAGCATAGTCCACACCATGTTCATCCAAAAAGTCCAATATTTTTTCGTTTTCAACAAACTCTGCGACCGTTTTACGGCCCAGAGTTTGGACAACATCAATAATCGATCGAACCAATGCTTGATCGACATTATCGGTGTCTAGATTACGCACAAATGAGCCATCTAACTTTATATAATCAGCAGGCAATTCTTTTAAGTAAGCAAAACTACTAAAACCCGAGCCAAAATCATCTACGGCAAAACTACAGCCTAGCTGATGCAACTCATCAATCACTTTCTGGGTAGCGCGAAGATCTAATAGACTAGCACTTTCCGTGAGCTCAAACGTAATCATAGAGCCATCCACTTCTGCACTAGCTAAACTTTCTCGGATGATAGGTACTAAGTTTTCATCCCTAAATGCCTGCGCGGATAAATTAATCGCAATTTTATTAAGCTGAGGGCTTACGCTTAATAAGTGAATCGCTTGTTTAATAACCCATCTATCGAGCAAACCCATGTCACCGGTACTTTCTAAGGCAGCAATAAATTTGCCTGGCATAATAATATTGTTGTTTTCATCCAACATCCGGACTAACGCTTCATGATACACAATGCGCTGCGTCTTAATGTGCATGATGGGCTGGAAATGCAAAACCAAACGATCATCCACCATGGCTTGGCGAATTTTTCTTGCCCAATCAACATTGCGCCTTAATTCATCACTTTCGCCATCGGCCGGGTTATAAACATGCACACTATTGCGACCACGATGTTTAGCTACGTATAAAGCTACATCAGCTTGTATTAAGTAGGCCTCTGCATCATCGGCACTACCGTCGATAGGGCTAATACCAATACTGCAACCCAAATTGATGGTTTGCTTACCTATCGTAAAGACAAAGGCACTAATTTCATCTTTAATTTTTTCCGCTATTTCAGCTGAGGTATCAATATCCAGATCACGCATAATGATGGCAAATTCATCGCCACCAAAACGACAGAACACATCCGTTTCCCGAATCTGTTGATTGACAATTTCAGCGACCTGCTTAAGTACTTGATCACCTCGGTGGTGGCCAAAAGTGTCATTAATCACTTTAAAATAATCGAGGTCAATATACATCAACCCATGGGTTTGAGCCTTAGCGCTTGCATTACCCAGCAAATCATTTAACGCAATTTCAAAATAATTACGATTATAAAGACCCGTTAATGAATCATGCATTGCCAAGAATTCTAATTGCTCTTGCGCTTGCTTGCGCCGAGAAATATCATCCAAACAAATAGTGAGGCCTTCTGCATGATTAAAACTTGAGGAACGGCTCACGCGTAGCTGCGCCCAACGCTGGCGTTCTTTAGAATCCTGCAATATGACTTCTAATTCACAATGATCTTTATCACCAGATAATACTGATTTGAAGCGTCCTTCGATCGCCCTAAATTTTCGGCCATCTTGACTCGCTAAAAAATGCCTAAACGGATAATTAAGAGATTCATTCACTTCGAAGCCGAAGACACGCTCCCAAGCTTCGTTCAAGAAGGTGATATTAAGATCGTCGTCCAACTCCATTACAACAGTCTGCAGGTTGTTCAATAGATGTTTATGGACCTCCGACACTTCTCGATAAGCCGCCTCTCTCTCCGCCAGAGAACGCACCCGTTCTGCAAACTGGTGATTACTGACCATATAGTCATCTCGCCTAAGGGCAACTTCAGCAACCGTTCTTAATTGATCAGGGCGAAAAGGTTTAGAAATGAAGTCCGATGCACCTCTGATCAGTAAATCTTCAGCCTGCTCCACTGGAGCATGTGCAGTCATAATAACGACGGGCTGGTTAGACTTTAAATTAAGAATTCCACTTAACACACCAGGACCATCTAACTTTGGGAGCATGACATCTAGCAGTACCAGATCATGACGCCTCTCCTTCCAAGCCTGTAAGCCTAATTCTCCATCTGATGCTATTTCAATATCAAATCGCTGTCGTAAAATGCGGTGGATCAAATCAGCGGTATCTTCTTCATCCTCTACAACCAACAGACTGGGCTTAGCGGGGGCAAACTCTTTTGAAAATGAGTCTGATAAGAGAGGAGGCAAGGCCTGCATATTCTCAATGGCAACCAAGCCATTAATACCATACTCCCGCGCAGTCACCTCAGCGATGCGCTCACACCATGTAGATGATGTAACGATAATGGGAATCGTTGATTTGCAACGCAAAGCACCTGAGCGCACCAAGCGTGATATACGCCAACCATCCAACTCATCAAGATCAATATCACAGATCAGGGCGTCCATAGACTGCTTTCTGAGAACACCTAAGGCATCTCTTGCTCGAGCGACAAGGATAATATTGCGGTATTCGACTGAAGACAGGGTAGCGTGGATACGACGACCGAGATTAGGGTCGCTATGTACGACCAATATATTGAGGCTTGCATGTGGATTATTAGCGTTGTTATCAGACATGTAAGGGGGAGGCCTTTAAAAACTCTATATGAAAACGATATCTATGCACACACAACTTAGACTAGAAAGCCATATCAGTCAAACACTTATAGACTATTAGCTCAATAGTTAAACAACTATAACATAGGAGCCAAGCACTACTACAAAAATTAAATAAAGTGTATTGCATTCAGCGTGGGTTCAGTTACAGGGAGGTATTCTGTCATCAATCTCAACCAAACTGGAGAACAAAATGAACAAGAAATTGATCCCCATAATCGTATCAAGCTTAGGATTAACACTTGCAGCTGTACCCTTCGCACAGGCTGAAAAGTCTAAGCGACACTATCAAGACTACAACAATGACTACAACGAAACCGTGGACTACGCAAAAGTTGTTAATGTTAAACCTATTTACGAGACAGTGGAGTATTCAGAGCCTTACAAAGAGTGCCACTACGAAGAAAGAGTAGTTAGAAAACGCAGAGGCTCTGATACAGCGATTATCCTCGGTAGCCTTATTGGTGGCGCTATTGGCAACGAGCTAGGTCACAACAAAAGTAACAAGCGCGTGGGTACGGTTGCCGGAGCTATTTTAGGCGGCTCTATCGCCAAAGACATTCACCGCAGTAAGCGCGGTTACCACGTTCGCGATGAAAAGGTCTGCACGACAGCC
This sequence comes from Cellvibrionaceae bacterium, assembly GCA_050633525.1. Taxonomy (GTDB): domain Bacteria; phylum Pseudomonadota; class Gammaproteobacteria; order Pseudomonadales; family Cellvibrionaceae; genus CANLBN01. The sequence continues at coordinate 39,579 of JBOEGR010000037.1, forward strand.
TACCAAGTCAATTACAAAGAAGAGCTAAGAGGCTATGATGTGGCTTATAAATACCGCGGCAAGACTTACTACACTACGATGGATCAACACCCAGGAAAGAAAATCCGCGTTGCTGTCAGCGTTCGCCCGCTATAGAGCCAACAACTGTGATCTAATATAGCATAGGAATAGTCTCATGAGCCTGACTGGTCTTACGACTCGAATTAATTCAGTCAGGCATTGTTTATCGCTCTCAATGGATTAAAATATGACGGCAGATAAACATCGATATATCATTTGAGATAACAATGAAAACGTATATAGCACCCAGTATAACTACATCTAGCATAACAACACCTAGCGCCCTTCTAGTAGCAATGCTGCTATTACTCTCCGTCTGTTTTAATGCACATGCATTATCTGCAGCCGAAGCAGCTGAACAGGCAAGAAGCAGCACGGGAGGCAAAGTGTTACAGGTAAAACCACGCGATGATGGACGCTATAAAGTTAAAGTATTGATGCCAAGCGGCCAAGTTAAAAGCATCTCCGTTGGCAACCCATCGACTGAAAATTCGAAAAAGAAATAGGCGGGCATTATGCGTTTGTTACTAGTAGAGGACGAACCTCAACTGCGAGAGAACCTGCAACAATTTCTCAACAAATCTGATTACAGCGTAGACAGCGCAGCGGATGGCAAAGAAGGGCTATACCTAGGCAGAGAACACCCTTATGACGTCGCCATTATTGATATTGGCTTGCCCGAAATGAATGGCATCGAACTGATTAAACACTTGCGACAAGATGATATTCGCTTTCCGATACTCATATTAACCGCAAGAGGCAACTGGCAAGATAAAGTCGAAGGTCTTGAAGCGGGTGCAGATGACTATCTTGTCAAACCGTTTCACAACGAAGAGCTCAAAGCGCGCCTCAATGCTTTAGCTCGGCGTTCGAAGGGCCATGCATCGCCAGAGTTACGTTATGATGCACTCACCATCAACACCGCCAGCAAAGTCGTTAGCGTTGATGACAATGTACTCACACTCACTCAATACGAATACAACACTCTAGAGTACTTAGCCCTCAACTATGATCGAGTGATTTCAAAAACAGAATTAACCGAACACTTGTATGACCAAGATTTTGATTTAGATAGTAATGTAATCGAAGTACTTATCGGTCGATTACGTAAAAAAATTGACCCTAGCAGTACGCTTAAACCCATTACCACATTGCGTGGTCAGGGCTACAAATTAAGCCTCCAACCCTCTAGCGTACCCTCGTAAGATCTGCGCCATGAGATACACCTTATGAAAAACGCTGTAATCAAACGCCTGCTGCCATTTAATTCATTAGTTGGGCGTTTTGTTTTTGCTTCGTTAATATTACTTCCTCTCTTTATCTCTCTTAGCGGTACTCTGCTTAGCAACGCCTTTGAACATAGCCAAATAAAAGCAGAAAAAGAAAAACTACAAGCTCAACTTTATTTATTATTAAGTTTAACCGAAGTTGAAAACAAAAAAATTATGCTGCCTGAGGCTTTAACAGAACCACGCTTCAATCAGCAAGGCTCTGGTCTATACGGCTTTATTTATGACAACAAGGGGCAAGAGCTTTGGCGCTCGCCTTCTGCATTACTGTTAAGCGAGCCGCTCTACCATCCAGAGCTAGCATTCAATATAGGCAATCAAAATACCTCTGCAATTAAAGTCGCTGATGAGCAGACACTCAATCGGTTTAGTTATGACATTGAATGGATCGATGAAGACGATGCCCTCCTCCCATTACGCTTTATTATTGCGAATGATAACAAGGCACTACAAACCGAATTAAAAAGCTATCAAAAGCGTTTGTGGCAATGGTTGGGCCTAATGGGGCTGCTGTTGATTATTGCCCAAATGTTAATTATGCGCTGGGGCCTTCAGCCATTAAAACATTTATCAATGCAGCTGAACGAATTACAAGACAATAAAATTCAAAAATTGAGCGACAATTACCCTAAAGAAATTCAACCCGTCACCGAGAATTTTAATGTTATATTAGACCACGAAAAACAGCAGCGTGAGCGCTACCGCAACACCATGTCTGACCTTGCCCACAGTTTAAAAACACCACTTGCGGTAATACAAAGCGAAATAGATATTCTTGCTGATACAGATAAAAAACACTCATCTATTCGCGATCAAATTGATCGCATCAATCAAATTATTAGCCACCAGTTAAAACGCGCCGTTATACGCGTCAATCAGAACACCGTGCTATCACACACCGATAAAATTTCCGTTAGCACTATGGTAAACCGCTTAATTAAAATATTAGATAAAGTCTATGCCGATAAAAAAATGACATTTAATAACTTAGTGGACAGCGACGCCTATTTTTATGGTGACGAAGCCGACCTATTAGAGGTATTAGGCAACCTACTCGATAATGCGTGTAAATATGGCAAGGGCTCAGTGACCGTCACAGGCACCAGCACGCTAGAGTCAAAAAATAAATTACTATCCATTTGCATTAGCAATAATGGTTCAGGTATTCCAGAATCACTACAAACAACCTTATTGGCAAGAGGCTCAAGGGGAGATACCGCACAAGCAGGGCAAGGCATAGGCCTCAGCGTAGCGGTTGATATTATCAGTAGTTATGGCGGCGGGTTAGACGTGATAAACAATGCCAATGCACCGCACTTAGAAGGCGCCTGTTTTTGCCTTCGCTTTCAACATCAGCAATAAATGTATTGCGCCCAAGGAATCAGCAATTTTTTAAACCGTGGTTTGCTCACAATAGATCACCAACGAACATAGCGGTTTAATTAATCACGCTGACCTCATAACGCTCACCCAAGGCCAAGGTAATTTGCATTTGCTCGTGCAGCTCAGCAAGTGTCGTTAAACACTCGCTGGCTTGACCGTTTTCGAGTTGCTGCTTGGCTTCGTCAACCGAATCAATATACATATCGGCTAACATTTCTAGATGGATAAAATCACGACTTAACATAACCCCTCTCCGTGTTCCTTGTTATTTTTAGCGCTAGCAGACCAATTTCTCTTTCATCTTTAGGCTGATTCTGTTCTACGTATCTTTTCAGCTTTAATGCGCTCGTAAATTTCTTCTCGGTGGACAGCAATGTCTTTGGGAGCATTCACGCCAATGCGTACTTGATTACCTTTAACGCCTAAGACAGTTGCGGTGACGTCATCACCAATCATTAACGTTTCACCGATACGGCGGGTGAGTATTAACATCCGTTTGATCCTCTTTGTTGTGTTCCTTACCGGCAACGAGATTGTGTGGTTAACTTTTTATTTCAATCGAGTCTGACCCT
>JBOEGR010000037.1:42984-78753 GCA_050633525.1 Cellvibrionaceae bacterium
GGATTCTGGATTCTGGATTCTGCAATCGCAGTCTGACCCTTTTGCTTTTTTCCTTTTACTTTTTTTGCTTTCTATTGCTTTTTTGCTTGACCCTTTTGCTTGACCCTTTTGCTTGCCCTATTGATCATTCTATTGCTTGAAACTCTTTTATCGATCCGATTAGATCTTCATAAATCAATTCATCTCTATCAATTTTTGAACACACATTATCTGAGAAATACTTTATATTATTTAAAATACTTTTTATTAGATCAGTCATACTCATATTGCTTATCTCTACTTTTTGATGAGAGACTTTAACTGTATTTTTCTCAATTTTCTCAAAACAAATAGCAAACGAAGAATCAACCCCAATAAATTCATATTTTTTAACTTTATCTGATAAGCAAAATTTTCTTAGTCCATCTAAAATTTCTACGATAGAGAAAAACACCATCATCTGCTGAGGAGGCTCCAATTCTTTCGAGTTAATTGTCTTTTTATCCCCCTCAAAAACCATATATCCCATACTATAGCTGCTAATGTCATCGTCTAAATCAATAATTATATTAAGCACTTCATTCGCTCCTAACAGGGAAAATAGTTATAACTCTATTGTCATCATGTGAATCAACAGAAGCACGAACTCTATCAACCTTACCATTTACCTTCACCCTTTTTTCATAAGTTTGCATTCTTCTGTTTGGCTCTGAAATCCTCGCACCTTTCATAACAACTTCTTCTGCAGCTTTTTCAAGCTGCTGTCTTGTCGTGCCAGCGGCAAATAAATCACCGGCTCCTTTCGGGCTATCTCCTGTTACATGACGCTCGTCAATGTGCTGCCAACCTTCTCGAGAATTTCCATCCTCTATCCTTGGTTTAACCCTTTTAGTTACGGAGTAAGGGTTATTCGGCTTCCCAACCATAACCCAATTAAGATGATCTAATCTTCCACCATTCGCCCTATAATCTTCATATGCTCGCCGCTCCTGCTCCTGATGTTGCAGCTGTAATTGGAAAGGAGTTGCGGGCATCGGGCCCACCTGCTCAGACAGTAGCTTATCGTAAGTGCGGCGAAGAAAATCAACATCCTGCTGCGTGTACCCATTACCGATTCGATCATAATGATAGTCAGGCTTTATTTTTTTGATCTTGTATAGATACAACCCAACATTATCAGAAGCTGTAGGGCCAGGCCGGTAAGCCCCTGATGATGGTACACTAGCACCGCTAGGTGATGTGAAGTAAGGTGTGTCGACTCTGATAGGCATCGGCCCCCGAGCTACCTGCACCCCTTCTCCAAAATCATTTTCAAACGGATTTGGTACATTTGTCGTCGGTTCGAGATCACCTGTTGGCAAATGATTAAGTGCACTAAACGATTTACTTGGTTTCCCTCCTTCTTTACAACTCAACCCAAGCGGGTCAACCCAAGCAATCGGATTCGGCACATAACGATAGTTATTTATGCCACCTTTTAACTTAATTGGGTCTTGTGTTAAAAAGCTCGCCGTATTCGGATCATAGTAACGGTGCCGATTATAATGCAAGCCAGTTTCAATGTCGTGGTATTGGCCTTGAAATCGAAACGGTTGTTCTATATCAGCTCTGTGCGGCTCTGGAATTTTATCGTTAAAGTCGATGGCCAGATTACCATAACTGCTTAAGGCGGTGTACCAGACTACATTGCCTTTCTGGTCGCTTAGCGCTTCGGGTGTGCCGAGGTGGTCTAGGTGGTAGCGGTAAACGTTATTCTCTTTTATTAAGGCTAGCGGTTTATGGCTATTACCTCCGCGCTCAAGGCTGTTAGGCTCAAACAAATAAATCTGCGTGATGCTTTCTTGTTCGCCCTTAACCGTTTTCGTTTCTTGCAGCAGATTATCGCCTTGCCATAAGTAGCTGGTGCTGGTGAGCGTGCCGTTTTTATCTTTGTGTTGTTTACCACAGCGACGGCCTAGGGCATCGTATTGAAATAGGCTTAAGCCCTTGTCGCTTTTGACTGCGATCAATTGGTGTTGCGTATTGTATCTGTATTCGATTTTTGCTGTGTTACTTGTATCTTTGCTACTTTTATCCTTACTATCGTTACCCTTGCTGGCACCCACTTGCGTTGCCAACACACGGTTGCCGTATGCATCAAAGTGATAGTGGGTATCGCCCTGAACTCGAAGCCGGTTGTTTTCGATTTGCGCACGTTTACCGTGTTGCTCGGCCTCGGTTTTATCTTGGCTTATCACTAATACATTGTTGGCTGGGTCGTGAAGAATGTGTTCAGGTATGGGGCCATCCACTTGAATTAAACGATCTAATGGATCGTAATGGTAAGTGCTTGTGCCTTTAAACTGATCTTCAATTTTATTGAGTTGATTGCTGGCATTGTAGTGATAGTGTTTTAAATTACGTTGCACAAAACCATTGTTGCCAGCACCGGCAATGTGGCTAATAAGTGCTTTTGTCGGGTTATCACTAGGTTTACGCTGCACTACACCGCAATGGCTAAGCCGCCCTTGTGGGTCGTATTGGCTTAAGGTCGTGAGGCTATTACCGTGATGGCGTTTCACTTCTTGGCCTTGAGCGTTGTAGCTCAGCGCCAGCACACTTTCGTGCTGGCGATTATGTTTGGCTATGTGGGTCAAGTCGGTGAGCTGGTGGGTTGCGTTGTAATGCGCTCTGAGAATATCGCCATTGGGCAATTGCGTTAAGTGGCGGTTACCGGCTTTGTCATAGCGGTGCTGTAATACCTGTTCGTCTTGCCACTCTTCGGTCACTTGCCCCAAATGGTTGTAGCGCCATTTTAATTGACGGTGGGGATTACCTGCCTCTGTCAGTTGGCCCGTATGGTTGTAGGCAAAATGAGTGACGCCATCGGCATTGCTAAGCTGAGTGAGCTGCCCAAGTGCATTGCGCTGATAATCGGTGATCACCGGTTTAGGGTCGTTTACTCTGCTGCGTTCGATTTGCTGCGCCACATAACCTTGTTTGTTATATACGTACTCCGTCACTTTGCCGTCGAAACCAATTTCTTTAATCAGCCTTTCGTTGCCGTCGTATTCTAAGTGATAACGCTCGCCTTTTTCATTTTGTAAACCAATCAGGTTACGCTCACCGTCGTATTCATACTTCAAGATAGATTCAAATGCGGTACCTTTATTTAAGGTTCGCTGGGTGACTTGGCTTAAGCCATCGTAATCGTATTGAGTAATACGGCCAGCTGCATCGGTCACCGTATTCAGCAAACCTAAGGGCGTGTAGGTGTAGTGTGTGGTTTGATCATCCGGCGTAGTCAGCGCACTGACTTGCCCCCGATGATTATATTGGTAATGCGTCACTTGATTGGGCGCGTGATGAATGGCGACGAGCTGCCGCTTGTCGTTATAGCGATAACGCTGAATACGGCCTTCTGCATCACGTATGGCAACAAGCTGGCCTTGTTCATCCCACAAATAGGTGGTGCTGGCATCTAGGGGATTGATGACGCTACTCAATAAACCCAGTTGGTTATAACGGTATTGTGTGGATTGCCCTTCAGGGTTAACAATAGCAACCACTTGGTTGTGGTCGTTATATTCGCGCAACCAACGCTGACCTTGTTCATTTTCAGAGGCACACACCCGACCCTGCTTATCACATTCAAATGTCGTGGTTTGCCCTGCTCGATTGATCTCTGCTACACAGAGGCCGTTATCGTTAAAACGAAAGGCCTCGTGACTGGTATCGGGGTAGGTAATTTTTGTGAGCTGTTCTTGCTCATCAAAGTGGTAATGAGTTTCGCCACCTTCGGCATCTTGATGATAGATCAGCTTGGCTTGTTCATTAAAGCGGTAAATTTGCTGGCCACCGCGTGTATCCGTCATTAGCACTTGGCGATTGGCCGGATCCCACTTAAAGCGATAGTCGTAGGTAGGCTGGCCATTAATTTCATCGCCCCATTGATGAAGACAGCGAGCCTCTGGCGTGAGAGTGTCCCACTCGAAGTAAAAGCGATAACCGCTTTTAAGCTCACGCTGAGTAATAATATGTTGCTTATAGTGATAGCGCTCATGAAAACCATCGGCATCAATGGCTCGGCTTAAATCGCCTTGTTGATTATATTCGTAGCTGACCAAGGTAGATCCGACATCAGCATCATACTCACTTCGTTGAATGAGGGCAGCAATGTGCTTACAGGCAGTGTAAATAAGCTGTGTTGATTTTCCTTGGCTACTGACAATCTCAATTAAGCGTTTACCATCATAGCGAAATTGGTAGGCGTTATGATGGCTGTCTTGTATAGCACTTAAGCGGTAGTGATTCTCCGTGTTATCTTGCTCATGAGGCAGTCGTTCATAATGCCTCTGCAAACCAGTGGGGCTATCAAATGGCGTGACAATAAAGTGATGCTCTGAGGAGCGATACACACTCAATTGCTGGCTAGGGTTGTGGCTACGCTCGCCTTCTTGCGGTAAAGGTAATTCGATTAATCGGCTTTCGGTATCATGTAGCGTTAAGGTTTGCTTAGCAGGGTGAAGACGAATGTAATCACAAAAACTGTGTGTCCAACCCACACCCAAACCACAATCGTTAGCATTGCTGGTTCGATACGTACGCGACCATGCCAAAGGCAAGGGCCCTTCTATCGCGGCATCCTGCAACTGCAACAATTCTTCGCCACTGAATAAACTGATAGGTTCACCACCGACACAAGTATCATCGATTGGCAACGAGACCAAACCACTTTGACTGAGCGCCATTGCTGCGCCGAGCTTATCGCCCGACTGATAGGCCGTGCGCGCACCGTTAACAGTGCCGACCGCGCTATTCGCTTGAGAAAAAGCCGCCTGCTGTTCAGGCGATGCATAGGGCATCACCTCACCCGCCAAGGCTTGTGCTAGCACTTGTGGGCTCGCACCTTTAAGCGACTCCGCTTTTTTAATTAAACCAACACCTTTAGCGAGTTCGGGCGGTGCATAAGGTAGCGCTTCTTCGGCCAAGGCGTTGGCGATATCTCCTTTGGAGGCACCACGCAAGGACTCTGCCTTAGATGCAAGACGATCTAGCTCGCCGATGCTTGGAACAAAAGGCGCTATGTATTTGCTGTTAGGCACTGAGCTACGTGTTTTAGTCTTGCGCCCGCCTTTACGCTGCGCAACAGGGACTTGATAGGGCCAATGGTATAGCGCTATTTTGTCTGCACTGAATAAACGAACAAGCTCTTTTAAACTATGGGTTTCATCCGATTCTTGCAGCGCTATATTGTTAGGGTCAAAGGTACGAAGAATAGATTGAGCACTTGCGTTAGCAGCGCCAATAAAATTCCCAAGCGTAACAGCGTTGAGGTTATTTTGTTTACCTTTATAGGTGGTTTGATCCAAAGTGATATTGGTATCAACAATCAATATAGGGCGTGGCTGACGAGCAAGAACAATGGCTTTATCGGAAGCCTTAAAATGTATGGGGGAACCAGTATGACGGGGGTGAAGCGAATCCACTGTTGCTGACATCGTGTCGTTTCCTTGGGTATCAATCCTAACGAGTTTTTATACTACTCTATTGCACAAATTGTGCGCCATTCTACTCAAGATAGACAAGGAACTACTTCACAATTTTACCCAAGGAAGAAGGGAAAGTCGTTTATTCTAAGGTGCTCAAAAAACCAACGCCGCCCAAGGCTCTCATAGAGCGGCGTATATCTGCTGAACGTTCGAATACATAAGCTGATGGTTTTGCTACGCTGTAACGTTTAGGATTTGGCAATACAGACGCTAACATTGCCGCTTGAAAACGATTAATGCTTTTAGGTTTAGTACCATAAAAAGTTTCTGTGGCCTTACCAACACCATAAATACCGGGACCGAACTCAACCACATTAACGTAGAGTTCTAAAATGCGCTCTTTGCTCACAAATAACTCTATCCAAAGCGTTAACCACGCTTCGACCCCCTTACGAAATAAACTTCTACCGGGCCACAGATATACATTTTTAACCAATTGCTGAGTGATAGTACTGGCACCGCGGCGTTTTGAGCGTTTTTCATTTAAGGCTTTTTTTAATGACTCAAAATCAAAGCCAAAGTGCTCGGGAAATTTTTGATCTTCGGCGGCCATCACCGCTAAAAAAACATGAGGAGAGACCTCATCATACGCCGCCCATTTATCACGCAAATTAAGCGAACCAACATTATCGTCATTAAACACAAAAGCCGTAACAGGCGGGTTAAACCAACGCAAAGGCAAGGAAAGCAATACAGTTAGAAAAATAAAAAAACCAACAATAGATGCACCTATTGTGAATACTAATTTTATTTTCTTAACGCTCATTTATCGGCCACCGGAGACATCGATAAAACTACCGGTTGTATAAGAGGCTTCATCCGATAGCAACCAAAGTACAGCTTGCGCTACTTCTTCTGCTTCTCCACCACGCCCCATCGGAATCATAGACCGTAAACGTTCAACCCTGCCTGCATCGCCACCACTAGCATGTATCTCTGTCTTAATTAAACCAGGGCGAACACCGTTGACTCGAATACCTTGCTCAGCCAATTCTTTTGCTAAACCGATTGTCATTGTATCGATAGCGCCTTTGGATGCAGCATAATCGATGTATTCATTTGGCGAACCTAACTTAGCAGCCATAGAAGAAATATTCACAATGCTACCACCGTCGCCTCCGCTCAATATCGACATCTGCTTAATGGCTTCACGCGCACAAATAAATGAGCCCGTCACATTGATAGCAAACAGTTGATTTAAGCGCTGAGCATCCATTTCTACTAGAGGTATTTGATGATAGAGCACCCCAGCATTATTAACTAGCGCACTTATTCTACCGAGCTGGCGATTGACTTCTTCAAATAAAAATTCAATTTGTTTTTCATCAGCGATATCTGCTGCAAGCGTAATAGCTCTGGTGCCACCTGCTCTAATTTTGCTAGCAACTGACTCAGCCGCTTTTTTATCTTCACGATAATTCACACAGACATCATAGCCTTTGCTACCCGCCAACAATGCTACGCTAGCACCAATACCTCGGCTAGCACCCGTCACCACTATGACTTTATTCATTGATACACTCATACAGGCGAACGGACTTAAGCACGCTCATTCCCCAAAGGTTTAAATATCAAAATGAGTTTTGGCAGCAAAGTCAGTGAAGCAACAATAGCGGCAAACATAGCCAAACTCGTCAGCAGGCCAAAATAAATAGACGGAATAAATTTGGATAAAGCCAAAATTGAAAAACCCACGATGACAGTAACCGAGGTGTAGTACATTGCCTTACCAATAGAGCCGTGCGCATTATGCATGGCTTTAATATAATTTTTCTCTTTATGAAATTCTTCTCGATACCGATAAATATAATGTACCGCATCATCGACACCAATACCGACGGCAATAGCAGCAATAGTAATGGTCATCATATCGAGAGGAATACCTGCCAAACCCATACCGCCCAACACAGCTAAGGCAGCGAGCATATTAGGAATAAGAGCAATAAGCGAGAGCGAAAGCGAGCGAAACAGCACAATAAACATCAACAAGATGCCGATAAAAACAGCACCAATCGTTAAGATTTGAGAGCTAAATAAACTTTGCAACATATTATTATAAAGTACAAGGACACCGGTTAAGTTGACCTGCTCTTCATCAAATTCCAATTCGGATACCAGATGATTGCGCACGACTTTTAATAGCTCATCACGTTGCAAATTAATATCGGTTTCTTTCACCCGCATGGTAATTCGCGTTTGCTCTTGGTCTTTTGCCAAATAAGGATCAATTAGAAACGAAGTGATATCCTCAGGTAAGGCCTTGCCCATCAAAGCCAACTCAAAATTATTTAAACTTTTCCCATTTAAATCTCTAGCAACCTTGTAAGCCATTGCCAGCGACTGAACCTTACCGACTTCAGAAAGACTCTCAAGATAATTATGCACTTCTTCTATGCGTTCCATACCCACTTGAGTAAACCAATAGTTATTGGTTAAATTAATATCGCTCTGACTTGCTGCATTTGTTGTATTCGAAGCGAAAGGGTCTTGCTCAAAAGTATCTTGCTCGAAAGGATCGGTATCATCTTGAGCAAATGGGTCACCTGTATCGGCAAAAGGGTCATCACCGGCGTTTTGCTCAAACTCATCAGGAGCCGCGACTGCTGGCGCGAAAGGATCATTTGCAAAAGGGTCATCTGATGCAGCGCTAGAAAACTCATCACTCTCGATTTCAATCCCACTTGAATTTTGCGTGGCTTCTAAATTTTGTGTAGCTTCTGATTTTTGTGTAACTCCAGCTGTATTCGGTTTTTTTCTATCTAAAATAACATCCAAGGTAATCGTGCCACCCAATTGCTGGTCGATCACCAGCATACCTTGATGAATTTCAGTTGAAGAATGGAAGTAATCAATAAAGCGATTCTCGACCTTAAGGCGACTCATGCCAACCACACTAACTGCAACGGCGACCAAGCCAAGAAATAAAATCAGGCCCCCTCGCTTTTCTGTGAAACGTGAAAATAATAGTGTCAAGGCAGCTGAGTTGTCTTTTCTTCGATCTACTTTTGTTTTTGGCAACACCATCAAACCAGCAGGGATAATAATAAAAGCGAAAAAGAAAGCAGCACTCAAACCAATGGTCATCATCCAGCCAAAATCGATCACAGGGCGAATACCACTAACCACTAATGAAGTAAAAGCAACAATGGTAGTTAAGGCGGTATACAAGCAAGGCTTAAACATAAAGTTCAAGGTACTGCGTAAATTTTCCTCTCTTGCATCAATACCACTCTCAAGACTGTTCTCAACACAAAACTCTTGATAACGTACGATAAGGTGAATCGTAATCATCAAACATACAATCAATAACAATGCGACGAAATTCGATGAAATAATGGTTAAGCGCCAATCGATCGCACCTAAAAAACTGAGCATAAATACCAGCGAGGTCACACAGGTCAGCAAGGGCAAAAAGACAAACTGCCATTGCCTAAAAATAATGCTGAGTATGATGATAATAAAGAGAACAATGCCGATGCCAAACACCATAATGTCGCTGGAGATAAAATCCACCATATCGGCTGTAATCATGGTGACGCCGCCCACAAAGATGGCGGCATCGGTTTTATATTTTGCCACTACGTCGCGCACCGCTTGTACACGCTCACGACTTTCGACTGCCGACTCAGTACGGTAATCTAAGAACACTTTAGAAACAGCCTCAAGCTTTGACGCTTCTTCAGGACTCAGCCCACTAGTATCACGCTGTTGACGTAGCCCATCACGTTCACGCACCAATTCAATATAACGATTATCCGTTGCCAAGGTCAGTAGTATCGCTGTCGTTTTACCATCAGGGCCTAAGAGCATATCTTTATAGATAGGGCTATTTAAGAATTCCTGTTTAGCCAAGCCATAATCAACCCCACCATCACTTAAGGTTTTAATACCTTTAGCAACTTCAGTTAAAGAAACCGGGGGACTATAAAGCAAGGGAACATCTAAAATAGAATTAGCACCACTAATGCCCTCAACCTTTAACAATTCATCACGTAATTGTGCCAAATGGTCTAAGGTCTGGTCAGTGAACAAATCTTGTTTGGGCGTATAAGTGATGACCAGAAAATCACCGGATTGATAACGTTTGGCAATTTCACGGAAGTAGTCGAGATCTTTATCGTACTCTAACGTAAGCGCATCAGATGATGCATCGATCTTTAACTTCGGTAACTGAGTAGAGAGCAAACCTATCGACAATAATAGTATGATTAGTGTCAACAATGGCTTTTTTAATACACAATAAAAATAAACTTCACTCATTTTCTTTAACATAATTTTGTGACTAACTCTCGAAAGCGTCATCCCTTGAAATATAATTGATTGAACATTGATTAAAAGTTGATTTCTCGCAATTCATTTTTCGCAACTAATTTTTCGTAACCAAAGAGATATGGCTACTCACCCCAACGGGGGAAAACCGCTTGCTCTATCTCTAATTGGTCTAATATTCGCGCCACAATAAAATCGATCAAATCACCAATACTATTAGGCTTTTGATACAAGCCTGGGCTTGCAGGCAAAACAACCGCACCCATTTGCGTTAGCTTTAACATATTCTCTAAGTGCACTTGAGAGTAAGGCGTTTCTCGGGGAACTAAAATAAGCTGTCTACGCTCTTTTAATGCCACATCCGCAGCGCGCTCAATTAAATTATTACTGGCGCCATTAGCAATAGACGATAGGGTCCCGCTGCTAGCGGGGCAAATTACCATGGACGAAGGACTACTAGAACCGGAGGCGACAGGAGCAAACCAGTCTTCCCGGCTAAACAATATCAACTGACCTTCTTTCGCATGGTACATCTTACCCAATAAAGCTTGCTGATCTGTCAAACCATCAGGCAATACTAAATCGGTCTCCGTCCGAATGACGACTTCGGCTGCGCGGGATATCATTAGGTAAACTCGACATTGCTTAGCTAGCAAACATTCCAATAAACGCAATGCGTATTGCGCCCCCGAAGCACCGGTAATCGCAAGGGTAATCGTTTTATCGAATACTGTTTCTATATTCTCTTTTGACATTTTTTCACACTATTTATTTCGCGTTATTTATTTCACACTAGATAAGACGCTTTTTTGATAAATGGATTTAACCTACACCCTCTAAGCTGGAAATGAGCTTTTGATGTATTCCAGCAAAGCCGCCATTACTCATCACTAAAATGTGTATCGGGGCTGTTAATAAACCCGCTGAGGGCTCTAATAACTCAGCTGAGGGCTCTAATAATTCTGCTGAAGACCCTAATAACTCAGCTGAGGGCTCTAATAATTCTGCTGAGGGCTCCGAGACTTGTGCGGATACGATATCAGAGCAACGCTGAATCAGACCTTCTATCGTCTCATGAGTTTCCGCGGGAACAGTGGTCTGATCAATGACTGACTGAATATCCCAATCTAAATTAGCGGGCTTATACCATAATACATTGTCAGCAGCGGCGCAGGCAGCCGCTAATGATGATTGATGTAAGCCCATACGCATGGTGTTCGATCTAGGCTCAATGAGCACGACTATTTTTTCATCTCCCACCTTAGCCCTTAAACCTTCTATGGTGGATTTAATCGCTGTGGGGTGGTGAGCAAAATCATCGTAGACATAAACATTATTACGATCATAGACACACTCCATACGCCTTTTAACACCCTTAAACTCAGCCAGTGCCGCAGCGGCAATATCGGGTGTTACACCGACATGCCTGGCTGCGACCATCGCAGCTAAACCATTGGCGACATTATGCAAACCGAGTTGTGTCCACTCTACTGTTGCCTGCCGTTCACCGTTAAAGAAAATATCAAATGCAGAACCATCTTCCTTTAGCAAACTCAATGACCAATCAGTATCAGCATAAGACAAATTGACTTGCTCGCATGGTGTCCAGCAGCCCTGCTCTATGACCTCGTCAATAGCTGGAGTCTCCGTCGGAGCAATCACCAATCCGTTATTGGGCACCGTTCTAATAAGATGATGAAATTGTTTTTGAATGGCCGCCAAATCATCAAAAATGTCACCATGATCGAACTCAAGGTTATTGATGATGAGGGTACGTGGCGTGTAATGAATAAACTTGGAGCGCTTATCAAAAAAAGCACTGTCATACTCATCGGCCTCAATCACAAAGAAAGGCGTGTCACCCAAGCGTGCGGATACCGAAAAATTCAGTGGCACTCCGCCAATAAGGTAACCCGGGGACATATTGGCGTACTCTAAAATCCACGCCAGCATGCTACTGGTTGTAGTTTTACCGTGGGTTCCAGACGCCGCTAATACCCACTTATCCTTTAATATATTGTCTTTTAACCACTGAGGGCCAGAGGTGTAAGGTAAGCCCTTATCTAAAATGGCTTCTACTAATGGGTTTCCACGGCTCATCGCATTGCCAATCACAATTAAGTCGGGAGCCAGCTCTAACTGGGCCAGATCGTAGCCCTCTATCAACTCAATACCCGCGGCCTCTAATTGAGTGCTCATGGGAGGATAAACATTCGCATCGCAGCCAGTCACACGATGCCCTTGCGCAACCGCTAACTGTGCCAAGCTCCCCATAAAGGTGCCGCAAATGCCAAGAATATGAATATGTTGCATATAAAAAATACTGTCTTTAAATAAACACCGCAAGATAACATGAACGATGCTTAAGAAACACTCTCAGGCAAATTTACCTAGGGGCCGTTGACTCCAACACACTAAACGCGAATTAGATCACGCTTTCTAATACCCACACTATCACCCATGAGCATTTATGATTACTATCCATTTTAGCTTGTTATGGCTATTGATAATCGCAATGCGCCATTCGACGGCCACGTCTTAATGTTAAAGAATACAAATAAGACAACCGGACAATTAGGAAACAACATAGAACGTTAATAGTAGTCAGGAGGATTGAAATGATTCAATACAGCACAGGTAAAGGCAAAAAGAATAGATCTGCGGACGTTGTTGCACTACAACTGTTACTTAACGAAGTAGACATAGCCAAAATCAAACCTGCCGAAAATGTACCCGACGCTAACGTTGAGTATATTTTATCGAAAGGTTCATCTCAGACTAATATCGAACAATTACCCGCACTCAAAGTAGACGGTCTCTCAATTGCGCCTTTAGTCGCGAGAATTGAAATCTATCAAAAAGCAAAAAAAATGAAGCTCGTTGACGGCTGGATTAGCAAACGAGGGGGTACTTTAAAAGCATTACTAAAGGATGCTGGGGTCACGGCGTCGAAAACCCGAATGTCTTACATCCGAAATAAGATACCTCGCCCCAATGGCGTCAACGTTATCTCTGTAGACAAAGCGCTCAGCCTCTATCAAAAACAATATGCATCACTCAGTGCCGATGATAAAGAAGGTCTACGCTATATATTGAGCACCGCTAAATGCGATACAGAAGTCACATTTATCCCAGAACTCGCGTACATGCTGGCAACGACCAAACATGAAACTGCACATACATTCAGAGGTATTGAAGAGTATGGCAAAGGCGCAAGCCGCCCTTACGGTAAAGAAATTACCGTCACTGACCCAAAAACAAAGAAAGCGTATAAGAATAAGTACTATGGTCGCGGCTATGTACAACTAACGTGGGGATACAACTATCAACGCATTGACCACAAGCTAGGTAATGGTACTTTTCCTAATCGAAATAAAGTGAAAGTAGCCGATTATAATAAAGGCTTTACGATTAGCGATCCTTCCAAGAGTATCTATTTAAATCCACAGAAAGCGCTGAAAAAAGAGGTCGCTTATACCGGTTTGATTTGGGGTATGCATAAAGGCATTTACACCGGTAGAAAAATCTCCAACTATGTCACTACAGGCAAAATTGATTATATTAATGCACGACGTGTGATTAATGGCACTGATAAGGCCAGCAAGATCGCAAACTATGCAGAAGATATTGAGATATTACTTCGAACATCAACCTTATAAACCGTCGAGACTCAATGAATGCTAAATAAGATACGCTCTGGGATATCTCTCATTATGCTTGTTAAGACAATCACTATTTGCTTTATTGCACTAGGTATCATCTCGTGCAAAGCAGAAACACAAACAGCCGATCAACCACTCATAAGCACGGATACAAAACCAACACCTACCGACCATGCTAAAAATGAGGGGCTCGACCTACTAAGCAACTATGATCGTGATTTATGGGATGGCCCTGACGGTTGGACAGATGAACAGTGGCGCTGGAAGCGACTACTCCGCTGGGATAAAAACTGCGATTATGTGGCAAGTATTGATACCCATACCATTTCTGACACTCAAGAGTTGATTCAAGTGATGTGTGTTCCTGGTAGCTATCAAGCCACGTATTACCTCTTTCTATTCAACAAGGAGGGGCAAACGTCAACCCAACTGGCACTTGGGGCACCTGAAAACACCGACAACCCATATGAGATATCAGGGCACTTGAGCTATGACAAAAAGGCATCCCAGCTATCGATTACAAGCCTTTCAAGAGGCGTCGGGGACTGTGGTGTCTATCAACTATTTAGCTTTACATCAACGAACGGCTCAACCTTAGCAGCAGATGAGCCACCCACTCTTATTGAAAAGCGCCAGCGAAGTTGCAGTGAGACTATTCCCAAGACTGAATCAAAGACCATTTTTGATCCTACTCAGTGGCCGCTATCAACATTGGCCAACACTCATTGACCCCTCAAATAAGCCCTAACTTGTTTACGAGCCCTTTCAGGGCTCTAGAATAATATTCCGCTATAATGCACTAGAAGCCGACTAGACATGAAATTGACATTGATTTCACGTATTATTGCGGCACTTTTTAATGTGGGCTACGTAACGGTAAAGGCAAGCTTCCTATCCAGCTTATTCACATCAATGTGATATGCCGGTCAGATGCCTGACTCATACACAAAAATGCGCATCTAATAATGGCATTACCCATATTAAACCTCCCCTCAACTTAACTTGTAGAATTAGGAAACTTCATGGCCAAGAAAAATGCGTTTTACGCTCAATCCGGCGGCGTTACCGCTGTTATTAATGCGTCTGCTTGCGGTGTTATCGAAACTGCACGACAACATAAAAAACACATTGGTAAAGTCTATGCTGGCCATAATGGCATTATCGGAGCATTGCGCGAAGAGCTGATAGATACGAGTAAAGAAAGTGCACGTACGATTGCTGGTCTAAAGCATACGCCTTCAGGAGCATTTGGCTCATGCCGCTATAAGCTGAAAAGCCTAGAACAAAATAAAGCAGAATATGAACGCTTAATTGAAGTTTTTAAAGCACATAATATTGGTTACTTTTTTTATAACGGTGGTGGCGATTCTGCCGATACTTGTTTGAAAATCTCTCAATTATCAGAAAAAATGGGTTACCCTATTCAGGCCATTCATGTGCCTAAAACCGTTGATAATGACCTCCCCATCACTGACAACTCACCAGGCTTTGGGTCGGTTGCTAAATATGTTGCAGTTTCAACTAAAGAAGCGGCACTGGATGTTAAGTCCATGTGCGAAACCTCAACCAAAGTATTTATTCTTGAAGTCATGGGACGACATGCTGGATGGATTGCTGCAGCCAGTGGTTTAGCCGCTGAAAAAGAAGGCGATGCACCCCACATTATTCTTTTCCCTGAAATTGCCTTTAATAAAGAAAAATTTCTTAAGCGCGTTAACAAAACAGTTAAAAAGTACGGTTATTGTGTTGTGGTCGCATCAGAGGGAGCACAATATAAAGACGGTACTTTCTTAGCGGATGCTGGTAATACCGATGCATTTGGCCACAAACAACTTGGAGGCGTTGCCCCCACACTCGCCACAATGGTAAAGGACTCACTCGGTTATAAATATCATTGGGCATTGGCTGATTACTTACAGCGTGCGGCAAGACACATCGCATCGGCAACGGATGTTGAACAAGCCTATGCTGTCGGTAAAGCTGCGGTTGAAATGGCTGTAGCAGGAAAGAATGCTGTTATGCCCGCTATTATTCGAGGTAAAGGTAAGCGCTACTCATGGTCCATTAAAGAAGCGCCTTTAGCGAAAGTTGCCAATGTAGAAAAAATGATGCCACGCAATTATATTAGCAAGGATGGTTTTGGTATTAGCGACTTAGGCAGAGATTATTTAGAACCTCTCATCCGTGGCGAAGACTACCCCCCTTATAATAAAAACGGCTTACCTAATTATGTTTCTCTTAAGAAGGTATTTGCCGATAAAAAAATTAAAAAGAAATTTAAAATCTAAGTTCTTTTATGATGAAATAAGCGCCAACTTCAAATTCACTTATGAAATTTGGCGCGTCTTTCATCATTTATAAATAAAAAAACAACGAAAGGCTTAATAGTAAGGCTTATAGCGTCGCATTTTGATTATTATTGTCTATCCTTCTAAATAGCCAACAACTATCGAAGTGTCTTACCCATGAGTGCTTACGCAAGTCATATCAATAACCTTCAAGACAAAACAGAAGTCCTCGCCTCTGAAGATATAATGAGCGATCAAGGCGTATTACTGGCAAAATCGGGCACAACACTCAACCAACAAACTTGTCAAAATATTTTAAAGTTTAAACTATTAAAGCCCCTCGAAGATTCCATTTTTATTGAAAACCAACTCACTTCAAAACAAATTTTTCAACAAATCATCGATATAGTTAATCGTGATTTTTATCTAAAGTCATTAAACACTAAAATCAATAAGAATGGGGCATTGCAAAAGTGTTGCAAAAAATTAGATGAATACCCTCTACTACTTCAAAAACTAACCGTTTTAGACATGGAGCTAACCGATGTGTTTCGGCAATCTTTGTTATCAGGTTATTTTGCCTGTCTTTGTGGAGTCTTAGAAAACTACAAGCAGGATAAAGTTGAAGAAAACTTCTTAGCTGGCATTACTCATGATATCGGATACTTACATATAGATAGACAAATATTGTTAAAACAAGAGACATTAAATGCAGAAGAATGGAAAAAAGTACA
This sequence comes from Cellvibrionaceae bacterium, assembly GCA_050633525.1. Lineage (GTDB taxonomy): Bacteria > Pseudomonadota > Gammaproteobacteria > Pseudomonadales > Cellvibrionaceae > CANLBN01. Next base: position 59,448 of record JBOEGR010000037.1, read on the forward strand.
ATCGCATCCGGTTATTGCTTACGAAATTTTAAAACGTATACCCAAATTCCCTAAAAGCAGCGCGAGAGCAGTATTGGAACATCATGAAAACCTAGATGGTTCAGGTTACCCTAGAGCAAGAACAGTGCATGAGTTGGGTGGTATGGGGCAGCTTATTAATTTACTTGATAATGTGATAGTAATTTATCAAAAGAAATTTAAGCCCCTAAAGCGAAGTCCTAATGGTGTATTACCCATCATACAAATTAATATGCATTCTTATCTACCGAATGTTGTCTCTACTATTTTTAAACTGCTCAAAATGATACCCCCATCCACTGCAGAAACATCAGATGAGGAGATTATTCGCGAGCTAATTCATTACGTACAACAGAAGCAGCACTACATTAAAACTATTACTAACGCTATCCAGCAAGCCAACGACACCATTGGTTTCACCCACCAGAAAAAAACCTTATACGCACTTCAAAATACAGCCATCAATATATTGGTAATTATGAATAGCTCTGGCTTGGGTAGTGATAGTATTGACTGGGTAGAACAACTGGATAGACACGAGGACCAACAAGCACTCTATAGTGAAGTAGAAGATACGCGGTTAATGCAAGGCGAACTTATTTTTCAGCTACAATCTTACCAAAAATCAGCTAACGTTTTTATTAATCAATACCCTGATGACTCTGCGACTCAAGAACTAAAGGCAGCACTCGATGCCTTTGCAAAAAATGCACGGCCTACAGAGCCTGACAAACTAAAAGAACACTGGCAACAACTTGCCGCAAAAAAAGCATAACGTAAAGGCATAAAAGAAACACATAAAAAAAAGCCCGCTGTATAGCGGGCTTTTACCTTAGAAAAAGAGACTCTGTATTAACCTAATAAAGGCGCTATCACTAAGCTGACAATCGCCATTACATTAATCAGAATATTCATAGCCGGCCCTGATGTATCTTTAAATGGGTCACCTACCGTATCACCGACCACAACAGCCGAATGAACATCGGTTCCTTTACCGCCAAAGTTGCCTTTTTCAACATGCTTTTTAGCGTTATCCCAAGCNNTTCGCCATCATTAATGCCATTAGCACACAAGTGATTAAGGCACCGCCTAACATACCACCTAAGGCTTCAGGACCTAATACAAAGCCAACAACAACAGGAGATGCAACGGCTAGTACACCCGGGAGAATCATTTTTTTCAATGCGGCTTGAGTAGCAATATCAACACAGCGAGCACTATCTGGTTTTGCCGTGCCTTCCATCAAACCAGGGATTTCTTTAAATTGGCGACGAATTTCCTTAATCATTTCAAAGGCTGCATCACCTACTGCACGCATGGTAATCGCACTCACCAAGAAAGGAAAAATGCCACCAATGAACATACCCATCAGCACTAAAGGATTACTAATATCCAGCGCGAATTCTGCACCACGGGCCTTCGCAACAGTTTCGATATAAGCCGCAATAATGGCCAGTGCAGCCAAACCTGCTGCACCAATGGCAAACCCCTTACCAATGGCAGCCGTAGTGTTGCCTACCTCGTCTAAGCCATCGGTAATTTCACGGACATCTTCACCTAGCTCAGCCATTTCAGCAATACCGCCGGCGTTATCTGCGACAGGGCCATAAGCATCAATTGCCATGGTAATTCCTACCGTTGACAACATCCCCACAGCGCCAATACCCACGCCGTAAACGCCCACCCCCATAAAACTAGTCACAAAGATAATCCCAGCGATAACCAATACTGGAATCACAACCGATTCCATACCTACGGCTAAACCGGCAATCATAACGGTAGCGGGTCCTGTTTCACCGCCTTGAGCAATATCACGCACAGGTTTACCCCCGGTGTAATACTCCGTCACCAAGCCAATAATCATACCGCCGATGGCACCCGCTATTACACACCACCAAACCGAGCTAGCTATCTCAAGAGCGGATATCGTAAACCATGCTGCCAGAATAAAGACGATGGTTGCACCAATAGTCCCCATTCTTAGGGCTGATGCGGGATCTTTGCCCGCTGACATGCGCACGAAAATAATACCGAAAATAGAACAAATCAAACCGACAGATGCTAATGCTAAAGGCGCCATCATTAATGCCTCTGGAGCACCCAAGGCATCTAGAGTAATCGTGGAGGCAATGGCAATCGTCGCGATCATGGAACCACAATAGGACTCAAAAATATCCGATCCCATACCGGCAACATCACCTACGTTATCGCCCACATTATCAGCAATCACACCGGGGTTGCGAGGGTCATCTTCAGGAATACCCGCTTCAACCTTACCCACCAAGTCAGCGCCGACATCTGCGCTTTTAGTAAAGATCCCACCGCCTACACGAGAGAACAGTGCGACAACAGATGCCCCCATACCAAAGCCATGAATAGCCTCCGCATGCTCAGCACCAAAAAAGTAGTAGAGAAGGCCAATACCAATCAACCCCATAGAAGCCACCGCCAAACCCATCACAGAGCCACCAAAGAAGGCAACACTCAATGCGCTTTCGGCACCCTCAGTCGCAGCAGCGACGGTTGTACGAACATTGGCTTGGGTCGCTGTATACATGCCGATATAGCCAGCGATAGAAGAACATAGAGCACCTGCAACAAAGGCAACCGGGGTATGCCAACTTTGAAAGCCGACAAACAACAATACCGTTACGATTAAAGCAAAAATACCTAGGATACTGTATTCACGGCGCATAAAAACCATCGCGCCATCGTGAATAGCCTCAGCTATTTCAGCCACAGCGCCTTCACCAGGGGAATACTGAACAATAATTCTATAAATAATAAACGCAACAACAAGACCACCGATACCCAGTACCGGGGGCAGTAATAGTAAATCCATAACAACCTCTAACTTATTTTTATTATCAGGCCCAATGAATCTGGGATGATTGAGCTGGCTAAACAGACTCTACATCAAAGCGGGACAAGCCAGCGCTAGACTCATTCTATGCGAGAGCCACCGGTACAGCAACCTTGGTGGCTCATAGGCCGAATAAGCTCAATGAAAATACCCCTGATGAAAGATAAATTCACCCAGAGAGCCACCAAATCACCCATATCCACTACAACACATCACCTCCGCTCCCCACAAAGCATAAAAAACGAGATTTTTAAGACCTATGGCGTACTTTTTTTCAACACGCTTATGGTAGAATCGCGGCCCTTAAAACGCTTTTCCCTTAAATCAATCGAAGTTAATTATTATGAGCTTGAATCTTGTACCTGCGGGCAAAAATGTACCCGACGAAATCAATGTAATTATTGAAATCCCTTTAAACGGCGAGCCAGTGAAATACGAAGTCGATAAAGACACAGGCGCACTGTTTGTCGACCGTATCCTCGGTACCTCTATGCACTACCCTTGCAACTACGGTTACATCAACAACACCCTTTGCGGTGATGGTGACCCTGCCGACGTTATGGTTATCACACGCTTTGGTCTAACCCCTGGTTCTGTTGTTCGCTGTCGCCCCGTTGGCGTACTGAAAATGACAGATGAGTCTGGTGAAGATGCAAAAATTCTTGCAGTGCCAACTGAAAAAATCAGCCAAATGAATAAAAAAATTCAAAAGCTCGATGACGTGCCTGAATTACTGCTCAAGCGTATCTCTCATTTCTTTGAACACTATAAAGATTTAGAAGAAGGCAAGTGGGTTAAAATCGAAGGTTGGGAAGATGAAGCCGCCGCGAAAAAAGAAATAATCGACGCGGTTGAAATGTTTAACAAAGAAAATAGCTAAACATATTAATACGGCTTGAATAATAAAAAACCCGGACATGATCCGGGTTTTTTATTGCCTTTAAAAAGTGCTTATTTACTGTAACTCTTGTAGCTCTGTACCAGAAGCTTCAAAAGCGTAAGCTCCGCTTAATATGCCATCGAGACTACGAACTGGACCTTCTGGGCTTGAAAAAGAAATACCATTGTCACTTGGCTCTAGATCGACAAAAGGGATATTATTCGCTCCGCCTACATTCACCGTCGCGACAGCATTCTGTAGACCACTTAAACTCAAAGTAGAAACAAACTGACCATTGGCAAAATCGGTCACTGTTAAATATCCCACACCTGTCGCCAATGTAGAAATAGAAGTAGGAAGCTCCTGCGCCCCATTCAATTCAGCTCTCAGCACTCGACTATTTGACGACACTACCTGACCACGTAATTCACCACTAGGATTATCAGCTGAGTGAACATTGATGTAGTAAGCCCCGGCAGCTAAGTCCGTGAAATTTAAGGTTTGACCTGACAGTATATCGACTTGTGTAGCACGGAAATTTACATCAGAACCATTAACGGGCTGCAAAGGCAGAATGACAGGGCCATTCTCACCGGCGAAAGCATTATGTAAGTGAACAGGGCCGACTGGCGCATTCAAAAAAGGAGTAAAACCCGTTACAGCCGTCGTCAACACAATGGTCTCAGCCTTAGTATCAACCGTCACATAAGTCACACCAGAAATACCTTCTGCGCTAATCACTGCAGGATTTTCCTGCTGACCTTGTAGCTCTATACGAACAGCTTCGATACCTTCAGGAACAATCTGTCCTCGCAGTTCACCGCTAGCATTGGCCTCTGAGTGTACGTTGATGTAGTACCCACCTTGCAACAATTGATCAAAATCGATTGCGGCAATAGCATCAATCTCTGTGCCACTGTAATTAACATCTGAACCATTGACTGACTGTAACGGCAAGATCACAGGGCCATTCTCACCAGCGAAACCACTATGCAAATGAACGGGGCCAACGGGTGCATTTAGGAACGGCACAAAACCCGCCACATTGACATTGATTCGAAGTGTTTCATCTTCTGTATTCAGCGTCGTATAACTTCTGCCAGCAATACCCTCAGCATTCGCGATAGCCGGGTTTTGTTGCGCGCCTTCTAAAGCCGAAATAATAACCTGAACATTGTCGGGCGTCACTTGACCACGCAATTCACCTGAAACATTCTCAGCTGAGTGGACATTAAAGTAATAACCACCACTCAAGAAATCATTGACATCTTCAACCGCAACAGCAATAGGTTCGCCGTCATTAGAAATAAAGAAACTACCTTGAGTCACATCATCACTTGGCGCCGCAGTATCATCCAAAGTAATAGCAATGTCACCGTTTGAACCCGCAAAACCATCATGCAAATGAACCGCGCCCAAAGAAGGGCCCGGTTCAACCGCTTCGAAACCACGAGTACGCACATTTGCCACAACACTAACTGATGAAGCTGAATCATTCACGCTTGTCGAATCGATTGTCACATAAGCAAGCCCTTCTGCATTTGGGTTATCTATTGATACATCTGCAATTTGTTGATCCGTGGATAACTCTACACGAACAGCCTGAATATCCGATGGAGTAAATTGAGCTCGGATTTCGCCTGTAGGATTAGCAGCCGAATGCACATTGATATAATTCCGACCTGAATAGTAGTCAGCTGCAACAAAAGCCGATACGGTTGCAGAATCTGTCGTTGCTCGATAAAAAGTATTATTGATTAGGTTGCCATTCCCGTCGTCAATTAAAACTTCATCTAACACAACCGCAACAGGTCCTGTATCCCCAGCAAATGCTCTGTGCAAATGCACCGGGCCTATAGGCGCATCAAGAAAAGGAGTAAAACCATTCACTTGAACATTGGCGCGGAGCAAATTGTCATTATTAGTCGTGATATAAGCAACACCACCAACCTGATCCGAAGCCGCTGATATTACCGCAGGCACTTCTTGCTCGGTTTGTAGCACCACTCGCTCCACACGAGTATCGTTAGGTAAAATTTGCCCACGCACTTCACCAGCAGGATTCTGAGCCGAATGGGCATTCAAATAATAACCGCCATTGAGCATATTTTGGCGATCAACCAAAGTAGCGTTTAAGTCGCTTGACCAAAAAGTGCCGCTACTTGCGCCAACTATATTTTCACTGACGTCATTTAAACCGATTAGCACTCGGCCATTTTCACCTGCAAAACCACCGTGTACATGTGCCATGCTTGCACTAAAACCCAAGGTTTGTAAGTTAACAATAACACTATCGTCTCCACCGATATTATAAGTAAAGTACGCAATAGCTGAAGTATCACGAACAGACGGCAATTGATCGAGTAGAACTTCCTGATCAGCTTCCAATACCACACGTACCGTATCGACATCTTCCGTCAGCAACTGCCCTCTTAAAAGGCCGCTGGGGTTAGACTCGGTGTGAAGATTGAGATACCAGCCTCCCGCAAGAAAGGCAGCCAAGTCATTACCTGACACATCAGCTAAATCATCGATATGCGTACTCAATGTAAAGACCAAGGGGTCAGCGGTCGCCTCAAAGCCAACTAACACAGGGCCATTCTTTCCTGCAAAAGCGGAGTGAATATGAACCATGGTAATGCGATCACTAGGGTCTAAGTTAGTGGCAGTGACAGTCGCGCTAATCTCGCCCGTTATCTCATTTAATGAAAATTGTGCTTGGGCCCGTGCATCGCGATTGAACTCCGTAAGAGGGTCAACACTAACTTGCTGAGCACGCTGTAAATTAAGCTCTAAGCTGCGTAACTCTACAAGCGATGTAGGGAATTCTTCGATTTCAAAAGAGGGTAAGGACATCGAAGGCAAAGTCCGTGAAGGGAGTGTAGCGGAAGGAATCGCTGCGGAAGGTAAAACGGCTGATGGCAGTAAATCATTAATAGAACCACGTATGGTCACCTCTTCTGCCGGTAGCGGCTCAGCGTTATTACTATTACTGTTGTTACCACCTCCACAAGCTGCAAGAACAATTGAAGCGCCTAAAAATGCGCCTAGCGTTTTTACTTTTCTCATATAACTAACCTCATTTATTTATTGAAATAGCAAATTGCTATCGTTATTTTTTATTCTGACTAGAAAATAAAAATCGAGGATTAGTACGTTTGCAAGATAGTAAGTTCTAATAAGGCCGATTGATTAAAACTATTCAAATAGTTATTTTTTATTTCGAATAAAAGTGATCATTTAAGTGTTGGGCCGCCGAAAATGTATTTTTGTAATTATTTTTAATTTTTATCGAATATTTTCATATAGTCGCGTGTTATAGAAAGTGAGGAAGCTTTTAGTTTATTCCTTATTCAGTAAACGTTTATAAGTAAAGTTCACTCACACACCCGAGATAAAAATTTTACAGGATAAAAAAATGAAAAATATAATGAATGAAAAATGGTTTATTTTTCTCGCATATACAGTATTGGCCCTTAACTTCTCTTCAGCTCATGCTGAAAATAGCCCCGCATGGGTATTAATCGGTGAGCAATCCAAAGTTGCTTACGGCTCAATCAAAAAAAATGCCGTAGGCGAAGTCAATCACTTTAAAAAGGTGTCAGGTAAAATTGATAAGACTGGAAATGTAAGTATCGCGATTGACTTATCGTCTGTTGAAACCTATATCGGCATTCGCAATGAACGCATGGTCAAGTATGTCTTTGGCGAAGATAACCTCACCGCCACACTCACAGCAGCTATCGACCTACCTAAGATCCACCAATTGGACATAGGCGATACAATGCTAATGGATGTGAATGGCACATTACAATATAGCGACAAGTCTGTTGAAATCGAAACGGTAATGTTTATTGCCAAGCTAAGTAAGCACCGTTTTGTCGCTACGACTGATGAAATGATTATGCTAAAAACCGAAGCACTTGGCATCAACTCACGCGTCGACAAACTCATGGAACTCGCCAAACTCAATAGCATTACTCGTGTCGCTCCGGTCTCTTTACGACTATTATTTGATGGTAATAAAAGCCAAGTTTCAAGCGCGGCAAATACAGACTCAAAACAAGCACTAAGCGCAGGTAATATTGGGGCAGGTAAAAAACTGTATCGACAATGCCAAGCCTGCCATCAAGTGAAAAAACCAGTTAATGGTGTAGGGCCACACCTTGTTAATTTACTGAACCGTAAAGCGGGTTCGGTGGAAGACTTCTCTTACTCTAAAGCAACCCAAGAATCTGGTATAGTATGGACAGCAGCGACATTAGATCCTTTTTTGGCTAATCCACAAAAGTCCATTGCAGGAAACTCCATGCCCTTTGGTGGAATCAGTAAGGCTGATGACCGCAAAAACCTCATTGCTTATTTAGAGTCTTTGTCTAAACCATAACACTTTATGATAGACATAAAAGAGAGACTGTATGTTTTGGAAAAATAATACGACTAAGGAAATAGAAAAAGGACTTAAAACACTCTTTCCTCGACTATGGCGTTACTGCTTTATTCTATCTGGTAGTTCAGAAAGAGCCGATGATATTGCGCAGGCAAGCTGCTTGAGAGCATTGGAAAAGGCCCATCAGTACCGCCCCAACACCGATTTGGACCGATGGTTATTTCGGATTGCAAAAAATATTTGGCTGAATGAACTACGCTCCGAGGCCGTTCGCGACCTAGGAGGTATGGCCTCTATTGATGAAATTGACATCCCTGACTATGCTCCCGGGCCTCAATCATCTCTACTCAACAAAGAATTATTGATGGGCGTAATGGAACTACCTGAAGCGCAAAGAATGATAGTCGCACTAGTGTATATTGAAGGTTATAGTTATGCTGAAGCTGCTGAGAATTTAGATATCCCAGTAGGAACGGTTATGAGTAGACTGTCGGCGGCTCGTTTAAAACTGGCCAAAAAATTTAAACATTACCAACGTAATGCGGTGTAACAATTATGCAAAAAAAATTTACCGATGAAGAACTAACCGCTTATCTTGATGGGGAGTACGAATATACCCGGGCAGATGAAATCAAGAAAGCCTTAGCGCATGATCAAAATTTAAAAACCAGACTTGAACAACTGTCATTCGGCAAAGAAGACCTTAGAATGGCGTTTGATGATATCTTGGACGTAGCACCAGATTTAGAGCCCATCCAAGAACAAGAAGCGCAAGCAAAATCAGCATTTCAAACAAGAAGCAAAATATGGCAACCTTCCTTTGCATCCGCAGCAGCGTTTGCCCTAATTTGTTTTGGCTTAGGCTTAGGTTCCCATTTTATTTTGCCAAAAGCCGAGGCTTTAAATGGCTGGCAGGCGTATGTTGCTGCGTATCAAGCCTTATATATTAATAGCACGCTATCTCATATCGATAACGATAACGAGCAAAAGGCGATAGAGTTACAACGCGTATCCTCAGCTTTGGGAAAAGAGATTGTTTTAGACAATATCAACTCTCTTCAACAATTAGATTACAAGCGTGCTCAAATACTGGGTTATAAAGGGCAACCGCTTGCTCAACTCACGTTTTTATCATCAACAGATGCCCCGATTGCGCTATGTATTATACGGTCTCAGTCAACAGCTTTACGCGAAATAAACATGACTGAGTTGGAGGGAATGAGTTCGGCTTCGTGGGAAAAAGAGGGTTACAGCTATTTATTAATTGGCGGTAATGATTCGATGCTGATCAAGGATATGGCTAACAAATTTTCGGCTTATCTTTAGCAATCAAATAGTAGTAATAGAACATTAGCAATAAAGATCGACGAGTAAAAACTTTGTTGCTGTAGATAGTTTTTGATGGTTATTTTTACTGATTGGGAGGTGGTGTATCGCTAGGCTCTAAGGCCAAGTGACTCGTGTCAATAGCCTTCGTTTCTGGTTTAACCCTTTCACTCTCTTTTAGCAAATTGCCTTCCTGCTCTGCTAAAGAGAGTGAATCTATATTCACCGTAGAAGCAATGTTCTTTTTCTTTTCTACCTCTTTCAGCAAAGACTCACCATAAGGCGTTAGCTCCCAATCCAGTACCTCAGCATCTATGATGGCGGCTGGTGCAGCAACCCGCTCATCATCTTTAATCAGATTACCTTCTTGAGCCATAACTGAAAGGTGATCGGTGTTAACCTCTACGGCCTTTTGAGCTTGCGTGTGTTTGTTATCAACTAAAATGCTGCCTACTGGCGCTAACTGCCATTCATCATCACTAGATTGGGCACTGGCATTATTATTGTTAGTAGCGTTTCCTGTACTAACATTATTGACTGTTTGATGCTGTTTGTTTTGAACAGCAACCTTTGACGCAGGTGTTTTATCGGCTGTAGTTTCATTTTTGGTTTCGATAGAAACAATAATCCCGGCTTGCTGTAATATTGTTTTATATTTTTCCGCTTCAGCAAGAGATAATTTTGTTTTTAATGGTACGGGTTTACCCGTAAATAAATTATCTATACGGGCATCATTGACGTTAAATATTTTTTTTAATTTTTGCTTTACGTCAGGTAAATGTTCACCGAGAACAATGTCACCCCGAAAAATAACCGAGCAAGTATTATCTGTCATTATTGTCTCCGATTGATTTATCGCTGTTTGCTTTTAGCGCAATTGCCTCAACCATCAATATCGTGATTCATATCCAATGAAGGCATTGCCGTTGATACACGCCCCACTTGTTTTGCGGGCACTCCGGCAACGGTGGTATGAGCGGCAACATCTTCGAGCACGACGCTACCTGCACCAATCTTTGCACCTGTGCCAATATCGATGTTACCCAATATTTTAGCGCCTGCACTCAACAAGACTCCTCGACGAATCTTAGGGTGACGATCACAACGATCAGAACCGGAGCCACCTAATGTGACGCCATGCAATATTGAGACATCATCCTCTATGACCGACGTTTCACCCACTACTAAACCCGTTGCATGGTCGAGCATAATCCCAGAACCCAACTGTGCTGCTGGATGTATATCCACATCAAACAACTCAGCAATGCGGTGCTGAAAATATTGAGCCAAGGGCCGCCGCTCTTGCTGCCACAACCAATGTGCAATACGGTACGACTGAATCGCATGAAAACCTTTAAAGTATAGCAAGGGAATAAGGTACTGATCGCAAGCCGCATCACGAGTGTAGTGAGCTAATAAATCATTCAACATATACTCTGCAAGCATTGGTTCGTGCGAAAAAGCCTCTTGAAAAACCGACTGCACTGTCATGGCGGGTATCGTTTTAGACCCCAATAAACTTGCCAGATAAAAACTGATCGACTCTTTAAAGCCTTCATGATTGAGCACATTACTGTGAAAAAAACTGGCCATCACCGGCTGCTCTTGACTGGCAGTTTGCGCCTCTTTGATAATCTCTCCCCAAATATCGGACTGGCGATTTTTGGCCTGAGAAAGCGAGCTAACAGTAGTCAATACGGAAGGATTCAACATGGTCTATCTATCAATAGAGTAAAAAAGAAAAACAAGTCAATAATACATGCTTTACACAAGGCGCGAATACTATTGGCCTCTAGTAAGGACTCACTCTAGTCCAAAACGCAGCTAGGTGTAAAGCAAACTGTGTCAATTCAGTCTGGCATTAATGAGGGTAAAACATAACGCTCATAAAGGGAATCGAGGTTATCGATAATACATTCTTTTTCTCGTATGTCGCTGTTGACGATTAAAGAAGATAATGCAGATAGAGACCACAAGTGTTGAAAGCGTTCTGCGACAGGGCGATAACTCAAATGCCAAGGCTCTGGCGCAATGCCATTACGATCCTGCTGATAAGGAAAGAAAAAAGCCGGTGCGGCCGCTTGCTCTAAATAAGCATGCAACCATTGAATCATGGGCGCAAAAGGACCATCGTCAATATATTCAGCAGGTACCAATTGTAGCTGATACGTATCCGCAACAGCGGCTCGATCATAGATATCCATATCCGTACCCCAATGGTGGCGAGAAGTACCCGGTAAGGCCGACCATCTCATCACTTTGTGGATGCGCTCTATCGGACTCAGGGAATCAAGTGCTATCGTGTTGCCATCATCATCCAGCACGGGCCGAGCACCTGACAGCTTGTCATTCCATATTAATCGCTGCCGCTCAAAATCTCGATGTCCACTGGCTAACGCCAATTCAAAACCGCTCTTTTTAGCCGCACCAACCAACTCTGTCCAAGGTTGAATCACCTCGGCATGCAAAGCCACCTTATCGTTGACGAAAGAGAGATGACTATCATCACAGCCAAGCGCGGTTTCCATTGAAAAATGGTATATTTTTTCGATCAAAACATGGCTTCTTATTTAAATGAACTACAATAAAATAGAAATAAGACTAATTGCTAAGTGAATAAACTCTTTTCACACTTAGACCAAAAATGTATAGTCTTCCTATTAATAAAAATAATAATCTGAGGTTTCGCATAATGGCGTCAAATCACACGATAAGCAAAGACCACAGTGAATTACTTGATCTAAAGAATCTCGGATCTGCCTCTGTCAATATCTTACATGCCGTTGGCATCAATAGCTATTCAGACCTACAACAAGCCGGCCCTGTTGCTGTTTATCAACGCATAAAAGAACGTGACATTCATGTCTCCAAAGTCATGCTGTATGCTTTACAGGGTGCACTGACCAATACCCATTGGAATGAGCTAGAGCCCGACCTAAAACATAAACTATTAGAAGAAGCCGGCGAGAGCTAAGACCATTTAGCGCCAGATATCCTCTTTATTTAAGGTGTACTTTTTACGCCTCAGCATTGAATTTTCTTTTTTAAGACGCATCATAAGCAATGAGATTGGCAGCCCATCTATTATTTTTGGCTGCACTATTATAATGCACGCCGTCCATTTTTAGAGGTAAACCCATGTTACGCGTCGGACTTTTCTTATTGACTAACATCGCTGTGCTGATTGTTGCCAGCATTGCTATGCAATTACTAGGGGTAGAACACTACCTGCAAGACTCTGGGCTCAACTTAAAAAGCCTGTTGATTTTTTGCGCTATCTTTGGATTTAGCGGTTCACTGATATCTCTCTTCATATCCAAATGGATGGCCAAGCGCTCAACAGGAACCAAGATTATTGAAAACCCGAGCACACCAGAAGAGCGCTGGTTATTTGAAACCACCCGCGAATTGGCCGAAAAAGCTGGTATCGGCATGCCCGAGGTCGGTATTTTCCCCGCACCTGAGTCCAATGCCTTTGCCACCGGCTGGAACAAAAACAACGCTCTAGTCGCCGTGAGCCAAGGTCTATTGCAACGCTTTGATAGGAATGAAGCGCGAGCAGTGATTGCTCACGAAATAGGCCATGTGGCAAATGGAGACATGATTACGCTCAGCCTGATTCAGGGCGTAGTGAATACCTTCGTCATGTTCTTTGCGCGAATCATTGGCTATACCGTCGATAAAGTCATCTTCAAAAATGAGCGCGGACATGGTATTGGTTTTTATGTTGTTACCTTTATAGCCGAAATGGTACTAGCTTTCTTGGCCAGCATGATTGTGATGAAATTTTCTCGCTACCGTGAATTTCGAGCAGACCACGCGGGGGCAACACTCGCGGATAGAAGCTCCATGATCAGTGCACTCGATCGCCTGTTAAAAGAACAACAAGCACAAGTACCTAGCTCGATGCCTGACACGATGCATGCTTTTGGTATTAGTGGGGGTTTCAAACAAAATTTTGCCAAGCTGTTTGCGAGCCATCCTCCTCTAGAGGACCGCATCCGTGCCTTGCAACAGAATATGAATTAAGGGTTATAGCTATTTCGACATCAGAAAATGCGGGCCCACTGAGTTCGAAACCATTGGGCCCGAAACCAACGCGTTCGAAACCACTGTGTCATATTGATGACATACCCTTAAACGGCAGTAAGGCCTACCGCCACCAAGACCAACTGGTTTTTGGTGTCAAAAACAAAGAAGGGATTTATTTTTATATGAATCAGTGCCCCCACCTTGGCTTACCCCTAGAGTGGCAGGCAGATCAATTTTTAACGAATGATAAATCCATGATTCAATGCGCCACCCATGGTGCATTGTTTGAACTCGATACCGGTGAGTGCGTTCTAGGCCCCTGCCAAGGCGAACACCTTACACCTCTGGATATTTTTATTGAAAATGAGCACGTTTTTGTTCAAGCAACATCCACAAAAAAGGCCTGAGTATTCAGGCCTTTTTTATACCTGTTTCAATACACCATTATGTGTTTGGCTGAATTAACAACTCAACGCGGCGGTTTTCTGCACGGCCAGAAGCACTTGCATTACTGGCAATCGGTCTTGACTCACCATAGCCTACCGTCGCCAAACGGCTTGAACTCACATTTCGGCTTTTTAAGTAATCGCCTACGCTGTTTGCCCGTCGTACTGACAACTCTTGGTTGTAATTTGCATCACCGGAAGAATCTGTATGGCCAGCGACTTGTAAGCGGGTTTCATTAAACTCATTCAATACCTTCACAACCGAGTTAAGCGTGCCATAGATAGAGCTGCTCAATGAAGCCTGATTCACCGCAAAGGTAATATTATTGGGCATAACAAGCCTGAGGTTATCTCCGTCTCTTACCACCTGTACACCTGAACCGACCAACTCAGCGCGTAACTTTCTCTCTTGGGCATCCATATATGCACCCACGCCAGCACCGGCTAGACCACAGGCTGCCGCCGCATTACGGGCGCGCTTACTACTCTCCCTCGATCCAATAGCCCCACATACAACTGCGCCGACCAAGCCATAGGTAGTGGCTCGATTCACTTTACTATCACCAGTGTAAGCATCCTGTGTTGTACAAGCCGCAAGAACGACAACAGCGCCAAAGGCGGTAATAATGGGCTTTATAATTTGCATAGTTTCACCTTAATAATTTGATCATTGTTAATACATTACGAACGAACTAATAGCATAGACTGTGAATAGAACTAAAAAGTCATTTTTTATGACTAAATGTATCCACTCTTTTTGTAAGGTAAGTACGTGCATTTTTAAGGTTCTAGACTATCCTAAAAGGAAATAACCATTGCAGTTGAGGAGCGCTTGTGGATCTCAATAACCTTATAGCCAACGCACAAAATATGCCCAACATTCCTAAAGTTGTGCAAGAATTAATCGAAAGTTTTAATGCCGACAATGTCGATAGTGAGCAGATCGCCGACAAAGTCAGCAAAGATCAGGCAATGACAGCAAAAGTGCTACGTATGGCGAATTCTGCCAAATATGGGGGCCATAGACAAGTAGGTTCAGTCAATGATGCGATTGTTCTGCTCGGCTTCAACTCACTCAGAACCTTAGTATTAGCATCCGGTTTAACCGGCGCATTTAAGACACCCGAAGGCTTTGATATTCGCGAGTTCTGGAAAAAAAGCTTCTCGATTGCCAGCTTGAGTAAATGGTTAGCCAAATTCACACCCGATGTTGATAATGAGGTGGCCTTTACTAGTGGTATGCTTTACGACGTGGGTGGCCTACTAACCCATATACTCGTTAATGAACAAGCTTTAGAAATTGATAGAGTCGTTGCCAAAGGCGCAGACCGTATCGAAATGGAATCAAGCCGGCTTGGCTTCACCTACCCCGAAGCGGGAGCTGAGTTAGCCAATCGCTGGAAATTTCCACAAGAGATTGTAGAAGGTATTCGTCATCAAATAGAACCACAAGTCAGTGAAGAGGGCTACAAACCGTTAGCGGGCATATTATTTATTGCTCAGTATTTATATGAGAATCAAGCAAGCGACAGCGAAACCTTGATTGCTAACTTTCCCTTTGAACACAGTGCCAAATTGAATATAGACAAAGTATCACTCATTGATAACATCGAAGAGATCAAAGAACTGGATGCTGGTATCGACGAATTACTCGATTAATACTGCCACGAATATAGCTTGATCAACCAAAAAGGCCGCTTACATAAGCGGCCTTTTTGGTGGCAAGGTGAGCCTCAGCTGACACCATTGCTAGTGCTACTTAACCGTTAAAGGCATCGTTGCAGACGGCAAAAAGAGTACATACTTCCCCGCCCCAATATTCAATTGCACAAACGCCATTACCGTAAGAAACAATGGGAACTCCCAACCACCCCCTGTATTGGTAAATAACCAGCCATTAGGAAAGTGGGCCCAGGTAGCGCCAAGTAATATAGGGATAACTATTGCCGAAAAAACACGAGTATATACGCCCGCAATAATCGCTATACCCGCCAATATCTCAGCGATGAAAACAACATAAGCCAACACACCGGGCAAACCAATAGAACTAAAATAAGCTGCGGTGCCAGGCAAGGTAAAAACAAAGGCCTTCAAATAAAAACTATGGGCTAATAGCACAATACCTAATGCAACTCTTAAAGAGAGCGCTCCGGTATCGAAAGATAGAAAACGATTCATCAGTATATCTCCAGTTAATAAACAAACCACAGTATCCTTTATGCAAATATGAATTATAATTAGCAAAATGAGCAAAACTTCATTGCAAAAATGCAATGCTCGCACTCACACTTAACTAAAAAGCAGGAGATATGATGGATTGGAATGCTTTAAAGATATTCTTAGCCATTGTGAATAAAGGCTCTCTTAGCGGTGCGGCAGCACAATTAGACGTCAACCATTCCACCGTTTTTCGGCGCTTAGGGCAATTTGAAAAAGATATCGGCGGCCGTTTATTTGAGCGTATCAACAATCAATATCTACTTACCCCAATGGGAGAGGAATTACTCAGTGTCGCAAAGAACATTGAATCTTCCTTCGACGATCTCGAGCGTAATATTGTTGGTAAAGATATTCAGGCCAAAGGCACGGTGAAAATTACGGCACCAGCCAATATCGCCTCACTCTACTTAAGCCAATACATCCTGGACTTTAATACACACTACCCCGATATCCATATCGAATTACTCGTAAGTAACCTCGCTTTTAATATGAAAAACCGCCAAGCCGATATTGCCATTAGGGCAACGGCCAAGCCTCCCGAATACTTAGTCGGACGAGAGGTCTGTAAAGTAGGCTGGGGAATATATGGCAGCCCCGCCTATGAAACACGCTTCGGTTTCCCAAGCACTATCAATGAGCTTTCGGACCATAGAATGATTGGTGCTACTGGCGGTATGAGCCACTTATCTGCTTTTATATGGTTAGAAAAACATTATAAAGACAACATCATCACACGCTGTGATGACCTTAATGTAATGTGCTCTTTTGCAGAAGTGGGACATTGTTTAGCGATATTGCCCAACGATCAAGTTGGACCAACCATTAAAAAAATTCTACCCTTTACACCCGAAAGACCTAGCAATATCTGGTTGCTCACACATCCAGATTTAAGGAAAGTTGAAAGAATTAAACTTGTTATGGAATACTTAACTCAAGCATTTTCGAAGGAACAGTTTCAATAGGGTCACAGTTTCAATAGGGTCAGACTCGATTGAAATCAATCGAGCTCCCCCTCTCTTTTTGCAACCCTACGCCCACCTCGGGGTAAAGGTTCTAATTGACGATTAATATTGGCAGAAATTTTTTCTTTAAAATAATCACTACCCAAAACCCAGCCCTTATTTGTCATTTCTCTTATATTTGACAATGTCACCTCATCGATATGCCCTGAAAACAATTCACGATAAACTAACCTGCGCATCTCATCATTATTGCCTAACGCATTATAAATACTGTGGTGGGTGATCAATTCGTCCGGCTGACCGACGGCATTATGTCTATAACTTGACCAAGGGTATTCAGAGGGATGACTGACCATATTGGCGCGAACAGGATTAAGCTCAATATAGCGATAGCAAAGCAAGGCGTATTTTTCACTGTCAATCAGAGAGGCTTTATATCGCCCTTCCCACAGAGTGCCCGTCCTGCAATAACGATAATTAAAATACTGAACATAGTACCGGCCCAGCATTTGAATAGCTTTAGAAATACTATTATCTTGATTTGGTGAGATAAGCAAATGGACATGATTTGTCATCAAGACATAAGCGTGAACAGAGCAGTCATGTTTATTGCATGCTTCAATTAGTTTTTCTAAATAGAAGCAATAATCTTCTTCCGCGTAAAAAATCGGATCCCGATTATTACCTCTTATAATGACGTGCTGCGGATGCCCCACTAACACAAACCTTGGCTGCCTTGGCATTTTTACTCTCCTTGTAAAAATTAATATTCTCTATACTAAATGGCTAACGATCAACTTTCAATCGAGTCTGACCTTATTGACCTATATTGATTGTGCTTTATTGAGTCCAACCAAGCTCTTTAAATCTAGAAGCTAATTTTTTCTTTTGCAGATCATAATACTCCATTTCTTTACTAGAGGGGTTAGCAAAAAAATCAAATACCATTATTCGTAAATCTATATCTTCCAAACTCCAAGTATTTGAAGGATCTTTTAGTGAGTCTTCAGAAAGAGTTAACAAATCTATTCGCTCTTTAGCATTAAGAGATTCTATTTTTTTGCTTAAAAAAACGGATTTTTTAGTAATGCTTTTCCAAAAAATTGCATATTTAGATAAATACCCATCACTATTTTTCTGTGAGGATAAAATATCCATTGAATACTCACCAAAACTCATAATTTCACGATGTAGCTTCTGACAATATAACAATGCACATCTAACATCATTATTCCAATCAGGAGGAGCTCCGGATCTCTCCAGCTCAAGAATTAACGATTCATTAACTCTTTTATTTACATTATTAATTACAATTTCTTTGTTTTTATCGAAAATTGTAAAGCCAGCTTTTATATATTCCCCAGTATCTTTTCTTAATACTCTCACTCTCGCCAGCCATTTAGCACTATCATTTTGTTTTGAAATCAAACAAATAATTTTATAGTATTGAGTACCCTCTAACTCTATCTGTTCATTAATTATTTTCATGGGCAATCTTTTGGACATTCTTTCAACCCCTTTAACTTAGCTTTTAACTTTTTAATACGTTTTATATGGCCTGGACCAGAAGGGTTAATATTGATATTACTACCGCCACTAGCTTTATATTGACGCTCTCTCGATTTGATTAGACTTTCTAGTTCCGGTATTGCCCAACTTGCATCATCACATGTTGCTTCAAGTAACTCTTGCTCCTCAGGGTGAGGTACTTCATTAAACATACTAGAAAGAGAACTAATCGCACCTGATACTTTAATAATTGCACTGGCACAACCCCTAGGAAATCTTACACAAAGTGAAACAGCACCAACGGCAACCCCTTCAGCAATAGCACTTTCACCCGTAGGGTCACTATATTTTAATGGATTAGCTTGACTATATAGATAGGTATTCGGCCCATCCCCCAAGCCAATTCAATTCAATAGGGTCAGACTCGATTGAAAAAATTCAATAGGGTCAGACTCGATTGAAAAAAACAGGGTTGGAATAGATATCTATTAAGGGTATATCTAACCAGCATCTAACTAAACTAACTTTCAATCGAGTCTGACCCTATTGAAAAAAACATTTATTCTACACGCAACACTTTCAAACCATTAGTGCCGCCCTGCAAATTATCGTAATCACCTTTAGTCAAGATAACCAAATCACCACTTTTCACATAACCGC
>JBOEGR010000038.1:0-45504 GCA_050633525.1 Cellvibrionaceae bacterium
CAGAAAATTTTTGTGGTATGCACTTTTTTAATCCAGTACATGCGATGCCTTTAGTCGAAGTGATTCGAGGCGAAAAGTCATCAGACTCTGCTATTGCACGTACAGTGGCTTATGCAAATGCGATGGGTAAAAAAGCCGTTGTAGTCGGTGATTGCCCGGGCTTTTTAGTGAATCGTGTATTGTTTCCTTATTTTGCTGGTTTTGCCATGTTGCTTCGCGATGGTGCAGACTTTCAGCAAGTGGATAAAGTGATGGAGCGTTGGGGGTGGCCAATGGGACCGGCTTACTTACTTGATGTCGTCGGTATCGATACCGGTGTGCATGCAGAAAAAGTGATGGCAGATGGTTTCCCTTCACGCATGGGGCGTGATTTTACGTCAGCAACAGATGCACTTTTTGAGGCTGATCGTTACGGGCAAAAAAATAGTAAAGGTTTTTACGATTATGTTCCTGATAAAAAAGGCAAGCCATCAAAAGTAGTCACTGAGCTTACTTACGAGTTATTAAAACCACATGTGAATACGAGCAAAGAATTTTCTGATGAAGAGATTGTTGCTCGTATGATGATTCCAATGGCAACTGAATTAGCGCGTTGTTTAGAGGAGGGCATTGTTGCTTCACCCGCGGAGGCAGATATGTCTCTTATCTACGGCTTAGGCTTTCCCCCTTTCCGTGGAGGGGTTTTCCGTTGGCTCGATAGTATTGGTATCGATACTTTTTGTTCAATGGCAAAACAATATGAAACGCTTGGTGAGCTCTACCAAGTGACGGATGGTATGCAACAGCATGTCGACAACAAGACAGTTTATTACCCTGTGGCGTCTGTAGAGAGAGGAGAATAAAAATGACATTAAATCCAAGAGATGCAGTGATTATTGATTATGCTCGTACGCCAATGGGACGCTCAAAAAATGGTTGTTTTCGCAACCGGCGTGCGGATGATATTAGCGCCGACTTAATCAATGGTTTATTAGCACGCAACGAAGCCATTGCGCCAGAATCTATCGACGATATGATTTGGGGTTGTGTTATGCAGCGTGGTGAACAGGCTTTTAACGTTGCTCGTAATATTATTTTACGTGCGGGCTTACCTCACTCCATTCCAGCACAAACAGTGAATCGTTTATGCGGTTCTTCCATGTCGGCTTTACATACTGCCACTGCTCAGATACAAGCAGGGTTAGGTGATGTTTATTTGATTGGTGGTGTAGAGCATATGGGCCATATCGACATGAACAAAGAAGTCGATCCGAACCCCTTATTGAGTCTATCCGTCGCTAAGGCTGCTGGCTCAATGGGTTTAACTGCAGAGTATTTGGCGGTACTACATCAAATTTCCCGTGAAGCTCAAGATCAGTTTTCACTGCGTTCTCATCAGCGGGCAGCCCGAGCCACAGAAGAGGGTAAATTCAGTCATGAGATTGTTCCTATTTTGGGGCACGATGAGGATGGAAGCCCTGCCTTGATAAGCCAAGACGAAACCATTCGAGCAGACACAACCTTAGAGGCGCTTGCTGGGCTAAGACCTGTTTTTAACCCCAAGGGGGGGACGGTGACTGCCGGTAGCTCTTCACAAGTGACTGATGGCGCTAGTAGTATGCTGCTGATGTCTGCTGAGAGGGCGACAGCTCTGGGTTTAAAGCCAATTGCGCGTGTTGCTTCTATGGGGCTTGCGGGTGTAGATCCTTCGGTCATGGGGATTGGCCCTGTGCCGGCGTGTGAGCTTGCACTTAAAAAAATAGGGCTCCAATTAAGTGATATCCCCGCTATTGAACTGAATGAAGCTTTTGCGGCTCAGTCACTGGCAGTACTAAAAAGTATGAAGCTGTTAGAGTCAATGGACGATAAGGTTAATGTCTATGGGGGTGCAATTGCCTTAGGCCATCCTTTTGGTTGTTCTGGCACTCGAATTACAGGCACTCTCTTGAGTGTTATGCAAGAGCGTGATCATCAATGGGGCGTGTCCACTATGTGCATTGGTTTAGGGCAGGGTATAGCCACGGTCATTGAGCGGATATGAAGCATCCTTCTTATCCGTTCTTGGGCCTACCTGCTTTAGCTACGTTTAATCTTGTAAGCTAGAGCGCAGAAGCGGCTCTAGCGGCTTGATCATAGTGACCAGATAGCCCGCGTAAGGCACTGGCTAATTCACGGAATTGTTCATTTTCTGTGTCTTTTCCTGAAAAACCACCCATGAGACAACTTTCACGAATAGCCCTGTACTTCTCGCAGAGCTTACAGCCTTCTTCCGTTAGGTAGAAAAAGGCTTCCTTCCCTTGCTTCTTGTTTTTCACTAATTTTGCCGTCATTAGCTTTTTTAAAGAATATGAGACGATATGTGTGTCTTCGATATTAAGCACGAAGCAAATATCAGCTAGTTTTTTCTCTGTTAAGCGGTGATTTAAGTGATGTAGAACTAAGACATCTGTAGGGGTTAATTCGCTGTAGCCCGCGGCGGACATACATCTGACGAGCCAGCGGCTGAAGGCATTCCAAGCGATAATCATTCCATATTCAAACTCCGACAGCTCTACACTCTTTTCGGAGAGTAATTGATCTGAAGAGACAATAAATACTGAGTCAGTATTAGCGCTATCTTCTTTATTTACATTTTTGCTGTTTTTCAGTGGCATAAAATCACCTGTTTAATAATAATTTATTGACATTTTATCAGCTTTTTATTAACTTCTTAATCGCAGATAGAAAAACCGTAACAGGTGGCTATTTTGCGAATACTATAATAAATAAAGGCAAGAGGATTTAATTCCGATTTGTTCTATTGAGTTATCCATATAACAACTATCTTTAAAGCATCATTACTGAGGTTCAAAACTATGAAATCTACTACATTTAATAAAATTACTATGGCAGCCGCTATATTTCTTGGGGCGAGTCAAGCTTTGACGGCTAGTGCCGCCACTAAATGGAATATGCCTACGCCTTATGCTGACGGCGTGCATCACACTAAGAATATCCGTGAATTTGCTGCTGATGTTGCAGCCGCTAGTGGCAACGAGATTGAGGTTGTTGTTCACTCTGGTGCGTCATTAATGAAGCATTCGGAAATATACCGTTCGGTTCGTACAGGTACCTCACCCATTGGCGAAATGTTTATGGGTTTGAAGGGAAATGACGACCCCATTTTCAAAGCAGACAATATTCCATTTCTAGCGAGTGATTTTGATTCTGCCAAAAAACTTTGGGATGCCAGTCGCCCATATGTTGAAAAAAGCCTAGCAAAAGACGGCGTTCAATTGTTGTTTGCTGTGCCTTGGCCTCCACAGGGTCTTTATTCTAAAGATGCGATTAACAGCGTTGCTGATATGAAAGGCAAGCGCATGCGTTCATACAGCCCCACTTTATCTCGCTTAGGTGTTTTGATGTCAGCTGAGCCAACCACGGTTGCCACGCCTGAGATCCCTCAAGCCTTTAGTACCGGTATTATAGATACAATGATTACATCACCTAGTACAGGTGTTAGTAGTCAGGCTTGGGACTTTGTTTCTTACTACACCGATGTTCAAGCATGGATACCAAAGAATATGGTTGTGGTTAACGCAAAAGTATTTAAGCGTCTTCCTGAAAAGCTTCAAAAAGCAGTCTTAGACAGTGCTGCAAAAGCAGAAGCACGTGGTTGGGAAATGGCTAAAACTGAAACAGAAGTAAAAACAGCAGCACTAAAAGAAAATGGTATGAACGTATCAAAACCAACGCCTGAACTACAAAAAGGTTTACAAGACATTGGTGACACAATGGGTAAAGAGTGGGCGGAAGAAGTTGGTGATGCAGGGCAAGCAGTACTTAAGGCTTTATAAATCGTAATATTTTCTAATTCGTGAGAAAGGAATCTCATGCCCCCCGAGATTTGTGAGAAAGGAAGCTCACGCCTCAAATTATTTTATTTAGTGGGTTGTTTTATGCGCATTTTTTTAGAGCGTCTGTATTACTTCTCAGCAGTTTTAGCGGGCTTTTGTCTTGCTGTTATGACCCTGCTGATTCTTTCTCAAATCGTGGGCCGTTGGTTCGGCGTTATTATCCCCTCAACAGAAGACTTCTCAGGCTATTTAGTGGCAAGTTCATTTGCCCTTGGTTTAGCATATAGCTTCAGGCGTGGCGCAATTATCCGAGTTACATTAATGATTGGTCGTTTTCGAGGCAGAAGACGGTTTATTATTGAGTGTTTTGCGATGTTAATCATGGTCATTATGACTGTTTTTATTGTTTGGTATTTTGGTTATATCGTTTATGAGTCCTATGGGTTTCAGGAAGTGACTCAAGGTTATATTTCTATTCCATTGTGGATTCCACAGCTACCGGTTTTCATTGGCTTACTAATCTTTGGTATTGCTGTTATAGACGATGTGTTTTCTCTTCTTTTATCTGGCCAAACGTCTTATATGATTCAAGAGAACACTTCTTTTCCAGAAAATAACGAATAATTAAAAGTCGGTAGTAATTATGTTTGATTTACAATCTTTATCTATTATTTTAACACTTGTCTTGTTTGGTTTTTTACTGAGCGGAGTATGGGTTGCCGTTACATTATTTGTGGTTGGCGCAGTCGGTTTATATTTAAACGGTGATTCACATATTGGTATTCATATCGCATCCATTATATGGTCGCATACCGCAACGTGGACCATAGCGGCTTTGCCTCTATTTATATGGATGGGAGAAATATTATTTAGGAGTAGGCTCTCAAAAGACTTATTTACAGGCCTTGCTCCTTGGTTAAATTATCTTCCTGGTAAACTCTTGCATGTGAATATTTTAGGTTGCGGAATTTTTGCTGCCGTTTCAGGCTCTTCCGCAGCTACAGCGGCAACTGTAGGGAAAATGACTATTCCTGAGTTGGAAAAACGTGGCTACGATACAGGTATTTCTCTTGGTACATTAGCCGGTTCTAGTACTTTAGGTCTACTCATTCCTCCTTCGATTATCCTTATCGTTTATGGCGTTTCTGCTGAAGTATCTATTGCCCGTTTATTTTTAGCAGGGGCTTTACCTGGCCTTATGTTAGTTTGTTTATTTATGGGTTATACCATGATCTGGTCCTTATTTAATAAGGATAAAGTTCCCGAATATGAATATGAAGGTAGCTTTAAGCAGAAAATAAAAGATTCAATGAATTTAATTCCTGTCATTGGCCTTATTGTTTTTGTGTTAGGTTCTATATACATGGGCATTGCAACCGCTACCGAAGCTGCGGTATTTGGTGTGGTAGGTTCCTTGTTTATTTCTGCCGTCAGTGGTTCTTTGACAAAAACAGTGTTTATGGAAAGTCTTATTGGGGCCGTTATGACCTCATGTATGATTCTGTTTATTTTAGTCGGTGCAGCATTTATGTCTTATGGTATGGCTGTTATAGGTATACCTTCATCACTAGCAGCATGGATTGATGGCTTGAGCCTTTCACCTATTTATCTGATTGTTGCTTTAACATTATTTTTTATTGTCATGGGTTGTTTTCTTGATGGTATTTCAGTTGTGGTATTAACCACCTCTGTCGTTTTACCTATGATAGTAAGTGCGGGTATCGACTTAATTTGGTTTGGTGTTTTTCTTGTCATCGTTGTTGAAATGTCGCAGATTACTCCACCTGTTGGGTTCAACCTTTTTGTTATACAGTCTTTGACAGGAAAAAATATATTAAAAATTGCGGCTTATGCCTTTCCTTTTTTCGTCATCTTAATTTTGGCTGTTGCGCTTATTACGGCTTTCCCAAGTATCGTTACTTATTTACCTACAGCAATGACAAGTAATTAAAAGCAAGGAGTATACTTTTTTGAAACTGAATTGTGATATGGGGGAAAGTTACGGTTCTTGGGTAATGGGTCTAGATAGTGAAGTTATGCAATATGTCGATATGGCAAATATTGCTTGTGGATTTCACGCATCGGACCCTCAAACAATGGATAAAACGGTCAAGCTTGCAATTGCAAACAATGTCACTGTAGGGGCACATCCAGGCTACCCTGATCTTTTGGGTTTTGGAAGACGAAATATATCGTTTTCCAGTTCAGAAATTACCAATATGGTTCTTTATCAGGTAGGTGCTTTGCAAGCAATCTGTCATGGAAATGGAACAGAACTCAAATATATTAAGCCACACGGCGCACTTTACAACACTATGATGTCTGAGCCAGAAGTGTTGTCAGCAGTGATGACCGCTGTGAAACTATTTGATTCTACTGTTCCATTGATGATTATGGCAGACGCAAAACATGACCAATATCGTAAACAAGCAGAAGAAAATAATATATCACTAATATTTGAGGCTTTTTGTGATCGAGCCTATACCGATTCAGGCTCACTCTCCTCTAGAAGTGAAAAGGGAGCCGTTTTATCTAGTGTCGATGAAATAAAAAAGCAAGTAGAAGAACTAGTGATAAATCATCGTGTTAAAACAGTCTCAGGTGCTTATATTAAAGTACATGCAGACACTATATGTGTTCATGGAGATAATCAATTTGCATTGGAAGCGGTAAAGAATATCCGTCATTTTTTAGAATCTATATGAAAGTCATACAACTCTCCGAGACAGCTATTGTTGTGCTGTATAAACAAGCTATAAGTCCTGAAAATTTTTCTACAGTTAAAAGTAGTTTTGATCAAATACAAAATAAACTTAACGATTACATTGTCGATATTATTATTTCATATGCCTCAATACATATTAACTTTAACTTATTAAAAATATCGGGAGATGAGTTATGCTCTAAAATAAAGCAAATACTGTCTTCTTCCGAGACTTCCGAAAGTCAAAAGAAAGACGTTGTTATCCAAGAGATACCTGTCTATTACGGTAGTGAAGTTGCTTTGGATTTAGAGTTTATTGCTAAACGCTCAGGAATTTCTACTCAAGAAGTTATCGATATTCATAGTAGCCATATCTATGATGTATATGCAATTGGCTTTGCTCCAGGTTTTGCTTATCTTGGCAATGTAAATGAAAAGATAGCTTGTCCTCGGAAAGAAACGCCTAGGAAACGAATCGCTAAAGGTAGTCTAGGTATAGCCGATCAGCAAACGGCGATCTATCCTTCAGACTCTCCAGGTGGATGGCAAATTGTTGGTAGAACGCCTGTATCTTTAGTTGACTTCAATAGCGAAAACCTAACGCCAGTTTCGCCTGGAGATAAAGTGAAGTTTGTGCCTGTGACTAAGGAGCAATATCTTGAAGCGGGTGGAGAGTTGGAGTGTCATTAGAAATTGTAAAATCAGGATTTTTAACGTTGTTGCAGGACTACGGTCGTTATGGTTACCAGCGTCTAGGTGTTACTAGTGGCGGACCCATTGATGAGCATGCATTTTTATGGGCAAATCATTTGTTAGGAAATAATCCCAATGACACCGTATTGGAGATCAGCTATGGAGGATTTAAAGCCGTTGCCAAGCATGATGGAATGACGTCTATTTGCGGAGCGGATCTGTGCGCCAAAATTAACAATAAAGCGGTTATGCCTTGGAGAACACACTTTATCCGTAAGGGCGACACTATTGAATTTACATCACCAAAGTCAGGTATGAGAGCATATCTAGCTATAAAGGGAGGCTTTCTTGCACCACAACAGTTGTTGAGTACTTCAACGGTTGTTCGTGAAAGAATAGGGGGCTTGAAGAAGGACGGAGGGAAAATTCAGGATAACGATGTTGTTGGCTATATAGAAAGCCATGAAAATTTGGTTAAAAGCGTACCGAAAAAATTCATCCCACAATATTCTAATAAAATGAATGTTCGTTTTATCCCTAATTTTTCTGAAACAGGAATCGATAAAGAAACCTTAGATAGGTTTACCTCTCAATCATATAAAGTAACTCAAAGTATTGACCGAATGGGTTATCGTTTAGCTGGTGAACCTGTGCATACTAAAAATGCTGGGATTATTTCTCAAGGAATTGCGATGGGGTCTATTCAGTTACCGAAGGATGGTAACCCAATTGTACTTATGAGAGATAGGCAAACAATCGGCGGGTATCCCTTTGTAGGCTGTGTATCTCATTTGGACTTGTCACTATTATCGCAAGCGCTACCCGACACAATGGTTTCGTTTATCCCAGTTGATATCAGCGAAGTAGAGCCTGAGCTGATATTGCATAAAAAATTCTTTAGAGTACCTTTTTAAATGACCTCATCTATGATTTTTCACCAGCTTTCTGGAGTTGAAGACCTTTATTTTGACTTTTCATCTGAAGAGGCTTTTTATCTTAAAGTAGATTTTAGTGGTAATCCGCCTGCGTTATCGAACATTATATTAATTATGGATAATGTCGGTTTATCTATAGTTCAATGTACCTTGCAGGATAGGGGCAATGATCAGTCCCAAATGCTTTTTGAGTTGTCTCATGATTCTAAGGCTTTTTTAGAAGATAAGGATATTAGAGGTGATTTAGAGGAGTTATTAAAAAAAATATTCTCAAACGAAGTCGAAAATGACATTTTAAATAAACTACTCTTAACTCATAAGATTAAAATTCCCCACATTGTTGTTTTAAGATCGCTATCAAAGTATTTAGTACAAATAAAAGTCGGTTTTAGCTTAGATACTTTATATAAATGTTTGGTTAAAAATGGTGATATCGCCATTTTGTTGATTGCTTATTTTGAAAGTAAATTTAATCCGCTTGTATTAAATAGTGATGCTCTCGAAGGTATTGAGTCAAATATCAACAAATCCATTGATTTAATTTCTAATCGTGACGATGACATCATCTTTCGACGATTGTTTTCAGTTATTACGGCTGTTACAAGAACCAATTTTTATATAAAGGATGTATTTGAAGGCTATATTGATGGCTTATGCTTTAAGATTGAACCGAAATCTATAGAAGAGATTCCACTTCCTGTTCCAGCGTATGAAATATTCTTCTACAGCCGTTTTGTAGAGGGTGTTCATTTAAGAGGCGGTAAGGTGGCACGAGGCGGTATACGTTTTTCAGATCGCCATGAAGATTTTAGAACAGAAGTACTCGGTCTGGTTAAGGCTCAAATGGTTAAGAATTCAGTCATAGTACCTGTCGGTGCAAAGGGTGGATTTGTTGTTAAGCTGGGGATAGGGGATTTATCCAGAGAGGAAGTGAATACAATTGCCAAAGAAGCGTATAGATTATTTATACAATCGCTTCTTGATATTACAGATAACTACATTGATGATGATATTGTTGTTCCCAAAAATGTCGTTCGCTATGACGGAGATGACCCTTACCTTGTTGTTGCTGCAGATAAAGGCACAGCGACTTTTTCTGATTTTGCAAATGAAATCGCGGATGCTTACAATTTTTGGTTAGGAGATGCTTTTGCGTCTGGTGGTAAGAACGGCTACGATCACAAAAAAATGGGCATTACTGCAAGAGGTGCTTGGGAATCGGCTCGCCGGCTCGGCATTGAGGTTGGTAAAAATATCGATACCGATCCTATTTCGGTAGTTGGTGTAGGGGATATGTCCGGTGATGTATTTGGCAATGGTATGTTATTGTCGAATAATATACGTTTAATTGCTGCATTTAATCATAAGCATATCTTTATTGACCCCGTCCCGGATCCTAAGAAAAGTTACTTAGAAAGAAAGCGACTGTTTGAGTTGCCGCATTCCTCTTGGTCAGACTACGATAAATCTGCACTGTCAAAAAGTGCGGTTATTATTAGCCGAGACCAGAAAAAAGTCGTGTTGTCTGATGATGTTATTTCGGCTTTGGGTATAAACCCTAATGCAGTGCCTGATTCACCAGATGCTCTGATTAAAGCAATATTATCAGCCGAAGTTGATATGCTGTGGAATGGTGGCATAGGGACGTACGTTAAATCGACTCGTGAAAATGATTTCGATGTGGATGATAAAGCCAATGATAGGCTTAGAGTTAATGCCTGTGATCTTAGAGCGACTATGGTGGTTGAAGGAGGCAACCTTGGCCTCACTCAGCAAGCCAGGGTTGATTATGCCCTTCAAGGTGGTTTAATCCATATGGACGCAGTAGATAATTCTGCGGGTGTCGATTGTTCAGATCATGAAGTTAATATTAAAATATTACTTGGGCAGTTAATAAAGGATAAAAAGATATCGATTGAAGATAGAAATTCATTGTTGGCTGAAATGGAATCGTCGGTATCTTCTTCTGTTTTGCATAACAACTTTCATCAAAGCAAAATGTTGAGTCAGTCAAACTATACGGCAAAACACTTCTTTAATAATTTTACGCAGCTTATCAATTTACTAGAAAGGGATGGCGTATTGGATAGAAAAATGGCCAATATACCTTCACCAGAAGAATTGGAGCGGCGTATATCTGAGCATGAATCGTTCGCTAGGCCTGAAATTGCAACCTTACTTGCCTATAGTAAAACCCGATTGTTTAGGCGTTTAGTTGATTCAGACCTAATCGAAGACACGTTTTTTGAAGGGCTGTTGTTACAATATTTCCCAGATAAAATCTCCTCTCTCTTTCCAGACTATGTGAAAAATCACCCTTTACGAAAAGAAATATTGGCTAGCTATTTAACCAATGATGTGGCTAATAGGATGGGAGCTACTTTTTGCAACTATATACTAGAAGAAAAGAGCATTGATGCTGGACAACTCATCAAGGCACATATGGTAACGGTTGAATTGTTTGGTATTAACAATTTATATAAATCAATAGATCAATTGAGCGGTAAGGTTGCAAGTGGAGATTTATTAGATTTACAACTGGCAATTCATTATCCAATAGATAAATCTATATTTTGGTTTCTTAAAAATGGGGTTGATACCAGTGTTGCTGATGCTCTAGAGTTTTATATGCCGCTCGTTAAATCAGTCAATGAGAATGTAAACCGTTTTCTACCTGAGTCTGATGCGGCTGATATGCAAGATCAAATCAGTATTAGTATCAATAAAGGTATCCCTGAGAGCTTAGCGCAGTCTGTATATTCGCTTAAATATTTATATCATGTTCTGCCTTTGGCTAAGTTAGCGAGTCATTTTTCTGTTGATTTAGAGCGAATCGTTGAGAGTTATTTTAGAATAGGTGAGAGGTTAGGTATATTTTGGCTCTATAAGTTTATGGAAACCTTATCAACTGATGATCAATGGAAAAGAAAAAACAAAAAAACGCTTCAAATGTCAATTCAAGGTAGCCATATTGCTATTTTAAATAGTTGTTTGTCTGAAAAAATATCATTTGACTTTGAAGGTCAAATAGATAGCTCGAAAACATTTAAAAATTATCTAGACATTTTGGGCTTTGCTACGTCTAAACCTGCGCATAACTTTTCAATGGTTTCTATTTTGGCTGATGAGCTCAATACCTTGCAAAAGAGTCTGCTAGAAATTGAACCTAATAAATAATTTCAACTTTTTTATATTTTTTTACTGAATATAATTTTTATTAATACCTGTGATTGACGATATGCATTATTATGAATATTAAAAACCTAGATGCTTTTTTAGCTATTGTACAGCTAGGAAGTTTCAAGGCGGCAAGCGAAAAGTTATATACTACTCAGCCAGCTATTTCAGCTCGAATAGCAAACTTAGAGGAGGAGATAGGCGCTTCTGTATTAGATAGGTCGGATAAGAAGATACGCTTAACTCCTAAAGGTTATAAGTTATTACCTTACGCTGAGAAAATAATCTCGCTTTTAAAGGAGTTGGATTTTGCTGTTGGTGAAAGTGAAAGTTTTTCAGGAACCGTGCGCTTAGGTTCATCTGAGACGATTGTGCATGTCTGGATATCAGAATTTATACACAGTTTGCATGAGCAATACCCTAATTTAACTATCGAATTAACAGTCGATACTTCACTTAACTTAAGTGAAAAGCTAATTAAAAGAGAATTAGATATTGCTTTTTTAATGGGCCCTCTTATTAATTCTGACTTAGAAAGTAAATTTCTGTGCCGATACCCCTTATCTTGGGTTGCTAGCCCTAATCTAGTTGCTACAGATACCACCCTTTCTTTATCTGATTTAGCGCAATATCAAATCATTACTTACCCGAGGCAAACTCGCCCTTATTCTGAGTTGCAAACGATGTTTAACTTGGTTGATTTGCCCATGGTTAAAATTAACGGCCTTAGCTCAATGGCGACTATTATCCGAATGGCTGTTGATGCAATTGGCGTGGGTACCTTGCCTGAGGCTGGAATTAAAAAAGAATTGGCCTCGGGTGAATTGATAAAGCTGAAAGCTAAACAACCGCTCACAGAACTAGAGTTTACTGTGGTGAATCGTCCTGATCCCTTGCTACGTATGATCTCCGGCCTCGCTCAAGCTATTGGTCAAAGCCATTCAAAGTAAATTATTTTTATCATAAGTGATAAGAATAATTAGTTTTACTTAAGTGCCTCTGCTACGTACCATTTCCCTATCTTAATTAATAGGGCTGGTTGCCAGTATGCATTTTTGGTCAGAGCAAACACTTACAGATACTCCTTCTGCTAAGCATTTATCTGCAGTACGTGATTTAAGAAATCAGATACGGTCTGGGGATTACCAATCTCAAACATCTGGAAAAGGCGATGGGTTTGTTCAGGCTAATATAGTCATCTTGCCACAGGAGTGGGCTGCCGATTTCTTAAAGTTTTGTGTAAAAAACCCTAAATCTTGCCCACTGATTGCTGTCTCCGAGCCCGGTGAATATATTCTTGATAATCTGGGTAAAAATATTGATATAAGAACAGACGTTCCTAAATATTATATTTTTCGAGATGGACGAGTCGCTGAGGAATTAACAAGTTTACAATCAGTTTGGCGAGATGATTTAGTGACATTCGCCTTGGGATGTTCATTTTCTTTTGAGTCAGCTTTAATCGAAGCTGGCTTGGTTCTTGCGCACGTTGCCTCTAAAAGCAACGTGCCGATGTACAAGACTAGCATAGACTCTAATACGGCAGGTGCATTTTCCGGCAAGATGGTAGTGTCGATGCGTCCTCTTACTGTTAGCGAAACCATTCAAGCAATTCAAATTACCTCACGTTATAAATCTGTGCATGGCGCACCCATTCATTTTGGCGACCCTAGTGCCATTGGTATTACTGATATTAATGCTCCAGATTTTGGCGATAAGGTGAATGTTGAGCAGGATCAAATACCCGTTTTTTGGGCTTGTGGTGTAACACCGCAATTAGCCATTCAACAAGCCAAAATTCCTTTTTGTATTACCCATAAACCGGGGTATATGCTGGTGACAGATATGCTAAATGCACAACTATCACTGTAGAAAAATTAAACTATAATCATAATAAGTTTGATATTAAATAATAACCTTA
The DNA here is from genome assembly GCA_050633525.1 of Cellvibrionaceae bacterium. Classification (GTDB taxonomy): domain Bacteria; phylum Pseudomonadota; class Gammaproteobacteria; order Pseudomonadales; family Cellvibrionaceae; genus CANLBN01. Next base: position 13,246 of record JBOEGR010000038.1, read on the forward strand.
ATAGTGGAGATCTATGAAATGAAATTAATTAATAAAAGTGTGGCTCTTGCCTCAGTGCTCACCTTATCGGCGGGTTTATCTTTGACTGCTTATGCTGAAAATCTTCCTGAAACTAAAGTAAAGTTTATTGGAACGTGGGCTAGTTTATCGGTATACAAAGAGCGTGAGCAACCTCTTTGGGCTAAGCGTATTCCTGAGGCTTCCAATGGTGCAATAACAGCTGAAGTCACTTCTTTCACAGATATGGGAATGAAAGGCGCTGAAGTTTTCCGTTTAATGGAGAAAGGTGTTGTTCCTTTTGGTTCTACAGTTTTAGGTTATGTTGCGGGTGATGACCCGGAAAATGAAGCGGTTGACTTGGCAGGTTTTAGTGCTGATATCGATACAGCTAAAAAGATAGCCGATGCTTATAAGCCATCATTGAGTAAATTATACGAAAAAAAATACGGTATTAAGTTATTAGCATTGTATCCATTTCATGCGCAAATGATGTTCTGCCGTGATGAAATCAAAGGTCTTGATGATTTAAAAGGTAAAAAAATTCGTACCTTCTCTAAATCTCTATCAGAATTTGCTGAAGCAGTAGGCGCAACTGGTGTCACTATGGCTTTTGGTGAAGTTGTCCCTGGATTACAACGTGGAGTGGTTGACTGTGCCATTACTGGTGCGTTATCAGGCAATTTAGCTAAGTGGCATGAAGTGACAAACTACTTGTACGAGTTACCTGTTGGTTGGAGTATGGTAATGCAAGGTGCGAGTATCAAAGCGTGGAATAAACTTGATCCTAAAGTCCGAGCGCTGGTTGAAAAAGAAGTAGCTGCATGGGAAAACGAATCTTGGGAAGCCGCTCGTGGTGAGACAGTGGCTGGAATCGCTTGTAATACCGGTGGAGACTGTACTGCTGGAAATAAGGCATCTATGAAATTGGTGAAGGTAAGTGATTCTGACCGTAAGCGCTTAGATGACATTATGCGTACTGTTATTGTGCCTAAATGGGCTGAGCGTTGCGGAGCAGATTGTACTGCAGACTGGAACCAATCAGTTGGTAAATTGGTTGGTATCACAGCCAAATAGTTTTTATGTGATGATGCACATATTAGGCGCCGTTCGCGGCGCCATTTTTAATGAGGTAATCGCTTGTGCAAAAAAATATATCTTTTCTTGAAAATTTAACAAGCTATATGGCTAGAATAGGTGGCGGCATGATACTAATATGCTCTTTGCTTATCGTGCTTGAAGTGTTTCTTAGAAAGCTAGCTAATTATAGTATTCACGGTATTGATGAATATGCCGGATACGCCTTGTCTATTAGCGTTGCAATTTCATTGCCTTACACCTTGCTCAAAAGGGCACATATTCGAGTTGATGCATTTTATAATATTTTATCTAATCGCCTTTCCTCAATATTAGATTGGCTAGCTATTTTTTCTTTAGCCGGATTTTCTATTTTTCTAGCTTATTCAAGCTATGATGTTTTTTCATCTTCTCTTCGTTTTGAAGCGACGTCTAATACACCATTAAGTACGCCGTTATGGATGCCACAATTACTTTGGTTTATTGGCTTCTTAGTTTTTATGGTGAGCTGTTTAATTGTTTTCGTGTTATGTACTAAGTATCTACTCAAGGGTGAGTTAGAGAAAATAAAAAGTTGTGTTGGCGGAAAAAGCATAGATGAAGAGCTGGCTGAAGAAATAGAAAATAAAAATAACTTGTAGTAGAACCCAAATTTTAGAGATGTACTTATTATGTTGTTAGTTGCCATTCTTTTATTAATTCTATTTTTGATGTTATCGGTTCCAGTAGCCGCTGCACTTGGCTTATTGGGTTTGTCTTTAGACACACTCTATAGTTCATTTCCTTTATACAAAGCTGCTGGCGATATACTGTGGTCTGCGAGCAATGATTTTATATTGGTTGCGATTCCGCTTTTCATTTTGCTAGGCGAGTTGATGTTACGTAGCGGTATTGCCGAAAGAATGTATGGAGCTATGAGTCATTGGCTATCGTGGTTGCCCGGTGGTTTGATGCATTCGAATATTGGTGCAAGTGCGTTATTTGCTGCTACATCTGGATCGAGTGTCGCGACAGCGGCAACAATCGGCACAGTTGCTGAGCCTCAAATTGCGGTGCATGGTTATAACAAACCTTTATTTCTAGGCACCTTGGCGGTGGGTGGAACCCTAGGTATTTTAATACCACCATCCATTAATATGATTATTTATGGTGTGTTGACCGATACTTCTATCCCGAAACTGTATTTGGCCGGTATTGTTCCTGGTCTTATGTTGGCATCCCTATTTATTTTGACCGTCATGTTTGCTTGTATGTGGAAGCCTTCTTGGGGTGGGGTTAAAAATAGCAGTACATGGGCGCAGAAAATATCTAGCTTGAAGCATTTGTTGCCACCTTTGTTTATATTTGCGGTGGTCATATTTTCTATTTACCTTGGGTGGGCAACGGCTACCGAGTCAGCGGCTCTTGGTGTTGTGTGTGCATTAATCGTTGCCTTCCTGAATGGTAGCTTTTCTATTGCTATGTTGATGAGTGCTCTCGAAGGAACAATGCGGACAACATCCATGGTTATGTTGATCATTTTAGGGGCTTATTTTTTAAACTTTATCCTTGCAGGGATTGGGCTGACCGCTCAGCTGACTAACTTTATAGCGGGCTTAGGTTTAACACCACTAGAAACCTTATTGGCTATTGTCGCTTTTTACGTCATTTTAGGCTTCTTTATGGAAACCTTGACTCTAATGGTGACGACGGTTCCTATTATTGCACCTATTATCTTTCAGGCCGGCTATGATCCAGTTTGGTTCGGTATCCTGTTAATGTTATTAATTGAAACTGCACTCATCACTCCGCCAATTGGTCTTAATCTTTATGTCATTCAGGGCATCCGAAAAGACAATGGTTCTCTAAACGATGTCATTATTGGTTCATTACCTTTTGTATTGGTCTTATTCCTCATGATTGCTTTAGTGATCATTTTTCCAGGAATTGTTATCTAGTTAGTTTTGTTGAGTGTGGGCGAGTTTTCTTTTCGGGTGCTATAGGTATCTATTCTCTGAGAAGTTGACTCGCCAGATGATATTTTTGCTAGGACATATAACTTTTTTGGCTTTCTCCTCTAATTTTATTAAAAAAAAGAATAAAAAAATACGCCTCAGTTATGAATTAAATTTATTGTTTTGGGGTTATTTGTAAAGTTTTCTATATGAGACTTTTATCAGTACATTAACTTATCTAATGTAGTCGTCTGGCGATACTATGAAATCGCCAGATGTTTGCTATTCTTTAGAGAAATGGCGTGGTGTGGGTAAATATTTAAACAAGAATAATATTATGAAAAATATCAGTATAAAAACGAAAATTCTCCTATTGACTATCATTCCCTTGATTATAGTCAGCATTGTTATCATCTATATTGCTGTTGATCAAGCCAAAGCGCTAGGCGACAAAAATATCGATAGTTTTTCTACCAAAATCTTTGACTTGAGACGGATAGAGTTAGAAAACTATACCAATATTGCTGTTTCGGCAGTTGAGCATATTACCAAAAACAACCCTAAGGCTGATATTCAAGCCCAAGAAGAAGTGAAAGATATCATCCGTAATATGCGCTTTGGCAGTGATGGTTACTTTTACGCATATGACCGTTACGTCAATTTAGCACACCCTACCGTTTCAAAGTTGGAGGGTACCGATCAAACTAATATGACCGATCCCAACGGGGTAAGAATAATACAAGAGCTCTACCAACGAGCGAGTATAGGGGGTGGGTTCACTAGCTATGTTTGGTTGAAGCCATCTCGTGGAAGAGAAGTTGAAAAGATTGGCTATTCAAAGTCGCTCGACGGTTGGGATTGGTGGATAGGTACTGGTTTGTATGTCGATGATCTCGAAGATGCGGTAGAAAAATTACAAAGCTCGGTCGATGAAAATATCGAGAAAACACTTCAAATCATTATCTTGCTTGCTTGTGCAGCTGTTGTTGTTGTAGGTCTTATCTGTGCTAGGTTTACCTTATCTGAAGGGCGGCTAGCGGATGAAAAGTTACAAGAGTTGTCACGTAAAAGTGTTGACTCGCAAGAGTCGGAGCGTAGTCGAGTTGCAAGACAGTTGCAGAGCTCTGTAGTACAGGCTTTGACTGTTGCTAAAACCAAGCTACGCGACGTTGCTAAAGAAAATGAATTCAGTCAGGGTAAGCCAAGGGAAGATTTTGTGTTGGCAGCAAAGGCGATTAATCATGCTATACAGGAAGTGAGGGGTATATCAGGCGAACTGAGGCCTGAATCACTCGATACTCATGGTTTAGATGCCGCCATTGACCAGCTAGTGATGGAGCAGAAAGAGAGCAATAATAATATTCATATTTCTTATAAATCTATTAATACGGAAAAACGTATAGATCCAGAAATCGAAATTGTTATTTACCGTATCGTTCAAGCTGCTCTATCTAATATTGTGCAACACTCAAATGCATCGAGCTCGACAATTCACCTCAGCGTGCAAAAAAGCAAAATCCTGCTTTCTATACAAGATAATGGCATCGGCTTTAATGTAAAAGATGTCATGAGAAAGGGCAATAAAGCCGGTATTGGCTTGATCGACATGCGAGTACGAGCCGAATCGTTGGGAGGTAGTTTTGCTATTTTCTCTACAGCCAAAATCGGCACTCACGTCAAGATAGAAATTCCAGTCTAGTTAGCCCCGTCTTTATATATGACTATCTTATGCTATTGGCCTGTGTTGAACCTCAACGCAGGCCAGCTTGCTTTGCATGAGTGCAGCTATTTTTAAGCTAATTATTTACCTATATTGCCTCATCCTAGCGATCTAACTGAATTAACAGTTGAACCTAGTATAAGCCTGTGGCAAAATTGCCACCCCTCAAAGATGAGGCCTGAAGAAAAATGCTCAATTGTTATATAAATCAACAGTTTAGGGCGTTTTAGTAAAAATCAGGAAACTAGAAAGTTTCGCGGACGTGGTGAAATTGGTAGACACGCCAGATTTAGGTTCTGGTGCCGCAAGGTGTGAGAGTTCGAGTCTCTCCGTCCGCACCAAATTGATGATGTAGTAGGCCGTTTAAGAGTAGGCTGAGTAGAACAGGAAGGCTATTCTTAACATATCAACAATAATGCATGAGTAGTACTAGTAAAGCTAAAACAACGATTACAGCAATTGATCGTATGTATCCATTCAGGTTAATTCAACCATTCTATTACATTACATAAACACTTAATTAAATAAATACCGAGGGTTAAGATGCAAGTTTCCGTAGAAACGACTTCTGGCTTAGAGCGCCGTTTAACTATTGCCGTACCAGCCGCTGACGTAGACGGTCAGGTTAATGCTAAATTGGCTGAAGTTGCCAAAACTGCCAAGATTAATGGCTTTCGTAAAGGTAAAGTGCCTCTAAAAGTAATTAACCAGCAATATGGTGCGGCAGCTCGACAAGAAGTGGCCAGTGATCTGATTAACTCTTCTTATATGAAAGCGATAGAGCAAGAATCTGTTCGTCCTGCAGGTTACCCAAAGATCGAAGTAAACTCTATCGAAGCCGGTAAAGACCTGGAATATGTAGCAACCATTGAAGTCTATCCAGAAGTTGAACTAGGTGAGTTTGACGGGTATGAGTTAACACGACTTTCTGCAGAAATTAAAGACTCTGATGTAGATAAAGCCATTGAGAGCCTACGTGAACAGCAAGCAAGCTTTAGTGAAGTTGAGCGTGCAGCGGCCGATGGCGATCAAACAACAATTGATTTTGTTGGTACGAAAGATGGCGAGGAATTCCAAGGTGGTAAGGGCGATGACTTTAAGTTGGTCTTAGGGTCGGGCTCAATGATTCCGGGTTTTGAAGACGGTGTCGTGGGTATGAAGTCTGGTGATACAAAAACTTTAGATTTGACCTTCCCCGAAGATTATCAAGTAGATGACTTAAAAGGCGCTGATGTTAAATTTGATGTTACCGTTAAAAAGGTAGAAGAAAAGTCATTGCCCGCAGTTGATGCTGACTTTATGAAGCATTTTGGAAGTGATTCTGAAGAGCAGTTTAAAGGCGAAATTAAGAAGAATATGGAGCGAGAGCTTAAAAAAGCGGTTCAAGGTAAGTTAAAAGCTAGCGTGATGGATCAATTGGTTGAGCACCACCAGGTTGAGTTACCCAAAGCGCTAATTGAGTCAGAGATCGAAGCGCTACGCGAGCAGATGATGCAGCAATTTGGTGGGATGCAACAAAATAAGAGCTTAGACCTCAAATCACTGCTTCCTGATGACATGTTCGCGGAACAAGCCGAGCGTCGTGTCTCTTTAGGCCTTATTGTGGGTGAAGTCGTTAAGAAAAACGATATTAAGGTAGATGCCGATAAAGTACGTGCCTATATTGATGAAACCGCAGCAAGCTATGACAAGCCTCAAGAGGTTGTCGATTATTATTACCAAAATCAGCAAATGTTGTCGGGTGTTGAGTCTGTTGTGTTAGAAGATATGGTCGTCGATACTATATTGGAGCAAGCAAAAGTGACAGATACAACCGTTGACTACGATGAGGCCATTGCACAACCTCAACAAGCTTAAGTCTAGTGAATGGGGTCTTGGTTTTATCTGAGACCCTTCAATTGATGAATACCTATTGATTTATTCAAAGTCTGTTTAGCGAAACAATGCCTTTCTCGCAAGCGGACATAACCCTTGCTGTTATATTTCAAGCCAAACTGCGCTTAAAGTAATCCCTCATAATGTGCTATAAACTATTCAAATTGTTGAAGTTTTAGCCTCTCTTGATTAAAGATTGTTCTATATAAACCTGATAGGGCAATCTTTTTTGTTTATTTCCTCTAAACACTGGCATACTCCCAATTCAGGGGTTAAGCTAAATAAAAATAAATAAGATTTAGTCCGCTTTTGATGCTGTTTGTTGTCAGTCAATTTATTTGAACACTACAGTACCCAGTAGCGTAAAAGCAGTTAGACCACTCTTATTTTGACATTCACGTATTAATTGAACAGCTGAATACAGGAATAAACTTGCTATGGCACAATTTGATTTCTATGGCGCATCTCATTCGCCGATTTCACCGACCAACACAAATGTAACACCCGATATCATGGATAGTGGCCTTGTGCCGATGGTAGTCGAGCAAACATCCAGAGGTGAGCGTTCATACGATATTTACTCACGCTTATTAAAAGAACGTGTGATATTTTTGGTTGGGCAAGTAGAAGATCATATGGCTAATTTAGTTGTGGCTCAGTTGTTATTCTTGGAAGCAGAAAACCCAGATAAAGACATCCATCTATACATTAATTCCCCCGGTGGTTCAGTAACTGCAGGGCTTTCAATATACGACACTATGCAGTTTATCAAGCCTGATGTGAGTACTATGTGTATTGGTCAAGCTTGTAGCATGGGTGCTTTCTTGTTGAATGCAGGAGCAGCGGGTAAGCGTTTTTGCCTTCCCAATGCTCGTACGATGATTCATCAGCCTAGTGGCGGTGCTCAAGGGCAGGCAACAGACATTTCTATTCATGCCGAAGAGATCTTAAAGATTCGTAGCCGTTTAAATGAAATTATGGCTTTCCATTCGGGTCGTAGTATCGAAGACATTGCCCGTGATACAGAGCGAGATCGCTTTATGAGCGCAGATGAATCTAAAGAGTATGGCTTGATCGATGATGTCCTTACACAGCGTGCCGGTAGTAGTGATTAGCACCTAAAGAGAGAAAGTACGCTATTTAGTAGCAAAAATGGTATTTTCAATCGTAAATAGATCTTTAAATGCTCTACTTTTGTTCTTATTAAGGGCTAAAATAACTAAATAGGGTGTAATTAAGGCCTGAAAAGGGCCTTAAACTTGAATTTTTGCTTTAAACCGGAGATATTAGGGTTTAATTTACGATTTAACCCCCAACCATAGCTAGATAGGATTAATTCATCGCACAATAGCTTAAGTTAGTCTAAGTGCGAATGAGAAACTGGTAAGAAAGATTGCTGTCATAGCAATACATGAGCTTTAGAGTTTAGTTAGATCAGATAATTAGTTAGAACAGTCAATTAGACAGTAATTTAATACAGTAACTTAGATAGTAACAAGGTAAAGAAATGACCGATAACGGTAAAGACGGTAGCGACGATAACGGTAAACTGCTTTATTGCTCATTTTGTGGCAAAAGCCAACATGAAGTGCGCAAACTCATAGCGGGACCATCCGTATTTATCTGTGATGAATGTGTCGATTTGTGTAATGACATCATCAGAGAAGAAATCCAAGAAGCGAGTGGCACCGAGGGGAGTTCTGAAAAATTACCAACTCCATTAGAGATCTCGGATATCTTAGATCAGTATGTTATTGGTCAGTCTAGAGCCAAGCGAGTGCTAGCCGTTGCTGTCTACAACCATTACAAGCGCTTACGTTTTGGTGAAAACCGAGCTAAAGAGAAAGATGAAGTCGAATTAGGCAAGAGTAACATCCTTTTGGTTGGCCCTACTGGTAGTGGTAAAACCTTGCTAGCTGAAACCTTAGCGCGCTTATTAAATGTTCCCTTCACTATTGCAGATGCAACAACCCTAACAGAAGCGGGTTATGTCGGTGAGGATGTTGAGAATATTATCCAAAAATTACTACAGAAGTGTGACTACGACGTAGAAAAAGCGCAACAGGGTATTGTTTATATCGATGAGATTGACAAAATTTCTCGTAAGAGTGACAACCCATCTATCACCAGAGATGTTTCAGGTGAGGGCGTTCAGCAAGCCTTGCTAAAATTGATAGAAGGCACGGTTGCATCTGTACCTCCTCAAGGTGGTCGCAAGCACCCACAGCAAGAGTTTTTGCAAGTGGATACAGCTAATATTCTCTTTATTTGTGGTGGCGCTTTCGCTGGCCTAGATAAAGTTATTCAGAATCGTTCAGAGAAAGGTGGTATTGGTTTTAGTGCTTCGGTTCAGAGTAAGGCTGAAAAAGCACTTGGAGAATCACTGAGAGAACTAGAGTCTGAAGACCTTGTCAGCTATGGTCTAATTCCAGAATTTGTTGGTCGTCTGCCAATGATCGCGACCCTAGAAGAGCTTGATGAAGAAGCGTTAATTCAAATTTTAACTGAACCCAAAAATTCCTTAACCAAGCAATATACTAAATTGTTTGATATGGAAGGCGTTGAGATAGATTTTCGCCCTGATGCACTAAGTGCTGTAGCGAAAAAAGCCATGATTCGTAAAACGGGTGCTAGGGGTTTACGTTCCATTATGGAAGCTGTTTTATTAGAAACAATGTATAAGATTCCTTCAGAGGAAAATGTTGTTAAGGTCATTGTTGATGAAGGGGTTATTAATGCAGAGTCAGAACCTTTGCTGGTTTATGATAATGCTAACGTACAGCAAAAAGTGGCTCCAGACGAATAAGCTTTACATTTATTATGATAAAAACGGCCTGCTTTCTAGCAGGCCGTTTTGCTAACTAGAGTACGGCTTATTATGGTAAGGCTTCTTGTTGAATAGAGCAGGGCTTGAATAATATTTTATTTCTGTACAGAGCAAAGAGCCTGAATATTTTTTTATCAATGCCTTAGATCATAAATACTTGTTTAAATACTTAAGGTGAGGCATAGGGTTAGACCATACGAGCTTAACAACATAATAAGGTTATTTATTCTCGTATTCACTTGCAATATTGTGAGCTGTCACCATTATTTATTTTGAATATACGTTATTTTAAGTCAGTCTATTGTAAGCAGGCTTTGATAGACCATATTAGCTAACAATTGCATTGCGTTTACTAGAAGCGTAATAGTTGATTCTCAACACCGATGTACTTCTATCCATAGATTGGGTAGAACAAGTCCTATTTCATCAGAGGTAAATTGCGTGACCGAAAACGATCAAGCATCCCGCACAGATTTTCCCTTACTTCCTTTACGTGATGTGGTTGTATACCCACACATGGTTATCCCTCTCTTTGTTGGCCGTGAGAAGTCAATCAAAGCGCTTGATGCAGCCATGAGTACGAATAAGCAAGTGTTGCTAGTCGCTCAGCGTGATCCTACACAAGACGATCCACTGAAAGATGATTTGTACCCCATTGGTACAGTCGCTTCTATATTGCAACTGCTTAAATTACCTGACGGTACAGTCAAAGTGCTTGTCGAAGGCGGGTACCGTGCAGAAATTCTTGCGGTAGAAGAAAATGAAGAATATGTGAATGCCGTAGTAGACCCCGTTAGTGGTGTTCCAGTTGCTGATGAGGATGCAGGTAAATTAGTCGCTACCGTACTAGAGCAATTTGAAGAGTACGTTAATCTCAGTAAAAAGGTGCCCTCCGAAGTTATGACTTCGCTAACGGGCATTGAAGAGCCTGGTCGTTTGGCTGATACGATTGCTGCGCACATGTCCTTACAGCTTGAGCAAAAACAAGAAATTTTGGAGATGCCAAGTGAGCGTGATCGTTTCGAACATCTGCTTGATTTTATGGAAGCTGAAATTGACTTGCATCAGACTGAGAAACGCGTTCGTGGGCGTGTTAAAAAGCAGATGGAAAAAAGCCAGCGTGAGTATTATCTGAACGAGCAAATGAAAGCGATTCAGAAAGAGTTGGGGGAAATCGGAGAAGAAGTTAACGAAGCCGATCAGCTTGCTAAAAAAATTACTGACTCAGGTATGCCTAAAGAGGCACAAGAAAAAACGTCGGCGGAACTGAATAAATTAAAAATGATGTCGCCTATGTCAGCTGAAGCATCAGTATTAAGGGCGTATATTGACTGGATGGTCAATGTACCTTGGAAAAAACGCAGTCGCGTATACAACGATATTGATAGAGCTGAAAAAATATTAGAAGCTGATCATTATGGCCTCGAAGATGTTAAAGAACGCATTCTAGAATATTTGGCAGTGCAGGCTCGCGTTAAGAAAATGAAAGGCCCTGTATTATGCTTAGTTGGTCCTCCTGGTGTGGGTAAAACATCCCTAGGTGAATCGATTGCACGAGCAACAAACAGAAAATTCATTCGTATGGCCTTAGGTGGCGTTCGCGATGAAGCTGAAATTAGAGGGCATCGACGCACTTATATTGGCTCCATGCCAGGTAAGTTAGTGCAAAAAATGTCTAAGGTCGGGGTTAAGAACCCGCTCTTTCTACTTGATGAAATCGATAAAATGGGTATGGATCATCGCGGTGACCCAGCATCAGCCTTATTGGAGGTCTTGGACCCAGAACAAAATCATACTTTTAATGATCATTATTTAGAGGTCGATTACGATTTGTCTGAAGTGATGTTTGTGTGTACATCGAATTCAATGAACATTCCGGGCCCTTTACTTGATCGTATGGAAGTGATTCGTATCCCAGGTTATACCGAAGATGAAAAGGTGAACATTGCTCAACGCTATTTAATCCCTAAACAGCGTAAGAACAATGGGCTTAAAGAGGGTGAGATCAGCATCGAAGATGGTGCTATAAGAGATATTGTTCGCTATTACACACGCGAAGCGGGTGTCCGAGGTTTGGATCGAGAGATTGCTAAAATTTCGCGTAAAGCCGTTAAGCGTTTTATTGGCGACAAAGAGCTCACTACTGCCTTGGTCAACAGTGAGTGTCTCGAGGATTACCTCGGTGTGCGCAAATTCGACTACGGTGTAGCAGAGCAAGAAAATCAGGTTGGCCAAGTAACAGGCTTAGCTTGGACTCAAGTAGGTGGAGAGTTGCTCACCATTGAATCTTCTGCGGTTCATGGAAAGGGCCGTATGGTTAAAACAGGCTCACTTGGTGATGTAATGCAAGAGTCTATTCAGGCCGCATTGACCGTTGTACGATCGCGCTCACAAATTTTGGGTATCGCACCAGATTACTCAGAAAAATTTGATATTCATATTCACGTGCCCGAAGGGGCGACTCCAAAAGATGGTCCTAGTGCAGGCATAGCAATGTGCACCGCTTTAGTTTCAGTTTTGACTAATACCCCAGTTAAGGCCGATGTCGCTATGACGGGTGAAATCACCCTTAGAGGCGAGGTGTTAAAAATCGGTGGACTCAAAGAGAAACTATTAGCGGCACATCGGGGTGGTATCAAGACGGTTATTATACCGTTGGAGAATCAGCGTGACTTGAAAGAAATACCTGATAACATCCTGCAAGATCTCGATATTAAGCCAGTCAAATGGGTCGATCAAGTACTTGAATTGGCGTTACAGTCAATGCCAAAGCCACTGTCTGATGCAGAATATAAAGCCTTGGAAGCCAAAGCTCAGCAATCGGCAGATGGGCCGGCGGTAAAGCATTAATGACTGTTTTATGACCAATTTAGCCGGTTTAATGGGTACAAATATTACTTTGTAGCCCATTTTTAAAATGTCAGCTTGACCCTGTTGTAGGCAATTGGTATAAAACCACCTCGCTTGAACTGTTGGTAAGCAAGAGCCAGCTCTCCTAGTTTACTGAGCTTCCAATCTTGTCAGTATTAGCTTTGTTGGGGCAATGTGAGTGACTTACGTAACTATAGACCAACAGGTCAACAAACTAGACAAGCAAAATAGGCAAGTAAGTAGATGTTAGATAAATAGGGGCCAGCCCCCAATTTTGCCTATATACCGACAGCTTAGTATAAAAAGTAATACAGACGAACATAGAAAAAATAACTATAACCCGAAGAGCTCAGTCAATAGCTAAGCTTTCTTCATTAGAACAACAAATACCAAAAGGGGTGAATTGTGAATAAAGCCGAATTAGTTGACTCAATTGCTGCATCTGCAGATATTCCTAAAGCAGCTGCAGGTCGTGCACTTGATGCGATGATCGAAGCCGTAGAAGGCGCATTGAAAAAGGGTGACTCTGTTGCTCTAGTAGGTTTTGGTACGTTCTCTGTTAAAGAGCGCGCTGCTAGAACAGGCCGTAATCCTCAGACAGGACAGCCTATTGAAATTGCTGCTGCTACTATTCCCAGCTTTAAAGCGGGTAAAGCACTGAAGGATGCTGTGAACAGCTAACTAATTGTTTTTTTAGGTGTCAATAGAAGGCGTATCTTAGGGTACGCCTTTTTATTTGAGCCAGTTTTTATTGTTCTTTATCTATGTATGCGTCAATAACGTAATACAGGTAAAATAAGCAATTAAGTGTAGAATAACTTATTTTTAATCGCCTTTTAAATGTAAGGCAGTTTTCAGCCGAGGGTAATCATGCTGCAAGGTATGCGCGAAAATATGAAAGGAGCGATTGCTGTTTTCATCGTTATTTTTCTAGGTTTAATATTAGCCATTGGGTTAGTTGATCTTAATAGCTTTGGTGGTGGCCATGGTTACGGCAATGGAGATGTTGCTAGTGTCAATGGTAGAACGATTTCTGAGCGTGACTTACAGCTTGCGCTAGGGCAAGAAAGACAGCGCTTACAAGCCCAGTTTGGCAATAATCTACCGGCTGAATTTCTATCGGAAGAGCGTTTGAGGCAGCCTGTGCTTCAAGGCTTAGTACAACGAAATGTGCTATTGGATAAAGCGGTTGATGGCAAAATGACCATGAGTGATGCCGAAATCGATAAAATGATCACTCAAATGCCAGAATTCCAAACCGATGGCCAATTTGACCCCCAGCTTTTTGTCCAAGGTATACGTAATATTGGTCACACTCCCGCTAGTTTTAGAGTATTGCTACGTGATGATGTAGTCGTAAATCAGCTACGCAATGGCATTGCGGCGACAAGTTTTGTAACAGAAAAGGAAGTAAAACAAGTCGTTGCGCTTTCTCGTCAAACGCGCGATTTCTCCTGGGTTAGAATTCCTTTGGGTGATTTAACAGAGTCGATGGCTGTTAGCGATCAGGAAATTGAACAGTATTACGAAGAAAATAAGCAAACATACCTTACCGAAGAAAAAGTCGCCGTTGAATATATAGATTTGAAAGTCAGTGATATTGCGGAAACAGTGATTGTGGGTGAAGATGAGGTCAAGCAGCAATATGAACAAGAGCTGCAACAAGCCTCTGCTGCCACTGAGCGAGAAGCGGCCCATATCATGATCGAAGGTGATGATGACGCGGCACAGCAAAAAATCAAAACGGTACAAGAAAAGTTAGCAGCAGGTGATGATTTTGCTGGTTTGGCAGCCGAATACTCGGATGACTTTGGTAGTCGTGAGAATGGCGGTAACCTAGGTCTGACAAATGGCAATGCTTTCCCCGCTGAATTTGAAACGGCGCTTTCGCAGCTGTCTATCGGCGCTGTATCCGAGCCCATCCAAATTGATAATGCGACACATTTTATTAAATTAGTGGCCATCGAAGATGCTACACCTCCTTCGTTAGAAGAGAGCCAAGCTCGCATCGAGTCTGAGTTAAAGTCATTGCAAGCTGAGCAAATCTTTGTCGAGAAGCTCACAACCCTAAAAGACCTGTCTTTTAATGCTGAAAACTTAGCTGAGGTCGCAGAACAGCTTTCTCTCGATCTAGGTAAAACCGCATTATTCACTCGCGACGGTGGTGAAGAGTCTGTATTAGCGGATGGCCGTGTAGTGAGTGCTGCATTTAGTGATCAAGTTCTACAGCAATCTTACAGTAGTGACGTATTAGAATTGGCACCAGATAACGCAGTTGTCGTTAAACTGATTGAGCATGAACCGGTACGCACCTTATCTTTGGAAGAAAAGAAGGCTGATATTGTTGCGGAGCTCAAGCTCAGTAAAGCGAAGGAGCAACTTGCAGCTCAAGCAGAGTCACTAAAGACAGCGTTAACGAAGGGTGAAGCACTAACAGATTTAGCCGAAAAAAATGAGCTAGTATTAAATACTGAATCTAATATTGCCCGTGATGGCGGTGGTTTGTCACAAGAACTTGTTCAACATGTATTTGAAATGAAACGACCCAGTTCAAGTGATATGACCCATTCTTCACTCTATCTAGATAATAATGATTATGCGCTAGTTTCTTTGGCGGCCGTTAATGATGCAAATTATGATGAGCTATCAGAAGAAGAGCAAAGAGGCGCACGTCTGTCTTTGGCTCGTTCATTATCAATAGATGAGTTTCAGGCATGGCAGCAGCGATTGGTTAGCCAGGCTGATGTTAATTAAGCTTTAAATTACTTAAAAAACGTTTCTCTATTTGTTCGGCAGGCAGTGGTTTGCTGAACAAATATCCCTGTAGTTCATCAGCATTACATTGCCTTAAAAAATCAGCTTGTTGATTAGTTTCAACGCCTTCCGCTACTATTTTATAGTTCATGCTTTTCCCTAAGCTAATCACAGAGCCGAGTAAGGCTAAGGCATTTTTGTCTTGTTCTATTTTAATAACAAATGCTCTATCAATTTTTAATGTGCTTGCCGGTAAATCAAGCAGATAAGATAGGGAAGAATAACCGGTACCAAAATCATCAATAGCAATGCTGATACCAATATCTCTCAGTGATTGTAGTGCGGCTATTGATAGAGTTTTATCCTCAAGCATAACGCTTTCAGTAACTTCTAGCTCTACCATGTTTTCTTCGACTAAAGGGGATTTGTCAATTGTGGAGCTGACAAAATTAATAAAATTAGGGTCTAGTAATTGGACAGGTGATATATTAATTGCAATTGTACCTATGTCATACCCGGCTTCTAACCATAGTTGCCACTGACGAATGCTTTTTTCAAATACTTTTGCTCCTAAGTCAGTAATAAGGCCAATGCTTTCGGCAATCTCAATTGCGACAAAAGGAGAAATATTACCGTAGTGTTCATGTTCCCAGCGAAATAAAGCCTCAAAACCACTTAGTTTATTGTTGGCGGCGTTAAATTTAGGTTGAAAGTGTACGTTGATTTCATCGTTATCTAATGCAGCTCTCAAATCTCTTTCTAATAGTGTGCGCTTTAATAGGTCGTCACTCATTTCTTTGCTATAAATAGTGTAGCCGTTACCACCATTTTTTTTGGAAAAATACATGGCAATATCCGCATGCCGGATGGCATCATCAAAACTATATTCATGTGTTAAACCGATGGTGACGCCAATACTTGTGCCTATATGCAAAACGTGATTGTCAATATAGAAAGCTTGTTTTACGCTGTTAATAATACGTGCGCATACTTTTTCGACTCTATTTTTTAGATTTTTCTTGTTTGGGCTATTTAGCAGAATGATAAATTCATCGCCCCCTAGACGAGCGATCATATCATTATCATTGGTTATTGATCTTATTCGCATACTAAATTCGATTAATAGCTTATCTCCCATAAAATGGCCGTAATTGTCATTTACCTGTTTGAAATGGTCTAAGTCTAAAAAAAGTAAAGCGCTGTGGGTT
The DNA here is from genome assembly GCA_050633525.1 of Cellvibrionaceae bacterium. Lineage (GTDB taxonomy): Bacteria > Pseudomonadota > Gammaproteobacteria > Pseudomonadales > Cellvibrionaceae > CANLBN01. The sequence goes on from JBOEGR010000038.1 coordinate 29,509, forward strand.
TGTTCTTGTTGGTTTGCTGGGCTTTTGTATAAGCTTAATACTTTATTTCTGTTAGGTAGGCCAGTTAATAAGTCGTGATTGGCCTTGTATCTTAATAATGATTCTCTGGCCATGGCTTGAAATATAATGGCTATCCGGTTTGAAAATACATCTAATTTATTTTTTTCTAATTCGCTTATCTTTTCTTCGTCAGTATAGCCGATGATATAGCTGATATCTTTTCTATTTTGATCAATTATAATAGGTATAATGCATACGTTATTATCTATACTTCTATATATTTTAATATCGAATGTGTTCAAGAGTAATGTCTTGGTTATCTCAAGATTATTTACTTTTTTATAAGTTTCTAAATTGTTTTCTTTTAAATATATATCATCTTTCTGCTTGTAAATGTTTAATAATCCTAGATTGTTTTTTTCTTTATTTATTAATATAAGAGATTTTAGGTTTGTTATGGAGGATATTTTATTGAAAATAGAAAATATAATTTTTTCTTTTTCCTCTGATTTTATGATCAATCTATCTATTTCAGAGAATGCTTGATACTCATTGATGATGCTTTCCATGTTGTTTGCCATTATGTTGAATGACTGGGCAAGCTCTGAAAACTCATCATTTGATTTTATTTCAATGTTGTGTTTAAAGTTTCCTTTTATTATGTTTCTTGTTCCTTCTATTATTTTTTCTATCGCTTTAAGGTTTTTTCTTATCAAAATGGAAGATAAAAGTATAACTAAGCATAGAGAAAATAAGATTAGTGTTATAAAGGTTTTTTTAAAATGGATTAGACTCTCTTTATTTTTTTTGTTGTTTTGAATGGTTATTATTTTCCAGTCGTCAGTTCCAAATTCATGATCCATGAAAAGTGACCAATAGGTTGCTATTAGTTCTCCTTTTTCTTTTTTTATTATAATTTTTCTTTTTGTTTTGTTTTTTGGTGAGTTCGATATTTCTAGTATTTCTTTTTTGTTTATGTTTTCTTGGCAAAATATTTTTTCATTTTTGTTGTCTATTATGCAAAAATTGTTTTCGGTTATTTGGGTTTCGGTATCCCATAAGTATTTAGAGTTTATTTTTCCAATAATTTTTCCGTTGATATTGATATAAGCATCTTTTTTGTTGTTTGATCTTTTTATGGTGAATAAAGAACTTTTATTTTCTCCTCCTGCTTCAAATATGCTGGGGCTAATGTCTCCCCATAAGATTTGAATCGATGAGTGTTTATCTTTTATCGCAATACTGGAAAAGTAATTATATAGGCTGCTGCCTTGGTTTTTTATTTGTTGTTTTAGAATGTTGTTTTCATGGTTGATCAAAGTATCTTTTGCAAGTTTTAACTTAAAAAATAGCGATAATCCATATTCTTTTGCTGCACTTTGAAGGTTATAAAGGCTGTCGGCTTGTATTATTTTATTGGCTTGATAATAGGCAAGGGCGGATGCAAGTAATAATGGAATAAATGACGCAAGAATAAAAAGTATAAAAACTTTTTTAGCTAACTTCCCTTTTAGTAGGCCCCATTTCATTAATAGTCCTCAGCTATACCGAGAAAGCCACCATTATTTGCTCTGATGATATCATCTCGACTGGGCTCGGCTGTTAATGGAGATACGCTGCGGCCGTCGGGGCCACGGCTATACAAGTCATAATCAGAATTGATAGGTACAAGGTTTCTATCTTTACGAGCTCGCCCAACATTGCCTGTCTGTGCAATATTTAAGTACTGGTAAGTGTTCCCCCAAGGGTCTTTATACCCCCCTAAGCCGACATCGCTTAAACTACTGGGGTAGGTCCAGTTGTTATTAAAAGCATAGCCATCAATCGTTAATTGTATGGCGGCGATATCTTTTATAGCTTGGTCCGCTTCAGCACGTTCGATATAAGCTTGATATGAATTGAAAGCAGTAGCCGCAGCTATGCCTATAATGGTTATTCCGACCATTAATTCAATTAAGGTATACCCACCCGTTTGTTTATTGATTGATGACAACTCGCAGACTCCATACTACTTTACATCTCATCGCAAAAAGCTCCCAGTACTATATTGGCACCTCTAAAAAGTATAGTTGATCTGGGTGTAAATGCTTGCCTTAAAGTACCATTTTATCAACACATACGGTGTTGTCATTTTTCTGTCGAAATTTTTCCCGCTGCTTTCTATGTTGTTTTAACTATCTGATTTTATTGAATAAAATACTTTGGCACCAGCCTTGCAAAGGATGACTATACCAGTCAAAAAAGGTTTTAAAGTGCAATGCCCTCAACTTTTGCGAATACAGAGCCCTCTACATTAATGGGTAGTTTACCCCCTGATTTATTAGCGGCTGATATTGCCAGTGCTGACAATAGCATGCTTGAGAAGCAAGAACATTCTCCGCAAAACTTAAAAACCGCATTTGACTTATTCAATGATCTATCTTTGCAGTTAGCCGACTCCTATCAACATTTAGAAAAGCGCGTCGCCGATTTGAGCTCGGAATTAGAGGAGGTCAGTGAGCAACGTTATGTAGAGCTTCAGGAGAAAGAACAATTAGCTTCTCGTTTGTCGACACTTATTACGGTATTGCCGGGTGGTGTTATTGTTTTGGATAAGACGGGAATGATTATTGAAAGTAATCCGGTAGCCGAAGTCTTTTTAGAGCCTGACTTAATTGGAAAATATTGGAGGGAGGTCATTCAGCGTTGCTTTGCGCCTAAAGATGACGATGGTCATGAGGTATCAAACCGAGACGGCAAAAGGATTAGTATTGTCACGGGTTCTTTAGGCGAAGATGGTCAAATTATCTTACTGACAGATCAAACAGAAACTCGCCAATTACAGGCTGATTTAAGCCGTAATGAGCGTCTTTCCGCTTTAGGAAAAATGGTATCAACGCTAGCGCATCAGGTCAGGACGCCATTATCATCCGCTATGTTGTATGCGGGGCACTTGTCCACAAAAGTATTGAGTGAAACACAACGACAAAATTTCACCAATAAATTATTGGGGCGCTTGAATTATATGGAGCGTCAAGTTCGAGATATGTTGTTATTTGTTAAAGGCGATGTGCCTTTAACTGATAAGGTGAGTTTAACAAAGTTAAAGGAAACCTTAGCCGAAGCCATTGAGATGCCAATAAAATCCTATGAAGCTAACTGTCAGTGGATTCAAAAAAACATTGATACTGAGGATGATATTTATCTACGCTGTAATCTTGATGCGCTTGTGGGCGCCTTATTAAATCTCGTTAATAATAGCCTTCAAGCAACCCCGTCAGTAGAGTTGAACATTCAGTTTCAAATAGAAAATCACAAGCTTGTTATTGATATTCTCGATAATGGTCCAGGTCTTGATTTATCTACAAAAGATAAAACACAAGAACTATTTTTTACTACAAAAGAACAGGGTACGGGCATCGGTTTATCCGTAGTCAATGTTGTGGCCGAATCTCATGGTGGTAGTTTTGAACTAGAGAATAGAAAAGAGGGTGGGGCATGTGCTCGCCTGTGTTTGCCCTTGGTTCTGTGAGGGTTATGTGAAAGCGATGTGAGAGTGATATGTACACAGTCGCTCTCAGAAATAGTTAATATGAAAAATAGTCAATTATTGAGGAAAAAATTATGTCCTTAGCCGTTCAAGCTGTAGGAAACGAGCTGAATACACAAGTAGTGCCACATGTATTAATTGTCGAAGACGACCCATCACTACGAGAAGCATTACAAGATACTTTAGATCTTGCAGATTACCATACATTAACGGCACCTGATGTTGAAACTGCTTTAGTCTTATTGGAAAAACACAACGATATCGCGATGATTGTTTCCGATGTGAATATGGGGGCCTTAAGTGGTCACGATTTATTGCATCAAGTTCAATTAGACTACGCACATATTCCTGTTCTATTGATTACCGCTTACGCGAGTATTCAAGATTCTGTTGATGCCATTCGTCATGGCGCTATCGACTATTTAGTGAAGCCTTTTGAGCCAAAAGCACTCATTGATATTGTGGCAAAACAACTTGATGGCCGTGAAGATGCAATGGCAGACGAGCCGATTGCGAAATCGCCTTCAAGTCAGCAATTATTGCAACTTGCCAACCGTATGGCTCAGACAGATTCTACGGTTCTGATTATCGGTGAGTCAGGTACAGGTAAGGAAGTGTTGGCGCGCTATATTCATCAGCGCTCTCCTAGGGTCCAGCAGCCTTTTATTGCAATCAATTGTGCCGCTATTCCAGAGAATATGCTTGAGGCCATGTTGTTTGGCTACGAGAAGGGAGCTTACACGGGCGCCTATGCCAGTGCGCCTGGCAAGTTTGAGCAGGCCAATGGAGGCACTTTATTATTGGATGAAATATCAGAAATGGATGTGGGCTTACAGGCAAAATTATTACGTGTATTGCAAGAGCAAGAGGTAGAACGCTTAGGCGGACGTAAAACGATCCAATTAAATGTTCGTGTTATTGCTACCTCTAATCGCAATATGCAGCAGCAAGTTGCAGATGGGAAGTTTAGAGAGGATTTGTATTACCGTTTAAGTGTGTTGCCTTTACAGTGGAAGCCTCTCAGGGAGCGTAGAGAAGATATATTGCCCCTGGCTATGCGTTTATTACAAAAACATGCCATAAAGCAAAAACGAATTGGTATACAGCTAGATGAGTCTGCTCAGCGTTCACTTTATGATTATGCATGGCCAGGCAATGTGCGAGAGCTCGATAATGTAATTCAGCGTGCGCTTATATTGCAGGCGGGAGAGAGCATTGGTGAGCAAGACCTTGGTTTACAAATATTAACGACTCAAGCTATTTCGATGGACGCTGAAAATAGCGCGGTTTCTTGTTTAGCAGAAAGCTCTTTTTCACGTTTAAATCAATTAGATGGTTCTAGAGAGGCCTTAATACAAGCACCTAATTCACAAGGCTCAGGTTTACAAGGTTCGCACTATGGGATGAGCTTACAGGACAGAGATGCATTAACAGGACATGGTCCTAGCTCATCCGTAACAGAAAATAATGCATTTGATTTAACCGGCGATAGGGGCAAAGCCCTTGGCGACGACCTCAAGAGAAGAGAGTTTGAAATTATTGTTGAAACGTTGAAAGAAGAGAATGGTAGCCGCAAGAATACTGCGGAGCGCCTAGGTATTAGCCCTCGCACCTTACGCTATAAGCTTGCCAAAATGCGTGAGATTGGTTTGAGCCTGGAAAATCAAGCTTCTCTAAGTTAAGTAGAGAGTTCATATCAACAATTAATAATGACTAAGTAGTACGCCATTTAGACTTATTTGTGCTTATAAAAAATAAGTCTAAATTGACATATTTTTGACAAAAAAAATTCATAAATAAAAGCTTGACCTTATCTCATTTCAGCAGTAATTTTGACCTTGTTGGATATAAATGTAGATAATACTTTTTGATTGTTATGTTTGTAGGTTTCTGCTTATAAGCAAAATGACAAAGGAAAGTAAATGGAATATGACATGGAGGTGGCTTTATCTTTTGGTAAGGCAGAGCGGTAATATTTAAACTCTGACCACTAGTTTTAATGGTTTTAGAGTGATAAATGCGGAGATAGTTTATGAGTGATATTATGCCTTCTTCTGTTTCTTCTTCTAGAGATGACTTTCTCGACGATATTGAAGATGAAGCAATCAACGACCCTGAACTGGATGCCGAAGGCACCAGCGACATTCCTTCAATTGACTCTCGCCGGCGTTTAGAAGCCCGCTTGGCTGATCGTCATTTAGCAAAAGATATTCAAGAATTCGATTTCGACTTTTAATATTTTATTTTCATTGTAGTTGTCGAATAATAAAGTCTTTTATCTTTGCGGCCTTTAGTGCCGTAGAACTTTTTATTGTTTAAAAATAACATATTAATAAAGAACAATCTTCTCATGCTATAAGCAGTCGACTTACAGTTCAATCGATTGTTTGTAGCTTATTTACTCTATCCCATTCTTATCTATTTAACATGTCGCCACTGTAGAGCATGAGGCATTTTTATGCCGGTGGCATTTTTTGGCCCGTTTTATGCTATTTATTTCGATAAGATAAAAGTGCTTACTGAAAAGCCAAAAAAATGTCGGTTTCAGATATTTGTTGATGAAAAAGTAAATGGTGTGGAGAAACAATCATGATCTCTGACAGAATGGATATAAATAATGTGTTACTTGAAATGCGCTCTCTTAAAGCGCAGGCACAAGCATTTAAACCAGATGAAACAGCAGATGTAAACAATCTAAATGGACCGCGTTCATTAAAACCGGTCGCTGATGACAGTCCTGCTTTTGGCCAACTGTTCGATCAAGCCGTCAATAAAGTGAATGATCTGCAAAAGGCATCGGGTGACATGGCAACCGCTTTTGAGCAAGGTCAAAGTGGTGTGGATATTACTGATGTGATGATTGCTTCACAAAAGGCCAGCGTTTCATTTCAAGCGATGTTACAAGTGCGTAATAAGCTGGTTGAATCCTATCGGGATATCATGAACATGCCTGTTTAACCCCTAGCATTAGCCTGTGCTTTAGGCTTATGTTCAGCACTATTTTCCAGAAATATAACAACGACTGAGTATACGAGTACATGAGACCAGTAATATGAAAGGTAACCATCAATGAGTGCAGCTGATGCAATGGCCGATATCGATGATGATGCCGCTACTAGCGGTAAAGATCGCTCAGCAAGTGATTTAGTTGAAGGCTTTAATAATTTAAACCTACTAAGGCAGGCAGGTTTAATGGTGGCCTTAGCAGCTAGCGTTGCTATTGGGTTTGCCGCCGTATTATGGACAATAGGCGAAGATTATCGACCTTTGTATGCGGGTTTAGATCGTTTAGATTCAAGCGAAGTCATAGAAATACTCGAAGCTAATAATATTCAGTTTAAGGTTGATCACCGTTCCGGTGCCTTGTTAGTGGCTTCAGATGAAATCCATGATGCTCGTATTAAATTGGCTGAGCTGGGTTTACCTGGTGACAATTCCGCCGGTTTTGAGCTTATGGACAAAGAGCAGCCTCTAGGTACTAGCCAGTTTATGGAGAAAGCGCGATACCGTCGTAGTTTGGAAGGTGAATTGGCGCGAACAGTAACGAGTATTAATAGTGTGCGCTCTGCTAGAGTCCATCTCGCTATCCCTAAAAATTCTGTTTTTGTACGCGATGCCAGAGAGCCTAGGGCATCTGTTTTTGTTGAGCTTTATCCTGGGCGTGGTATCAAGTCAGATCAAGTAAGAGCAATTTCTAATCTTGTTGCATCCAGTATTCCTGAGCTGTCATTGAAAAATGTCACCGTAGTGGACCAAAAGGGTAATTTATTGTCTACCGGTGATGATGATCCTAAAATTACAAAAGCGCTGCAAGAACTTGAATATGCGACTCAAATAGAGGAGTCGATAAATAATAGAGTTCGCAGTTTGTTAGACCCTATTATTGGATCATCTCGCTACCGTGCTGAAGTAGCCGCTGATGTGGACTTTAACGAGGTAGAGCAAGCGGAGGAGATGTTTAACCCTGACCTTCCTGCTATGCGCAGCGAGCAGACCTTAGATGAGCAACGAGTAGGTGCTGCAGCCGGTGGTATCCCCGGCGCTCTAGCAAATCAGCCACCTGCAGAGGGCGAAGCTCCAGAGCAAGCGGGGAACCGCGACGACGGCGCACCAGCCCAACCATCAAATACACGTAAGCAAGCGACTCGTAATTTTGAGTTAGATCGTTCGGTCAGTTATATCAAGCATCAAGTGGGTAAAGTACGGCGCTTAACCGTTGCCGTTGTCGTTGACGATAAAGAAGTGATTGACGCCGAAACAGGAGAAGCGCGTTATGAAACGTGGTCCGACAATGAATTGGAGCGTTTGGCTATTTTAGTAAGAGATGCCGTTGGTTTTTCTGCTGTACGCGGTGACAGTGTCAATGTGATTAACACGCCTTTCATTGATACGGGTGATGGTTTACTTGATTCAGGTGATATTCCCATCTGGGAACAGGCTTGGGTTCGAGATTTATTAAAACCGTTTGCCGGCCTACTCATTGTATTAGTTATGTTTGTTGGCTTATTACGACCTATACTAAAAACACTGGCAAAAACAGGTACGCAAGCTAAGGAAGATGAAGAAGCCAAGCAACTTGCTGCGCTTGAAGCTTCTGGATTGGGATCGTTTGATGAGCTATCAGATGAAACGGTTACCTTACATGGTGGCGAAGCCTTGGCACTACCTGGCCCAGAAGAGAGTTATGAAAATATGTTGAATACGATTAAAGGACTTGTTGCAGAAGATCCAGGTCGTGTTTCCCAAGTAATTAAAAGTTGGATTAATGACCAATGAGTGAAGAAGCCGCTGCCCCAGCAAAAGCATTTAATATGCCGCCAGTAGAGCAAGCGGCAATATTATTAATGACCCTCGGTGAAGCCGATGCTGCCGAAGTGTTAAAACACATGGGACCAAAAGAGGTGCAACGTGTTGGTGCAGCAATGAGTACCTTAGCCAATGTTGAGCAAGAAGAAGTACAAACGGTATTAGCTAATTTTATGGAGCAGGTACGTAACTTAACGGGATTAGGCGTTGGTGCTGATAATTACATTCGTAATATGTTGGTGACGGCTTTAGGTGAAGATAAAGCTCACGGTTTGATCGACCGCATTTTATTAGGTGGTAATACAACGGGCTTAGATACATTGAAGTGGATGGAACCGCGCTCGGTAGCAGATGTTATTCGCAATGAACACCCACAAATTCAAGCGATAGTGATGGCTTATCTCGACCCTGATCAAGCAGCCGAAATTATGACGTATTTTTCTGACACTGTACGTTTGGATATCATGATGCGTGTTTCCTCTTTAGACACAGTGCAACCCAGTGCATTGCAAGAACTTAACGATATACTTGAAAAGCAATTTTCTGGTGGCGCAGGCTCGCAAACAACCAGTATGGGTGGTTTCAAATGCGCTGCTGAAATTGTTAATAACCTTGATAGCGGTATCGCGGGCGAGTTGCTCGAATCCATTAAAGAAATGGATGAAGACACGGGTAATCAAATTCAAGATCTTATGTTTGTATTTGATAACTTACGTGATGTTGATGATCGTGGTATACAAGCGCTGCTCAGAGAAGTGTCTTCTGAGTTGTTAATTGTTGCGCTTAAAGGCGCCGACACTGATCTACAAGAAAAAATATTTTCTAATATGTCTAGTCGAGCGGCCGAACTACTGCGTGATGACCTTGAAGCGAAAGGCCCAGTCAAAGTGTCAGAAGTTGAAGCTGCACAAAAAGAAATTCTTATTATTGCACGTAAGATGGCTGACGCTGGAGAAATTGCATTAGGCGGTGGTGGCGAGCAAATGATGTAACTATAATTTATATTCTTTATGTGAATAAAACTAATCCTAATATAGGCGCCAAACAAGTAGTAAGGTAGTAGTATGACATCAGAAGTGACGCCAAAATTTTCAGAAGAAGAGCTGCATGATTGTAAAAGTTGGCGTCTACCAGACGTCTCTTCAAAACAATCAGTGCCCTCTGCCGAAAAAGAAGCTTTAGATAAAGAAAAAAATAAAACGACTGCTTCAGCCAAACCCTCTTTGAATGAATCAATCGAAACGGTTGAAGAAATAGTAACTCCGATGACGGCGGATGAGTTACAAGAAATAAGTAATACGGCTGAGAAAGAAGGTTTTGAGAGTGGTTTTAAAGAAGGTATAGAAAAAGGTATTGTCGAGGGAACCGAGCAGGGCTTTAAAAAGGGGCATGAAGAAGGGATAGCAAAAGCAAAAGAAACAATTACAGTTCAGTGTGAACAACTACAGCACGTGATTGACGCCTTATTGATTCCGCTTGAGTCGGAGCAGCAAAAATTACAAATGATGATACTGAATATGGTTACAGACTTGGCGAAAGCTGTAGTGTTAAGGGACTTAAAACAAGATTCATCTCATATCACACAATTAGTGGATGAAGCATTAAATGCTATTCCCGTAGGGGCGGACAAATTTTCTTTATATTTAAGTGGACAAGATTTAGAAATAGTTGAAAAACACGTAGAACATTTTAATAGTCGTCATGAAAAAAATCTCATTCTACATGTCGATGAAAATTTACTGCCAGGTGGATGCCGTTTAGAAACAAAGCAAACAGTTGTTGATTATACAGTTGAACAACGCTTACAAAAAATCATTGATGGTTTTATGCATAAACGTTTCGCAAGTAATGAGCCAGAAACGATGGGCAGTATAACAGCAGAGAAGCCGCAAGATGGCGGTAATAAAAATGCGACTGATTCTTTATCTGATAATACCGAAGAATCTTTATCTAAAGAGAATATTCCTGAAGTAGTGCAACAAACAAAAGATCAAAAAGAGCAGCTCTCAAACCCTGCGCATTCGAAAAGCGAAGATAAAGCGGGAGTGTCCAGACCTGAATCAATTGATCATACGACAAACCAAGACGACGCTAGTAAGGGTATCGATTAATGAATCGAATCGATACTTCCCTGACGGATCGCTTAAAGGCATTTCAACCCCATCTTATTCATAAAGTACTGCCTGTAGCTGAGGGTCGTTTAACCCGAGTCGTTGGCTTAACGATGGAAGCGGTTGGTTTGCAGGTCTCTATCGGTTGTGAATGCGATGTTGTCACGGAAGATGGTCGTCGTTTAGAAGCCGAAGTCGTTGGCTTTAGTGAAGATAAAGTGTTTCTGATGCCGATTAAAAGTATTCATGGTATTCAGCCGGGCGCGCGTGTCATACCGAAAGAATCGCACCAAGCCTTAGTGATTAATCAGCGCCTTCTTGGTCGAGTATTGAATGGTTTAGGTAAGCCTTTAGATAGCTTGGGCAATGTAGCCATCGATGATGAGCCAAAATCAGAGTTTCAGACTATTAACCCATTGCATCGTGCGCCTATCAGAGAGCCACTAGATGTAGGTATTCGTGCGATTAATAGTTTATTGACGGTAGGTAAGGGGCAACGTTTAGGTTTATTTGCAGGTAGTGGTGTCGGTAAAAGTGTACTGTTGGGTATGATGACTCGATTTACTACGGCAGATGTTGTTGTCGTTGGTTTAGTCGGTGAACGGGGTAGAGAGGTTAAAGAATTCATTGAACACTCTTTAGGCGCTGAGGGTTTAAAGAAGGCGGTGGTAGTGGCTTCTCCGGCTGACGACAGCCCGTTAATGCGCTTGCGCGCGTCAGAACTCGCCAACCAGATAGCAGAACACTTTCGCGATGAAGGTAAGAATGTCTTACTGTTGATGGACTCTTTGACTCGTTATGCACAGGCTCAGCGTGAAATATCCTTAGCGATTGGTGAGCCACCAGCAACAAAAGGCTATCCGCCTTCGGTTTTTGCCAAAATTCCACAATTAGTGGAGCGAGCAGGTAATGGTTTAGAGGGAAGTGGCACTATTACAGCCTTCTATACTGTGTTGACGGAAGGCGATGATCTTCAGGACCCAGTGGCTGATTCGGCTCGAGCCATTTTAGATGGCCATATTGTTCTATCAAGAAAGCTGGCTGAGCAGGGGATTTACCCTGCGATTGATGTTGAAATGTCAGTGAGTCGCGCCATGACAAATATTGTCGAAAATGAGGATCTTAAGTCAGCCCAGCGGTTTAAACGCTTTTTATCCTTACATCAAAAAAATCGTGATTTAGTCAGTATTGGTGCCTATGTTCGAGGAAATGACCAAGAAACAGATATGGCGCTGGATGCATTCCCTAGCTTGCAGGCGTTTATACAGCAGGATATAACCGAGCGTGTCGATTATGCCGATAGCCGTCTACAATTAAATACATTAATGTCAGCTCAACAAAATCCAAATTCAGCCGCTAACTTACGTACTCAGAATTAAATGCTGAAATAAGTGGGCGAATATGTCGAACAATACAGTTTAAGATGGAGCAGCAGGTGCAGAATCAGCAATTAGCATTAGTTAAAGACCAGTCAGAACGACAGCAGCGACAGTTGAGCGAAAAGTTTGAGCAAGCGGTGAATTTTGTTCAAAATGAGCGTAAGCAGTTAATGCAACTACAAGAATACGAAAGGGATTACCTCAACAAGATTAAAGAAAAACAGTCTTGCTGGACAGCTGAGAATACCAGCCGTTATCGTCATTTCTGTCATCAATTGTCTCAAGCTATTACGGCACAGCAAAGCAAGCTAGATCAAGCTGAGCAGCACTTAGAGGTGATGCGAGGAGAGCTATGCCAGCAACAACAGAAAATAAACGTATTAGATGATGTGATCGCAAGAGAAACGGCGGCGGTTGCTCATTTGGAAAATACACTATTACAGAAAGAAATGGATGAGTTTTCTAGCCGGCAGTGTTACCAACACTAATGTGCTAGAAGTGCGTATCAACGCCTTTTTTTGCCTCACAAGAATAAATTAATCACACTCAGAGCCTTACTTCATAAGCGGCCTATAAGCTGCCTCTTCATATAAGCTCATATATACAGTTTCTATTGTTTTCTGCCCTTCCATTGTTGATTTACTTGTAAATATTTTATTTACATTGTGAAATTTGATTAGTTCTTAGTTTACAATGCTCGCTTAGCGCAGCTAACAGTATTATCAATACCTCCAGCCATCCTGATGATCAAATATGACTAAAATGGAAACCATGAATTCACCCCATGAAACTTATCGCCAGCAGTCCTACTTTCAATCACTTGATGGTGTTCGATTCTTTAGTATTATCGCCGTTATTTGGCATCACTCTTTTCCGGAGGGGACATCAGCATGGCTAACGAAAGGTTTTTTGGGTGTCGATATGTTTTTCGTATTGAGCGGTTATCTTATTGTGACGCTGCTTTTAAGGGAGAAAGAAAAGGGTAATATTAACCTTAAAAATTTTTATATAAGGCGCTCGCTGCGCATATTTCCAGTTTACTTTGGACTGCTTTTTGCGTTGTTATTTATATATGGCGTGTTAAAGCAAGATAAGCAAGAATTTAGTCAGCTAATGTATTTGATGCCTATTTACCTTCTCTTTGTTTCTAATTGGTCAGTTGCGAATTTTCACAATCTTGAAATCTATTGGTCTCTTGCAACTGAAGAGCAGTTTTATTTTCTATGGCCTCTTATACAAAAGATATTTTCTTGGAGGGTTGTTTTTGTTATTTTGACTATTTTTATTTTTCTTAATCAACTCGTTAATTTTGGTGTTTTAGACTCTGCTCTAGTTAAGCTTTATGGAACGCAAGAAGTACTTAAGTTATCTATCGTAGATTCTACATTCACACCAATTTGTTTGGGTGTATTGCTGGCGCATTTACTACATAAAAAGCGTTATTTTTTTACAGTATTTTCGGTGCTGAAAAATAGCTGGTCTCCAATTGTGATTCTTTCTGTTTTGTTGTTTCTGATTTTTACTTCGCCAGCAGATATAGCGGGTTTACCTCGCTTTAGTATTCAAATATTGATGATGCTTTGGTTGGCTAGCCTTGTTGTTCGAGAGAATCATAGTTTGCAACCTGTGATGCAATTTTATCCAGTAAAGCGTATAGGTCAGGTCAGTTATGGCATGTACGTCTATCATATGTTTGCCATCCACATTGTGAGGGTATTGATAGAACGCTTAGGTATCCCATTCGATTACACATTATTTTTCGCTGCGAGTGTTTTGACTTTTGCTATAGCGGAGGTGAGCTTCCGATATTACGAGACACCAATATTGAAGTTAAAGCATCACTTTAGTTGATATTTATGTCTTAATAGTGATTTCCTATGATTGAGTGTTTGTAGACACCCTTATTATATTAAAAGCTTCCAGCGCTTATTTGGCATTGTCTTTGCTCTATTCTTTGCGACTACCAAAATATACTGATAAACGGCAAGCCTTTGCCGCTGTTCTGATATTTAGATGTGCTTAGATATTTTCTTGGAGTAGCAATGAATAACGACATACCTTCATCCCTAGAATTGTTTAGACCGGATGGCTTATCTGGACAAAATAAGACAAGTTCAACTGGCTTTGATAGTACAAGCAATAGAAGTGATAGTAACGGGGCTGATTTTTCTGATTCCTTTGAAGAGGCTAATCAAGCGCTTAACGCACCCAGCGACAAAGTGGCAGATACCTCTCATTCAGATAAATCATCGGTCTTAGAAGGCCGCTCAGATGTCGCAGATACTGAGCCTGTTGATGATGCATCAACAAACGTGGATGTGAATGTATTATCGACTGTTGATCAGGTGGATCAACAGCCAACTATAGTGGATAATTTTAGCTCGCCATCGGTATTAAACTTATTGGGAAGTGATGGCTCTGATCTAGAGAGCTTATTAGCCGTTTTACAGCAAGCTGCTAATGATGGTGGAATTGAAGGTGTCGAGTCGTTAATCAACCCAGAAGAGCTTTCGGAGCTAATGGCGTTATTGGATGATGGCAAAGAGTTGCCGCTGAACTCAAGCTTATTATCGGGTCTGGATACCATCAAGCCAGTCCTACAGTCTCCGGCAGGTGCTGGGTCTATATTATCTGCCGGTAACCTTGATCCTAATAGCCCGATATTTGACCCCAAGTTACTGAACTTGAATCAATCTAATATACCTAATAACCTAACACTGAGTTCACTTGCGGAAGCGTTAGAGGCTACAGTGGAACCAGTTAAACCTCTTTCTACTCTAGTTAAGGGGACTAACCCGGAGCTGTTCTCCCTAGATACCGAAATGTTTCAAAAGACCACGGCTGGTTTGTTACCTGAAGGTGCTATCGAGAAAGCGCTAACAGAAGGCTTATTTGATACAAGTAAAGGCGATACTTTATCAGCGCGTGTAACAAATGACAGCGCGCTGAATCCCATATCCAACAATAATGCTAACCCCTTGCTTTCCAAAGCGCAGATGTCAATGGCAATTCCTTTTCAGCAAGCTCAGTGGGGGCAGGCTGTGGCTGAACGAGTGATGTGGATGAGCTCACAGGGTGTGCAAGAAGCAGAGATACATTTAGACCCACCAGAATTGGGCCCTTTGCAAGTTAAGGTGTCGGTCGCTAATGATCAGGCACATGTTAGTTTTGTGGTTCAGCACGGCAGTGTACGGGAGGCATTGGATCAGAATGCCATGCGCTTGAGGGAAATGTTTGAAGCGGAGGGGATTAATTTGGCCGATGTTGATGTTTCAGATCAGTCTGAGCAACAAACAGAGGGCGAAGCTGAGCAGGGTTTTTCAGGTACCGCTCAATCAGAAAATGGTGAAGAAACATTACTCGCTGAAACACCCTTAAACTCACCTGATAATATTTATAGCTTGGTCAATACCTACGCTTAACCTAGGCAATACTTACTGTGCTCAATCAAGCACAGTAAGTATTGCAGTCTATTTTCTGTTTTTTCATAGTTATCTCACCTAAAAAACAGCAGCTTATTCCGTTTTATCATTTGTTTGGCATATCTCTTGCTATTTCCCTAATAGTTATCTCTATTGACGGGTTTTTGGCATGGCAGAAGAAAACGACCAAGAAGACAATAATGAAGAAGAAAAACCAAAGGGCAATAAGAAAAAATTAATTTTATTTGCTGTAGCAGTACTGGTTCTTATTGGTATTTCGGTTGGAGGCACTTTGGTGGCGGTCAAACTATTGACACCTGAGCCTGAAGTAGTGGTTGAACTTGATGAGGATGGAAATCCTATAGACCCAAGTACAGAAGGTGAAGAAGAGCCTGAACCACCTAAGTTACCCGCTATTTATTTCCCCCTTAAACCACCATTGATTGTTAATTATGAGGCCAGAGGACGCCAACGTTTTTTACAGGCTGAAATAACAGTGATGGCTCGTGAAGATGATGTGATTGAAGCAATAGAAATTCATATGCCGATGATACGTAATAGTCTTATTTTACTTTTTAGTGGCCAGGTATATGAAGAACTGCAAACGGATGAGGGTAGGGAGTTGTTGCGGCAAGCTGCTTTGGTAGAGCTACAAAGCATTATGGAAAAAGAAATCGGTAAGCCCGGTGTCGAAAAAGTACTCTTCACTAATCTAGTAATGCAGTAGAAAAAGCGAGTGGTACAGGAGT